>JBKDKQ010000069.1:0-60874 GCA_046344875.1 Labrys sp. (in: a-proteobacteria) | reverse complement strand
CGAGCTGTTCGGTCGCGGCTTCATCATACTGCAGATTGGACATGACTTTCCCGTCCTGCGCCGTCCCGACGCCCTGCCCTTTGACGGCGAGGAGCTGTGGCGCAGGATACCCCAATTCACATAGACGATGTGATATTTTGTGGCGCTCGACAGGCGAGCGGCAAGAAAGCCGAATTACTTCACCACCGGGATCACGACCTCGTTGCGGCGGAGGGGGCCGAGCACCCACGGCGGGTTATAGAAAGCGTACCGCAAGTCGCCCGCGGCGACGAGTTTGCGGCTCTCCATCATGGTCTTGAGTTCGGCCGTCTTCTCCGCGAGCAGTTTTTCATCGGCAACGCCGGAGAACCGGATAACGGCGACGCGCTCACCCGGGATCGCACGCAGCGTCACGGCGGGATTGTTCGGCTTCGGCAGCGTCTCCATCGTATACTGCGCCGGCATGATAAACTGCACCGTCCAGGATGAACCCGACCCGGCCTGGGTCACCGGTGCCGTCATCGCGATCGTTTGGTTCGGCTGCTGGGTAACCGGTGCGGTCATCGCCACCGACTGGGCGACGCTGTTGTTGCCGAAGATGTAGTCGGCGATCAGCCGAAACCCGGCATTGATCGCCGCGTCACGCTCGCCGGTGACGGCGGTTTCCGCGACAATGATCGGTCCGTAGTCGCGCAGCTCGAAACCACCGGATGACTCGATGAGCGTGAATTTCGGTTCTTCCACGAACGTAAACTGGCTCCAGACAAAACCCGCCACAGCCACTACGACCACCGCGAGGCCAAACCACTTCAGAAATCGTCGCATTGCCTCATCGTCCCCCCGAGCCCAAGGTGCATCTAAAGCGACCAACGTGAGAGTGTACGCTCGGACCCACCAAAGGAGATCACAGCGCGGCACAGCCGGTTATCGACGAACGTAACCGGCGGCGTTGACATTTCATAGGCAGTTACCTATCGATAATTCATCGGCAAATAACGATGGGTTTTCGATGTCCTACGTCTCGCCGGACCAGGATCCGTTTCGCGCGATCGCCGATCCCCGGCGTCGGTCGATGCTCGACGCGATGATGGAGGGCGAGCGAACGGTCGGCGAACTGACCCGCGTGCTCGGCGTCAGCCAGCCCACCGTGTCGCAGCACCTCCAGGTATTGAAGCTCGCGGGCCTTGTCGTGGAACGCCGCTCGGGGCGGAACAATTTCTACCGGACGAACCCGGCGGAGCTCGCGACCATCGGCGACTGGCTGGAGAAGTATCGCGGGTTCTGGAACGACCGGCTCGACGCGCTGGAACGCCATCTTGCGAACAAGAGGAACTGACCCCGATGCGCGCCATCACGATTGAACGCGTGCTCGCCTACCCGCGCGCCATGGTCTGGGAGGCGATCGCCAACAGCGATGCCCTCGCCGACTGGCTCATGCCAAACGACTTCATTCCGGTGGCTGGACATGCCTTCACCTTTCGCACAAAGCCCGCGCCCGGCTTCGACGGCATCGTCCACGCGCGTGTTCTCGAGATCACACCGCCGGAACGTCTCGTCATCGCCTGGAAGGGCGGGCCGCTCGACACCACCGTGACCTTCGAGCTCACAGAAGCCAGCGACGGCAAAACCCGTCTCCGGCTCGTGCATGACGGGTTCCGTGGCGCCTCGAACCTCCTGCCGCGCCTCATTCTCGGTTTTGGCTGGCGCACGATCCTGTCGAAGAAGATACCGGCCACCATCGAAAGGCGTCTGGCGCGCTGAAACCCGTCGGCGCGATCGAGCGGATGAATGGACGGGCCTAGAAGACGAAGGGCGTACCAGAGCCGTACTGATCTACTTGTTTGCACGCGGCATTCGCATCCCAGGGATGCGATCAACCCTGACCAAGCCTGACTAATCCCTTCGGATAATGGAAATACGTCATTTTCCTGAGGTGCGGGTCTTGCCGCGCAAGGGGATTGGCGCCATTTTGCCGCACAAGATCGGCCCAACGGTCAACAACAAGAATGATGTGGGTGGGAGGCGCCTCTGCTCAATCTGCTGAAGCTATCCCGCGGCATAGACCGGATGACGCGCTACATCGGCTATGTGGCAGGCGTTCTGCTGGTCGTGAGCTGTATGATCAGCGCTGGCAACGCATCGCTGCGCTACATGATCGGCATCAGCTCGAATGCGTGGCTGGAGATCCAGTGGCATCTGTTCGTCGGCGCGGTGATGCTGGGTGCGCCCTATGTGCTCCAGCTCAACGAGCATGTGCGCGTCGACCTGGTCTATGGCAGCGTCTCGGCGCGCCGGAAACTCTGGATCGACGTGTTCGGGATGATCCTGTTTCTGTTTCCCGCCACGGCGCTGGTCGGCGGAATGGCTTGGCCCTTCTTCGTCACAGCCTTTGAGAGCGGCGAGATTTCGTCGAGCGCCGGCGGCCTGATCCTGTGGCCCGTGAAACTCATCCTGCCGATCGGCTTTGGCCTGCTGTTCCTGCAAGGAGTGTCCGAGCTGATCAAGCGTATTGCCGCTCTGGCCGGGTTCATCGAGCTGAACATCGCCTACGAAAAGCCCCTGCAGTGAGAGGATCGGTCATGGTCGCAACGGGTCGTGATCCGCGCGGGAGGTTTGCCTCGTGCTAGAATATGGCTTCCTCGCGCCGGCCATGTTCGCCGGCCTCATCCTGTTTCTCCTCATTGGCTTTCCGGTTACCTTTTCGTTGTCGGCCCTTGGCCTCTTCTTCGGCGCCATCGCGATCGAGATCGGCTATTTCGACCTCGCCTTCCTGAACGCCTTGCCGTACCGGATCTTCGGGATCGTCTCGAACGAGTTGCTGCTCGCGATCCCGTTCTTCACCTTCATGGGCGTGATCCTCGAGCGGTCCGGACTGGCAGAGGACCTCCTTGAGGGTGTCGGACAGGCATTCGGATCCGTCCCCGGCGGCCTCGCCTATGCCGTCATCTTCGTCGGTGCCATTCTGGGCGCGATCACCGGCACGGTGGCGGCATCCGTCATCGCGATGGGCATGATCTCGCTGCCGATCATGATGAAGTACGGTTACGACATGAAGATCGGCACCGGCGTCATCGCCGCATCAGGCACGATCACACAGGTCATCCCGCCGAGCCTCGTGCTGATCGTTCTGGCCGATCAGCTCAATGTTTCCGTCGGCGAGATGTATATGGGCGCGATCGGTCCGTCTATCCTGCAGGTCGCGCTGTTCACGCTGTTCATCTTCCTCGTTGCGACCTTCCGCCCGAACCTTGTGCCGCCGCTGCCGCCGGAAGCGCGGACGCTCAGGGGGTGGGCCCTCGCGGCGAAGGTCGCCTGGGGCATGATCCCGTCGCTGGCGCTGATCTTTCTCGTGCTCGGGACGATCTTCCTCGGGTTTGCATCACCGACCGAGGCCGGCGCGATGGGTGCGGTCGGCGCGATCGTCCTCGCTTTGATGAACCGCCGCTTTGACCGCGCTCTGATGTGGAGCGCGATGGATCAGACGCTGCGCATCACGGCGATGGTGGTGTTCATCCTGATCGGCGCGACGGTGTTCAGTCTGGTGTTCATCGGCGTGAATGGTGGACGCTGGATCGAGCACATGCTGACCGGGATCCCCGGCGGGCCGATCGGATTCCTGATTTTCGTCAATATTTTCATCTTCTTCATCGCCTTCTTTCTCGATTTCTTCGAGATCGTCTTCATCATCGTGCCGTTGCTGGTCCCGGTTGCCGTCGCGCTCGACATCAATCTGGTCTGGTTCGGCCTGCTCCTGTGCGTGAACATGCAGACATCGTTCATGCATCCGCCCTTCGGTTTCGCCCTGTTCTATCTCAGGGGCATAGCCCCACCGGAGGTGAAGAGCCGCGACATTTATCTCGGCTCGATCCCATGGATCGGCCTGCAGCTGATCCTTGTCGCCATTCTGATTTTCTTTCCCGAATCCGTGACCTATTTCCTGTCGAAGGATCAGGTTCTGGATCCTGCTTCGATCAACAAGGCGCTCGACGCCTTGCCGATGCCCGACATCGGAATCGAACCGTTGCAGGGACTGGATGGACCACCAGATCTCGGCATTACGCCGGCCAACTAAAACACCAACACTCCAGAGGAGGATATTCATGGAAAGACGTCGTTTTCTGAAGACCGCGGGTCTTGGCGCCGCCGCGACCGCGCTTGCTGCCCCTGCCCTTGCACAGTCCTCGCCGAAGGTCGCCTGGCGCCTGACTTCGGGCTTCCCGCGGTCGCTCGACACCATCTACGGCGCGGCTGAAGTCTTCGCGAAGGCCGTGTTCGAAGCGACGGACGGCAATTTCGAGATCCAGACCTTCCCGGCCGGCGAAATCGTCAAGATGCCGGAAGCCGCGGAAGCCGTTGGCACTGGCACGGTCGAGATGACCCACACGGCGTCCTACTACTACTGGGGCAAGAACCCGTGCTATGCGCTCGGCACGGCGATCCCCTTCGGCCTGAACGCCCGCGCCTCCAACGCCTGGCACTATCATGGCGGCGGCATCGACCTCATGAACGAGTTCTATGCGACCCAGAACCTCTACGGCCTTCCGGGCGGCAATACCGGCGCGCAGATGGGCGGCTGGTTCCGCACGGAAATCAAGAGCCTCGCCGACCTTCAGGGCGTGAAGATGCGCATTGGCGGCATGGGCGGCAAGGTGATGGAAGCGCTCGGCGTCGTGCCGCAGCAGATCCCTGGCGGCGACATCTACCCGGCGCTCGAGCGCGGTGTCATCGACGCGGCCGAATGGGTCGGCCCCTATGACGACCAGAAGCTCGGCTTCAACAAGATCGCCCCGTTCTACTACTATCCGGGCTTCTGGGAAGGCGGCCCGGTGCTGCACTTCCTCATCAACCTCGGCAAGTGGAACGAGCTGCCGAAGAACTACAAGGCGATCATCACCTCGGCGGCGGCGCATGCCAATGTCGACATGATGGCGAAGTATGACGCGAAGAACCCGGCTGCGCTGAAGTCGCTCGTCGGTGGCGGCGCCCAGCTGCGCCCCTATCCGCAGGACATCATGGAAGCAGGCTTCAAGGCTGCGAATGATCTGTACGCGAAGCTCTCGGCCGAGAACGAGATGTTCAAGAAGATCTATGACAGCTACAGCGCGTTCCGGAACGATGCGAACCTCTGGGCGCAGGTGTCGGAGTACACCTTCGACACCTTCATGATCCGCAACCGCCCGAAGGGCTGAGAACGCTCGCCCGAAGGATCTCGGGCGGACAACGCAGAGTATCGAGGGTCGGGCACCATGCCCGGCCCTTTTTCATGTGCGGGATCCTGTCCGCAGACGTCGCCGTCAGGCCCCTCGCCTAATCGGCGCGCGCGGTCGAATTGCGCCGGGCGAGAAAGAGGCCGCCACTCGCGAGCAGGATGGTCACGAGCAGCAGGATCGCGAGAATCGCATTGGCCGCCGGACTGATGCCGAGCCGCGTCATGCCCCAGAGCTTGATCGGGAAAGTGCTGTCCGTGCCGGTGAGGAGAAGCGTGACCAGCGTCTCGTCGAAAGACAGGGCGAAGCACAGCGTCGCCGCGACGGCAAGGCTGCCGGCGATGTTGGGCAGCACGACCAGACGGAAGGTCTGCCAGGTCGACGCGCCGAGATCGAGCGAGGCCTCGATCAGCGACGGCCCGAGATCGACGAGACGCGTGACCACGAGGCGGTAGGCGACCGCGAGGATCAGCACCACATGCCCCACCGTCACCGTCACCAGGGACCGGTCGATGCCGAGATCACGAAAGAAGATCAGCAGCGACAGACCGGTGACCATTGGCGGCATGACGAAGGGGATGAAGACGATGAAGGCGACGATGCGCGCGTGCCGGCCGCCGCGTCGCACGGCGTAGAGCGCCAGCGCGATCGACAGGCCGACCGCCACCATCGTCGCGACGGCGCCGACGACGAGCGTCAGCATCACCGACCGGACGAGGCCCGGATCCTTGCCGAGACTGCGGAACGCGTCGAGGCTCGGTGTCAGGCTCTGGATCATGCCGCCCTTGATCGGCAGGAAAGCACCCGCGATCGTCACGATGATCGGCCCATAGACCGCGAGCAGCAGGCAGGCGGTGACGAAGGCGAGCAGGGTTCTGGCAGTGAGCGAAAGGGTCATCGGCTCGTCCCTCCCGGCAAGCGTCCGGCAAGTGCGGCGAGCGCCAGAACCAGAACGACGACGATGGTCAGGAGCACGCCGAGGGCCGATCCGAAGGGCCAGTTGAAGGCTAGTCCGAACTGGCTGTAGATGATCCGGCCGAAGGTGAAGCCATTCGGTCCGCCGACCATCTGGGGCGTGACGAAATCGCCGATCGCCATGACGAAGGTGAAGGACAGCGCGGTCGCGATGCCCGGCCGGCTGAGCGGGAGCGTCACGGTGAGGAACGCATGCAGACGGCCGGCGCTGAGATCGGCCGCCGCCTCATGCAGCGAACCCGGGATCTTCTCGAGCGACAGAAAGATCGGCAGCACCGCAAACGGTGCAAGCAAGACGGTGAGGACCAGAAACACCGCGTTGAGATTGAAGACGAAGAAATCCGTCGGCCCCGAAAGCACCCCGATGCCGACGAGCAGACGGTTGAGGAGACCGTTGCCGCCGAGAATCGAGCGGAAGGCGTAGATCTTCATCACGTAGGACAGAACAAGCGGCGCCGTGATCGCGATCAGGAGCACGAAGCGCGCGGTCCCGCGCAGGCTCTGCAGCAGCAAGGCGACAGGATAGGCGACGAGGGTCGCGACCACGGCAACGCCGGCGCACAGTTCGATCGTCCGCCAGAACACCCCCATGATGACTGGATCGGACAAGGCCCGTTCGAAGTTCATCAGCGTCGGTGTGCGATCGATGACGACGCCGTCGACGCTGAAAAGGCTCATCATCAGAAACGACAGGAAGGGAACGAGGATCATCACGCCGAGGATGCCGTAGACCAGCACCCCCGCCCCGATCCGTGCCCCCGTTCCCGACATCATGGCCGCACCACCCAGCAATCGCTGTCGGCGAAAGCGATTTCGCAGGGGCCCACCGTGACGGCTGGCCCCGTATCACTCAACCGCTTCACGAGAAGACGGATCGCGCCGCCCGGCCCCGCCGTCACGGTCGCACGGGTCAGCGGTCCGGCGAAGGCGACGCTCTCGACATGGGCGGCTACCCGCATCGATGTCGGCGTGTTCACCCGGTCGGCGCCAACGAAAGCGATTTTCTCGGGCCGTATCATCATCAGCGCCGGATCGCCGGCGGCAAGGCCGGTCGCGGGATCACAGCGCGCCGTCACCGTGCCCAGCCCGGTGCGGACCCGCGCCGTTCCCTGCTGCGCCGTCTCGACGACACCGGACAGGAGGTTGTTGTCGCCGAAGAACCGGGCGACATGGGCCGAATTCGGCCGGTCGTAGAGGTCGCGCGGAGGCCCCACCTGCACGACGGCACCATGGTCCATGACGCAGATGCGGTCGGCAAGCGCGATCGCCTCCTCCTGATCATGGGTGATGAAGAGAAAGCTCGTCCTGATCTGGCGCTGCAGATCTTTCAGGAACATCTGCATCTGATGCCGAAGATCGACATCCAGCGCCGCGAGCGGCTCGTCCAGCAGGATCAGGCGGGGCTGGCAGACGATCGCCCGCGCCAGCGCAACCCGCTGCTTCTGTCCGCCCGACAACTGGGCCGGATACCGGTCGGCCATGGCGCCCAGCGACACGAGGTCGAGGACATGGGCGGTCCGCTCGGCGATCTCGCGCCGTGGCAGGCCGCGCACGCGAAGACCGTAGCCAACATTGTCGCGCACGCGCAGATGCGGAAACAGCGCGTAGTCCTGGAAGACGGTGTTGAACGGCCGCCGGTTGATCGGCAGCGTGTTGATCACGGCGCCGTCGAGGAGCACCTGCCCGGTTGTCGGATCGGTGAAGCCACCGATCATGCGCAGGATGGTGGTCTTGCCCGAACCACTCGGCCCGAGGACCACCAGAAACTCCCCATCCTCGACGGTGAGATCGACGTTTCGGAGAACGCTGGCCGCGCCGTAGGACTTGCCCACGGCGCGGAGTTCGACGAGCGGACCACCCATCGCGGCCGTCACTGCGCGGCCTTCACCTCATTCCACAGATCGGAGCGCTTGGTCGGGTCTTCGACGGATTCGAGCCAGACAATGTTGTCCTTCTCGCCCACGGCGGCCGAGGCCGTAGCTGTCGATCCGAAGCCCGTCCGCTCGGACATCGTGCCGCTGATCTTGGCGTCGAGCATGAAGTCGATGAAGGCGTGCGCGAGCTTCGGATCCTTGGCGCCGACCGTGATCGCCCAGGTGTCGAGCCAGGCGAGCGCACCTTCCGTCGGATTGACGTAGGCGATGGCAAGACCCGCGTCCTTCATCGCCTTGACCTGCTGCTGCCCGTAATTGGCGAAGATCAGGGCGACATCGTTCGACTGCGCGATCTGCAGCGCCTCATCGGGTGTCGTGTAGAAGCTCAGAATGTTGCCCTTGAGCTCGATCAGCTTCGCCTTCGCCTTGGCGAGATCGTCCTCACTCAGCTTGAACGGGTTTTTGACGCCGAGCATCAGCGAGGTGAAGGAGAAGGAATGCTCACCATTGTCATAGGCGAGGATCTTGCCCTTGTACTTCGGGTCCCACAGCACCGACCACGACGTCGGCGCCGGATCGACCTTGGCGGGATCATAGATCAGGCCGATCGCATCATAGGCGAAGGGAACGCCGTAGACCTTGCCGTCCCGCATCGTGCCGGAAATGGCCGAAAGATCCCGGAAACGCTCCAGTACCTTCTGCTGGTTGGGCATCTGCGCAACATCGATGGGTTGGACGAGCTTGGCGTCGATTTAGCGCTGCAACTGGGCAGTATTCACGGCCAAGAGGTCGAAGTCCTGCCCGCCGCTGCCCTGGATCTTGGCCCAGAGTTCGTCGTCGGTGCCGATGATCACGACGTCGACGTCTGCGCCGGTCTTCGCCTCGAAGGCGGCAACCCAGTCATCATCCGCATAGCCCTGCCAGGCGAGGACGCGCAGCTTCTCGGCAGCGGCCGCCCCGGTCACGCAGAGTGTGACCATGGCGAGCGCCGCGACGGCCGCGCCGGTGAAACGGCGGCGATTGAGGTCCTTCATCGTCCATCCTCCTGCGATGCCGGTCGGTCCGGCGATGTGATGTTCCGGCGAGAGTTCGCCGCGGCGCCGGCACGCGGCGTCTAGAGGACGCCGTACTTGGCGTAGACCTCCGACAGGAGCCGCCCCTGGAGCAGCTCGTCGCGCGTCATGTTCTCGCTCGTCACCTTGGCGACCGCCTCGTCGAGCACGCGGGTCTCGATCTCCTGCGGAATGACGACGACACCGTCGATATCGCCGAAAACAATGTCGCCGGAGCGCACCGACACGCCGGCGCAGACGATCGGCGTGTCCATCTCGACCATGCGACCGCGACCCTTCGAGTCGAGCGGACCGATGCCGCCATGGAACACGGGAAATTCCAGCGCCCGGATCTGGCGGAGATCGCGCACCAACCCGTCGGTCACGCAGCCATGGGCGCCCCGCATCCGCGAGGCAGTCGACAGAAGTTCGCCCCAGGGCGCCAGCCGATCCGTCGGGCCACCACAGCCCAGCACCGCGATCTCGCCAGGCTTGAGATCGTCGATCAGCTTCATCTCGAGTTCGTAGGGGTTCTCGCCCTCGGTGTGGGAATAGGTGACCATGTAGAGGCCGGTCCGAGCCCGCCCCATCATGACGAGATTTTCGTCGATCGGCCGGATGAAAGGGCGCATCGCCTGCTGCATGTAGCCGAGGCCGTCGAGCACGTCGGAGAGGACGGCGGTGTAGAGAATCGAGGTGTACCGCTTGAAGTCGACCATCGAATTCTCCATTGCTTTAACGTTAAACTTCGCCAGTTTCGGGCCGAAGAAAATACGCATAAACGCCGATGTATTCCGAATGCGGTCGGTGCCTTGATGCGCGGACGCTTCCGCCGGTCGGAAGCGGACGGAGGGACGATGCCACCTGACAGTACGGAGCCCGGCAAGCCGCGCAGGCCGACGCTGAGCGACGTCGCCGCGCGCGCAAACGTCTCGATCATGACGGTGTCGAATGTGCTGGGAACGAAAACCGGGCGCGTCGCCGACGAAACGCGCAGCCGCGTCCTCGCCGCCATCGAGCAGACCGGCTATCGACCGATGCGCCGCGGGCTCAGCCTGCGCATGCAGCGTGAGTTCGCCATCGGACTGATCATCATCCATCCGGACCGGCGGTTTCTGGATGACCCGTTCATCACCGAGATCGCCTCCGGCATGAGCAACCGGCTGGCCGACACCGCCTACAGCTTCGTGGTGCGTGGCGTGGTCGACCGCGCCGGCCTCGAACGGGCGAACGCGCGCAGCGTCAATGTCGATGCCTACGCCATCTTTGCGTCCGGTTCGGTCGATGAGCGCGAAGCGGCCTATGACCATCTGGCGAACCTTCATGTGCCGCTCGCCATCATCGAGGACGAAGCGCCGGCCCATCTCGCCGACGCCTGCACGCTGGTGCAGGAGGATACGGCGGGCTCCGCGATGATCACCGAAGTGATGCTGGCGGCCGGCGCGCGCTCCATCACCTATGTCGCGCCGCTGCGGATCTGGCCCCCAGCCGAGCGTCGTGAGGCGGCTTTCCGCGCCACGGCCGCCGGTCGTGCCGCGTGCGACCGGATCGGCTGCGAGGACACGAGTTTTCACCAGACCTACGCCACCCTCATGCGCTATCTGACTGAAAAGGGCGCGCCGGATGCCTTCATGGCGACGAACGACACGATGGCCCTTGCTGCCATCCGTGCCGTCCGCGACCATGGGCTCGACGTGCCGGGCGACGTCATGGTCGCGGGTTTCAACGCCTTCGCATTCCGCGAATTCTTCACGCCCGTCGTCACCAGCATTCACTCGGCCGCCTATCGCCTGGGCGAAGAGGCAGTGGACGCGCTGATCCATCGGGTCGAGACGGGCGAATTCGAGCGGCGCGATCGCGTGCTTCCCGTCAGCTTCGCGCCCGGTGACACGATCCGCGCGGCTTTACCGACACAAGGACATCCGCGATGAGGGTCGCCATTATCGGTGCCGGCGCGATGGGATCGGCCTTCGGGGTGCGTTTCGCGCTCGCCGGGCACAGTTTGGTGATGATCGACCGCGCGGTCGATCGGGTGGCGGCCATCGCGGCCGACGGTCTGATCGTCGAGGCACCGGACGGGCGGCTGACCGCCGCCGCCGTCGCGACGACCGAGATCGGTGCGGCCGCGCAGACGGATCTCGTCCTCGTTCTCGTCGACAGCGGCGCGACAAGCGTCATCGCGACGGCGCTGCGGACCGTCCTGCCGGCGTCGACCCCCGTCCTGACGCTCCAGAACGGCATCGGCAATGTCGAGGCACTGGCCGAGGCGCTGGGCGCGCACCGCATTGTCGCCGGTTCGACCTACAACAGCGCCGCCGTCGTCGCGCCGGGTCTCGTCCGCCACTCCAACATCGGCGAGACGACCATCGGGACGATCGACGACCGTGCCGGTCCGGCGCTCGCGGCCGCGACCGACCTGATGCGGGCGAGCGGCCTGCCCTTCACCGTCGACCCTGCGGTGATGGGCCATGTCTGGATGAAGTTCGTGCTGAACGCGGCGATCAACCCGGTCTGCGCCGTCACCGGGCTCAGGCCGGGCGAGGTTGCGCGCACCCGATCCGCGCTGACCCTGATGGAACGGCTTCTCGACGAGATTCTTGCGGTCGTCGCCGCCGAAGGCATCCGCCTGCCTAGCCCCGATCCGCGCGCCGAGGTAATCGACCACGCCTATGAGCGCTACAACCGGCCGTCCATGCTTCAGCATGTCGATCAGGGGCGACGGACGGAGATCGAGGCGCTGAACGGAGCGCTCGTCGACCACGCTCGCCGACACGCGGTTCCCTGCCCGTTCAACGAGGCGATCCTGCTCACCGTCCGATCGATCGAAGCGCGCATCGAGGCCCGGCGCGACGGATCTCCGCTCGACGAGGCGGCGCTCGAGGCCGCCGCCCGTGTCACGCCGCGTCCACGCCCGTGACCGGATCCCGTCCCGAAACACCCGTGTTGGTGCCCCACCATCCGCGATGCATGGCGTCGCTCACCCTGGAATGACCCCATGTCCGACCCATCACCCTCGTCGTCGACGCTTCGCGGGATCGTTCTTCTCGTCCTCGCCGTGTCGCTCTTCGGTGCCGTCGACGGCCTGAGCAAGATCCTCGTCGAGACGCAGAGCTTCGGGCAGATCGTCTTTGCCCGCTACGCGCTCGCCCTGCCCATGCTGATGCTGGTGATCGGGCCGTCGGCCTGGGGAGGCCTGTTTCGCACCAGCCGGCCGGGCCTCCAGATCGTGCGCGGCCTCGCCCCGCTGATCATCGGCGGCACGATGGTGATCGGGGTCCATTACCTGCCGCTGGCCGAGGCGACCGTGATCCTCTTCGCCGGCCCCTTCATGGTCGTCGCGCTGTCCGGCCGGTTCCTCGGCGAGAAAGTCGGCGTGAGCAGCTGGATCGGCGTCGCGGTCGGGTTTCTGGCAGTTCTCGTCGTCGCGCGACCGGGGCTCGGCGCCGTGTCGGGCTACGCGATCTTCCCCTTCATCGGCGCCGTCTTCTACGCGCTTTTCCAGCTCCTCACCCGACAGCTTGCTGCGGCAGGCGAACAGCCGAACGTGACGCTTGCCTGGACGCTCGCGGTAGGCCTCCTGATCTCCGCACCGCTGGCCTATGCGCAATGGGTGCCGGTGTCAGGCACGATGTGGCTGACAGCCCTCGCTCTCGGCGTCGTCTTCGCCTTGGGCCAGCTTTTGATGGTACGGGCCTTCGCCCACGCCCCCGCAAATGTCCTGACCCCCTTCAGCTACACACAGATCATTGCCGCGACGGTCTTCGGGATCTTCGCCTTCGGCGATTTTCCCGATTTCTGGACCATGGTCGGCATGGCCATGATCGTCGCGGCAGGGGTTTATGTGATGCGCAGCACGAGTAGTTGAGGGCACCCGGATCGTCGGCGCCCCTCACTCCGCCGCGACGAGCGACGACCAGCGTTCACTCGCCCTGCGCGGATCCTTGTAGATCGCGCCATCCTTCATGATCATCGCGAGGTTTTCGCGCTTCTGCAGGATCGACACGTCCTTCAACGGATTGCCGCGCACGAGGAGCAGGTCAGCGAGGTAGCCCTCGCGCACACGTCCGGCCTCGCCGTCGAACCCCATCAGCTGGGCGCCGATGACGGTCGCACATTGCAGCGCCTCATGGTTCGAATAGCCGAAATACCGCACGAAATGCTCGATATCACGAGCGTTCTGCCCCATCGGCGTGATCGCAAAACCGTAATCGCCGCCGAGGACGACGCGGATGCCGCGCTTGCGGATCTGGTGATAGGTCGCGCAGGTCGCGTCGAACTTGCGGAACAGCTCCAGCTTCTCGACGATCTCGCGCGTCATCCCGACCCGATCGCCCTCCTTCGTGGCGTTGTGGACCAGGCCGAAGGCCGGGCCGACGAAGGACGTGTTTTTGACCGACTCCAGCAGGTCCAGCGCCTCCTCATCGGCAAAATCGCAATGATAGATGCAGTCGACACCGTGACGGACCGCCATTTTGACGCTTTTCGACGAGCGCGCATGGGCGGCGACCTTCTTGCCGAAGGCCTTGGCGACCTCCATGAAGGCGGCGAGCTCGGGGTCGGTGAGCGGCGTGATCTCGGCGCGGGCGTGGCTGACGAACTCGTCGCCGGAGATGTTGATCTTCAGCGTGTCGACGCCGTCGCGCACGCATTCGCGCGCCGTGCGCCGCATCTCGTCGGCACCGTCGGCGATCAGGCCGAAGCTCTCCTGGTGCAGGTAGCGCTTGCGCTCGTCGCCGAGCCCCGCCGTGGTGGTGACCTCCGGGCTGCCGGCGCGCATGCGCGGCCCGGCGATCAGTCCCGCTTCGATCGCGTCGCGGGCCGTGACGCCGAGCAAGGGCTTGGCGGAGGCTGCCTCGAACACCGAGGTGAAGCCGTGGTCGAGCAGCAGCCGCAGATTCTGCGCGGTGAGCAGCATGTGCTTTTCCGGCGCGATGCGGCCGAGTTCCGGCGGCTCGGCGATGTTGGTGAAGCTCGGATGGCAGTGGCCCTCGACCATGCCGGGCATCAGCACCATGCCGGACGCGTCGATCGTATCGCACCCGGCGGTGTCGACTTTCGAGCCGTCCGTGACGACGGCGGTGATGCGATTGCAGCGAATGACGACATCGGCCGGATAGGTCTCCGCACGGTCGCCATCCCACACGGATGCGTTCTTGATGAAGGTGTCCATGGTGATTCCCCCTTGCGTTTGGCTGCCCCCGGACCGTCGCCGTCCTGGGGGATTCCGGCAGACACCGCGCTGTTGCCGCGCGTTGGGCATCAGTGTGCACCACGCCGGGCGCTAAGGCATACCGTCAGGGCCTAGCGGCAAATACGTACCCCACGATCGACGGTATGAATAATGTAGATCCGAGCCGTCCCATTTGTCGGTCAATACCGGTCCAGCGCTTGTCACATCCCGGGACCCGTGGTTTCATCAGGGCAGCCCGGCGTATGGACCGACCGTCGGGACCCAAAGAAAAAACATCTCGGCCGCTCATGGATCCTTGGGAGGATGCCCAATGAAGACGATGCTGCGTTACGCTGCCGTTGCCTCGACAGCCTTGTTCCTGTCGACAGCCGCTGCGCTTGCCGGCCCGAAGGTTGTTGAAGGCCCGGGCCACAATCCCGAGTGCTTCGCGCCGTGGAGCGCCGAGACGAAATTCTTCCAGTGGGATGCCAAGCCGGGCCCCTATCGCGTCGCCGTCGTCAACGGCTTCGTCGGCAACACCTGGCGCATCCAGATGATCAAGACCGCAAAGGCCTATGTCGAACAGGCCGGCGTGAAAGAGAAGATCAAGGAGTTCAAGGTCGTCTCGACCGGCACCGACGTCGCCGCCCAGCTCGGCGCGATCGAGGACTTCATCAACCAGGGCTATGACGCGATCGTCACGATCGCCGTGTCGCCCGACGGCTTCGATCGCGTGATCAAGCTCGCCGATAAGAACAACGTCGTGGTCGTGCCGTTCGACAACGTGCTCGACACCGACAAGGTCATGATGGTCAACGAGAACCAGCTCGAGATGGGCCGCATGTCCGGCGCCTGGCTGCGTGAGCAGCTCGGCGACAAGAAGGACGGCAAGATCCTCGAAGTGCGCGGCCTGCCGGGCAACTCCGTCGACCGCGACCGCCATATCGGCTTCCGCGAGACGATGGAGAAGGATGCCAACTTCGAGATCATCGAAGTGGTCGGCAACTGGGATGACGGCACCGCACAGAAGGTGACCGCCGACGCGATCGCCGTCCATGGCAAGTTTGAAGGCGTCTTCGTGCAGGGCGGCTCGACCGGCACCGTGCGCGCCATGCTCGACGCCAAGCATCCGCTGATCCCGATCGCTGGCGAGGCCGAGAACGGCTTCCGCAAGCAGCTCGCGGAACTCGGCAAGGATGGTCTGAAGGGTCTCTCCGTCGGTCAGTCGCCGGGTCTTGTAGCGATCTCGATCAAGGCCGCGCTGTCGGCTCTCGAGGGCAACAAGATGCCGCAGCTGATCTCGGTTCCGATCCCGCAGGCCAAGTACACCGAGCTCAAGGACGGCGTGAACTACTGGTCGAACCTGACCGACAACTTCTTCACGCCGAACGAGTTCCCGCCCTGCGGCGTGAACATCACGGCCACGGAAATCATGGCTAAGGACGAAGCGAACGTCCAGTAAGCCTCTGACGCGCCGTCGGCGGGGTCTTTGGATGGACCCCGCCGGCGGACGTCTGCCGACCGCCGACAGCCGTGCATCACTCCGCGACCGGAGAGCCGCCCCGCTGTCGTCGACGCTGCGCCGCCGCGACGATGACGCGACCGCTCCTGCCGGTCGATCTGGAGCCTTCTCCAGCGCCCCGCCCCTTTCCCAGCTTCCGGAGCGCCCCTTGACCGCGCCAACTGACACCCCCCTGCTGTCGATGACGGGCATCTCGAAACGCTATGGTGGCGTCCGCGCGCTTGAGAATGTCGATTTCGCCTGCCGCGCCGGATCCATCCATGCCGTTCTGGGAGAGAACGGCGCCGGCAAGTCGACGCTGATCAAGATTGCCTCGGGCGTCGTCCGCCCCGACGAAGGATCCATGGTGCTCGCCGGGCAATCGGGCCGGTTCGAACATCCCGCCGCCGCCAACGCCGCCGGCGTCGTGTGCATCTTCCAGGAATTGTCGCTGATGCCGGACCTCTCGGTCGCGGACAACATCTCGATCGCTGACCCGCCGCGCTGGCTGAAGGTTGGCCCTTTCGGTCTGATCGACTCGAAAGCGCAGCGCCGCAAGGCTGAGGAGGTCCTCGCCCGGATCGGCTGCGAGGACGTCGACCCGCGCACGCTGGTGCGTGACCTGCCCCTGTCGCGCCGCCAGATGGTCGAGATCGGCAAGGCGCTCTCAAAGAATCCGCGCCTCCTGATCCTCGACGAGGCAACCTCCGCGCTCACACAGGCCGACGTCGAGAAAGTCTACACCATGCTCGCCGACCTGAAGGCGAAGGGCCTGTCGATCCTCTACATCTCCCATCGCATGCATGAGATCGAGGCGCTCGCGGACTCCGCCTCCGTCTTCCGCAACGGCCGCCACATCGAAACCTTCCCGATGGGCACCAAGACCCCCGATGACATCGTCCAGCTGATGATCGGCCGCGAGATCGCCAGCCAGTTTCCGCCCAAACCCGCGCGTCCGAAACCGGCGCCGCGGCTCGAAGTGCGAAACCTCGCCTGGGAGAACCGGCTCAAGGGCGTGTCGCTGTCGGTCGGCCCCGGCGAGATCGTCGGCCTCGGCGGCCTCGACGGCCAGGGTCAGAAGGAACTGCTGCTCGCCCTCTTCGGCGTTCTGCGCAGCCTGCGCGGCGAGATCGTCGTCGACGGCAAGGCCGCGCACCTGCATTCGCCCGTCGACGCCAAGAACCCGAATGTCGGCATGGCGCTGATACCCGAGGACCGCAAGACCGAGGGCCTGATGCTGCCCATGTCGATCGCCGACAACCTCGTCTGCGCCTCGATGGGCGCGCTGACGAACGGCGTCTTCGTCGATCGCGGCAAGGAGGTGAAGGCGGTCGAGGGCGCAATCAAGCGTCTGCAGATCAAGATCGGCTCGCCTGCCGATGCGGTCTCGACGCTCTCCGGCGGCAACCAGCAGAAGGTGGTGATCGCCAAATGGCTGATGACCAACCCCCGCATCATCCTCCTGAACGACCCGACCCGTGGCATCGACGTGGGCACCAAGCAGGAGATCTATCGCCTGCTGCGGCAATTGGCGGACGAGGGTGCCGCGATCCTGTTCTACTCGACCGACTATGAGGAACTGATCGGCTGCTGCGACCGCGTCGCGGTGATGGTCGACGGACGCATCAGCCGCGAACTGGAGGGCGCCGACATCACCGAGAAGAACATCATCTCGAGCGCCTTCGCCTTTGGCGACGGCCATGGAGCCGCCGCATGACGCCGCGCCCGTCGAACCTTACCATCGGCCTGCGTCAGAACGCGGGTCTCGTCGGCGCGATCCTGCTCTTCGCCGTCCTCTGGATCTTCTACAACCTCAATCATCCCAAGGGCTTCAGCCAGCAGGTCATGGTGCAGAACATCAACGAGGCGTTCTCGCTCGTGATGGTCGCCATGGCGCAGACGGTTCCTGTCCTCACCGGTGGGCTCGACCTGTCGGTCGGCGCGATCATGACGCTCGTCAACTGCGTCGCGAGCCACCTGGTGGCGGGATCACCGATCGAGATCATCTTCGGCCTGATCGTCTCGCTCACTGTTGGCACGGCAGCGGGTCTGCTCAACGGCATCATCGTCGTCTATGGCCGCATCCAGCCGATCATCGCGACGCTCGCGACCGGCGCGATCTATGTCGGTCTGGCGCTGATCCTGCGGCCGAAACCCGGCGGCGAGATCGACGAGGATCTGAACTGGGCACTCACGAACGAGCTGAGCGAGTTTTTCTCGACCTACAATCTCGGCGAGCTTCCCTCTTTCCTCGGCTGGATCCCGGTGCCGCTGATCCTGATGATCCTGATCATCGTGCTGGTCTGGGTGCCCTATCGCCGCTCGGTCACGGGCCGGACGGCCTATGCGATCGGCTCGGCGGAAGGCGCGGCCTATATGTCCGGCCTCAATCTGAACCGGGCCAAGATCTCCGCCTATACGCTGGCCGGCTTCTTCGCCGGATGCGCCGGCCTGTTCCTCGCGATCCAGACGTCCTCCGGCAATGCCGACATCCCGCAGGCGGGCGCCTACACGCTGAACTCGATCGCCGCCGTCGTCATCGGCGGCACGTCACTGCTCGGCGGCGCCGGCACAGCCATCGGCTCGGTGTTCGGCGCGCTGGTGCTGCGTGTGATCTCCTTCAACTTCCGCATCTTCGAAGTGGATCCGCTGCTGCAGCCGCTGATCGAAGGCGTCATCCTGTTGGCAGCCGTCTCGCTGGGCGCGATCCGCGTCCTGCGGGTCAAGAACACGCTGGAGCTGTTTCGATGATCGCTCTCGACGCGGAAACAAAGCCGATCGCCATCGCCAGCCTGTTCGTTCTCGTCATCCTCGCTGTCGGCACCGCCTACACGCTGGTGATGATGGGGTCGGCCCCCCTGCTGACGCCTACCTATCTGCTGCAACAGCTGCAGGTCGGGTCGTTCCTCGGCATCGTCGCGGCCGGCATGATGCTCGTGATCCTGCTCGGCCATATCGACCTCTCCGTGCCGTGGACGCTCACGGCCGCCGCGATGATGGCGACGACGGTGGGTGGCCCCGCCGCCATCCCGGTCGGGCTGGCCGTCGGCCTTCTGGTCGGCGTCATCAACGGGCTCGGCGTCGCCTATATGCGCATTCCCTCGATGATCTTCACGCTCGGCGTCAACGCGGTGATGCGCGGCCTCATGGTCGCCCATACCGGCGGCTTCGCGCCGCAGACCGCCGCCACGCCGCTGATGAACAACCTCGCCGTCGGCCATGTGCTCGGCATCCCGGCCGCCCTGTTCGTCTGGGCGGCGGTGTCGATCATGATCGCGCTGCTCCTGCGCCGCACCGCCTTCGGTCGGTCGATCTACGCGATCGGCAACAAGGAAGCGGCGGCCTATCTCGCCGGCATCCGCACCCGTCTCGTCATCGTCGGCGCCTTCGCGATCTGTGGCCTCTGCGCCGGGCTCGCGGGCGTGCTGCTCGCGGGCTACTCGACGAAGGCCTACCAAGGCATGGGCGACGCCTATGTGCTGCCGGCGATCGCCGCGGTCGTCATCGGCGGCACGCACATCCTCGGCGGGCGCGGCCGTTATATCGGCACGCTTGTCGGCGTCATCCTGATCGTCTTGTTGAACTCCGTCCTGTCGATCATGCAGATGCCGGAAGCCGGCCGCCAGATCATCTATGGCGCCGTCATCATCGGCATGCTGCTGGTCTATGGGCGCGGAGCGCGCGTCACAAGCTGACGCGGGACGGATGGCCCCCTCCCGGCAGCGATCAATCGTCGAGCGCCTCGATCCGGATGCGCGCGACAAGATCGCTCACGAAGGGCGGAATGCCGAGGCCCGCCTGCACCTTCGGCAGGAGCGCTGCCTCCGCCGCCTTGACCGCCTCGAGCCGCGTGATCGTCGTGGCGATCCGGGCATAGGGGACGACCACGACACCGTCGAGGTCGCCGACGACGATGTCGCCCGGCCCAACCGCGACGCCACCGCAGATCACAGGCAGGTTGATGGTACCGGGCCCGTTCCGTGTCGGGCTGTTCGGCGTGATGCCGGCGGCAAAACAGGGCAGCGCCATGTCTCGAATCCCGACAATGTCGCGCGCGCATCCATCGGTCACGAAGCCGACCGCGCCGAGATTGCGCATCATCCCGAGCAGCAGGTCGCCCGTGACCGCCGTCTCCATGAAGCCATCGGCGGCCGCCACCATCACGTCGCCCTGCTGCACGAGCGACAGCGCCATCATGGCAGCGAGATTATCGGCCGGGCCGACATGGACCGGCAGCGCGGCACCGCAGAACGACGCCTGCTCGGGCACCACGGGCTTGATCGCGGCGGCCATCGCCCCGCGCCCGCCCAACGCATCCGCGACGAATCCGGTCGGCACACCGGCAAAGGCCGCGATCTGCGCGGGTGTCGGTCGTGGCACGCGTCGGCGCAGAGTGATGAGGGCCGGTTCTTCGATCATCGCGGTGTCCTCTCGGGTTCACACTGTCAGGCTAGCGCGACAAGGCGCGTCGCGGAATTGAATTCGCGACGGTTCAGGGGGCTGGGCGATGGCGGCTGAGAGCTGGCGACGCGAGGGCTTCAGCATCGCAGCGATGCGCGGGCTCGCCCGCTCCGCGCTGCCCCGCCCGGTGTTCGATTTCGCCGACGGCGCGGCGGAGGACGAGCGGACGCTGCGTCGCAACGAGGCGGCCTTCGGCGAGATTTCCTTCGTGCCGAAGCCGCTCGAGGGTTCGCCAGCGCGCGATCTCGGCCTGACGCTGTTCGGGCAGCGTCTGTCCATGCCGGTCCTTGTCGGTCCCACCGGTCTCGCGGGCCTGTTCTGGCCGGATGGCGAGATCCTCACGGCGCGAGCCGCGACCAAGGCCGGTACCATCTATTGCCTGAGCCACGGATCGGTCTGCCGGCTCGAGGCGCTCGACACGCCCGACATTGGCCCGCGCTGGATGCAGGTCTTCATCTATCGCGACCGGGGTTTTACGCTCGAACTCACGGAGCGCGCGCAGGCCGCCGGCTATGGCGCGCTGGTTCTCACCATCGACAACCAGTTGATCGGCCGTCGCGAGCGCGATCTCGTCAACGGCTTCACCATCCCGCCGCGTTTCGGCGTGCGCGATCTCCTCGGCATGGCGACGAAGATCGGCTGGCTGCTGCGCATGCGCACCGCCCTACCCCGCGTCACCTTCGGCAATTATGTGCGTCCGGGCGAGGACGCCGACATCGCGACACTCGCGGGGCGCATGGGGCAATTGCTCGATCCGGGCATGAACTGGGCGGATGTCGACCTTGTCCGAAAAGCCTGGCGCGGCCCGCTCCTCATCAAGGGCATCCTGCATCCGGACGAGGCCCGGGAGGCGGTGCGGCGCGGCGTCGACGGCCTGATCGTCTCCAACCATGGCGGTCGCCAGCTCGACGGCGCGATCGCGAGCATCGAGGCCCTGCCGGCAATCCTCGAGGCCGTCGAGGGGCGCGTTCCCGTGCTGATGGATGGTGGGGTGCGGCGCGGCGCTGACGTAGTGCGGGCGCTCGCGCTCGGCGCCACGGCCTGCCTGATCGGGCGGCCGCACCTTTGGGGTCTATCGGTCGCCGGCGAGGCGGGCGTCGCGCATGTGCTCGACCTCTACCGCACCGAAATCGACCGGGTGATGGGCCTTTTGGGCGCGCGAACGCTCGCCGACCTCACGCCGGCGCTGCTCGCACCGCGCGGCGGGCGTCACCCCGCCTGAAGCGCGCGGCGCCGGGCCTCCGTCTTTTCCATGTCAACCGTGCCCGTCGCGGAAAGGACGACACCATAAACCCTCTCCGCCCGCTCGCGGCTGACCCATCCCTCGCTGACGTCATGCGCCACCCGCGCGACGTCGCGCTCCCAGGGCGGGCCATAGCCGCCGCCCCCGCAGCTGATGGAGACCATCGTTTCGTCCGGACCGATGTCGACCTCGGCGCAGGCCCCGACCGGCTCGAGCGAGCCATCGGCCTTGCGGCGGAACTGCGACGACAGGGAACCGGGCAGGCCGCCGCGCGTTCCGGAAGCCGGGTTGACATTGCCGTCCGAGACATAGGCGACCGTCATCGAGCAATCGACCGGCGCGAACTCGGAATAGGCGCCGAGCGCCCCTCGGAAACGGCCGGCACCCTCTGAATCGGGGATCAGGCGGCGCGCATGCACGAAGACCGGATGGCGCAACTCGTCGACCTCGATCGAGTCCTGGTAGCACATGCCGGCATTGCCGACGTGGAGGATGGTGAGCCAGCCATCGGCCCATGGCGAGCCGGCGCCGCCGGTCGCGCCGAGATAGACCTCATTGACGAAGGGCTTGCCGTCATGGACGCCCGAGATCACCCCGCAGGAGGGCGGGATCAGCGCGCCGGTCTCTGCCTGGCCAAGACCATCGGCAAGCTCGGCGAGCGCCGCCTGCACCGGGTTTGCGACCCGATCGGCGATGTTCGTCGTCGCAACCGAGCAGGACGTCGGATGGCTAGGCCGCCCGACGATGCAGCCGTCGCGCAGATGCACCTTGATTCGGCGGAAGCTCCCCTCGTTCTTCGGCACCGTGTGATCGATCGAGTTGAAGATCGCCACCATCGGCGCCGACAGGGCGCAGGCCTCGGACAGGTTGAGCCCGTTCGGCATGCAGTCGGGATTGTCGGTCATGTCGACCTCGATCATGGCCTCGTCGGGCTTCACCTCGACCGTCGCCTTGATCGTCACGCCCTCGGGCGGCGTACCGGGGAAGGCGTCATGCGTCGCCGTGCGGGTCACGCGCCCCTTCGGCATGGCGCGGATGACGTCGATCATCCGCCGCTCGGAATAGTCGAACCATTGCCGCGTATAGGCTTCGAGCACGTCCCACCCGATCTCCGCGCCGAGCGCGAGAATCTCCCGCTCGCCGACACGGGCGGCACCCAGCGTCGCGAGGTAGTCGCCCCACCATTGCTCGCGTACCCGAATGCGCAATTCGCACATCCGGACGATATCCATGACGTGCTGGTAGTTGTCCTGGATCTTCACCGCCGGGAAGATCAGCGCCCCTTCGGCATAGACGTCCTTGGCCGCGCCCATATAGGTCGTCGGAAGCGAGTTGCCGCAATCGGCCTGATGCGCCTTGGCGAGCACCGTGAAGCGGTGACGCCCCTCATCATCGATCACCGGAATCAGGATCGAGTGGTCGGCCGGATGCGTGCAGCCGTGATAGGGCGAGTTGTGCAGATAGGCATCGCCCCGGCGCAGCACGGGATGATTGTCGGTCATCGTCCTCGACATGATGTCGGGACCGCGCAGGACGTGGATGGGAAGGCTCTCGGCGGTTGCCAGAAGCTCGTGTCGGGCCGTGAGCACCACACACGAAAAGTCGCGCGCGATCGTCAGGATGCCGGAGCGACCGGTCCGGTGCAGCGTGTTCGCCATCTTGCGGGCGATGCCCTCGAACCGGGCGGTGAGCACCGCGAGCGTCGCGCCGTCGAGTGTTTCCGGATTGCCCATCGTCTTGCCCCTCACCCGAACACGTCGATCACGAGATTGCCCATCGCATCGCGACGGGCACGGGCGCCGGGATCGATGACGATCGACGTAAAGTCAGACTCGACCATCGCCGGTCCGACGATCTCGGCGCCGGTCGAGATTGCCTCGAGCCGGTAGACATCGGCCTCGACGCTGACGCCTCCCAGGAAATGCACACGGCGCGACGGCAGGCGCGCCGGCCTCGTGTCGGGCGCGAGGCGGCCAGGTTCACCCTCGACGATCCGGCAGCGCACCTCCGCGTTCCAGCTCACGACCTCCATGCCCGCATGCGGGTCGGACACCGCGAACTTGTCCTGGTGCATCGTATGGAAATCGGCGACCAGCCCGGCGATGTCGTCCTTGGTCTCGAAGCGCGATGTCCGCAGCGGAACCTCGATCTCCCACGCCTGATCGGTGTAGCGGGCCTCCGCCGACCAATCGATCTCGACATGCTCGGCACCGCCACCGGGACCGGCGGCAAAGGTCGCGCAGACTTCATTCAGGCGATCGAGCACCGCGTTGACGCCGGCCCGGTCGAAATCCGCGTCGCGCGCATGGAACATCGCCTGGAAATGCGACGACAGGTCCGAGATCAGCGCGCCGGACGCCGCCAGCGCCGCGCCAGCCTCGGTCAGCAACACACGACGGCAGCCGAGCCGGCGCGCGATGGCGACGCAGTTGAGGCCAGCCGCTCCGCCACCGGCAACGAAGGTCGCCTTGGTCGGGTCGATGCCCTGATTGACGGTGATGTCCATGATCGCCTGCACCATGTGCTCGGTCGCAAGCTCCATGATCGCGACGGCCGCCGCCTCGACGCTCTTGCCCAGCGGCTCGGCCACGTCGCGCCGGACCGCCTCGACGGCGGCGGCGCGATCGAGCGCCATCTTGCCGCCGAGAAAGAACTCCGTGTCGACGAAGCCGAGGATCACCGCCGCATCCGTGACGGTCGGGCGCGTGCCGCCACGCCCGTAGCAGACCGGACCGGGCACGGCGCCCGCACTCGCCGGCCCGACATGCAGAAGCCCGCCCTTGTCGACGAAGGCAATGGAACCACCACCCGCACCGATGCTCTTCACGTCGACCGACGGCATGCCGGTCATGTGGCTGCGAAACGGCAGGCCGAGCCAAGTCTCGCGCGTTCGGGGAATGCGCCCGCGACGCACCAGCGATACGTCGAAGGTCGTGCCACCCGTGTCGCCGACGATCAGCGTTTCGGAGGGATCCGTCACCCCATAGGCCCGCGCCGCCACCGGTGCCGTGCTCGGACCCGACTTGATGAGGTGCACCGGTGCATCGGCCGCGCGAGCGGCATCCATCACACCGCCCTGCGAGGTCACGACGAGGACGCGCCCCGGAAAGCCAGCCTCGCGAAGGCGTTGCTCCAGCCCGCGCATATAGGCCCCCATCAAGGGCTTCAGCGAGGCATCGATGCAGGTGGAGGACGCGCGCCGGTATTCGCGGATCGAGGGGTTCAGGCGATGCGAAAGCGTATAGGGCACGCCGGGCAGATGCTGCTCGATCAGACGGCCAACGGCTTCTTCATGCACCGGATTGACGACCGACCACAGAAAGCAGACCGCCACGGCCTCGACCTTCGCGGCGCGCACCTTGTCGAGGATCGCGATGACGGCGGCCTCATCGAGCGGTGTCTTCACCGCGCCGGACACCGTCACACGTTCAGGCACCTCGAAGGTCAGCGCGCGCGGCACATAGGGTTCGGTGTAGGGCACGGTGAAGTTGAAGGGCTCCATCCGGCCGCCTTCGCGGAAGACCAGCGTGTCGGGGTGGCCCTGCGTCGTCAGGAAGGCGGTCCGCGCCGTCGCGCCCGTCACGATGGCATTGATCGCCCGCGTCGTGCCGTGGACGAGGATGTCGCCCTTCGCGAGATAGGATCGCAGCGTTTCCCCCGACGCCTCGGCGGCGAGGCGAAGGCTGTCGAGAACGCCGGCGACGGGATCATGCGGCGTGGTCGACGCCTTGTGCAGGCTGAGAAGTCCGTCGCCCGTCGCTACCATCAGATCGGTGAAAGTGCCGCCCGTATCGACGGCAAAGCGCAGGCCCATGGCAAACTCCGGACATCGATCAGGCGACAACAGGCACGACAGAAACGATCAATGGGAATGGCGAGGGATATCGGCGCCGCGTTTCCCGGTCAGGAAACCGAAATCGGCGCCGGCATCGGCCTGGAGCACATTCGCAACGTAGAGGCTCTGATAGCCCGAGGCCGGCGGCGTGGGCGGCTGCCAGCGGGCACGCCGGCGCTCGAGTTCCTCGTCGGAGACGTCGAGATGCAGGCGGCGGTTGGGGACGTCGAGTTCGATCATGTCGCCCTCCTCCACCAAAGCAAGCGGCCCACCGGCCGCGGCCTCCGGCGCGACATGCAGCACCACGGTGCCATAGGCGGTGCCCGACATGCGTGCGTCAGAGATGCGGACCATGTCGGTCACGCCCTGCGCCAGAAGCTTCGGCGGCAGGCCCATGTTGCCGACCTCGGCCATGCCGGGATAGCCCTTCGGACCGCAGTTCTTGAGCACCATGACGCTCGTCGCGTCGATCTCCAGATCCGGATCGGCGATGCGGCGCTTGTAGTCCTCGATCGTTTCGAACACGACGGCACGACCTCTGTGCACCATCAGCGAGGGCGTCGCCGCCGAGGGCTTCAGCACTGCCCCTTGAGGCGCGAGATTGCCGCGCAGCACCGCGATCCCGCCCTGTCGCGCCAGCGGATCGTCGAAATCGCGGATCACCTCGCGATCGAAGTTCTCCGCGTCCGCCACATTCTCCCAGGCGGTCTTGCCCGAGACGGTCAGGTGGTCGCGGTCGAGAAGACCCTTTTCCGCCAGCATCCGCATCACCACCGGCAAGCCGCCGGCATAGTAGAATTCCTCCATCAGGAATCGGCCCGAAGGCTGCAGGTCGACGATGGTCGGCACGTCGCGGCCGAGACTGTCCCAATCGTCGAGCCCGAGGTCGACGCCGATCCGCCGTGCGATCGCGATGAGATGCAAAACCGCGTTGGTCGACCCGCCGATCGCGCCGTTCACGCGGATCGCGTTGCGGAACGCCGAAGCCGTCAGGATCTTCGACAGCGACACATCCTCATTGACGAGCTGGACGATCCGGCGACCCGTGAGCTGCGCCAGTGCGCCGCGGCGCGCATCAACGGCCGGAATGGCGGCATTGTGCGGCAGCGCGATGCCCAGCGCCTCGACCATGCTCGCCATGGTGGAGGCGGTTCCCATGGTCATGCAGGAGCCCGCCGAACGGCTCATTGCGGCCTCGGCCCCCAGAAAGGCATCGAGGCTCATGCGGCCGGCCTTGACCTCCTCGTCATAGCGCCAGACCACCGTGCCCGACCCAATCCGCTCGCCACGGTAATGGCCGTTGAGCATGGGTCCGCCCGACAGCACGATGGTCGGCAGATCACAGGATGCCGCGCCCATCACCAGAGCCGGGGTGGTCTTGTCGCAGCCGACGAGCAGCACGACGCCATCGATCGGATTGGCCCGGATCGATTCCTCGACATCCATCGACGCAAGATTGCGAAACAGCATCGCGGTCGGGCGCATGTTGGATTCCCCGAGCGAGGTGACCGGGAACTCGACCGGGAAACCGCCGGCCTCGAGGACGCCGCGCCGGACTTTTTCCGCCAGATCACGCAGATGCGCGTTGCAGGGCGTGAGTTCCGACCAGGTGTTGCAGATGCCGATGACCGGGCGCCCGTCGAAGCTGTCGTCGGGCAAGCCCTGATTCTTCATCCAGCTGCGATGCATGAAGGCGTTCTTGCCGGTTCCGCCGAACCAGGCCTGCGACCGTAACGTCTTCGATCTCGACATGGCCGCGCACCGAGCGTTCGAGGCATCGACGATGCCTCATTGTCAGACAAACACTGTCCGACTGCGATACCATCCTGTCAATCGATCGAACCGCGTACGGGCTCAGTCCATCCTCCGCCGCGCGCAGCCCCCGGTGCTGCGTCGATCACTGCGAGCTTTGGTTTACGGGCTGGCGCAGCTTCAACCAATCGGTGTTCACCTCCCGGCAGACCTCGCGCGAAGCCGACGACTTCCAGCCGCGCGGCGGCGGGCTGCGCTTGCCCCACTCGATCAGCTTGATCATGTCGAGAAAGCGCGAGCTGTAGCCGCCGGCGTAATGCCCCTCGATCGTGCTGACCTGGTCCTGCGGAACGCCCAGTTTCACCAGCCGATCGAGGATCGGATACATCGCCCTCCGCTCGTCCTGCGCGTGCCAGTTGTTGCCGAAAAAGCCCGTTCTGTGCTGGTGCCAGCGCCAATACTGCTCATCGCGCTGCACGGCCCAGGCCACCCACATGGTGATTTCCGCCTGCTGGGTGAAAAGGCTGCGAAAGCCGGTGCCGGTGTCGACCGGAAGATCGGTCAGGAAGGCGCAGCGCGCCTTGAAGGCATCCGCCATGACCTGGGCGAACTCGACGGAGAAAACATCGCTCATTTCGATGAGTTCATCCATGGCAAGCTTCAGCAGGTAGGCTCGGCGGTTGATCCCTTCCTTCAGACGGCTGGCATAGTTGAGCGTGTTGTCGACAACAGGCTTGAACGGATCGTTGGTGGAACCGCCCCTCGCCGTCATCAGACCGATGCCGGTCTCCTTGATCTTGTCCTTGATCATCGGTCGAAGGTCGGCCATGGCCTCGGACGTCCATGCGGCCGTCAGGTCATCGACCCAGAAAACCTTCCCGCTGATGTATTTGTGGGCGACGCTGCCCACCTGCTCGACCGGCTGCATCAGTCGCGGCACCCAGGGACCGATGAGACCGGACAGCATCACATTCACCACCGTCCAGAGCTGGTCGGCCTGGAGCTTGACGAGGTCGCCTGCGTTCTTCAGCGTGTCGGTGTGGGTGTTCAGGGCCTGATCGTAGCACTGGGTCGCGACTTCCGCGAAAGTCGCCCAGCCGGTCTCGGCCGTATCGATGCGATTTCGAAGGTTCTGCAATACGTCATGTGACGTCGCCATGCTGCACCGTGTATCGCGTTCGCGCCTACTCTGGCTGCGTGATCAGCATACCTCCGATCTGCTCAATACGAGAGACAAATCGATTAAGCGACCAAACAAGCGCAAAGGCGCGATCGTGCGATCGCGGCGCGCGGACCGCCGGCTGTGAAGCGGCCCCCGATGCGGAATGCCTCAGGGCAGCGCCTCGCCGGCACGGACGCCTTACGGGATGGTGTGGGCGTGACTAACCAACCCGCCGGCCGGCCGCGTCGATCAGCGGAGAGCCGTCTTCCTTGGCGAAGGGGCCGGGCGGCCAGCGGTCGAGAAGATCGAGCACGGTTTCCGACGGGCGGCACAGACGGACCCCCTTCGGCGTGCAGACGATCGGGCGGTTGACGAGGACCGGATGCTCGAGCATCGCCGCCAGCAAGTCGTCATCGCTGACGGCCGGATCGAGCAGGCCGAGCTCCTTCGCCGGCGACTTCGTTTCGCGCAGCGCTGTGCGCGGCGTCAGGCTGGCAGCAGCGAACAGGCCGAGAAGCTGCGGCCGCGTCCAGCCAACTTTGATGTATTCTATGATGATAGGCTTATAACCTGCTGATTCCACGATCGAAACAACGTTTCTGGATGTTCCGCAATCAGGGTTGTGATGGATGACGATGGACATGGTCTTTTCCGAAGGGCCGTGGTTTCGGTCAGCGATCGTTGGGCTGTGGCGTGAACAGGAACATGGCCGCGCGGCTGACGACGAGCGCGGTTGCCAGCTGGACAAGGACGAAGATGGCGACGTCGCCCGGCGCGATGCCGGCGAAAGTGTCGGTCCATGCGCGCGCAAGCGTCACCGCGGGGTTGGCGAAGGAGGTTGACGCCGTGAACCAGTAGGCGGCGGTGATGTAGAGGCCGACCGCATAGGGCACCGCAGCGGGCGCCCGCGCGAGGCAGCCGAAGATCGTGAGCAGAAGACCGGTCACGGCGACCGCTTCCGAGATCCACTGACCCGTCCCGGTGCGGATCGTCGTCGACACCTGCCAGACCGGCAGGTCGAACATCAGATGGGCGACCGCGACGCCGGCAAGGCCACCCACGCATTGCGCGAGAACGTAGAGCGGCAGGTCGCGCCAATGGAGCTGCCCCCGGCTCGCCATCGCCAGCGAGACGGCCGGGTTCATGTGTGCGCCGGAGATAGGACCGAAGATCAGGATCAGCACGACGAGGATCGCGCCGGTCGGGATCGTGTTGCCGAGAAGGGCGATCGCGACGTTCCCGCCCGCGAGTTTCTCGGCCATGATGCCGGAACCAACCACGGTCGCGAGCAGGAACGCCGTGCCGAGGCCCTCGGCAAAAAGCCGCCGCACGAGATCCGGGGGCGAAGTCATGCCGGATCTCCGGCCGTCAGCGGCTGTGATGGCTTGCGACCGGGCCCGCATGCGGCAGCGCCGAAATCGATGATCCCGGCACAGATCTCGGGGCGGCCGTTGCAGCAATCGGCCAGCAGGAACAGCGTCAGCGCCTGCAATCCGGTGAGATCGGCGCGGTAGCGGATCGAACGGCCCGTCCGCGTTCCGGAAACGAGCCCCGCCTGCGACAGGATGGACAGATGGGTCGAGAGCGTGTTGGCCGGGACGCCGAGTTCACGCGCCAGATCCCCCGCCGCAACGCTGTTTGGCAAGCGGCGGACGAGACGACGCACGACATCGAGGCGCGTCGATTGCGCCAGCGCGGATAAGGCTTCGATCGCGTGTTCCGGATCCATGATTCCAGAATGATCGAAGCATGTGACAGCCCGACGACACCCGAAAGTGTCGCCGAACGTTTTGTTCCGGAGCGACTGCGGTCAGACCGGCGTTTCGCCGAAGAGCGCCCAGTCGCCCGCGCTGAACCGGTCGCGGGCGAAATTGCCCTGATGCCAGTAGGGATAGAGCAGCGGCGGCTTGCTGACATCGTCGAGCCGACGGCGCTCCTCATTGGTCAGCTTCAGGTCGACCGCCGCGATGTTGTCCTTGAACTGCGCTTCGTTGCGACCGCCGACGACCAGCGAGGAGATCCCCGGGCGTCCAAGCAGCCAGGACAGCGCGACCTGCGCCGCCGTCACGCCGCGCGCCTCGCCGATCGCGACCAGCACGTCGACGATGCGCCACAGCCGCTCGACATCGCGGATCGGCGGCTCGGTCCAGCCGGCGGCGACGCGCGAGCCTTCCGCCACCGGATTGTCGCGACGATGCTTGCCCGACAGGAGCCCCCCGGCGAGCGGGCTCCACACCCGAACGCCGACGCCCTGATCGACGGCGATCGGCAGGAGTTCGTACTCGGCCTCGCGGGCTTCCAGCGTATAGTGGATCTGTTGCGTCACGAAGCGCTGGCGCCCGTCGCGCTCGGCGATCCCCAGCGCCTTCATGATGTGCCAACCGGAGAAGTTCGAGCAGCCGACGTAGCGGACCTTGCCCTGTTTCACGAGCGTGTCGAGCGCCTCCATGACCTCCTCCAGCGGGGTCAGGCCGTCCCATTCGTGCAGGTAGTAGATGTCGATGACATCGGTGCGCAGGCGCTTCAGGCTGCGCTCGCATTCGCGGATGACGTGGTAGCGCGAAAAGCCCTCGTCATTGACGCCGGGTCCGATCCGCATGCGGGCCTTGGTCGAGATCAGCACGTCCTTCGGCCGCTTGCCGTTCAAAACCTCGCCGATGATCTCCTCGCTCAGGCCGAGCGAATACATGTTGGCCGTGTCGATCAGGTTGATGCCGCCATCGAGGCACACATCGATCAGCCGACGGGCATCGGCGACGCCCTGGCTGCCGACCATGGCGAAGGGCCCCTGCCCGCCGAACGTGAAGGTTCCCATGGTGAGGACCGACACCTTCAAGCCGGATCGTCCGAGCGCGCGGTATTCCATCGTTTCCATCCCTTGATCATGTTGGTGAAAGCCGCGTCGACGCGCGGCGTTGCGCCCACGATAGGGTCTCGCCCGGCGGAAGCCAATGGGGACGAACGGTCCTCCGACGCCCGCCAACCCATCCGGAAATACCCTAGGCCCGGCATTGACTCCGGGACCGCAACTGGGTGACCTTCGGGGCAACAAATGTGCCGAAACAGGCAAGTGGGGAGAGTCAAATGTTGAAGCGTCTCGTCATCGCGGGCATTGCCGCGTTGAGCGTGTCGTCGGCTATGGCGGCGGACAAGATCGTCATCTCGAACTGGGATGGCTACATGCCGAAGGATCTCCTGGCGAATTTCACCAAGGAGACCGGGATCGAGACCGAGCTCGCGATCCATGCCACCAACGAAGAGATCATGGGCAAGGTCACCGCGTCGGGCGGCAAGGGTTTCGACGTGCTGTTCGTCTCGAGCCCCTTCGCCGAGGCGCTGAACAAGCTCAACCTCCTCGCCAAGCTCGATCCCGCCAAGATCCCGAACGAGGCCAATCTCTTCCCGGAAGCCAAGCAGCTCGTCTACGACCCGGGCAACACCTTTTCGGTTCCCTATGCCTGGGGCACGACCGGTCTTTGCTATCGCTCCGACCTGATGAAGACGGCGCCGACGAGCTGGATGGACCTGCTCAAGCCCTCCGATGACCTGAAGGGCAAGGTGACGATGCTGGCGACCGATCGCTGGCTGATGGCGGCGGGCCTCAAGGCGCTCGGCTTCTCGGTCAATTCCACAAACGAGGCGGAAGTAGCCAAGGCGAAGGAACTGCTGATCTCGGCCAAGCAGGGCCTCCTCGCCTATGACGACACGACCTTCTATTCGAAGCTCGTCTCGGGCGAGGCGACGATGGTCCAGGCCTGGGACGGCTGGTGCAATTACGGCATCACCGACAAGCCGGAGATCAGCTTCGTCGTCCCGAAGGAAGGCTCCGACATGTGGGTCGACACCATGGTCGTGACCGCCGCGAGCGAGAACAAGGACGCTGCCATGGCCTTCATCAACTATGTGCTCAAGGCCGACGTTCACCGCTCCGTGGCGGAACTCACCCTCTACAAGGTGCCGAACAAGGCCGCGATGGACGGTTTCGACAAGTCGCTGATCGCGAAGTATCCGAACCTCGGCATGACGCCGGCCGAACTGATGGCGAAGGAGCAGCTGCGCGATCTGGGGCCCGCCCAGAAGCTTTATTCCCAGACCGTCACCGAAATCACGTCGAACTGACCGGCGTGTCGTGATCGGCGAAAAGACCATGGCCGGGTGCGTCCCGGCCATGAAAGCCTAGGCGATGCAGCGCAACCTTGTCCTTCTCGGACCGGGCCTTGGTTGGCTCGCGCTGTTGCTCGTCATCCCCTGCAGCCTGATCTTCGTGCTGTCGTTCTTCCAGCGCGGCGATTACGGCGGCATCACCTGGACCTTCACCCTCGACAACTATCTGCGCGCCATGGAGCCGCTTTATGTGCGGATCATGGTGCGGTCGCTTCGGATCGCGGGCCTCGCGACCCTGATCGCGCTCCTCGTCGGCTATCCCGCCGCCTATGCGATCGCGCGGGCGCGGCGCGACCGGCAGATGACGCTACTGATCCTCGCGATCCTGCCCTTCTGGTCGAACTATCTGATCCGGACGTATAGCTGGATGGTGCTGCTCAACCGCGAAGGGCTCATCAACAACGCGCTCGAGGCCGGCGGCATCATCAGCCAGCCGCTGCCGCTCCTCTACAACGAATTCGCGATCATTCTGGGCCTCGTCTACGCCTATCTGCCCTTCATGATCCTTGCCCTCTATGCCTCGATCTCGCGGCTCCCCGGTGATCTTCTCGAAGCCTCGAGCGATCTCGGCGCCAGTGGCCTTCGTACCTTCGTGCGCGTCGTGCTGCCCCTCACCCTGCCCGGCATCGCCGCCGGCTGCGTGTTCGTCTTCGTGCTCTCGCTCGGCAATTTCGTCACGCCGGACCTGCTCGGCGGCAAGCAGACGACGATGATCGGCAACGTCATCTACGCCCAGTTCTTCACGGCGCGCGACTGGCCCTTCGGATCGGCGCTCGCCTTCGTCCTCGTCGCCGTGATGATGGCGCTCCTGATGGCGCAGGCGATCCTGGTGCGCCGGCAGACGTCGGAGGCATCCTGATGTCCGGCGGCAACCCCACAGCCCTGCGCCTGCATCTCGGCCTCGTCTACCTGTTCCTCTACGGGCCGATCGTGGTTCTCGTCGCCCTGTCCTTCAATCAGAGCGGCCTGCCGACAACGTGGACGGGCTTTTCGACCGATTGGTACGTCAAGCTCGCCGCGAACGGGCCGCTGCTCGCCACTCTCGCGAACTCGCTGATCGTGGCGGCGGCGACAACGGTGATCTCGACCATCATCGGCACCTTGCTTGCCATGGGCATGGAGGAAAAGCGTCGGCCGCCCTCACTGGAAGCAATCGTCGCCGCGCCCATGATCATTCCCGACATCGTGCTCGCTGTGGCGCTGCTGTCGTTCTACACCATGCTCAACTTCACCCTTGGCCTGTGGTCGATCGTCATCAGCCACGCCGTCTTCAACATCGCCTATGTGGTCGCCGTGGTCCGTACCCGCCTGCGCAATTTCGACAGGTCGATTGTCGAGGCCTCGATCGATCTCGGCGCGAGCGAATTGCGCACCTTCTTCAAGGTCGTGCTGCCGGTCATCGCCCCGGGCGTGATCGCGGCGGCCCTGATCTCCTTCACGCTCTCCTTCGACGAATTCATCATCGCCTACTTCACCGCAGGCGCCGGCACGTCGTCGACGACCTTCCCGATGAAGGTCTATGCGATGATCCGCTTCGGCGTGACGCCCGAGATCAACGCCATCGCGACGATCGTCACCGGCATCACCTTCTTCCTCGTGTTTGTCGCCCAGCGCCTGCAACGTGAGGAGCTTGGCCGATGAGCGCGCTTCTGTCCGTCGAGGCGGTTGAGAAGAGTTTCGGCGCGGTGAAGGCCGTGCGGGGCGTCTCGTTCAGCGTGCCGGCGGGCTCGTTCTTCGCGCTGCTCGGTCCGTCCGGCTGCGGCAAGACCACGCTGCTGCGTATGATCGCGGGTTTTGAGGCGCCGGATGCCGGCCGGATCCTGCTCGCCGGCGAGGATCTCGCCGGGCGCAAGGCGAACCGGCGGCCGATCAACCTGATGTTCCAGTCCTATGCGCTCTTTCCGCACATGAGCGTCGCGGCGAACATCGCCTATGGGCTGGAGGCCGAGGGCATCGACCGCGCCTCGATCGACCGCCGCGTCGCCGAAGCGGTCGCGATGGTCAAGCTCGGCGGTCTCGAGAGGCGCAAACCCGCTGCCCTTTCCGGCGGCCAGCGCCAGCGCGTCGCGCTCGCGCGGGCCCTCGTGAAGCGGCCGAAGCTGCTGCTCCTCGACGAACCGCTCGGCGCACTCGACAAGAAGCTGCGCGCGGACATGCAGATCGAGCTCAAGACGCTGCAACGCGACACCGGCATCGCCTTCGTCGTGGTCACCCATGATCAGGAGGAAGCCCTGTCGATGGCCGATCAGGTCTGCCTCCTTGACCATGGCGAGGTTGTCCAGATCGCCGATCCGCGGACGCTCTACGAGGAGCCCGCGACACGGTTTGCCGCCGACTTCATCGGTCGCAGCAATTGCCTCGAGGGAAAGCGCAATGGCGACCAGTTCGTCGTCGACGGCGTCGGAGCCTTCACCGCGGCCAATCTCGCCACGATCGCCGACGGCGCGTCGGCCATCCTCGCGGTCCGGCCGGAGCGCGTCACCGTCACGGCCGAGCCGGGTCCCGATCGGCTCCCCGCGACCGTCGTCGGCATCGCCTATCTCGGCTCTGAAGCCGAAGCCCGGCTGCGCCTTGTCGGCGGGCGTGAGATCCATGCCCGCCTCTCGGCCGCCCACGACATCATCACCGGCCTCCAGCCCGGCGCGACAGTCCATGTCGGATGGCCGGCGGACAAGGCCCGCGTTCTGACATAACCATCGACGATCAGGAGCAACCCATGGCTGGAAAAACCATTGCCCTCTTCCCGGAAGCTGCCTTCGGCCCGGCGCTGAACTGCGTCGGCATCGCCCAGAAACTGAAGGCCATGGGCCACAACCCCGTCTTCATCTGCGACAAGGGCTTCAAGGGCGTCTTCGAGAAATACGGATTCGAGGAAAATCTCGTCGACATGTCCGGCGGCATGTCGGATGAGGAGATCGCGAAGTTCTGGGCGAACTTCATTGCCGAGAAGAAGCCGGCTTTCCGCCTCTCGCCGATCGATCAGCTTCCGACGTACGTCATCCCGGTCTGGGAAGCGATCGTCGACAGCGCCATGATCGCCGAGGAGGGGTTGAAGGCCCATCTCGCGCGCATCAAGCCGGACCTCATCGCCGTCGACAACGTGATCCTGTTTCCGGCGATCAAGACGGCGGGCTGCCCTTGGGTGCGCATCATCTCCTGCTCGGAGAACGAGATCCCGGACCCCGACATCCCGCCGCACCTGTCGGGCTGCCATGAGAACGACAAGGCCGACTTCAAGGCCTTCGAGGACCGCTTCCTCGAGTTGGTGAAGCCGACGCATGAGCGCTTCAACACCTTCCTCGGCACGGTCGGCCATCCGCCCTACCCGCTCGGCGAATTCTTCGAGGCCTCGCCGTCGGTGAACCTGCTCCTCTATCCAAAGCCGCTCGCCTTCAAGCGGCGCACGCCGCTCGATCCCAAGCGCTTCCAGTATCTTGAAGGCTGCGTGCGCGACGAGGGCACCTACACCGTTCCGACCTTCGCCAAGAACAACGACAAGCCGCTGATCTATGTCAGCTTCGGCTCGCTCGGCGCGGCGGATGTCGAGCTCTACCAGCGCATGATCACGCTGTTTGCGACGCTACCCTATCGTTTCCTGATGAATGTCGGCGACTATATCGGCGAGTACAGCGACGTGCCCGGCAATGTGCACCTCGAAAGCTGGTTCCCGCAGCCGGCGGTGATCCCGCATGTGGACCTGTTCATCCACCATGGCGGCAACAACTCGTTCAACGAGGCGCTGTTCTTCGGCAAGCCCGCGCTGATCCTGCCCTTCTGCTGGGATGGGCTCGACAATGCCGCGCGCATCACCGACACGGGCTATGGCTATGACCTGCAGCGCTATACCTGGACCGATGCGGAACTCACCAGTGCGATCGGACGGCTGCTTGGCGATACCGAGATGAAGAAGCGGCTCGCCGCCGTGTCCGCCCACATGCAGGCCGCCAAGGGCACCGACAAGGCCGCCCGCATCCTCGCCGAGATCGCCACCACCGGAACCTTCACGCCGTGAGCTCGAACCTCGCCTCCTCGGCGCCGCATATCCAGCGCGCCCTCACCTTCGACGATCTCGCCGACTGGGGCACGCAGCCCGGCGGCCAGTCGAAAAACACCGGTCGGCTCCTGTTCAAGGGGCCGAACAACTCGCCTGAGGTCGGCGTCTGGGTCTGCACGCCGGGCACCTGGCCGCTGTCGATCCCGCGCGACGAGTTCTGCCATTTCGTCGCCGGCCGGGCGACCTATACGCGTGACAACGGCGAGGTGATCGAGGTCACGGCCGGAACCTGCGTCCACTTCCCGGCTGGATGGACGGGCACCTGCACCGTCCACGAGACCATCCGCAACACCTATATGCTGAGCTGATCATGACCCCTGTCCTGCGCAACCCAACCACGGTCACCGAGGTCAAGGACTGGGGCGTCATCCCCACCATGATCGAGGGCGAGAGCCACACCTCCGGCGTGCTCCTGCACAAGGGACCGAACGGCGAGAACGAGACCGGCATCTGGATCTGCACGCCCGGCTACTGGAACTGCCACGTCACGCGCGACGAGTTCTGCCACTTCCTCCTGGGTCGCTGCACCTATACGCACGAATCCGGCGAGGTGATCGAGATCGTGCCGGACACGATCGCCTTCTTCCCGAAGGACTGGAAGGGCACCTGCCGCGTGCATGAGACAATCCGCAAGGTCTACATGATCCGATGAGCGCGACCCTGGCGTTCAATCCGGCCGCGCCGCGCATCTTTGCGCGCAATGGCTGGCATCCGGTCGATGCCCCGACCACGCCAGTGGTCGATCCGGCCTCGCTCGAGCCCGTCGGCGTCATCGCGCAATGCGATGCCGCGCTGCTCGCGCCGTTGCTCGCGGAGGCGGCAGCCGCCCAGCGCGACTGGTCCGCGACGGACGCCAAGACGCGTGCCTTCCTGCTCCACAAGGTCGCCGCCTCGATCGAAGCCGAGGTGCGGGGCGAGGGCATCAACCCGGTCGCCGAACTGCTGACACGGGAGATGGGCAAGCCCTATTCGGAGGCCGTCGGCGAGATCTGGAACGTCCCGCCCGCCTTCCGGTACTTCGCCGAAATGGCGCGCGACGATGCCGGCAAGGTCGCCGGCACGACGCAGGCGGGTTCCTTCCAGGTATCGCGGACCTTCCCCTACGGCGTGACGGCGCACATCATGCCGTACAACTTCCCGATCCTGCTGATGGCTTGGACGGTGGCGGCCTCGCTTGCCGCCGGCAATGCGGTGATCGTCAAGCCGGCGGAGACGACATCGCTGTCGACGCTGCTCTTCATGAAGCATTTCCGCGATCTGCCGCCGGGTCTCGTCACCTGCGTCACAGGTGGGCCGGCGACCGGCGAGGCCCTGATCCGCTCCGACGTCGTCAAGGCGGTCGCCTTCACCGGCAGCGTCCCGGCCGCGCGCCAGATCGGCGCCCTGTGCGGCGAACTCATGAAACCTGCCGTCATCGAGGCGGGCGGCAATGACCCGATGATCGTCATGGACACGGCGCCGATCGATATAGCCGCCGCCGGCGCGACGACCGCCGCCTTTCACCTCTCCGGGCAGATCTGCACCTCGGCCGAGCGGTTCTTCGTGCACGAGGCGATCCACGATCGGTTTGTCGACGCCTTCGCGCAGCGTGCCCGCGCGCTGCGTATCGGCCATGGGCTCGACGACACGGAAATCGGTCCGCTCGTCTCGAAGGCTGCGCGCGACAAGGTGGCCCGTCTGGTCGAGGGGGCCGTTGGTCAAGGCGCGCGCATCGTTTGTGGCGGTCGCATCCCGCCGGGACGCGAGACGGGCTGGTTCTACGAGCCGACGATCCTCGTCGACGTGACGCCCGACATGGCGATCATGAACGAGGAAATCTTTGGCCCGGTCGCGGCCATCTGCCGGGTGCGCGACTTCGAGGAAGCCGTGACGCTCGCCAATCGCTCGCATTTCGGCCTCGGCGCCTCGATCTTCACGACGCGGCTCGACGAGGCGATGGCGGCAAGCGATCGGCTCGAGGCCGGGATGGTATGGGTCAACAATCCGCTGATCGACAACGACGCCCTGCCCTTCGGTGGCTGGAAACTGTCGGGCCTCGGCAGGGAGCTCGGGCGCCAGGGCCTTGATGCCTTCCGGCAGACGAAGATGGTGATCATCGACGCCGTGCCGACCGCGCAGAGCTGGTGGTACCCTTACCCCGCTTCGATCGCCTGGCCAGGCAGACGCTGAGGTACGGACGAAAGGAACGTCAAAGTCATCTGTCCGCAGTGATGCGCGGTGCTGCCCATGGCAGGACAAAACCCATTTGGCGCAAGAGGTTGGCGGGATCTTCGGAATCAAGACGCGAAAGGATCCGGTAGGCCTCGAGTGCCTCGGACGGCAATGCACCAAGGTTGTGGAAATAGACCGCGGCAGCGTAGCGTGCCCGTCCCGACCATGGCTCACCGAGCGGAGTGCGCAGCAGCGCGAGCGTTCTCGCAGCCTCGTCACCATCAATCACGGGCTCAGGCACAAGGCGCTGGGTCATCGTTGGCATCGCCGCTCCGATCATCACGAAGGCCCAGCATAGCGGCCGGCGTAAGGCTGACGCCAGATCGACAATCTTCGCCGGATTCGGCGACGCCAGCGTGCTTTACCCTCCAACGCTTTGTTGACAGGATAGCAACTGCGCCTCGCCGCGGTTGGCATGGCCCGAACGGCAACTTCCGTCCGGCATGCGACAGCGGCACTGCGTGGCTGGATGATCGAAAGAAGCTGAGTGTCCGGAATGCCCATCAACCGTACCCTCCAACGCGACATGGTAGTCCGGCGGGCATCACGCGAGGTGCGGCGCTTGCAGCTGATCGAGGCGACCATCGACTCGCTGGCGACGCGCGGTTTTTCCGAGACAACGATGGCGGAGGTCGCAAAAGGCGCCGGGTTGTCGAACGGGATCGTCAACTTCCATTTCGAGTCCAAGGAAAAGCTCCTCATCGCGACCCTGCAGCACATGGCGGATGAGTATGCCGACCATTGGCGCTCGGCTTTGGAAAAGGCTGGACCGGATCCGGCGGCGCGGCTGTGGGCTCTCGTCGTCGCGGATTTCGATCCTCGCATCTGCTCGCGGCGCAAGCTCGCCGCCTGGTGCGCTTTCTGGGGCGAGGCGCGATCGCGTCCGACCTATCAGGCCCACTGCGGAGCCCGCGACCGGGCCTATCAGATCATGTTCCAGAACCTTTTCCTCGAGCTGGCCGCGGCTACCCCCGCGAGCCAAAGACCGGCCGATCCGCCGGCGATCGCGCTCGTCATCGACGCTTTGCTCGACGGTCTCTGGCTGCGGATGATGTTTGACGAGACGCTTACGCGAAAGCGGGCTCTTGCTGCCGCACAGGCATTGCTGATCGAGGTGTTCCCGCAGCATTTCGCCAGCCGCAAGGCCGCATCGGACGACGACGCGGACGACGACGACGCGGATTGACGCAAGCGGCTTAAGCCGCCTTTTCAACCAGCCCCCGATCGACACTTGTCCGGCCGCGCCGCCCTGACGCGTGCGGAGCCGTCCGCAGTGCCTCGGCACCGACGGGTTGTCTTGCGACCGATTTCATGCCATACTTGTTGAATGATTGTTCAATAACAGATGAAAAAACATCTATATTTGAACAGCTTGAAAAAGATTTTAGTTCCGGACCATCGCGAAGCGGGGTGGAGGGTGTCATGGCGGATGATTTCTCGAACCTGCCTGACGACGTGACCGAGAGCCTTGCGGCACCCACGCCCGGTGCGTCCACGACCGACGGCGAGTCCATCGCCTTCAATGCCGATCGTCACCTCGTTCAGCCCTGGCCGGAAGCCGGCGCGATCGGAGCCGAAGCGCGCACCTTCATCGCGTCGGGTGACGGCTGCTATGTCAGCGACGCGCATGGCCGCCAGCTCCTCGATGGCCCGGCCGGCATGTGGTGCGTCAATGTCGGCCACCGCAACCGCGCGCTCGCCGATACGATGGCCGCGCAGGCGATGGCGCTGTCCTATAATTCGCCCTGGTACACGATGAACGAGCCCTCGGCGGCCCTCGCCCACCGGCTCGCGACCCATGCGCCGGGTGATCTCGACCATGTCTTCTTCACAACCGGCGGGTCATCCGCGGTCGAAACGGCGCTGCGCTTCGTCCAGTTCTACAACAATGTCCGCGGGCGCCCGGAGAAGAAGCTGATCGTGTCACGCGACGGCGCGTATCACGGCAGCACCTACCTCTCCGGCTCCCTCAACGGCCGCCCGCGCGACCATGACTGGATGGACGCGGCGCGCCACCTCGTGCTGCGTCTGCCCTGCCCCAACCCATTCCGCCGCCCCGCAGCCCTGAGCGAGGCCGCGTTCTGCGACAGCCTGATCGCCGAGTTCCGCGCGCTCATCGCCAGCACCGGGGCGGATCGCATCGGCGCCTTCATCGGCGAGCCGGTCATGGCCTCGGGCGGCGTCATCGTGCCACCGGCGGGTTATCTCCGCCGGATGCGCGAGGTGTGCGCGGAGCATGACATCCTCTACATCAGCGACGAGGTGGTCACGGCCTTCGGCCGCACGGGCCACATGTTTGCATCGAAGGATGTCTTCGGCATTGAGCCGGATATGATCACCTTCGCGAAGGGCGTGACATCGGGCTATTTTCCGCTCGGCGGTGTGATGATCTCGGCGCGCCTGATGGAGCATCTGCGCGCCTCAAACCATCCGGATGCCCTTTTCGCGCACGGGCTCACCTATTCGAGCCACCCGATCGGCTGCGCCGTCGCGATGAAGAACATGGATCTGCTCGAAGGCGGCATTCTCGAACATGTGCGCGCGGTCGCGCCCTATTTCCAGGAGCGGCTGCGGACCCTCGAAGCGCTGCCGCTCGTCGGTGAGGTGCGCGGCGTCGGCCTCATGGCCTGCGTCGAATGCGTCGCCGATCGCGACAGCCGCAACCCGCTGAAGCTCGACCAGACCGTCGGCAAGCGGATCGATGCCCATTGCCAGGAACTCGGGCTGCTCGTGCGCCCGCTGATCCATATGTGCGTGATGTCCCCGCCCCTGATCATTACGCGCGATCAGATCGACTCCATGGTCGACATCCTGCGCGAAGGCATTCGTCGGACCCAGGACGATCTCGTCCGCGAGGGTCTTTGGCACGGCTGAGGCCCTTGCCGGCAGTTGCAACAGTTCCGGAAACGAAATGCTCACGGTTGTAGAATAGGCTCCGCGGTCGTCTGGAGGAGCGAGCCTATGTCCGTGTCCGATCTCAATGCGCTGACCAAACGTCTGTCCATCTCGAAGACGATCACGTCTGCCGATGTGCTTGCCCTGCGCCGCGCGGTCTATGGCGACGAGGGTGTGTCCCTCGTCGAGGCCGAGACCCTGCTTCGGCTCGAAGCAAGCCAGCGCTCGCCCTCCGCCGAGTGGAGCCAGTTCTTCATCGAGGCCCTGACCGACATTCTCGTCAATCAGGTCGCGCCCGCTGGCTACATCACGCCCGAACAGGGCCAGTGGCTCGCCTCTCACGCGCTCGTCAATGATGTGTTCCCATCACCGCTCGTCGTCAACGCCGTCGTCCACATCCTCGAACGGGCCCGCTCCGCCCCGCGCGATCTCGTGATCCACGTGATCAAGACGATCCGCGCATCGGTCGCGCGGCGCGGCGGCGCGATCGAGGCTGAGGAAGTCGAGTTGCTGCGGCGCGCGGTCTTTTCCGCCGGCGGCATCGACGGCCTCGCGGTGTCGCGCGAGGAAGCCGAACTTCTTTTCGACATTGACGGCGCTCTGACCACACAGGCCGAAACATGGCCGGACTTCTTCGCCCGGGCGATCGGCAACCACCTGATGTACATGTCGATCCATGCCGTTCCGGATGCCGCTGAAGCGCTGCGGCGTGAGCGGATGCTCAACGAACCGGAGACGCCTGGTATCGGCGGCTTCCTGCGGGCGGTCGTCAACGGCATCAACAAGGATCTGAGTTTCAAGACGCCGAACGCCGAGGACGATTTCCGCGCCGACAATGAAGCCGACGACGCCTTGTTGGTGGAGGCGGCCGTCCTGACCGCCGCCGAAATCGCCTGGATTGTGGAACGTCTGGCGCATGATGCGCGCCTGTCGCCCGGCGAGGCACGGCTGAAGGGTTTCCTGTTGCAGGAGCGCGGCTCGCTGCCACCGGCACTCGATCAGGCCTTCGCCAGACTGGCGGCTTGAAAGCCGCGCCTCGAGGGGCGATGGTGGCGGTCGACGTGAACGAGGACGACCTCCATGCCCACCGCCGATGGCCCCTTCTTCGCTCTCGATGCCGCCGAGGCGCAGGCAATGCTCTCCGCGGGCTCGATCGTCATCGTCGACGTGCGCGAGGCCCATGAGTTCGCGGCGGGCCACATCCCCGGCTCCATCAACATGCCGCTGTCACGCTTCGACCCCTCCGACCTCCCGGTCGATCAGGGAAAGCGCGTCGTCCTCTCCTGCGCCGCCGGCATGCGATCGTTCCGCGCGCTGGAAATGACGGCGGAGGCGGGTGTGCCGGTCGACACCCATCTCAAGCCCGGATTCAAGGGCTGGATCAGCGCCGGGCTCCCCTACGATCAGGGCTTCTGAGGCGACGCCCGCAGCATCGCGCCTCGCTTCCTCCTCGCCTAGCTGCCGTGCCGTTCGCGGGGCGTGACGGTCAACGTCCGGCGCTTGCCGTGCCGGATCAGATCGATCGCCGTCGAGCGGCCGATGCGCTCGCCGTCGAGCCGCCGGATCAGATCGTCCACGCCCGAGACCATGACGCCGTCGACCGCGACGACGACGTCGCCGATCAGGAACCCGGCCTGGTCCGCAGGGCCGCCCGTCTCGACCGTCGACAGCAGAACACCGGTCGCCTGCGCCGTCTCGCTCATCACCTGCACCCGCCGCGAGATCGGCACGGTCTGCGCGGCGACGCCGATCGAGGCCCGGCGCACGCGGCCATGGCGGATCAACTGCCCCATGACGAAGCTCGCCGTATTGGCCGCGACCGCGAAGCAGATGCCCTGCGCGCCCATGATCACCGCCGTGTTGACACCGATCACCTCGCCGCGCGAGGAGACGAGAGGCCCGCCGGAATTGCCCGGATTGAGCGCCGCGTCGGTCTGGATCACGTCATCGATCAGACGGCCGTTCTTCGCCCGCAGCGACCGCCCGAGGGCCGAGACCACGCCAGCCGTGACCGTCGTCTCGAAGCCAAGCGGATTGCCGATCGCGATCGCGATCTGCCCGCGCTTCAGCACCTTCGAATCGCCGAGCTGTGCGGTCGGCAGCGACACCGCCTGTTCGAGGCGCACCAGCGCGAGGTCCGTGTCGGGATCATCGCCGATCAGGCGCGCATCGAAGGTTCGCCCATCCTGCGTCAGCACGCCGATGCGCGCCGCACCCTGGACGACATGGGAGTTGGTCAGGATCAGCCCGTCCGGCGACAGGATGAAGCCCGAGCCCGTGCCGCCGCGCTCTCGCCCCTTGCGGATGTCGAGACGCACGACGGCGGGACCGACACGGTCGACGACGTCGCTGACCGCTTGTGAATAGGCATCGAGCAGAACGCCATCCCCCTGCGGCGCCGACGGTGCGGCAGACAGGGTGGATAACGGCTCGGCATCGTCGAGAACGAGTCTCGGCTGCACATGATACATGGTGGCCTCGTCATGCTGTTTGGGGCGGCCCGGAGGCGCGCCGACCGTTCGATGCGGATATGGGAACCGCTTCGGGGCGATGAAAGATCGATGCGTTTTGTTGAAGGGTGCGATCACGCAAACGCATTCGCCAAGCCGGCACGGCCGTGATCAGATGAGCGATCCCAGCATGGATCCCGCCATGAACATTCTCTCCATCCAGTCATGGGTCGCCTACGGCCATGTCGGCAACGCGTCCGCCGTCTTTCCGATGCAGCGTCTCGGCTGCGAGGTCTGGGCGATCCACACTGTGCAGTTCTCGAACCACACCGGCTATGGCGCCTGGAAGGGCCGCGTCTTCGACGCGCCAATGATCGACGAACTCGTCGACGGGATCGCCGAGCGCGGTGTGCTAGGGCGCTGCGACGGCGTCATCTCCGGGTACATGGGCTCGGCGGATATCGGCAATGCGATCCTCGCCGCGGTCGCCCGGGTCCGGTCCGCCAATCCCGCCGCGACCTATTGCTGCGACCCCGTGATCGGCGATGTCGGGCGCGGCGTCTTCGTGCGTCCGGGCATCCCCGAATTCATGCGCGATCAGGCCGTGCCGGCTGCGGACGTCATCACGCCGAACCAGTTCGAGCTCGACTACCTCGCCGGACAGGCGACGCACAGCATCGCCGACGCCAAGGCCGCGATCGCCCGGGTACGGGAAATGGGCCCGAAGGTCGTGATGGTCACCTCGCTCCTCACCGAGGAGACACCGGCAGACAGCATCGACCTCGTCGCCGCGGACGCCCATGGCACCTGGCGCGTGCGGACGCCGCGCCTCGGCCTGTCGGTTAATGGCGCGGGCGATGCCATCGCCGCCCTGTTCAACCTGCACTGGAAGCGCAGCGGTTCCGCCGCCGAGGCCCTCACGCGCGCGGGCTCCTCCGTCTACGGGCTCCTGAAGCGCACCGAGGCTGCGGGGGCGCGCGAAATCCTGACGGTCGCGGCGCAGGACGAATTCGTTTCGCCGACCGAGACTTTTCGCGCCGAACCCATTTAAGGTCCAGACCATGCCACGCCGCTTCTACACGCTCGACGTCTTCGCCGACCGCGCGCTCGCCGGAAATCCGCTCGCCGTCGTGCTCGACGCCGACGGCCTCGACACGGCGGCGATGCAGGCCATCGCCCGCGAGTTCAATCTGTCGGAGACGGTCTTCGTCTTGCCACCCGACCGGCCGGAAAACCGCGCGCGGCTTCGGATCTTCACGCCCGGCATCGAAATGCCATTCGCTGGCCACCCGACCGTCGGCACCTCGGTCCTGCTCGCCACCCTCGACCATCCCGCCGGCGTCGCGGATGTCGTCTTTGGCGTCGAGGAGATCATCGGGGTGATCCCCTGCGCGGTCAGCCTGTCCGCCACCGGCGCGGCCTTCGGGCGGTTCTCCGTTCCCAAAATGCCGTCCGAGCGCGAGTTGACCGTGCCGGCCGCTGCGATCGCTACCGCGCTCGGCATCGAGGCAAGCGAGATCGGGTTCGGTTCACATCGGCCCAGCGTCTTCGGCACGGGGTTTCCGTTCACCTATGTGCCCGTCGCCTCGCGGGCGGTGCTGGGACGCATCCGTCTCAACACGGCGGTCTGGGCCGAGACTTTCGGGAATGAGGGACTGGGCGCGGCGTTCGTCTATTGCCGCGAGCCGGAAAACCCGGCCCACGCGTTCCGCGCACGCATGTTCTCGCCCGGCGACGGCATCCCCGAGGACCCGGCGACCGGCTCCGCCGCATCCGCCCTTGCGGGGCCGATCTGCCGCTTCGACAGGCCGTCGGACGGCGAGCACGTCTTCATGATCGAACAGGGTTTCGAGATGGGTCGCCCGTCGATCATCGAACTGACGGTGTCGGTGCGGCACGGCGCGCCGGCGCATATCCAGATCGGTGGCCATGCCGTCATCGTCTCGCAGGGCGAACTTCATGTCTGAGGTGCCGGAGATCCGGCAGGTCGCCGATGTCGACTGCCGGTTCGAGCCTCGCGAGTGGTCGTTCCTCACCGAGAACCGGGCGCGCATCGACGCGCATTGGCGCCGCGTCAGCGCCGACAAGCCGGCGATGTTCAACGGCCGCGTGCTGCTGGCCGATCAGTGGAGCGTGACGGACGGCGTGTTTCGCGCCCGGTTTTTCGAAACCGACTACGCGGCCTTCCTGGCCTTTCTGGCTTTTGGCACGGACGAGGCCACAGCCTGGAACGTCTTTGCCATGGCGGCGCTGCGCGGCAGCGACGGGCCGTTTCTCCTCGGCGAAATGGGCGCGCATACGGCCCATGCCGGCAAGATCTATTTCCCGGCGGGAACGCCTGATCGCGACGACATTCGCGGTGATGTCGTCGATCTTGCCGGAAGCGTGATGCGCGAGCTTACCGAGGAGACGGGCCTCACGGCCGACGACGTGTCCATCGGCGTGGGTTGGACCCTCGTTCACGTCGATCGAAAGGTCGCACTCATGCGAGAGATCCGCTCACGGCTCTCAGCCGACGACCTTCTGGACCGGGTCAACCGCACGCTGTCGGCCGATCCCGACGCCGAGCTCGCGCGGCTGCATGTCGTGCGGGATCCCACCGGGATCGATGCGACCCGCATGCCCCCCGTGCAGCAGGCTTATCTGCGCCACGCTCTTGCCGGACCGTCTCAGCGCACCGGATAGCCGTGTTTGGATTGCGTCGCACTGATGATCTGGTTGGCGCGCGCGCTGTCGCCCGCCTGGCACGCCTTTTCAGCGGAGGCGAGGTCCTCGGTCATCTGCGCATGGACGCCCTTGCCGATGAAGTTCACCTTCAGATCATTGTCGATGACCTTGCGAACGAAGGTGATGCGGTCGGAACAGCCATCGGCCAGAACTGGCGTGGCGGCGATCAGCATCACGCCAAGAAGGATTGCGCGCATCGGCGGACTCCGGAAAGACGACTCACCGCGAGTCTAGCACCTGACGATCACCGGGCAATCGGCACAGCCGCCGCCGATCGCGGGCGGTGTCGTTCCCGCCGGGACGCCGATCTCGGCGCTTGCCGCGGTTCCACGCGGCATGTATGGAGATGTCACACATGTCCTGAGGTTTGCCGTGGCCGCTCTCGCCACCCGTCCTTTTTCGCCGCTCGCTTCGCGCCTCGCGAAAACGGACCTGCTTGCCTCGCTTCTCCTCCTTAGCCGCCCCTGAGGGCCGACCGGGCTGACGCCTGGGCGCTCAGGGGACCGAACGACACGGCGCCCACCGAGGCTCCATTTCCGTTGGCTTTGATCCGAGATCCATCATGACCATGCCCGCCGCCGCTTTTCCCGCCGCGAAGTATCCACCCTTCAAGCCCATTCCGCTGCATGACCGCACCTGGCCGTCGGCGGTGATCACCACGCCGCCGATCTGGTGCGCCGTCGACCTGCGCGATGGCAACCAGTCGCTCATCGAACCCATGGGCCATGAGCGCAAGGTCCGCATGTTCGACGCGCTGGTGAACATGGGCTTCAAGGAGATCGAGGTCGGCTTCCCCTCCGCCTCCCAGACCGACTTCGACTTCACCCGCTTCCTCATCGAGAGCGGGCGCATCCCGGACGACGTGACGATCCAGGTTCTGACGCAGTCGCGCGAGGAACTGATCCGCCGCACCTTTGAGAGCCTCAAGGGCGTGAAGCACGCGATCGTCCACCTCTACAACTCGACCTCCACGCTGCAGCGCCGCGTCGTCTTCGGGCTCGACCGCCAGGGCATCACTGACATCGCGGTGAAGGGCGCGCGGTTGATCATGCAGCTGACGAGCGACCTCGGCATGGAGGAGGTGATCCGCCACCAGTATTCGCCCGAGAGCTTCACCGGCACCGAGCTCGATTACGCGCTCGAGATCTGCGAGGCGGTGACCGACGTCTACAAGCCGACCCCGCAGCGCCGGCTGATCCTCAACCTGCCCTCGACCGTCGAGATGGCGACGCCCAACGTCTATGCCGACCAGATCGAGTGGATGTGCCGGAACCTGACGCGCCGCGACGCCTCGATCATCTCGCTGCACCCCCATAACGACCGCGGCACGGCGGTCGCCGCAACCGAACTCGCGCTGATGGCGGGCGCCGATCGCGTCGAAGGCACCCTGTTCGGCAATGGCGAGCGCACGGGCAATGTCTGCCTCGTCACCCTCGCCGCCAACATGCTGTCGCAGGGCATCGACCCGCACCTCGATCTGAGCGACATCAACGGCCTCGTCCGCATGGCCGAGTTCTGCAACCAGCTGCCGGTCCACCCGCGCCACCCCTATGCCGGCGAGCTGGTGTTCACCGCCTTTTCCGGTTCGCACCAGGACGCGATCAACAAGGGCTTCAAGGCCATGGAGGCGTCCGGCTCGCCGGTGTGGGAGGTTCCCTACCTGCCGATCGATCCCAAGGATCTCGGGCGCAGCTACGAGGCGGTGATCCGCATCAACTCGCAGTCCGGCAAGGGCGGCATCGCCTACATCCTCGAGAAGGAGTACGGGCTCGAGCTGCCGCGCCTGCTGCAGATCGAGTTCTCCAAGGTCGTCCAGGCGATCGCCGACGGCGAGGGTGTCGAGCTGACGGCGGAACGGCTGTGGAAGGCCTTCTCCGGTGAGTATCTCGACGGCAACGGCCGCTTCCGCTTCCTCTCCCACCTCACTGAGCCGGTCGCCGGTCATGACGAGGAGACGCGCAGCCTCAAGGCGAAGATCCAGGACAACGGCGCCGAGACGCTGATCGTAGGCATGGGCAACGGCCCGATCGACGGTTTCGTCGACGCGCTGAAGCGCCACACCCACCTCTCCTTCGAGCTCGTCGATTACCGCGAGCACGCGATGGGCGCCGGCGCGAACGCGACGGCGGTCGCCTATGTCCAGATCAAGCGCGCCAACGGGCAGAGCCTCTTTGGCGTCGGCATCGACAAGAACATCGTCGCCGCGTCGCTGAAGGCCGTGCTCTCCGCGGTGAACCGCGCGATCAAAGCCGACGCCTGAGCGCCAAACAACAAAAAGCCGCGCTCCTGTCAGCCAGGAGCGCGGCACTGATGCCCGTTTACTGAAGGCGGTAAGCCGGCCCGACGCAACACGGCCTGTGCCACTGAGGGATCTCAGCGCACGGCCGAAAGCACCTCATCGATCTGGCGCGACACGACGTCGATCGACTGCATGCCGTCGACGGAACGCAGGAGACCTGTGCCGCGATAATAGTCGATCAGCGGCGCGGTCTGCGCACGATAGGCGTCGAGACGGATCTTCAGCGCTTCCGGATTGTCGTCGGCACGAACCGTGCCGCCGGCGGCGATCGTCTCGGCCGCGCGCTTCTCGATGCGGGCAAGCAGCGCGCTTTCATCGACCACGAATTCGATGACAGCGTCGAGCTTGAGGCCCTTTTCCTTCATCATCCGGTCGAGCGCCTCGGCCTGCGCCACGGTGCGCGGGAACCCATCGAGGATGAAGCCCTTCTTCGCGTCCGGCTCCTCGAAGCGGTCGGCGACGATACCGACCACGATGTCGTCGGAGACGAGCTGCCCGGCATCCATCACGGCCTTCGCCTTTTGACCGATGGCGGTTCCGGCCTTGACAGCCGCACGCAGCATATCGCCGGTGGAGAGCTGTGGAATTCCATGCCTTTCGACGAGACGTGTCGCTTGGGTTCCCTTCCCCGCCCCCGGCGGGCCCAAGAGAATCAATCTCATGAGCGTTTGCTCCCCCTGAGCTTCGCCTTCTTGACGAGGCCCTCATATTGATGCGCCAGCAGATGCCCGTGGACCTGGGCAACCGTGTCCATCGTCACGCTCACGACGATCAGAAGCGACGTCCCGCCGAGCACGAAGGGAATGGCCGCATAGGAGATCATCATCTCCGGCAGAAGACAGACGATGGTGATGTAGATCGCACCGACCACGGTAATGCGAGTCAGCACATAGTCGATATGCTCGGCCGTGCGCTCACCCGGACGAATGCCAGGAATGAACCCGCCCTGCTTGCGCAGATTGTCGGCCGTCTCGACCGGATTGAAGACGATCGCTGTGTAGAAGAAGCAGAAGAAGATGATCAGGAACGCGTAGAGGAACATGAACAGCGGCCGGCCGTGCGCGAGATAGATCGACATGGTCGACAGCCAGGAATTCGGGTCGTTCGCCGACGCAAACTGGGCAATCGTCGTCGGCAGCAGCAGCAACGACGAGGCGAAGATCGGCGGAATGACGCCCGACGTGTTCAGCTTCAGCGGCAGATGCGAGGACTGACCGTCATAGATGCGGTTGCCGACCTGACGCTTCGGGTACTGCACCAGCAGCCGGCGCTGGGCGCGCTCGAAGAACACGATCGCGAAAACGACCGCAATCGCGATGACCAGAACCATGATCAGGAAGAAGGTCGAGATCGCGCCCTGACGGCCAAGCTCGAGCGTCTGTGCGAGCTGACCTGGAAACTCCGCCACGATACCAGCCATGATGATCAAGGACACGCCGTTGCCGATGCCACGTGACGTGATCTGCTCACCCAGCCACAAGAGGAACATTGTGCCACCGACGAGGGTGATAACCGTCGACAAACGGAAGAACCAACCCGGATCGGTGACGACGCTGCCCGATCCCTCGAGCCCGACCGCAATACCGTAGGCCTGCAGTGTGGCGAGGAGCACCGTGAGGTAGCGCGTATACTGGTTGATGACCTTGCGGCCTGACTCGCCTTCCTTCTTCAGGGCTTCGAGCGTCGGCGAGACGGTCGTCATCAGCTGGATGATGATCGAGGCGGAGATGTAGGGCATGATGTTGAGCGCGAAGATCGCCATGCGACCGACCGCCCCGCCCGAAAACATGTTGAATAGCCCCAGAATGCCCTGGGAGGATCCCTGGAAGGCCTGCGCAAAGGCTTCCGGGTTGATGCCGGGCATCGGGATGTAAGTGCCAAGCCGGTAGATGATCAGCGCGCCGAGCGTGAACCAGATGCGCTTCTTGAGTTCTTCGGCCTTCGAGAAGGCACCCCAGTTGATGTTCGCCGCAAGCTGCTCGGCTGCCGATGCCATTTCAAACTCCGCAGGAAATCGGTCGTTTCGCGCCGCCGGAGACGATGCGGCCCGCCGGTGTCACCGACGGGCCCAGAAGATATAGGATCACGCCTCGGCGGATGCGACGGGGTCGAGAACCTTTACCGAGCCCCCGCCCTGCTCCACAGCCTTCACGGCGGCCGCCGAAGCCGAGTTGACCTCGAAGGCAAGCTTCTTGGTGGTCAGTTCACCATTGCCGAGAAGCTTCACGCCATACTTCACCCGGCGCAGCACGCCCGACTTGAGCAGCGCGGCGGCGTCGATCACGGCCTTGGGATCGAGCTTGCCGGCGTCGATCGCGGTCTGGACGCGGTCGAGGTTCACGGTCGCATATTCCTCGCGGAAGATGTTGGTGAAGCCACGCTTCGGGAGACGGCGATGGAGCGGCATCTGGCCGCCCTCGAAGCCCTTCACGGCGACGCCGGAGCGCGCCTTCTGGCCCTTCACGCCGCGCCCCGCGGTCTTGCCCTTGCCCGAGCCGATACCGCGGCCGACGCGCTTGGTATTGTGCGTCGCGCCCGGATTGTCGCTGATGTCGTTGAGTTTCATCGAACGCTCCTCACTCGCCGTCGACAACGCGGACGAGGTGGCCGAGCTTGGCGATCATGCCACGCACGGCGGGCGTGTCCTCGAGGGTCTTGCGACGATGCATCTTGTTGAGACCGAGACCGACGAGCGTAGCGCGCTGGTCCTGGGTGCGACGGATCGGGCTGCCGATCTGCTCGACGGTGATGGTTTTCTGAGCCATGGCTCTTCTCCTCCCGCGCGCGATCAGTCAGACGACTCGCCGTCGATATCGCGACGGCGGTTCTGGATCTGCGACACCTTCAGACCGCGACGCGCAGCGACGGAGCGCGGCGAGTCCTCGTTCTTCAGCGCGTCGAAGGTCGCACGCACAAGATTGTAGGGGTTCGACGAACCGAGCGACTTGGCGACGATGTCCTGCATGCCGAGCGATTCGAAGACCGCGCGCATCGGACCACCGGCGATGATGCCCGTACCGGCCGGAGCCGCGCGCAGCACGACCTTGCCGGCGCCGTGGCGGCCGTTCACGTCGTGGTGCAGCGTGCGACCCTCGCGCAGCGAAACGCGAACGAGGCCGCGCTTGGCCTGGTCGGTCGCCTTGCGGATCGCTTCCGGCACTTCGCGTGCCGAGCCGTGACCGAAGCCGACGCGGCCCTTCTGGTCGCCGACGACGACGAGCGCCGCGAAACCGAAGCGCTTACCGCCCTTCACGACCTTCGCGACGCGATTGATGTGGACCAGACGATCCACGAACTCGCTGTCGCGCTCTTCCCGTTGATGTTCACGAGCCATGATGCTGATCCGTCAAAAGTTGAGACCGCCCTCACGGGCAGCATCGGCCAGCGCCTTGACGCGGCCATGGTAGAGATACCCGCCGCGGTCGAACACGACGTCGGTGACGCCCTTGTCCTTGGCCCGCTCCGCAAGGAGCTTGCCGACCGCCGCTGCGGCCTCCGTGTCGGCGCCCGTCTTCAAAGCCTCGCGCATGGCCTTGTCGAGCGAGGAAGCGGCCGCAATCGTGCGCCCCTTCGCATCGTCGATGACCTGCGCATAGATGTGCTTCGAAGAACGAAACACCGAAAGACGCGGCCGTCCGTTCGCCGCTGCGCGCAGAGCGCGGCGGACACGCGCCGTACGGCGCTCGAGAGCTTGCCTGTTGCTCGCCATGATCCGATTCCGTTACTTCTTCTTGCCTTCCTTGCGGAAGATGAACTCGCCAGCGTACTTGACGCCCTTGCCCTTGTACGGCTCCGGACCGCGATAATCGCGGATCTCGGCCGCCACCTGGCCGACGCGCTGCTTGTCGATGCCCGAAATCACGATTTCGGTCGGCTTCGGCGTCGCGACCGCGATCCCGTCCGGGATCGGGAAGTCGACGTCGTGGCTGTAGCCGAGAGACAGCTTCAGCACCTTTCCAGCGACCGCGGCCTTGTAGCCGACGCCGTTGATCTCGAGCTTCTTCTCGAAGCCCTTCGTCACGCCGACGAAGATGTTCGAGACCATGGTGCGCGACATGCCCCACTGGGCACGCGCCATCTTGGTCTCGTCGCGCGGGTCGACCTTGACCGACCCGCCTTCGAGCTTGACGTCGATGAGATCCGGAACGGTGAAGAACAGCTCACCCTTCGGACCCTTGGCCTTGACGGTCTGGCCTTCCAGCGAGGCAGTGACGCCCGCGGGAACGGCGACCGGCTTCTTGCCGATACGAGACATGTTGCTTCTCCTCGTCCGACGTCAGAACACAGTGCAGAGCACTTCGCCGCCAACATTGGCTTCGCGAGCGTCATGGTCGGCCATGACGCCACGCGGCGTCGACACGATCGCGACACCGAGGCCGTTGCTGACACGCGGCAGCTCCTTCACCGACGCGTAGACGCGACGGCCGGGCTTGGAGACGCGCTTGATGTCACGGATGACCGGCGTGCCGTCGTAATACTTGAGTTCGATCTCGAACTCGGTGCGACCGTTGCCGTAATCCGTGGAGCTGTAGCCGCGGATGTAGCCTTCCGAGGCGAGCACGTCGAGGACCCGGGCGCGCTGGCGCGAACCGGGGGTGGAGACGGACGACTTGCCACGCATCTGCGCATTGCGGATGCGGGTCAGCATATCGCCGATCGGATCAATGATGGACATCGCGGGATCTCCTCACCAGCTCGACTTGACGAGGCCGGGCACGAGACCCTTGTTGCCAAGCTCGCGCAGCGCGATACGCGACATCTTCAGCTTGCGATAGAACGCACGCGGACGGCCGGTGACCTCGCACCGGTTGCGGACGCGGATCTGTGCCGAGTTGCGCGGCATCTCTGCCAGCTTGAGGCGCGCCATGAAGCGGTCCTCCATCGACAAGGTCTCGTCCTTCGCCATCGCCTTCAGGCGCGCGCGCTTGCCAGCAAACTGCTTGGCAAGCTTTTCGCGGCGCTTGTTCTTCTCAATCGAACTTTTCTTCGCCATCGTTCTCTCCAGCTCTCCGCGTCTGAGGTCGGGTCAGTCCCGCCTCACTGCCGGAAGGGGAAGTTCATATGCTTGAGGAGCGCACGCGCCTCGGCATCCGTCTTGGCCGTGGTGCAGACGATGATGTCGATACCCCAGACCTGGTCGACCTTATCGTAGTTGATTTCCGGGAACACGATGTGCTCCTTCACGCCGAGGGCATAGTTGCCACGGCCGTCGAAGCTCTTCGGGTTCAGGCCGCGGAAGTCGCGGACGCGCGGAAGCGCGATCGTGACCAGACGGTCCAGGAATTCATACATGCGGGTCTTGCGCAGGGTCACCTTGGCGCCGATCGGCATGTTCTCGCGAACCTTGAACTGCGAGATCGCCTTGCGGGCCCGCGTGACGACCGGCTTCTGGCCGGCGATCTGCGCGAGATCGGCGGCGGCAACCGACGCCTTCTTGGAGTCGCTCGTGGCTTCGCCGACACCCATGTTCAGCACGATCTTGTCGATGACCGGCACTTCCATGGGGTTCTTGTAGCCGAACTCTTCGATCAGCTTTGCGCGCACGACCTCGTCGTAGTGCTTGCGCATGCGGGGCGAATAGCCCGCCGGCACGGCCTGCACTTCGCCGACGGCCGCGACCTGAGCGTCGGCCTTCTTGGCCTCGCCCTTCTTGGCTTCAGGATTCTTAGCCATCGATCAAATCTCCGGAACGCTTGGCGAAGCGGACCTTGCGGCCGTCATCGAGGACCTTGAAGCCGACGCGCGTCGGCTTGCCGTCCTTGGGGTCCGCAATGGCGAGGTTCGACAGGTCGATCGGCGACTCCTTCGAGATCACGCCGCCTTCCTGGGTCGCCGTCTGCTTCTGATGGCGCCGCACGACGTTCACGCCGCGAACCAGAGCCCGGTTCTCGGTCGGCATCACCTGCAGCACTTCACCCGAGCGGCCCTTCGAGCGCCCGGTCAGGACGATAACCTTGTCGCCCTTCTTGATCTTCGCAGCCATCACAACACCTCCGGCGCGAGCGAAATGATCTTCATGTGGTTCTTGGCGCGCAATTCGCGCGGAACCGGTCCGAAGATGCGCGAGCCGATCGGCTCTTTCTGGTTGTTGATGAGGACCGCGGCATTGCGGTCAAAACGGATCACCGACCCGTCGACGCGGCGGATGTCCTTGGCGGTACGCACGACCACCGCCTTCATCACGTCGCCCTTCTTGACGCGCCCGCGCGGAATGGCTTCCTTGATCGAGACGACGATGATGTCGCCCACGGAAGCGTATTTCCGCTTCGAGCCGCCGAGAACCTTGATGCACATCACGCGTCGCGCGCCAGAATTGTCGGCGACGTCGAGATTCGATTGCATCTGAATCATGACGAACCCTCTTCTTGTTCGCAGGCTGGTATCCGCATTGGCGCGGACCCGACCCAACCCCGGGTTTGGAGAAGGCGGCCGTATAGCCGCTCCACTCCTGCTTTACAAGCACGAAGGCCGGCGAATGCCGGCTTTCGCATCAGGCCGCTTGTTGGTGTCGGATCACTCCGACGCGGCCGCCTGGTCGCTGAGGACCCAGCGCTTCAGCTTGGACATGGGGCGGGTCTCCTCGATCCACACCGTGTCACCGACCTTCGCGCGGTTGGCCTCGTCGTGCGCATGGTAGTTCTTCGACCGGCGCACGGTCTTCTTCAGCAGCGGATGGGTGAAGCGACGCTCCACCTTCACCACGATGGTCTTGTCGTTCTTGTCAGAGACGACGACGCCTTGCAGGACGCGCTTGGGCATCCGAACCTCCTCAGGCCTGCGCCGCGGTGGACGCGGCTTTCTGGCGCTGGATAGTCTTGATCTTCGCGATCGTCCGACGGACCTCACGGACCCGGGACGTGTTCTCAAGCTGACCGGTCGCTTTCTGGAAGCGCAGGTTGAACTGCTCCTTCTTCAGCTTGGCCAGCTCGTCGGAAAGCTGATCGGCGGACAATTGCCGGACTTCGGCGATCTTCATGGCGCCCTCCTCACTCGGCGATGCGCTGGATGAAACGCGTCTTGATCGGCAGCTTGGCAGCGCCGAGGGTCAACGCCTCGCGGGCGGTCTCCTCGGGCACGCCGTCGATCTCGAACATGATGCGGCCCGGCTTGACGCGCGCGACCCAATGGTCGGGCGCGCCCTTGCCGGAGCCCATGCGCACTTCGGCGGGCTTGGCCGAGACCGGGACGTCGGGGAACACCCGGATCCAGACACGGCCGGCGCGCTTCATGGCGCGGGTGATGGCACGACGGGCCGCTTCGATCTGGCGAGCGGTGATACGCTCCGGCTCCACCGCCTTCAGGCCGTACTGGCCGAAGTTCAGCAGGGCGCCGCTCGTGGCCACACCGTGGATGCGGCCCTTGAAGGCCTTACGGAACTTGGTGCGCTTGGGCTGCAACATGGTCCTGTTCTTTCACTTACTGACGTCAGGCCGCGTCAGCGCCGCGCCGCGACTGCGAGCGCCCGCCATCGGCTTCCGCCAGCTTCTTGTCCTGGGCCATCGGATCGTGCTCGAGGATTTCACCCTTGAAGATCCAGACCTTGATTCCGCAGGTGCCGAACGTCGTGTAGGCGGTCGCGACACCGTAGTCGACATCCGCGCGCAGCGTGTGCAGCGGAACGCGACCCTCGCGATACCATTCGAGGCGCGCGATTTCCGCGCCGCCCAGACGACCCGAGCAATTGATGCGGATGCCTTCGGCGCCCAGACGCATGGCCGACTGCACGGCGCGCTTCATGGCGCGACGGAAGGCGACACGACGCTCGAGCTGCTGGCCGATCGAATCGGCGACCAGCGTCGCGTCGATTTCCGGCTTGCGCACTTCAACGATGTTGATGTGCACTTCCGAGGCCGTCAGACGCGAAACCGTCTTGCGGAGCTTGTCGATGTCGGCGCCCTTCTTGCCGATCACGATACCCGGACGAGCCGAGTGGATCGTGACGCGGCACTTGCGGTGCGGGCGCTCGATGACGATCTTGGAGACCGCCGCCTGCTTCAGCTGCTTCATCAGCGCCGAACGGATCGCGAGATCCTCGTGCAGAAGCTTGCCGTACTCGCCCTTGTTGGCGAACCAGCGGCTGTCCCAAGTCCGGTTGATGCCCAGACGAAGGCCGATCGGATTGATTTTCTGACCCATCGCGAGCTCCTGCCTCAGGCTTTCGCCTCGACCTGACGGACGACGACCGTCAGGTTCGAGAACGGCTTTTCGATGCGCGCTGCACGGCCGCGGGCGCGGGGCGTGAAGCGCTTGATCACGAAGGCCTTGCCGACGAAAGCCTCGGACACGACGAGATCGTCGACGTCGAGACCATGGTTGTTCTCGGCATTCGCGATGGCGCTCTGCAGCGTCTTCTTGACGTCGACCGCGATGCGCTTGCGCGAGAAGGTCAGATCGGCGAGCGCCGCATCAACCTTCTTGCCGCGGATCATCGTCGCGACGAGGTTCAGCTTCTGCGGCGACACGCGCAGCATGCGCGCCACGGCCTTGGCCTCGTTGTCAGGCAGCGCGCGGGGGGACTTCGGCTTGCCCATCGCTTACTTCCTCTTCGCCTTCTTGTCCGCGGCGTGACCGTAGAAGGTCCGCGTCGGAGAGAATTCGCCAAGCTTCATGCCGACCATGTCCTCGTTCACGAGAACCGGCACGTGCTTCTGGCCGTTGTAGACGCCGAACGTCAGACCGACGAACTGCGGCAGGATCGTGGAGCGACGGCTCCACGTCTTGATCACTTCGCTGCGACCCGAGGAACGAGCGGCATCCGCCTTCTTCAGGAGATACCCGTCGACGAACGGGCCTTTCCAGACTGAACGAGACAAGGCAGGCCTCCGTTACTTCTTCTTCGCGTGGCGCGAAGCGATGATGAATTTCGACGTGGACTTGTTCGACCGCGTCTTCGTGCCCTTGGTGCCCTTGCCCCACGGGGTGACCGGATGACGGCCACCCGAGGTGCGGCCTTCACCACCGCCATGCGGATGGTCGATCGGGTTCATGGCGACGCCGCGAACCGAGGGCTTCACGCCGAGCCAGCGGGAACGACCCGCCTTGCCGAGCGAGGTGTTCATGTGGTCCGGGTTCGACACCGCACCGACCGTGGCGAGGCAGCCGCCGTGAACCAGGCGCTGCTCGCCCGAGTTCAGGCGCACGATGACATAGGCGCCGTCGCGGCCGACGATCTGCGCGTAGGAGCCGGCCGACCGGGCGATGGCGCCGCCCTTGCCCTGCTTCAGCTCGACATTGTGCACGATCGTGCCGACCGGCATGGCCGAGACCGGCATCGCGTTGCCCGGCTTCACGTCGACCGACGCGCCCGAGACGACCGTGTCGCCAACCGCCAGGCGCTGCGGCGCCAGGATGTAGGACAGCTCGCCATCCGCATACTTGATCAGCGCGATGAACGCCGTGCGGTTCGGGTCGTACTCGATCCGCTCGACGGTCGCCGCGACGCCGTGCTTGCGGCGCTTGAAGTCGACCAGACGATAGGACTGCTTGTGGCCGCCCGACTTGCGGAAGGAGGTCACGCGGCCGAGATTGTTGCGACCACCGGACTTGTTGAGGCCCTCGGTGAGCGTCTTGACGGGCGCGCCCTTATGAAGATCCGACCGATCGACGAGCACCAGCTGGCGCAGGCCCGGCGTGACCGGCTTGTATGTCCTGAGAGCCATTGTTCTCTCTCCCTTTCCTCAAGCCGCTCAGAGGCCGGTCGTGATGTCGATCATCTGGCCGTCGGCCAGGGTCACGACGGCACGCTTGGCGTCGCTCTGGACACCGATCCGGCCCCGGAAGCGCTTCTCCTTGCCCTTGCGGACGAGGGTGTTGACGCCAAGACCCTTCACGTTGAACAGCTTTTCGACGGCTGCCTTGATCTGCGGCTTGGTCGCATCCATGCGGACGCGGAAAACCACCTTGTTGAACTCGGACGCGGCGGTCGCCTTCTCGGTGATGACCGGCGACAGGATCACGTCGTAATGACGGGGATCGACGGTGCTCATTTGAAGCGCGCCTCCAGTGCGTCGATGGCGGCCTTCGTGAGCACGAGGCTCCGGCGGCGCATGATGTCGTAGACGTTGATGCCCTGAACCGGCAGCACATCGACGTCCGGGATGTTGCGGGCCGCGAGCGCGAAGTTCGCGTTCACCTCGGCGCCGTCGATGACGAGCGCGTTGGCGAGACCGAGGCTGTTGAGCGTTTCGCGCAGGGCCTTGGTCTTGGATTCGCCGATCGTCGTCGATTCCAGAACCATGATCTCGGACGCCTTGGCCTTCGCCGAGAGCGCGTGGCGCAGGCCGAGAGCGCGCACCTTCTTGGGAAGGGTGTGCTCATGGCTGCGGGGGGTCGGGCCGAAAACGACGCCGCCGCCGCGGAACTGCGGTGCCGAAGCCGCGCCGTGACGCGCGCCACCGGTGCCCTTCTGCTTGTAGAGCTTCTTCTTCGTCCGGTTGATTTCCGAACGACCCTGAACCTTGTGGGTCCCGGCCTGGCGCTTGGCGAGCTGCCAGCGCACGACGCGCTGGACGAGGTCCGCGCGCGGCTCGAGACCGAAGATCTCATCCGAGACCGTGACCGAGCCGGCCGCCGAGCCTTCGAGTGTCTTGACGTTGAGTTCCATGGCTCGCTCCTTACTCACCGGCCGCCGCGGCGGCTTCGGGCAGACGGAACGCGCCCGGGGTCGGGACACCGGCGGGAAGCTTCCGCTTCACCGAGTCGCGAACCAGGATGAAACCGCCCTTCGCGCCCGGCACCGCACCCTCGACGAGGATCAGGCCACGTTCGACGTCTGTCCGCACGACCCGCAGGTTCTGTGTGGTGACCTTCTCGGTGCCGAGATGGCCGGCCATCTTCTTGCCCGCGAAGGTCTTGCCCGGATCCTGACGCTGACCGGTCGAACCATGCGCGCGGTGCGTGATCGAGTTGCCGTGCGAGGCGCGATGACCGCCGAAGTTCCACCGCTTCATCGAACCGGCAAAGCCCTTGCCGATCGTCGAACCGGTCACGTCGACGAACTGACCCGGCACGAAATGATCGGCCGTGATCTGAGCACCGACGGGCAGCATTTCCTGCTCGTTGACGCGAAACTCGACGAGCTTGCGCTTCGGCTCGACCTTCGCCGTGGCGAAATGGCCGCGCTGCGCCTTCGACGTGTTCTTCACCTTGGCGAAGCCCGCGCCGATCTGGACAGCCGTGTAGCCGTTCTTGTCGTTCGTCCGCTGCGCGACGACCTGGCAGCCGTCGAGCTTCAAGACAGTGACCGGAACATGTTCTCCGGCGTCGTTATACACGCGGCTCATGCCGATCTTCGTTGCGATGACACCTGAACGCATGGCGTTCGTTCCCAATCCTGACGCTCGATCAGAGCTTGATCTCAACATCCACACCGGCAGCGAGGTCGAGCTTCATCAGCGCGTCCACGGTCTGCGGCGTAGGGTCAACGATGTCGAGAAGACGCTTGTGCGTGCGCATCTCGAACTGTTCCCGCGACTTCTTGTCGATGTGCGGGGAACGGTTGACGGTGAACTTCTCGATCCGGGTGGGCAGAGGGATCGGGCCCCGAACCGCGGCGCCTGTGCGCTTGGCGGTCGAGACGATCTCCCGGGTCGATGCGTCAAGGATCCGATGATCGAATGCCTTGAGGCGGATGCGAATATTCTGGCCGGTCATGACCTCGCTCCGAAATGAACCGGTGCGTCGATCGCTCGACGCACCATCGGGGGTGCTCTGCGGAGCAATTACTCGATGATGGAGGCGACGACGCCGGCGCCGACGGTGCGTCCGCCTTCACGGATGGCGAAGCGCAGCTTCTCCTCCATGGCGATCGGGACGATCAGCGACACCGTCATGGCGATGTTGTCGCCCGGCATGACCATTTCCG
>JBKDKQ010000068.1:0-60818 GCA_046344875.1 Labrys sp. (in: a-proteobacteria) | reverse complement strand
CCTGCTCTCGGCCAGCATAGGCCGCGTTCAGGCGAAAACCCACCTAGCGACGCTGTTCAGATTTCCCGAGCCACTTCTTTCCGCTGTATCAAACCAGGCGGATACACTCCTGATCAGCGGACAGTATGACCTGTTGCCATTGTCATTATCTGCCCACATCTGGTCCATGAACCGGTACAGCTCATCGACAGCCGTGAAGGCATCACAGTCCAGACCATACTCACCGACGACAATGTCTCTGGCCTTGGCGATGTCGCCGAGATCGAGGTCAAAGACCGACACCTCCTGGATACGCTCATCGATGATCGTCAAGGTTCGATGATCGTGGCGATACCGAAGCGCATGCCCATTGTTGTGCCTTTTGTAGAGCTTGTGGGTTACGACCACGATCTGATGTGAAGCGAGATCGTTCAGATAGAACCGGGGGTTATGCTTGCTCCCCTGCTCAGGTCTGGCTTGATCATGTTCACTCGTCCAGATTGCTACGGTTCCATACGGCGACAGATCCTTGAGTTGTTGGTATGTCGAGTCAGCCTGGCTGATCGTTTCGCATACGAACAGAACGCTTGCAGACGGATTGACCTCGATCAGTGCCGTTGCAAGAGCGATGGAACAGGTCGACTTCCCGGATCCGGTGGGAGCGGGGACAACCCTGTGGCAAGCCCTTTGGTTGAACCTGTCGTCCACGGCTTGGGTTCCCGCCTGGAGAACAGCTTCCGCAATTCGCCTATTGAAAGACGTCAAGCGCTGGTTTCGCACGGTCTGAATGTTTTCGAGGTTGTACCAGAATCTTCCATGAAGACTTTTAGACAAGATAACACCTATCAGGTTTGAGGGAGAATAATCTCCCCCAAAGTGCTATATAGATGTGGACTCTGGGGGAGTTTTACGCAGAGGTATCAAGACTTCGATAGTTATTGTGGATAGATCCAGGGTTAGGCCCTAGGTTTTGTGTTATTGTATTTTGTGTCTTATGATTGAAACAACGATCAATCTCGAAGTCGTTGGGCATGGCGAGTGCTATGTTGATTTCTCAAACAAGACCCATACCAAGCGAGATCGAATGTTTGCGTTGTATCTAGTGGGACACCTGAGCTTGACGCTTTAGTCAGCGCATAGGTGCGGCGTGCGGTCGAGCCCACTCCTGAGCATCGCTGCGACGGATGAATGTCCGGGTCAAAGTGGGAAGACCGACCAGACCGACCAGTCCTGCGGATCTGGACTTGGTAGCGGTCGTTGCGCTTGCGGATCGTTGCCATTGTCGAGCACCATGCGTTGTGACTGTGGTGTGACAGGGCTGATCAGAAGGGGAAAAATGGGCTAGCGCACGGTCCGCTAAGTTATTGACTTAACTGACATATTGCTGGTGCCGCGTGACAGGATTGAACTGTCGACCTCACCATTACCAATGGTGTGCTCTACCACTGAGCTAACGCGGCGTTCAGGGGCGCCCGTTTGGGACGCTTGCCTTGCGCGCGGCCCTAGTGCCACAAGGGCGCGGGAATGGCAAGCGACGCCAGACGAGGAAGATCGCGATGTCGGATGGTCGAAAAGCGCGGGAGGAGCGGCTCGCGCAGGCCCTGCGGGCGAACCTCGCGCGGCGCAAGGCCCAGGCCCGCGGCCGGCGCGAGGAGGTCGAGGCGGACGAGCCCGCGCCACCGCCGCCACCCGCCACTCCCTCACCCGAAGGACGGACCTGATCGCGTCCGCGTACCCGCCCACGCTCCCTGCCGCTCTGCCGCCGCATTCGGCCCGCATGGACCGTAGCGGGAGCGGGGCGCGCCCTTGTCCGGGGCGCGGGCATGGGGTACTCCGCTCGTGACGATTTTCCGACAGTCCCGGTCCAGTCGCCGCGATTCGTCGGCGGGGGACCATTCCATGGATCGCATCAAGATCACCGGCGGGCATGAGCTGAACGGCGTCATCCCCATTTCGGGCGCCAAGAACGCCGCCCTGCCGCTGATGATCGCGAGCCTGCTCACCGAGGACATCCTGACGCTGACCAACGTGCCGCGGCTCGCGGACGTGTCGCTTCTCGCCCGCATCCTCGGCAATCACGGCGTCGACGTGACGGTGGCGGGCAAGCGGCCGGGCGACGACGTCCTCACCGGCCAGACCGTGCGGCTCGACGCGCGGGCGATCGTCGACACCACCGCGCCGTATGAGCTCGTCTCAAAGATGCGCGCGAGCTTCTGGGTTCTGGCGCCCCTCGTCGCGCGCATGGGCAAGGCCAAGGTCTCGTTGCCGGGGGGCTGTGCGATCGGCACCCGACCGGTCGACCTTCTGCTGCTCGCCATGGAGCGGCTCGGCGCGAAGATCGAGATCGAGAACGGCTATGTGATCGCCGAGGCCAAGAACGGCCTCAAGGGCGGCGAGATCGCGTTTCCGAAGGTGACGGTCGGCGGGACCCACACGGCCCTCATGGGTGCCGTGCTCGCCAGCGGTACGACCCGCATCGAGAATGCCGCCCGCGAGCCCGAGATCGTCGATCTCGCCGATTGCCTCATCAAGATGGGCGCCCGCATCACCGGCGCCGGCACCTCCGTGATCGAGGTCACGGGTGTCAGCCGTCTGCATGGCACCCATCACGCGGTGGTTCCGGACCGGATCGAGACCGGCACATATGCGATGTGCGTGGCGATGACCGGCGGCGACGTGCTTCTGCAGGGCGCGCGGCCCGAACTGCTGCAATCCGCGCTCGACGTCCTCGTCGAGGCGGGCGTCGCCATCAGCGCCACCAATGAGGGCATCCGGGTCCGCCGCAACGGGCACGGGCTCAGTCCGATCCATGTCACGACCGAGCCTTTCCCGGGCTTTCCGACGGACCTCCAGGCCCAGCTCATGGGCCTGATGACGCGGGCCAAGGGCTCCTCGACGATCACCGAGACGATCTTCGAGAACCGATTCATGCATGTGCAGGAACTCGCTCGCCTCGGCGCCCACATCCATCTCGACGGCCAGAAGGCGACGATCGAGGGCGTGCGCAAGCTCACCGGCGCGCCGGTGATGGCGACGGACCTGCGCGCCTCGGTCTCGCTGGTGATCGCGGGGCTCGCGGCCGAGGGCGAGACGACCGTCAATCGCGTCTACCACCTCGATCGCGGCTTCGAGCAACTCGAAAAGAAGCTCGGCGCCTGCGGCGCGGTGATCGAGCGCATCGCCGGCGAGCGCTGACCGGGGGCCGATCAGGCCCGGCGCGGCATCGGCTGGGCGAAGAGGCGCAGCGCGGCGCCATAGGGCAGGATGAAGAGCGCCGCGAGGCCGAGCTTCACGAGATAGTCGAACAGCGCCCAGGTCTGCCAGGGCAGGCCTTCGCCACAGGCCTCATGGATCCCGACCAGCGCGAAGCCGGCACCGATCACCGATGCGCAGCCGAAGGCGAGCGTGAAGAAGACGGCGGTATCGACGGCCGAGGACACGACGGACGAGGCGAAGGGCGGCACCCACCAGGCGAGGCGCCGAAGCCGGTCGAAGATCGCGACGTCGAGAAGCTGGGCAAGAAGGAAGGCGAGCCCCGAGGCGATCGCGACGCGCGGCGTGGCGAAGACGGCCGACAGGATCACCGCGGCCGCGAAACCGACATAGACCACGCGCCGCGCCCCCGCCGCGCCGAAGCGGCGGTTCGTGATGTCGGTGACGAGAAACGCGAAGGGATAGGTGAAGGCGCCCCAGGTCAGATAGTCGCCGAGCCCGAAGGGGGTGAACGGGTAGCGGACCAGAATGTTCGACGCCAGCACGATCAGCGCCATGGCGATCGCCGGCGCCACCAGTTCGCCCCATGCGGGGCTCCGCGTCAGGGTCTGCGCCATCGTCGCGCTCCACGTGAAAAAGCCGGCGCGTCGCGAGACGCCCGGCTTTTTGGTCTCGATCGGGGATCCGCCGTCAGGCGGTGGCGGCGGCCTGCTTCTTGGCGATCTCGCGCTTCAGCTTGAGCGCGGTGGCCGACAGCTCCGAGGCATTGGCCTTGGCGAGCCAGGCGTCGAGACCACCATTGTGCTCGACCGTACGCAGGCCGGCACTCGACACGCGCAGCGTGACCGAGCGACCGAGCGCCTCGGACATGAGCGTGACATTATGGAGGTTCGGCAGGAACCGGCGCTTGGTCTTGCGGTTCGAGTGGCTGACCTTGTGGCCGACCTGGACGGCCTTGTCGGTCAACGCGCAACGGCGGGACATCGTGAGATCCTCACAAACTAGAAAGACACCGCGCATCACACCAAAGCACGACGGCCAGCCGGATGCGGGGCTGCAAAACGGAAGTCGGTCGTATAGTGGCGACCCCGCGACGCGTCAAGCTCTTGTGGGCCAAAGCGGGCCGTCGGCATCGCGCCTCGGGGCACAAGGCGGCAACGCCGGGTCTCACGGTCGGCCGATCATCGCAGCCTCGAGACCGCGGCGCCAGAAAAGCCGGTCATCCTCCCCGCCGGATCGTCCCGCTCAACCGCCGAAGCGGCCCGCATCCATCTCGATCACCGTCACGGTCGAGCGGCCGGCGGCCGCGGCGAGCTCGGTTTCCACCTCGGCCATGGTCGCCGCCGTCACATGCGTCGCGCCAAATCCCTGCGTCACCTGCCTGAAGTCGGTGGCGAAGAGCTCGACGCCGATCGTGCGCATCTGGCGGCGGATCATGAACTTCTCGATCTCGCCATAGCGCTGGTCGTTCCACAGCAGCACGATGACGGGCAGTCCCGCCTCGGCCGCCGCAGCAAGCTCGGGGACGGTGTAGTGCAGGCCGCCATCGCCGATGAGGCAGACGACCGGCGCCTGCGGGCAGCCTGCCTTGGCGCCGATCGCCGCCGGCAGCGCGTAGCCGAGCGTGCCGAAGCCCGTTGCCGCGCTCATGAACCGGCGCGGCGCCGGCGGCTCGGCAAAGAGGCCGGCGGCATAGCTCGCCTCGGTCGAATCGCCCGCGAGGATCGCCTCGGGCAGGACCCGCCAGATTGCCTCGATAAGCGGGCGATGCCGGGCGATGCGCGGCTCGAGTTCGGCGAGTGCGCGGGCACGCACCTCGGCCACCGCGCCCGCCGCCGTCGGCGCGCGTTGCGTGATCAGCGGCAGCAGGGCGCGCAGGAAGGCGTCGGCATCGGCCGTGATCGACAGGGTCGGCGTGATGCCCCGGCCGAACTGGCGCGGATCGATGTCGACGCGGATCAGCGGCCCGGACACCTCGATCGGACCCTCGCCATAGTATTCGAGATCGGTTTCGCCGAGTTCCGAACCAATGACGAGGAGAGCATCGGAAGCTCGGATCAGGCCGCGGACCGCCTGGGAGGGAAGATTGCCGCCGGCGAGAAGCGGATGGCCGCCGGGCAGCAGGCCCTTGGCGTTCGCGGTCAGGAGCGTCACGGCATCGAGCCGTTCGACAAGACCGGCGAAGGACGCGGCCGCCGCGACCGCGCCGCCACCTGCAAAGACCATGGGCCGGCGTGCGGCATTGAGGAGCGCAGCCGCCTGTGTGACGGCCGCGGGATCCGGCGCCGGGCGCGACGGGCGCGGCGCGACACGCGCATCCGGCAAGAAGGGCTCACTGAGAAGATCGATCGGGATCTCGATGACGACCGGGCCGGGTCTCGCGGAGGCGAAGACTGCAAAGGCTTCGTCGAGCGCCGGCACGAGCTGATCGGCGGTCAGGACCGTCAGCGAGAGGCTCGCGATCTCGCGCGCGACGATCGACTGGCCGCGCAGTTCATGCAGCCGCCCCTCGCCGCGGCCGAGCGTCGGGCGCGGGTTGAGCGTCGTGATGACCAGCATGGGCACCGAATCGGCCATGGCCTGCGCCATGGCGGTCGCGATGTTGAGAAGGCCCGGGCCGGTGATGATGAAACAGGCGGCAACCTTGCCCGTGGCGCGCGCATAACCGTCCGCCATGAAGCCCGCACCCTGCTCGTGGCGGGGCGTGATGTGGCGCAGGCCCGAATCCGGCAGGCCGCGATAGAGTTCGACCGTGTGGACGCCCGGTATCCCGAAGACGACCTCGATGCCCCGGGCCTTCAGCAGGGTTGGGATGGTGGAGCCGAGCAGCGGTTTGTCGCTCATGACGGTGTCTCCCGCGTCAGACGGATCGCGAGCCTGGCGACGCGCGCGCAGGCCTCCCGCAACTCGGCGACATCGCGCGACAGGCTGATGCGGATGTGACCGCCCGCTCCGGCGCCAAAGGAGGAGCCCGGCATCACCGCGACTTTCTCCTCGTCGAGGAGGCGCCAGGCGAAGCCGTCGCCGTCGAGGCCCGTACCGCGCACGTCGACCATGGCGAACATGCCGCCCTCGGGCGCAGCGCAGCTGATGCCGGGAACGTTGGCGAGCGCTTCCGTTACCGCGGCGGCGCGGGCGCGGAAGGTCTCGACCATGAACCGGCACTCCTCGAACTCGTTGTCGATGGCGTGTGCGGCGGCGTCCTGCAGAAAGGGCTGCGCGCCGAAGAGCATGGTTTCGGAAACCGGCAGCAGCGCCTCGATGAAGGCTTCCGGCCCGACGCACCAGCCGGAGCGGAAACCCGGCAGCATGTGCGACTTCGAGATCGACGACACCACGATCGTCCGCCCGGCGCCGGCCGGCACGTCGAAGGGCGAGGCGAAGGCAGCCCCATAGGCCATGCTTTCATAGACCTCGTCCGACACAATCCACAGATCGTGCCGCTCGCAGAAGCCCACGATCGCCTCGATCTCGGTCGAGGACAGCGTCGCGCCTGTCGGGTTGTGCGGCGAGTTCAGGAGCAGCACGCGGCTGCGGTCGGTGATCGACCGCTCGAGGGCCGCGATCGTGAGATGGAATCCCTGGGCCGGATCGAGGGGGACGGGGACGACCCGCGCGCCGGTCGAGCGGATCACGCCTTCATAGGTCGCGTAGAGCGGATCGCCGACGAGAACGTCGTCGCCCGCCTCGACGAGGCCGGTCATCACGACGTAGAGCGCGGTCTGCGTGCCGGGAAAATACAGGATGTTGCCGGGGCCGATCGTGCGACCGGTGCGCCGCGAATACTTGCGGGCGATGGCGTCGACCACGGAGCGCAGGCCGCGGCCGCCGGTGTAGCGCGTGTTGCCGGCGCGAAGGCTCGTGATCGCCGCTTCGATGACGGGCGGCGGGGGCGGCGTGTCGGGTTCGCCGATCGTCAGTTCGATGATCGGCGAACCAGCGGCCGCCCGGCGGCGCGCTTCGACGTGCAGGGCCCATTTCTCGCCGCCGAGACCGGCCAATCGTGAGGTGATCGAGGCAAGACGCATTCAAGGCTCCTGAACGAGCCGAGCGGATAGCACGGCGGATGCCGGCTCGTCACCCGCGGCGCGGCGCCTTCAACCCGATCCGCGGCGCGTCTAGACTGCGAGCCGACGCCGCGATCAGCCCCACGGAACCGCCATGCCCGATCGTCTCTTTCGCTATGAGCACCGCAGCCAGCCCGTCCTGCATCCGCGGCGGTTTTACTGGCGTGTCGCCGGCAATACCCTGATCGGCGCGGTGATCGTGGTCGCCTCGCTCGCGATCGGGATGGCCGGGTATATGGGGTTCGAGGGGCAGGGGCTGCTCGATGCCTTCCTGTCCGCCGCGATGATCCTCGGCGGCATGGGGCCGGTGGCACCCGTCATCACGCCGGCGGGAAAACTCTTCGCGGGCCTCTACGCCCTCTACTCCGGTCTGGTGCTGATCTACACCGCCGGCATTCTGCTCGCGCCGATCGCTCACCGCGTGCTGCATCGCTTCCACGTCGAGACCCAGGACGAGGATGCGGAGCGGGCCGGGCGTCGCCGCGTGGCAGGCGCCTGACGGCCTACAGCGGTCCGGGCCGCGCTCGGCGCCGCAAACGACAACTGGCGCCCGCTTGCACGGGCGCCAGTCATCAACGGTGTGTAAAAGCAGAATCGTGGAGCAGGCTCAAAAGTTATGCAGGAATAATCGTAACACTCAATCGTCAGGATAGCAGTTGGATCGAATTGGTCAGTACAACGATAAAGTAAAGCTTGGTCATGAAAAATAAAACTCACGCAACCCATCTTGCCTTAATTAGGTAGAGAAGACGAAAACGATACACGCGTAGGTTTTTTCCGTTCATTACTGAGCAAGAACCCTTCTTGTCTGCTGCCTCCGTGGTGAAAAGTGGCAAAGCTGACAAAGCTATGCATCCCCAAAATAGGGGAGGTGCGAGAGAACCTGAATGCGGGATCGGTAAACGGTATCGTTGGCGTCTTTGCAAAAGGCAACGACGTCCGGTGTCCGGGGTGGCGAGCCGCGAATCATGCACGCGCCGCCTGTCGGTAAGATTGCTTTGATTTGAAATTAAATCTATAGGTTGCAGACTTGACCCGCGATCCATCCTGCTTGTCGAATCGGGGCGGTCCCGAGTTCCCGTTCACCCGGCTCGCTCATGCCTGAACGGGCCCAAGAACAGCCGGCTAACTTTGGAAAAGGATGGACGAGAGACGACCGGACAAGCGAAACTTGTCCTGAACTTGCAGCCAACTCTAGAACCAAACCTGCAAGATCGTGCATCGAACTTGAATTGATCGTGCATACAATGGTATTAGGGTATTCAAGCGTGCTCTCGATCATGTTTTCGTTGTTGAACTGCGGCCCGGCAGTGAACATGTTCTCAGACGAAATACTTTCGGACGCCAGCGCCAAACCCAATGAAATGGAGTACTGCGGCGCACGAGTGCGGCAGATTGCGTGGAAGAACGTTCCCATGGGGTTTTCTCACGGTGGAAAACGTGTATTCTTCATGGCACAGGAGTAAATTGGTAACGGCTCAGCTGTCGCCTGACCTGGCAGCAGCGGTGCGAGGTGTGATCGGTCTTTTCGCCGACCGGGACGAGGATTGACGACGAATGCGTCGCAGCCCGCAGTGCCCGGCAAGACACGGTACGAAGCCATGACGATACGTGTCGATCCAACCTTCAACCGGCGCGACGAGGCGCTGATCGACCGCATGTACCGGTCATCCTTCGAGCCCGATCAATGGCGCTCGATCCTCGACGACATGTGCGGACGCGTCGGCGCCGGCAGCGCCATGATGACGGTAGCGACCGACTCCTTCTTCGGTCACGTGACGGTGGGTTCGGCGGAAAAACTGCTGCCGGATTTCCTGGAGCGCGCGCCCCTGATCGGCGATCCGCGCGCCAAGCGTGCCTATGATCAGCTCGCCCGCTTCATCGATGATCGCGAGGTCCTCACTCCGCACGAGCTTGCGACGCTGCCCTACTGCCGCGACTTCATCTACAATCTCGAGCGGGCCCATCAGGCGGCATCCTTCTTCGTCGCCGAGAGGGGCCTGCCGATCAGCGTGCATTTCTCGCGACCGCCCGGTCACGATCCGTTCGGCGACGAGGCGTTCAGATGGCTCGAGACCATGCGGCCGCACGCGATGCGGGGCATCGAACTGATGGTCAACGCGGAATGGTCGCGGATGACCAGCATCGTCAAGACGCTGAGTCATCTCCGGATTCCGGCTGCCGTCATCGGCATCGGCGGCAAGAGTCTGATCGAGAACGAGGCCTTCGCGATCTGCCGCGAGGAGGTCTTCGGGCGGACGTCGCATCAGCCGGGCTTCGGCCTCTCGCCGGCGGCGGCGCGGGTCCGCAGCGAACTCAAGCTGTTCGAACAGGGGTGGGCCTCCTGCTTCGCGCGACGCCCCGTGACATCCTTCCCGGTCGCCGGCGCCCGCCCGGGGCAGCGGCATGTCGTGCACCTGTCGCTGTGCGGTGAAGGGCCGCCGACACTGTCCATCGGCTTGTTGATGCTGATCACACGGGTGGGGGCCGGCGAGACGCTGCCGACGGAGATGATCGAGTTCCTGTTCGATCTCACCGCGATGCAGGCCGCGATCGCCCAGGACATCGGCATCGGCAAGAGTGTCGGCGAAATCGCCACCGATCGCGGGCTGTCGGAGCACACGGTCCGCAGCCACCTGAAGACAATCTATGACAAGCTCGATCTGCACCGTCAGGCCGAGCTGATCCGGCTGGTCCAGCAGCCTTACCCGACGCTGATGCCGGGAGACTGAGCATCGCCGTCACCCCACAGCCGGCCGCGCTTGGATCGCGACCTGCCGGAGCCGGGCCATGTCAGGCGGACAGGAACAGGCTCACGAGCCGTGGGTCAGCATGTAGACCGCCTGAATACCCAAGATGATCGAACTGAAAACGAAGGTTGCCGACCGAAAGCCGGCCGTGCTGGACATCGGCTCCGATGTCTGGACACGCTGTCCGAGGCTGCGCGCCTTGACGAAGAACCGGTAGAGGCTCGCGCCGTCGAGGGAATGCGACGACGACTTTTGTGCCGAATGAAATGCCATGGATGTCACTTTCAAAATCAGAAAACGTCAAAACCAACATCGTCAGTATGGCGAACTACTGATCTACCGAAATCCCCAATCTTGGGGAGACGCGAGTACCGCAGATCCCCGCCTTTGGCAGGCTGAAGCGGGGTGATGCCTCCCCGGCCATGACCGGGGCTGGACGCGATCAGGCGCCGCCCGATCGTGCGGCACGGGGCTGCCGCTCGGTGACGCCGAGAACCTGTCGCACCTTGGCGCTGATCCCGGCAGCATCGAGGCCCGCCAGCGCATACATCACGTCCGGCTTGTCATGGTCCATGAAGCGGTCCGGCAGCACCATGGAGCGGACCTTCAGGCCGCGATCAAGCGCACCCTGCTCCGCCAGGAACTGGAAGACATGGCTGCCGAAGCCGCCGACCGAGCCTTCCTCGACGGTGACGATCAGTTCGTGCTCGCGGGCGAGCCGGAGGATCATGTCGGCATCGAGCGGCGTGGCGAAGCGTGCGTCCGCCACCGTGGTCGACAGGCCCTCGGCCGCGAGATCCTCGGCGGCCCGCAGGCATTCGGCGAGGCGCGTGCCGAGCGAAAGCAGCGCGACGCGCGTCCCCTCGCGCAGGATCCGGCCCCGGCCGATCTCGAGAACGCTCCCGAAGATCGGCATATCGACACCGACGCCCTCGCCGCGCGGATAGCGGAACGCGATCGGCCCCTCGTCGAAGGCAGCCGCGGTCGCGACCATGTGCACGAGTTCCGCCTCATCGGACGCCGCCATGACGACGAAGTCCGGCAGACAGGCCAAATAGGCGACGTCGAAGGACCCCGCATGCGTCGCCCCATCGGCGCCGACGAGGCCGGCGCGGTCGATCGGGAAGCGGACGGGTAGCTTCTGGATCGCGACGTCATGCACGACCTGGTCATAGGCGCGCTGCAGGAAGGTCGAATAGATCGCGCAGAACGGCTTATAGCCCTCGGTGGCGAGGCCGGCCGCAAACGTCACCGCATGCTGTTCGGCGATGCCGACGTCGAACGTCCGGTTCGGGAAGGCGTTCTCGAAAATGTCGATGCCGGTTCCGGACGGCATGGCGGCCGTGATCGCGACGATCCGGTCGTCCTTCTGCGCCTCCTTCACGAGGCTTTCGCCGAACACTTTCGTGTAGGAGGGCGCGTTCGCCTTGGCCTTCGCCTGCGCGCCGGTGACGACGTCGAACTTGACGACGCCGTGATACTTGTCGGCGGCGGCTTCCGCCGGCGCATAGCCCTTGCCCTTCTGCGTCACGACATGGATGAGGACGGGGCCCTCGCCCTGGTCACGGACATTCTTCAGGACCGGAAGCAGCTGCTCGAGATTATGGCCGTCGATCGGCCCGACATAGTAGAAGCCCAGTTCCTCGAACAGCGTGCCGCCGGTCCAGAAGCCGCGCGCATATTCCTCGGCGCGCTGCGCCTTGTCGTAGATGAAGCGCGGCAGGCGCTTGGCGACCTGCTTGCCGAAGTCGCGGATGCCTTTGTAGGTGCTGCCCGAGACGAGGCGCGCCAGATAGCCCGACATGGCACCGACCGGCGGCGCGATCGACATGTCGTTGTCGTTCAGGATCACGATCAGCCGCGAGCCGAGCGCGCCGGCATTGTTCATCGCCTCATAGGCCATGCCGGCCGACATCGACCCGTCGCCGATGACGGCGATCACGTCGTTCGTCCGCTTGTCGAGATCGCGCGCAACCGCCATGCCGAGCCCGGCTGAGATCGACGTCGAGGAATGCGCCGCGCCGAAGGGATCGTATTCGCTTTCGCTCCGTCGGGTGAAGCCAGAAAGCCCGCCGCCCTGGCGCAGGGTGCGGATGCGGTCGCGGCGGCCGGTGAGGATCTTGTGCGGATAGGTCTGGTGGCCGACGTCCCAGATCAGTCGCGCGCGCGGTGTGTCGAAGACATAGTGCAGCGCGACGGTGAGTTCGATGACGCCCAGCCCCGCGCCGAGATGGCCGCCGGTCACCGAGACCGCGTCGATCGTCTCGCGGCGCAGTTCATCGGCGAGCTGCACGAGCTGATCCTCGCGCAGGAGACGCAGATCCTCGGGCGTGTGGACCTGGTCGAGCAGCGGCGTCGGCGACGTGTCGGTCAAGGAACAATCCTGTCGTTGCGCCGGCTCGATACCAGAAAGGGTCCCTGCGCGGCAATCACGCGGTGACAGCGGAATGGGGCCGGGGCGAGGCCGATGGCCGCAGGGTCGTGGAAAACCGCCTCAGACGCCGCCGGCCGCAGTGCGCACCCAGGCCTCGCCACAGCGCTTGGCGAGTTCGCGCACCCGCAGGATGTAGCTCTGGCGCTCCGTCACCGAGATCACGCCGCGCGCATCGAGCAGATTGAAACGGTGGCTCGCCTTGATGCACTGGTCATAGGCGGGCAGGGCCATCAGGTGCCGGTCGCCGGCATCCCCCTTGTCGAGAAGCGAGAGACATTCCTTCTCCGCCTCCTCGAACTGGCGAAACAGTAGCGCCGTGTCGGCATGCTCGAAATTGTGCCGCGAATACTCCTGCTCCGCCTGCTTGAAGACGTCGCCATAGGTCACCTTCTCGGCGCCTTCGCGGCCGTTGAAATTGAGGTCGTAGACGTTCTCGACGCCCTGCACATACATGGCGAGACGCTCGAGACCATAGGTCAATTCGCCCGAGACGGGGTTGCACTCCTGACCGGCAACCTGCTGGAAATAGGTGAACTGCGACACTTCCATGCCGTCGCACCAGCATTCCCAGCCGAGCCCCCAGGCACCGAGCGTCGGGCTCTCCCAGTCGTCCTCGACGAAGCGCAGGTCATGGTTCCGCGGATCGATGCCGATGGCGTAGAGCGAGTTGAGATAGAGCTCCTGCAGATCCGGTGGCGACGGCTTCAGGATCACCTGGAACTGGTAATAGTGCTGCAGCCGGTTGGGGTTCTCGCCATAGCGCCCGTCCTTCGGCCGCCGTGAGGGCTGGACATAGGCCGCGCGCCACGGCCGTGGGCCGAGCGAGCGCAGCGTCGTCGCCGGATGGAAGGTGCCGGCACCCACTTCCATGTCGTAGGGCTGCAGGATGACGCAGCCATAATCCGCCCAATAGCGCTGCAACGTCAGGATCAGGCCCTGAAACGAGCGCTCGGGGCGCATGTGGGGGGGCAGTTCAATCGCGGAGTGGGACGACATGGGCGCTCGCTGCATCGACGGCGCGGCACCCTAGCCGCGACACGCGCCCTGTCAAGGAATGGAACCGACCGGGATCAGCGGTTGACGACGCGCCATTCGCCGGTGTGCGGATCACGCCGCAGCGTCGGCGTCGTCTTGACCGGGATCGGCTCGGCCGCGTCGAGTTCGCGGTTCACCCGCTCCCATTCCCGCTTCAGGTAGCGCGCAGCGACGAAGACGCCGGTGGCGGTCGCAAGAATCGCAAGAACGGGTGGCATGGCATTTCCTCCGGTCAGACGTCGAGGATCATCGGAACGCATCGTGGCGGCAAGAGGGCGGTCGCGTCAACTCGCAAGACGGTGAACGGGGGCAGCGACCCGGTGTCGCGTCGCAACGGCGCGTCAACCCTGCCCGGTCGCCGTTCAGGACCGGCGTCGCATGATCGCGACGCCGGCGATGGCGTCCTTGATCGCCTGCGGCTTCTCGATCCGGATCCTCACGGCACGGGTCAGCGGATGGCCGAGGCACAGCGCTGCCAGCCGTTCGGCGAACGTCTCGACGAGATCGACATGGGTGCGCGCGAGACTGCGGGCATGGTCGGCGATCGTATCGTAGTCGACCGTGCGGGCGAGATCGTCGCTGCCGAAATCCTCCGCCGCGACGTCCAGTTCGACATCGATGACCAGCGGCTGGGTGTGGCCCTTCTCATGGGCGTAATAGCCGATATGGGCCTCGACGCGCAGGGCGCGGACGAAGACGATGTTCGTCGAGAAAGCGGAAAGGGCGGCATCCACGGCGTGGGTCTCGGTGCGGGAACGGGCGCGTGCGCCAGTTCGGAGGAGAGTGAGATCGCACCATAGCGAAGGACCGGACGCGACCGCAAATCGGCACGTCGCATGGCGTCATCTAGCCGCTGGCAGTGCCGTTGAGCGGGTTGGCCGGATCCCAGGCGTAGCGCATTTCCTGAAAGCGCATGTCGCGCGCGTCGATGAGCAGCAGGCGACCGACGAGCCCCGTGCCGAAACCGACGATCTCGCGCACCGCCTCGAGCGCCATCATCGAACCGAGCATGCCCGCGAGCGCCCCGAGAACGCCGGCCTCCGAACAGGTGGGGACCGTGCCCGGCGGCGGCTTGTCCGGGAAGAGGCAGCGATAGGTGGGGTTCGGCGTGCCGTCCGCCCCCCGTTCATGGGCGCGGATCGTGGTCAGGGAGGCGTCGAAAACGCCGAGCGCCCCGGTGATCAACGGGCGGCCGACATGGAAGCAGGCATCCGAGACCGCATAGCGCGTGTCGAAATTGTCCGAACCGTCGAGAACGATGTCATAGGCGCCGACGAGGGCGGCCGCGTTCGCCGCGCTCAACCGTGTCTCGTGGCAATGAACCACGACATGGGGATTGAGCGCCGCGATCGCCCCATGGGCGCTCGCGGTCTTGGGCGTGCCGACGGCCTCGGTCCGATGGATGATCTGGCGCTGCAGGTTCGACAGCGACACGGTGTCGTCGTCGACGATGCCGAGCGTGCCGACACCGGCCGCCGCGAGATAGAGCAGCGCCGGGGCGCCGAGCCCGCCTGCGCCGATCACCAGGACGCGCGCGGCCTTCAGCGCCTGCTGGCCTGGGCCGCCGATCTCGCGCATCACCACATGGCGGGCATAGCGTTCGAGCTCGGCGTCGTTCAGCGCCATGTCACGCGGCCCGGAGCAGGGCCAGCGCCTCGGCGGGATCGACGCGGCGATCGTAAAGCGCGCGCCCGGCGATCGCACCTTCGAGGATGCGGTAGGCAGGCGAGGCGAGCGTGCGGATGTCCTCGATCGAGGCGAGACCACCCGAGGCGACGACGGGGATGCGGACCGCCTGCGCGAGCCCAAGCGTGCCTTCCCAGTCGATGCCGCCCAGCATGCCGTCCCGCGCGATGTTGGTGTAGATGATCGCGGCGACGCCCGCGTCCTCGAAGCGCCGGGCGAGGTCGACGGCCGAGAGCGACGACACCTCCGCCCAGCCCTCGACCGCGACCATGCCGTCGCGCGCATCGAGGCCGACAGCGACCCGCCCCGGATGGGCGCGCGCGGCGTCGCGCACGAAGGCCGGATCGCGCACCGCCGCCGTGCCGATGATGACGCGCGCGATGCCCTTGCCGAGCCAGCCCTCGACGGTCGCCCGGTCGCGGATGCCGCCACCAAGCTGCACCGGCATGGTGACGCGCGAGAGGATCCGTTCGACCGCGACCGCGTTCATCGGCCGGCCGGCGAAGGCGCCGTCGAGATCGACCACGTGCAGATGCGAAAAACCCTGCGCCTCGAAGGCGGCAGCCTGGGCGGCGGGATCCTCGTTGAAGATCGTGGCCTGCGCCATGTCGCCCTGCTTGAGCCTCACGCAGCGCCCATCCTTCAGATCGATCGCGGGATAGAGGATCATGGGCGCCAGGTCAGGAAGTTGGCGAGCAGGGTCAGGCCGAGGCGCTGGCTCTTCTCGGGGTGGAACTGGGTGCCGACCATCGTGTCGCGGGCGACGATCGCCGTGATCGGCCCTGCATAATCGGCCTCGGCCACCACCTGGTCTGGCATGGCCGCGCGCAGGTGGAAGGAGTGCACGAAATAGGCGTGCAGCCCCGTCGGTCCGGTCGGGATGCGGGCGAGGATCGGATGCTCGGCATGGGCCCACAGCGTGTTCCAGCCCATATGCGGGATCTTGAGCCCCGGATCGGCCGGCGTGATCGGCCCGACATCGCCATCGATCCAGCCGAGGCCCGGCGTCGTCTCATATTCGAGACCGCGGCTTGCCATGAGCTGCATGCCGACGCAGATGCCGAGGAACGGGACGGCACGCCGCCGCACCGCCTCCTCAAGCGCCTCGATCATGCCGTCGACCGCGACGAGGCCGCGCTTGCAGTCGGCGAAGGCGCCGACCCCCGGCAGCACGATGCGATCGGCGCGCCGCACGGCGTCCGGATCGGCGGTGACGAGAACGGGCGCGTTCACCCCGCTGTCGCGTGCGGCCCGTTCCAGTGCCTTTCGGGCGGAGTGCAGATTGCCCGAGCCGTAATCGATGAGCGCGACGCTCACGATGATCCGCCGTCGGGCTTGCGTGGCGGGGGAATGTCGAAGGGGCTCGTGGCGCGCGGCAGCCCGCCGGTGCGCGAGGGCGCCTGGGGATCGGAGGCCGGCGGCTCCGCCGTGCGGGTCGCGCGCTGGCCCCGCACCGGGCTCGGGGGCATCGGCGAGCGCTCTTCCTCACGGGCGCGCGCGAGGGGCCATGTGCGCGCGACGGGGGTGATCGTGTGGACGGCTCCGGGCCTAGCCGCGGCGATCGGCGCGGGCTCCGGGGTCGGCGGTGGCGTCGGCTGGATCGGCGCAGCATCGACCGGCGCCGGTACCTCGGCCGGCGGTGTGGCGGGCGCGGCCTCAAAAACCGGCTCGACGATGCGATCGACGGTCGGCGCGGGCTCCGTCGGCGCCGCGGACTTGAGCGAAGCCATATAGGCGTGCTCGGCCTCCGAGAGCGACCGCGCCACGGTGATGGCGGACAGGCGATACCCTTTGCGCGCCAGGGCGGCCGAGCGCAGCGCATTGCCCTCGAGCGCGAACCAGACCGAAAACAGGGTCATGAGGATGGCGGCGAGAACGGCGAGCTGCGGCCAGGTCTGCTCGACCAGCATCTGCGCGGCGATGAGGGCGAGCCAGACGAGGAACATGACCCACAGGCCGCGCCAGAGCGTCCAGATCGGGCCGAGCAGCAGGGCGCCCCAGGACCAGCCGTCGCGCACGATCACGGCGCGGCTGGCGGCCTCGACGGATCCGGCCGCCGCACCGGCCGGCTCGTAGATCCAGTAGCTCGCCATTTCAGCCTCCGAGCTTTCCCTTGGTGGTCGGCAGGGCGTCCGCCATGCGCGGGTCGATCGCCACGGCCTGCCGCAGCGCCCGCGCCAGCGCCTTGAAGCAGCTCTCCGCGACGTGATGGGCATTCAGCCCATAGAGGGTCTCGATATGCAAGGTCGCGCCGGCGTTCATGGCGAAGGCCTGGAACCATTCGCGCACCAGTTCCGTATCGAAGGTGCCGATCTTCTCGCGGGCGAAATCGACCTTGAACACCAGAAACGGCCGGCCGGACATGTCGATGGCGCAGCGCGTCAGCGTCTCGTCCATCGGCAGCAGGCTGTCGGCGTAGCGGTTGATGCCGACCATGCCGCCCAGCGCCTGCCGGATCGCCTGCCCGAGCGCGATCCCCGCGTCCTCGACACTGTGGTGGTCGTCGATGTGCCGGTCCCCGTCCACCCGCAGGGTGATGTCGATCAGCGAGTGGCGCGCGAGCTGCTCCATCATGTGGTCGAAGAAGCCGACGCCCGTCGCGATGTCGTAGCGGCCGGTCCCGTCGAGATCGACGGTGACGGACACTTTCGTTTCCTTGGTGGTGCGGTCGACGGTTGCGGTGCGCATGGTGACATTCCGGAAAGGCCGCGGCCTTATAGCGCCCGCATCCATGAATGCGAAGCGCCCTCGACGGCGGGCGTGATCAGGGCTGGCGATGGGCCCTCAGCGGCCGCCCCCGCCGACGCCGCGAAACAGCCGGATGAGGATCCAGGCCGGTACCACCAGAATGGCGCCGAGCATCAGATAGGTGCCGATGTCGCGGATGGCCGAGAAGCCGCGCGCGATCAGCCGCTGGATCATGTCGATCAGCCGGTCGATCAGCGCATAGGGGGTGAGGTTGAGCCAGTCGAGCACGAAGCCGACGACGATCGAGAGGATGATCAGGCGGATGATCACCCACAAAGGCGGTCCACCGAAAATCCGGTTCAGGGCGTTCATGCCTCACGCGCTCCCGTCTTGTTGCGGCCGCTCGTCAGGAGCGCCAGGAGCGCCTCCAGTCGGTCGGCCTCGCCCGGCGGCTTGTCCCAGCGCAGCCGCGCGATTCGTGGAAACCGCATCGCGACGCCGGATTTGTGGCGGGTCGATTGCGCGATGCCCTCGAAGGCCACCTCGAACACGAGACCCGTCGTGGCCGTGTGGACAACCTCACGCACCGGACCGAAGCGGTTCACGGTGTTCTTGCGCACGAAGCGGTCGATGTCGACCAGTTCCTCGTCGGTGAAGCCGAAATAGGCCTTGCCGACCGGCACCAGCACGCCGTCCGCGTTCCAGACGCCGAAAGTGTAGTCGGAATAGAAGGATGAGCGCTTGCCATGGCCGCGCTGGGCACACATCAGCACCGCGTCGACCGCGAAGGGCTCGCGTTTCCACTTGAACCACTGCCCTTTCGGCCGCCCCGGCAGATAGCGGCTGTCGCGGCGCTTGAGCATCAGCCCTTCGATCGCCTCCGCATCGGGGCCGGCGCCGACCACCGCCGGATCGGCCCGCGCCGCGGCGAGGTCGGTGAGGGAGGTAAAGGCGAGGACGGGCGACAGATCGAGCCTCGGGATGGCGAGACGCTCGATCAGCCGCTCGAGCCGTTCGCGGCGATGGGAGTAGGGATGGTCGCGCAGATCCTCCGCGCCGTCGGCGAGAAGGTCATAGGCGCGCAGATGGGCTGGATGCTCGGCCATCAGCTTGGGCGTCGTCGTCTTGCGATTGAGCCGTTGCTGCAGCGCGTTGAAGCTCTGCACCCGCCCGTCGCGGCGCACCAGAAGCTCGCCATCGATCGCGCCCTCGAAGGCGAGCGTCTCGACGAGATCCGGAAAAGCCGGCGAGATGTCCTCGCCCGTGCGTGAATAGAGCCGGACGAGGCGCGATCCGTCCGGCGCAAGCGCACCGACCGCCTGCACCCTTATGCCGTCCCATTTCCATTCAGCCGCGAAATCGGCCGGGTCGATGGTGTCGATGTCGCCGTCCTCGAGCGGATGGGCGAGCATCACCGGCCGGAAGGGGGCGGGATCACGCGTCTCGGGTTTGTCCGCCCGCCCCTCGAGCCAGGCAAACAGCGCCATGTAGGGCGGCGTGAGGCCCGGCCACAACAGTTCGATCTCGTCCGGATCGCGCCCGCCGAGTTCCGCCGCGGCGGTCTTGGCGAGCCGCGCCGAGGCCCCGATCCGCAATCCGCCCGTGACGAGCTTCAGAAAGGCCCAGCGTCCGGTCTCGTCGAGGCCGTCGAGAATGCCAGCGACCCGCGACGGTGCCTCGGTCCGGCCGGTGCTCGCCAGAAGCGTCACGACGTCGCCGAGACGAAGATCGGCGCGCGGCGTGCCGCGCTCGGCCGGTGCCGGCCACATCAGTGCGATGGTCTCGGACAGATCGCCGACATAGTCGTAGGACAGGGCAAACAGCGTCGGATCCGTGCGTGCCGAGATCAGCTCACGCAAGAGCCCCGCCTTGACGTTTCGAAACGACAGGCCGCCGGTGAGCGCTGCGAGCGCATAACCGCGGTCGGGATCGGGCGTGTCGCGCAGATAGCGCTCGATCAGCCGCAACTTGGCGAGGCGCCGCGGCTCATAGGCGAGCCGGTCGAGGAAGGCCGCGAACTGGTTGAAGCCCGAAGCGCTCATGCCGCCTCGTCCCCGCCATCGCCATAGCCGACGAAGCGCAGCGGCCGTGCGCTGATGCCCTGGCCCGTCGCCCAATGCACCAGCGCGTCCTCCTGGCCATGGGTGACCCACAGTTCCGAGCAGCCGGTTTCGAGAATGGTGCGCTGCAGGTCCGGCCAGTCGGCATGGTCGGAGATGACGAGCGGCAGCTCGACGCCGGACTGGCGGGCCCGCGCGCGGATGCGCATCCACCCGGAGGCATAGGCGGTGACGGGGTCGGGGAACTTGCGCGACCAGACGTCCTGCATGGTGCTCGGCGGGCAGATGACGATCGCGCCGCCGAGCCTGGCACGGTCTTCGGCGCGCACGAGCCGCACCTCGCCGAGATTGACGCCGAGGGCTTCGTAGAGCCGCGTCAGTTTTTCGATCGCGCCATGGATGTGGATCGGTCCGTTGTGGCCGGCCTCGCGCAGCAGCGCCATGAGGCGCTGCGCCTTCCCGAGCGAATAGGCGCCGACGAGATGGGTCCGGTCCGGGAAGAGGCGGGTCGAGTCGAGAAGCTTCGTCACCTCCGCGACCGGATCGGGGTGGACGAAGACCGGCAGCCCGAACGTCGCCTCCGAGATGAAGACGTCGCAGGGCACGCACTCGAACGGCGCGGCCGTGCGGTCGGGCGTGCGCTTGTAGTCGCCGGAGAAGACGATGCGCAGCCCCTTGGCCTCGATCGCGATCTGCGCCGAGCCGAGCACGTGTCCGGCGGGATGGAACGAGACGGTGACGCCGCCGAGATCGATCGGCACGCCGGGTTCGGCCACCTGCCGCCGCTCGCAGAAGCCCTCGCCATAGCGCACGGCCATGATCGCGAGCGTCTCGGCGGTCGCGAGCACGGCGCCATGGCCGGCACGCGCATGATCGGCATGGCCATGGCTGATCAGGGCGCGGGCGACAGGGCGCATCGGGTCGATATGGACGTCGGCGAGCGGGCAATAGAGCCCCGCCGGCGTCGGCGTGAGGAGGTCGGACGGCCGCATCGATCCGGCCTCAGCCGATCTCGTCGAGCAGGCTGGAGAGCGCGCCAAGATGCGGCACCTGACGGAAGCGAGCCGCCTCGCGCGGTTCATGGGCCTGTTCGAGCGCCCAGGTGAGTTCGTGCGGCACATGCACCGCCCAGCTGCCGGCGGCAAGGGCCGGGATGACATCGGACTTGAGCGAATTGCCCACCATCATGGCGCGCTCCGCTCCCTCGCCGTGGCGCGCGAAGATGCGGGCATAGGTGTCGGGCGTCTTCTCGCTGACGATCTCGACGCCATGGAAAAGATCGCCGAGCCCGGACTGGGCGAGCTTGCGCTCCTGGTCGAAGAGATCGCCCTTGGTGATCAGGATCATGCGATAGCGCCCCGCAACCGCCTTCAGCGTCTCCTCGACATGGGGGAGCGGTTCGACCGGGTGCGCCAGTATCTCGCGGCCGGCCGCAAGGATTTCGGCAATCACCGCCGGCGGGGCACGGCCTTCGGTGATCTCGATCGCGGTCTCGATCATGGAGAGCGTGAAGCCCTTCACGCCATAGCCATAGAAGCCGAGATTGCGGCGCTCGGTCTCGAGCAGGCGCGCTTCGATCACCGCATGGCCGGCGTGATCGGCCAGCAGGGCGGCAAAGCGCGCCTGGGTCAGCTTGAAGAAGCGCTCATTGTGCCAGAGCGTGTCGTCGGCGTCGAAGCCGATCGTGGTGAGGGTCGCCATGGGCGCGAGCCTAGGGGCGGCGGGCGAGGGGATCAAGAAGACCCGCCGTGCGGCGGCGTCGCGAGGACGGCGAAGTTCACCGTTCCCATCGGCGGGCGCTTCGGCTAGGTATCGGGAAACAGACGAGAAAACCATGCCGACGACCGGTTTCGCCGCCCGCCTCAACGCCTTCAAGACGCCCGGAGCGGATGGGACCGCGCCGCGCACGCCGGCCGATCTCGTGCGCCGCGCGGCCGAGGTCGAGGGCCTCAACGAGGTTGACCTGAACTTTCCCGATCATCTCGCCGGCTCGGACGCCCGCGCCATGGCGCGCGTGCTCGCCGATGTCGGGCTCGGCCTCAACGGCTTTGCCATGCGCTACTATTCCAACCCCGCCTTCAAGCTCGGCGCCTTCACCAATCCCGACGCCGCCGTGCGCCGTGCCGCGATCGACCTGACCAAGGCGGGTCTCGACGCGCTGCGCGAGGCCGGCGGGCGGACCATGACGCTGTGGCTCGGGCAGGACGGGTTCGATTATCCTTTCCAGGCCGACTACGGCCGGCTGTGGGATCTCGAGATCGCGGGGATCGCCGAGGTCTGCGCCCATGCCCCCGACATCGACGTCTCGATCGAGTACAAGCCGAACGAGCCGCGCGCCTTCTCGCTGCTCGGCGACGTCGGCACGACGCTGCTTGCGATCCGCGAGGTGGGCGCGGCCAATCTCGGCGTCACGCTCGACTTCGCCCACGTGCTCTATGCCGGCGAGCAGCCGGGCATGGCGGCGGCGCTCGTGGCGCGCTCCAGCAGGCTTTTGGGCGTCCATCTCAATGACGGCTACGGCAAGCGCGACGACGGGCTCATGGTGGGGGCGGTGAACGCCACGGCGACGATCGAGTTCCTCTACACGCTGGAGCGGATCGGCTATGGCGGCGTCCTCTATTTCGACACCTTCCCCGATGCGACCGGCCTCGATCCGGTCGCCGAATGCGCCCACAACATCAAGACCGTCAAGGCGATGCAGGGTGTCGTGAGCCGGCTCATGACCATGAATGCGCTGGGCGACGCGCTGGAGCGGCAGGACGCGGTCGCGAGCCAGCGCCTGTTCCAGTCGGCGCTGCTGGACCGCTAGCCCATGTTCGACGCGATCGTCTGCGGCAGCCTGCATCTTGATATCATGGTCCGCGCGCCGCGGCTGCCGGCGCTCGACGAGACGTTGCCCGGCAGTGCCTGGGGCCAGCAATGCGGCGGCAAGGGCGGCAACCAGGCGGTGATGGTGGCGCGCATGGGCGCGCGCTGCGCCATGATCGGACGTGTCGGCGCGGATGCCTTCGGCCGGCGCCTCGTCGACAATCTGGTCGAGGCCGGCGTCGACGCGAGCGCGGTCACGGTCGATCCGGCCTCGGGGTCGGGCATGAGCGTCGCGATCGTCGACGCGCAGGGCGATTATGGCGCCGTGATCGTCTCGGGCGCCAATCTCGTCCTTCCGCCGGACAGTGTTGCCGCCGCCTGGGACGGGCTCGGCGGCGCGGCCGTGCTGGTGCTGCAGAACGAGGTGCCGGAGGCGGTCAACATCGCGCTCGCCGGCCATGCACGTGCGTCGGGCGCGAGGGTCATCCTCAACGCCGCCCCGGCCCGTGCGATGAGCGCGGCGTTGCGCGATCAGGTCGATATCCTCGTCGTCAACCGCGTCGAGGCGGCAATGGTGGCCGACGCGCCGGTCCGCGATGCCGACGAGGCGCTCACGGTCCTCGACCGCCTGGTGCAGGGTGGCCGCGCCGCCCTCATCACGCTGGGCGCGGACGGCGTCGTCGGCCGCGAGGGCGACGGAGCCCCTTTCCTGATCGCCGGACTGCCGGTTGCCGTGCGCTCGACCCATGGCGCCGGAGACGCCTTCATCGGCGCGCTCGCGGCGCGTCTGGCGCGGGGTGATACGCTCGAGACGGCGGCACGCGTCGCCAACGCCGCCGCTGCCGCGCATGTGGCCGGTCAGGCCACGACGGTGTAGGCATCGGCCGGTCAGGCCACGACGGTGTAACGAAGGGCCGCTCAGGCCGCTGCTTTCCGGGGATGTGTCATGCTCAAGGGCCTCGATCCGCTGCTCACCGCCGAACTGCTCTTCGTGCTCAAGGCGATGGGGCACGGCGATGATCTCGTCATCTGCGACCGCAACCATCCCGCCACGACGATCGCCGCCGAGACGACGCATGGCAGCCTGCTTACGCTTTTCGGTGCCGATATCCCGCGTGCGACCCGCGCGATCCTCTCGCTCCTGCCGCTCGACACCTTCGTCGAGACGCCGGTGATGCGCATGGAAGTCGTCGGCAATCCGGGACAACTCGTCGAGGCGCATCACGCCATGCAGCGCGTCGTCGACGAGGTCGAGGGACGCCCGGTGCGGATCGGCGCCTATGAACGTTTCGCCTTCTATGAGGCGGCCAAGCGCTCCTTCGCGATCGTCCAGACGAGCGATCCGGGGCCCTATGGCTGCTTCATCCTGCGCAAGGGCGTTCTCTAGCCCGGCATCCCCGCCGGCCGGAGAGTGAAGCGGACACTATGCCGCTCCCACTCCGACGGATCGGGCTGAGCTTCGGCCGCGTACCTCTCCGGACACGCTGGAAAGGTCGCATTCGCATGAGCACGCCCCGTCCCACGCTTCGTCAGGACCTGATTCGGATCACCGCCTGGTCCTGCGTGCTTCCCGGCCTCCTGATGTGGCCGGTCCTGTCGCTTCTGCCGCTTGGGACGCTGTTTGGCGGGACGGCAGGCCCTGTCGAACTGACGGTCCATGCCGTCCTGTTCCTGACCGGCTTCTGGACCCTGCTTTTCGGCGCCATCGGCTTTTGGGCGCTGCTCACTGAGGAAGAGCGCGAACGGCGTGCTGCCCGGCGCCGGCCGAAGGGTCTTGCGATCGGCTGGTATGCAACCGGCTGGGTCGCGCTGTTCTTCGCAGTGACGCTCGCGAAGCTCTGACGCCTGCCGTCAGTCCGGCGTGCCGCTCAGCGCGCGGTACCGGCCGCGGAAATACAAAAGCGGCTGGCCGGCGTGATCATGTTCGAGCGCGACCACCCGGCCGAGCACGATCACATGGTCACCGCCGTCATGCGTCGCGTAGCGCTCGCAGTCGAAGGCCGCGATGGCGCCCGGCAGAATCGGCGCGCCGTTGAGGCCGATCAGATGCGGCACCCTCGCCCATTTGTCAGGACCGGAACGGGCGAAGTGATCCGACAGTGCGCGTTGGTCGTCCCGCAGCACGTTCACGGCAAAGCCGGGCGATTCGAGGAAGGCCGGCAGGCTCGTTGCCGTCCGCGCGATCGAAAACAGCACGAGCGGGGGATCGAGCGACACCGAGTTGAACGAATTCGCCGTGATGCCGATCAGCCCGGCCGTCGGATGGGCGGCGCTGACGATGGTCACGCCGGTCGCAAAGGCGCCGAGCGCGGAGCGGAAGGTGCGCGAATCAAAGTCAGGAGACAGGACGGCCGGGGCGCTCATGCGGGCCCGCTCCGTTCGTCGATGCCGATCAAACGCTGGCGCATGCGAGTTCCCGTGCCTTCTGCCGCTCAATGCCAGACCTTCATATAGGGCCAGCCCTGCCGGCCTGCCAGCAACCGCGACAAAGCGGCCGTCAGGCCTCGAGCGCGCCGCCCCTGGCTGTCGATGAGGGGCGGGACCCGAGAAGCTTGGCGAGATCATCACCCGCCTGCGCGACCCGGCGGGTGCGCCGCGTCAGGATCAGGCCGTCCTGCGGGGCGCGGATCTCCACCGTCCCGCCCGGCTCGCCGGGTGCCGTGAGGATGGTGGCGATGAGATCGCCCGCCCGCACGCTCGTCCCGGGGGTGACGGCATAGAGGATCGCGCCGCCGACCGGCGTGCGCAGCATCTCGACATGATCGAGCGGTGTCACCGGGCCGTCGAAGTCCGGCCGCGCGGGCAAGGGGCCGTCGACGACGCCGCGCATCGTCAGGAAGGCGAGGAGCCCGTCAGCATCCTGCGCCGCCGTGTCGGGCGCGACATCGGCGATGCCGCGGAACTCGACCGTCGACACGGCGAGGCGGTCAAGCGCGGGATCGTTGGCGGCCAGGGCGGCATGGGGATGGAAGGCCGCCTCCTCGAAGGCCGCGTCCGACGACCCCTCCCAGATCAGCACCGCGCGAGCACCGAGGGCGGTCGCGAGATCGCGCATCCCCGGCCAGAGCTTGTTGTGGATGTAGAGATAGGGCAGGCCCTCATCGTCGCAGTGCAGGTCGAGCACGATGTCGTGCCCGTGCGACAGGCGCAGGAGATGCGCCTTCAGGCGTTTTTCCACGCGCGTCGCTGCGGCGTCGAGCGCAACGAGCGACGCAGTGTCGCCGGCATCGAGCAACGGAAAATCGCGGTTGAAATTGGTCCGGGTGGCAAAACCGAAGCGCCCCATCGGCGCGCCGAACAGTTCCTGGGAAAGCCCGATGGGATTGGCGTAGGGAAGAATCGTCACATCGCCCCTGAGCCGCCCGGCGGCCTCCGCCGCCGCGAGCTTCGGCGCGAGGCCATGCAGCGCGGCCGTGCCGGGGACCTCCTCGCCATGCAGCGCGGCCTGGAGATAGGCCCTGGGCGCCGATGGATCGCTGCCGCGAAAGCGCAGCACGCGCAACGAATAGGCGCTTCCCGGCGTGTCGCCCGGCAGAAGATGGGTCTCGGCCTGCATGCGGTCCTCCGTCTGCTCGCGCCCGCGCCCCGTGTGCGTCGCGCCGGGTCTAGGGTCCGGTCGGTGCCCGGGCGACGCTGTCGCGCATCACGAGATCCATCGGTAGCAGTTCCTGCTGGCTTTCCGGCTCCGCCCCCTCGATCAGCGCCGTCAGCATCGCGACGATGCGCCGCCCGTGATGGCGGATCGGCGAGCGCGTCGTCGTCAGCTTCGGCAGGAGGCTGTCGGGCGTGATGAAGGGAAAGACGTCGTCATGGGCGATGACCGAACAGTCGCGCGGCACGACGAGGCCGGCGTCCCGCAGCGCCCTCATGCAGCCGAGCGCGACGAGCATCGATCCGCACAGGATCGCGGTCGGGGCGTTTTCTGCCGCGAGCATCCGCCGCGTCTCGCGGTAGCCGACCTCTTCCGTCATCGGGCCCGCGACGTTCAGCGCCGGATCCGCGGCGAGGCCCGCCCCCGCGAGCGCGGTCTCGTAGCCGCCGAGACGCTCGGTCGCATAGCTGAACTTGGTGTCGCCGTTGAGCAGGGCGATGCGGACATGGCCGAAATCGATCAGGAGCCGCGTCGCCCGCTCGAAGGCGCCGCGATTGTCGATGTCGAGCCAGGCATAGGGGCTGTCGACGCGGGTGCGGGCATGGACGACGAAGGGCGTGCCCATCCGGCGCAGAACCGCGATGCGCGGATCGGTGACGAGCGGGGCGTTGACGATGAATCCGTCGACCTGCCGCGCGCGGGCAAGGCGCTCATAGCGCGCGATCTCGTCTTGCGGCGAGGTAGCGGCGAGATTGATCGACAGGTCGCTCGCCGCGCCCGCCTCCGCCGCGCCGGCGAGGAATTCGAGAAAGTGGGGGTCGAGCAGCGGGTTCTCATCGGCAGGAAAGACGATGCCGATCGCATCCGCCCGCCCGGTCGCAAGCGCGCGGGCCGACTGGTTCGGCTGGTATCCGAAACGGGCGGCCGCCGCGAGCACGCGCTCGCGCGTTTCGGCGTTGATGGTCGTGTAGCCGTTGAGCGCACGGCTGACGGTCGCCTGCGACACGCCGAGATGGGCGGCCAGAGCCTTGAGATTCATCGGGGGCATGGTCAGGCGAGTGTGCACGGCGGCGCTTCCTATTTCACGTCCACCGTGGCTCGGCAACAATTCTCACGGGCCATCCCCTTGACCTTTTCCGCCAAATGCGCTGAAACAGACGTACCGAAAGCGCTTTCAAAGAATGGAGCGCACGGAATGGGCAATCCGTCAACGGAATTGTCCGAGGAAATGCCTAAACCGAGCCGTGCCGTGCCTTGGATCATCTGTTCTTGTACGGATGACCGGTGACGGGCGCTCACTCATGGAGGGTTTCATGTCGCTGATGAAAGCGCTTTCTTCGCTTGCCCTGGCTTCCGTGGCAGCGATTTCAATGACCTATTCCGCGCATTCGGCGCAGATCACGATCACCTGCGGCTCGGTCGGCGCCGAACAGGAGCTCTGCCGCGCCGCCACCGAGGAATGGGCGAAGAAGACCGGCAACACCGTCAACGTGGTCTCGGCCCCGAACTCGACCACCGAACAGCTCGCGCTCTACCAGCAGATGCTGGGCGCGGGAGCCTCCGACATCGACATCTTCCAGATCGACGTGATCTGGCCCGGCATTCTCGGCAGCCACCTGCTCGACCTCGCCACCTACAGCAAGGGCGCCGAGAAGGAGCATTTCCAGCCGATCGTCGAGAACAACACCGTCGGCGGCAAGCTGGTCGCCATGCCGTGGTTCACCGATGCGGGTCTCCTCTACTACCGCAAGGACCTTCTCGAAAAGCATGGCGCCTCAGTGCCCCAGACCTGGGAAGAGCTGACCGCGACCGCCCAGAAGATCCAGGACGCCGAGCGCGCCGGCGGCAACGACAAGTTCTGGGGCTTCGTGTTCCAGGGCAAGGCTTATGAGGGGCTGACCTGCGACGCGCTCGAATGGGTCGACAGCCACGGCGGCGGCGCGATCGTTGATGCCGAGGGCAAGATCACGATCAACAATCCGAAGGCTGCCGCCGCGCTCGACCAGGCCGCCAAGTGGGTCGGCACGATCGCGCCGGAAGGCGTGCTGAACTATGCCGAGGAAGAATCGCGCGGTGTCTGGCAGGCTGGCAACGCCGCCTTCATGCGCAACTGGCCCTACGCCTATTCGCTCGGCAATTCCGACGACTCCCCGATCAAGGGCAAGTTCGGCGTGACGGCCCTGCCGAAGGGCGGCGCCGACGGCAAGAACACCGGCACGCTCGGCGGCTGGCAGCTCGCCGTCTCGAAATATTCGAAGAACCCCGAGATCGCCGCCGATCTCGTGATGTACCTGACCTCGGCCGCCGAGCAGAAGCGCCGCGCCCTCGCCGGTTCCTACCTGCCGACGATTCCCGCGCTCTACTCGGATCCGGACATCCTCGCCAAGAACGCCTTCATGGGCGAACTCCTCGGCACCTTCACCAACGCCGTCGCCCGCCCCTCGCGCGCCACGGGTGCGAAGTACAACGAGGTCTCGACCGAGTTCTGGAACGCGGCTCACGCCGTGCTCGAGGGCAAGATGTCGGGTGCCGACGCCGTCGCCGGCCTCGAATCGGCGCTGAAAAAGGTGAAGAAGAGCGGCTGGTAAGCCCTCGTCCGACCATCGCCCTCTCCCCGCCGCGTGCGGGGGGAGGGTGATCCGCGGCCAGGGACGCCATTGCTGAAAAGACGCGTCGCCGACCGGGCACCCCGCCCAAGCCCGGCGCCGGATTCCGCCACCCTCCCGCCGCACCCGACACGGCCGGTCACCCGATCCCGCGCCGTCGTCGCCGACCCCCTGCCTTCGTCCGGAGACCGCCGATGGCTGCCGCCATGTCCCGCCTCTCCCGCAACAGGATCCGCTCGGCCTGGCTGTTCCTGACGCCGATGATCATCGTCCTCGCGCTCGTCGCCGGCTGGCCGCTGCTGCGCACCTTCTGGTTCGCCTTCACGGATGCGAGCCTGTCGAACATCAACGATTACTCCTTCGTCGGCTTCGAGAACTTCGCCGCCAACTGGGACGGGGAGTGGGGCGGCGTCCTGTTCGATCCCGACTGGTGGCGCGCCGTGCGCAACACGCTGTGGTTCGCCGTCATCTCGGTCTCGATCGAGACCGTGCTCGGCACGGCGATTGCGCTCGTGCTCAATGCGAGCTTTGCCGGTCGCGGTCTGGTGCGCGCGGCGATCCTCGTGCCCTGGGCGATCCCCACCATCGTCTCGGCCAAGATGTGGGGCTGGATGCTCCATGACCAGTTCGGCGTCATCAACGAGATCCTGATGACGCTGCGCATCATCTCCGAGCCGATCGCCTGGACGGCCAATTCCGACATCGCCATGTGGACGGTGATCATGGTCGACGTGTGGAAGACGACGCCCTTCATGGCGCTGCTCATCCTCGCCGCCATGCAGATGCTGCCGGGCGACATTTACGAGGCGGCGCGCGTCGACGGCATCCATCCGGTCAAGGTCTTCTTCCGCGTGACGCTGCCGCTGATCAAGAACGCGATCTTCGTCGCGGTGATCTTCCGCATGCTCGACGCGCTCAGGGTTTTCGACCTGATCTACGTGCTGACCTCGAACTCCAAGGAGACGATGTCGATGTCGGTCTTCGCGCGCCAGCAGCTCATCGATTTCCAGAAGGTCGGCTACGGCTCGGCTGCAGCGACGGCGCTGTTCTTCGTCATCGCGCTGTGCACGGCCATGGCGCTCGTTGCCGGCAAGGTCCGGCTGACGGCGGAGGACGGGCGATGAAGGCGCTGAAATCGATCGGCTTCTGGGCGCTCGTCGTTTGGATCGTCCTGTTCTCGCTGTTTCCCTTCTACTACGCGATCATCTCCTCGCTGCGAGCGCCAGGCGGCGTCTTCGACGTCAGCCTGCTGCCGGCCCAGCCGACCTTCGACAATTACGTGTCGATCTTCCGCGAGCAGCCCTTCGGTCGCAACATCCTGAACTCCGTCATCGTCGCGGTGACGGTGGTCGCGGCCTCGCTCTTTCTGGGCGTCACGGCGGCCTATGCGCTCGCACGGGTGCCGTTTCGGGGGCGTGGTCTGCTGCTCCTCACGATCCTGGCGGTCTCGATGTTCCCCCAGGTCGCGGTGCTCTCGGGCATGTTCGAACTCGTGCGCGCGCTCGGCATCTACAACTCGCTGCCAGGCCTGATGCTGTCGAACATGATCCTGACGCTGCCCTTCACGGTGTGGGTGCTGACGACTTTCATGCGCGAACTGCCGAAGGAGCTGGAGGAGGCGGCCTTCGTCGACGGGGCGACGCCCTGGATCGTGGTGCGCCGTGTCTTCCTGCCGCTGATGTGGCCGGCGCTGGTGACGACGGGGCTCCTCGCCTTCATCGCCGCCTGGAACGAGTTCCTCTTCGCGCTCACCTTCATGCTCTCGAACGAGAAGCGGACCGTGCCGGTCGCGATCGCGCTGATCTCGGGCGCGTCGAAATTCGAGATGCCCTGGGGGCCGATCATGGCCGCTTCCGTCACCGTGACGGCGCCCTTGATCGCCCTCGTCCTGATCTTCCAGCGCAAGATCGTTTCCGGCCTCACCGCCGGCGCAGTGAAGGGGTAAGCCGATGGCCGCCATCAAGCTCTCCGGCGTCAAGAAATCGTTCGGCAAGGTCGAGACGATCCACGGCGTCGACATCGACATCGCCGACAAGGAGTTCGTCGTCTTCGTCGGGCCGTCGGGCTGCGGGAAATCGACGCTCCTCCGTCTCGTCGCGGGCCTCGAGGACATCACGGAAGGCGATCTCTTCATCGACGGCCGGCGCGTCAACGAGCTCGCCCCGCGCGAGCGCGGCATCGCCATGGTGTTCCAGAGCTACGCGCTCTACCCGCACATGAACGTCTACGAGAACATGGCCTTCGGCCTCGAACTCGGAAAGGCGAGCAAGGACACGATCGACTCCAAGGTGCGGGAAGCTGCACGGATCCTCGAGCTCACCCCGCTGCTCGAGCGCCTGCCCAAGCAATTGTCGGGCGGCCAGCGCCAGCGCGTCGCCATAGGCCGCGCCATCGTGCGCGAGCCGAAGGTGTTCCTGTTCGACGAGCCGCTTTCGAACCTCGACGCCTCGCTGCGCGTCCAGATGCGCATCGAGATCGCCAAGCTCCACGCCGACATGGGCGTGACGATGATCTACGTCACCCATGACCAGGTCGAGGCGATGACGCTCGCGACCAAGATCGTCGTGCTCAACGCCGGCAATGTCGAGCAGATCGGCGCGCCGCTCGAACTCTACCATTATCCCCGCAACCTGTTCGTCGCGGGGTTCATCGGCTCGCCGCAGATGAATTTCATCGATGTGACCGTGACGGCCGCCGACGCCACGGGCGCCACGGTGGCGCTACCCGGCGGCGGCAGCGTGCGGGCGCGGGTTGATGGTTCGGGCCTTGGCGCCGGGGCCTCGGTGAAGCTGGGTGTCCGACCTGAGCATCTCACCCTCGGTCAGGCCGGCAGCGGCCTGCCCGGCACGATCGAGGTGATCGAGCAGCTCGGCGAGAGCCATTTCCTCTATGTGCGCCTCGCCGACGGCAAGCTGATCACCGTGCGGGCGCCGGGCGATGCCTCGATCGCGCCTCGCACCCCCGTCACCGTCGCCATCGACGGCGCGACCTGCCACCTTTTCCAGGCGGACGGCCTCGCGCGCCGACGCCTCGTCTGAGCCCCGGAGCTGACCATGACCCTTCGCGCCCTCGTCTGGAACGAGAACCGCCACGAGCAGACGAACAAGCTCGTCCAGTCCCTCTATCCGACCGGCATCCACGGCGCGCTCGCAACCGCGCTCGCTGCCGATCCGGCGATCACGGTCGAGACCGCGACCCTCGACCAGCCCGAGCACGGCCTGACGGTGGAACGCCTCGCCAGGACCGACGTCCTCCTGTGGTGGGGGCACATGGCCCATGGCGAGGTGAAGGACGAGATCGTCGAGCGCGTGCAGAAGCGCGTCTGGGAGGGCATGGGCCTGATCGTCCTGCACTCGGGCCATTTCTCCAAGATCTTCAAGCGGCTGATGGGGACGCCCTGCGCGCTGAAATGGCGCGAGGCGGGCGAGATCGAGCGGCTGTGGTGCCTCAACCGCAACCATCCCATCGCCGCCGGCGTGCCGGAGCAGATCGTCATCGAGCATGAGGAGATGTATGGCGAGCCCTTCTCGATCCCCGAGCCGATGGAGACGGTGTTCATTTCCTGGTTCGAGGGTGGCGAGGTGTTCCGCTCCGGCGTCACCTATCAGCGCGGCGCGGGGCGCATCTTCTATTTCCGCCCGGGCCACGAGGCCTATCCGACCTACCACCATGCCGACGTGCTGCGCGTCATTCGCAACGCGGTGCACTGGGCGCACAACCCGGCTCCGGCCTGGACCGCCATCACCGATGCGCCGAACGTGCCGCACGACAAGGCGCCGGTGCCGCTCGAGGTGAAGGGTCCGCGCCTGCACGAAGCCGGGCAGGCGGGTTTCCGCTGACCCCGCCCGAGCCGATGGAATCCGACGCATGAGCAAGACCCGCATCATCATTCTCGGCACCGGCAACATGGCGGCGAACCATGTCCGCGCCTTCAAGACCGACCCCACGGTCGAGGTCGTCGCCGGTATCGACGTCGATCCGGCCCGGGCCGAGGCCTTCAGCCGCGCCCATGGTCTGCCGAAGGCGTTCGGCTCGCTGGACGAGGCGATCGCCTGGGGTGCCTTCGACGCCGCCGCCAACACGACGCCCGACGCCGCCCATCACCCGACCACCATGAAGCTGATCGCCGCCGGCAAGCATGTCCTGTGCGAGAAGCCGCTCGCCGAGACCTTCCCGCTCGCCGACGCCATGGCGAGCGCGGCGGAAAAGGCCGGCATCGTCGCCATGGTGAACCTGTCCTACCGCAACGTCCCGGCGCTCCAGAAGGCGCGCGACCTCATCGCCGCGGGCGAGATCGGCGCGATCCGCCATGTCGAGGCGAGCTATCGCCAGAGCTGGCTCGTCGGCCGGCACTGGGGCGACTGGCGCACGGAATCCATGTGGCTGTGGCGGCTGTCTGAAAAGCACGGCTCGAAGGGCGTGCTGGGCGACGTCGGCATCCACATTCTCGACATGACGACCTATGCGATCGGCTCCGACGTCGAAAGCTTCGATGCGCGCCTGAAGACCTTCCACAAGGCGGAAGGCGACCGGATTGGCGACTATCCGCTCGATGCCAATGACAGCGTGGTGATGAGCGCGACCTTCGACAACGGTGCGCTCGGCGTGATCCATGCGAGCCGGTTCATGTCTGGCTATGCCAACACGCTGCGGCTGCACGTCTTCGGCGACAAGGGTGGCCTCGAACTCAGTCATGGCCTCGCCTCGACCACGCTGATGCTCTGTTCGGGCGAGGATGTGCACACCCAGGCCTGGCGCGAGGTGATCTGCCCGCCCGTGCCGACCATCTACCAGTCCTTCGTCAAGGCGATCCGCGAAGGCGGACCGACCGATCCGACCTTCCGTCGTGCGGCGGATCTGCAGAAGGTGATCGACGGCTGCTACGCCTGATCGTCGTTTCCTCTTCCTCCCCACCTAGCACGCCGCGCCCGCAAAAAGGCGCGGCGTTTTTTTGTATGCAGGTAATGATTACGGGGTAATCGAATGAACAAAAAATAGCCATGCATAGAAAAAAGGCACAGTTTGCATAATGTGATTAAACTTGTTGCGGCGCAGCAGGGCATGGAATCCGGCCCTGTCACAAAACTTAAGGAATCCGAAATGGTTGGCACCGCCATGCCGGCCCGTGACGGGCTGGCATGGCCTTTGCTGGGGGTGCGTCGACGCCGCGCGCCAACGACGCGGCATCACAGAGCAAAAGGTCAGAGGGGTAAGTCATGCTGTGGACACGACGTGGAGTATTGGGCGCGGCGCTGGGTGGCGCTTCGGTGTTGGCAACCGGAGTGCGGCCGACCTTCGCCGCCGGCGAACCGATCAAAATCGGCATCCTGCATTCGCTGTCGGGAACGATGGCGATCTCGGAGACGACGCTCAAGGACGTGATGCTGATGCTCATCGAGCAGCAGAACGCCAAGGGCGGTCTCCTCGGCCGCAAGCTCGAGGCGGTGGTGGTCGATCCGGCCTCGAACTGGCCGCTCTTTGCGGAAAAGGCGCGTGAGCTCATCTCGAAGGACAAGGTCTCGGCCGTGTTCGGCTGCTGGACCTCGGTCAGCCGCAAATCGGTTCTGCCGGTGTTCAAGGAACTGAACAACATCCTCTTCTACCCCGTGCAGTACGAGGGCGAGGAGAGCGAGCGCAACGTGTTCTACACCGGCGCCGCGCCGAACCAGCAGGCGATCCCGGCGGTCGACTATCTGATGTCGGAAGACGGCGGCGCGGCCAAGCGCTGGGTTCTCGCCGGCACCGACTATGTCTATCCGCGCACGACCAACAAGATCCTCGAGGCCTATCTCAAGGCCAAGGGCGTCGCCGCCGAAGACATCATGATCAACTACACGCCGTTCGGTCACTCCGACTGGCAGACCATCGTGTCCGACATCAAGGCCTTCGGCTCGACCGGCAAGAAGACCGCCGTCGTCTCGACGATCAACGGCGACGCGAACGTCCCCTTCTACAAGGAGCTCGGCAACCAAGGCATCAAGGCGACCGACATTCCGGTGGTCGCCTTCTCGGTCGGTGAGGAAGAACTCGCCGGCATCGACACCAAGCCGCTCGTCGGCCATCTCGCCGCCTGGAACTACTTCCAGTCGGTCGACGATCCGACCAACAAGGCGTTCATCGAGGCGTGGAAGGCCTTCACCAAGAACCCGAAGCGCGTCACCAACGACCCGATGGAAGCCCACTACATCGGCTTCAACATGTGGGTGAAGGCGGTCTAGAAGGCTGGCACGGTCGACGTCGATCCGGTCATCGCCGCCCTGCCGGGCATCGAGGCGCCGAACCTGACGGGTGGCATGTCGAAGATGCTGCCGAACCATCACATCACCAAGCCGGTCCTGATCGGCGAAGTGCGTGAGGACGGCCAGTTCGACGTCGTCTGGCAGACGCCCGGCCTCGTCCCGGGTGATGCCTGGACCGACTACCTCGACGGGTCGAAGGACCTGGAAGCCGACTGGGTCGAGAAGAAGTGCGGAAACTTCAACACGAAGACCAACGCCTGCGGCGCCTGAGCCGTCGGGTATCTGCCGCTCGCGCGTCCGCCGCACGTTCCCGAGAGGGGACGTCTCCGGGATCCTGGAGGGTCATACGGCCCTTCAGGACCCCGGGGAGCGCGCGAGCGTGCCGTCATCGTGTCGTCGCCTGCGCCCGGAGCCTTCATGCGCCTCCTCGCCGTCCTGATGTTCGTGATCGCTCTTGTGGGGTTGGGCTCGCCCGCTCAGGCCCAGACGTATGAGAGCGCCGTCGCCCGGTTCGGATCGGACACCTTTCCCGAGACCGGAAAGGCCATTGCCGGACTCGCCGGCCTCGCCGATCCGCGCGGCGTTGCCGTTCTCGAGGCGCTCGCCGATCGCCGCCTCTTCGCCGACAAGGCGGCCAAGACCGTTTTCCTCCGCGACAAGGCCGGTGCCGTCACCGACGCCGTGACCGGTGCGGCCGCGACGCTTCCCGAAGCCGCGACGGCCGTGCGCGTCAACAACCGGCTGCGCAATGAACTTCAGGCTGCGCTCGGAAGCATGACCCTTCTCTCCGCCGATCCGGTCCAGCGCCGTCAGGCCGCCGAATCCGTTCTGCGTTCCCGCGATCCCGCCGCGCGCGCTGCCGTCGAGGCGGCACTTTCGAAGGAAACCGACCCCGCCATAGCCGCGATCTTCGCCCGCGCCCGCGCCGCGATCATCCTCGCCGACGGCGCGGCGCCCGAGGCCGACCGGATCGCCGCCGCGACCGCCGTCGCCGAGGCGGCCGACGCGGACGCGCTCGCCCTCCTGCGCCAGGTCGGCGAGGGCGCGACCGGCCCGCTGCGCAGTGCGATCGACCGCTCCATCGCCTCGATCGAGGAGGCGCAGCGCTGGCGCGACATGGCGCAGACGATCTGGTTCGGCATCTCGCTCGGATCGGTCCTGCTGCTCGCCGCCATCGGTCTTGCCATCACCTTCGGGGTGATGGGCGTTATCAACATGGCGCATGGCGAGATGGTGATGATCGGCGCCTATGTGACCTTCATGGTGCAGGAGGTGATGCGCGCCTATGCGCCCGGCCTGATCGACTGGTCGCTGCCGCTTGCCATCCCGCTCGCCTTCCTCGTCGCCGGCGCTGTCGGCGTCGCGATCGAGCGCGGCATCATCGCCTTTCTCTATGGCCGGCCGCTCGAAACGCTGCTCGCGACCTTCGGCGTGTCGCTGATCCTCCAGCAGACGGTGCGCAGCTGGTTCGGCCCGACCAACCGCGAGGTTTCGGCGCCGTCCTACATGTCGGGATCCTTCGATTTCATCGGCCTGCAGATCACCTATGGCCGGCTCTGGATCGTCGTGTTCACGCTGGTGGTCTTCGCCCTTCTCCTCATCATCCTGAAGGCGACGCCGCTCGGGCTGCAGATGCGCGCCGTCACCCAGAACCGGCGGATGGCCGCCTCCATGGGCATCCGCACGCGCTTCGTCGACGCCATGACCTTCGGCCTCGGCTCCGGCATCGCGGGGATTGCGGGCGTCGCCCTGTCGCAGATCGACAATGTCAGCCCGAACCTCGGCCAGTCCTACATCATCGACAGCTTCATGGTCGTGGTGTTCGGCGGCGTCGGCAATCTGTGGGGCACGCTCGTCGCGGCCTTCACGCTCGGCATCGCCAACAAGCTGCTGGAGCCCATCGTCGGCGCGGTGCTGGGCAAGATCATCCTGCTCGTCCTGCTGATCCTGTTCATCCAGAAACGACCGCGCGGCCTGTTCGCGCTCAAGGGCAGGGCGGTGGAACAATGATCACGGCCCGCGTCATCGCGCTGCTCGAGGGGCGGGGACTGATCTTCCTCGCCGTTCTCGCCGCCATCACCCTCGCCGTCGTCGCCGGCAACCAGCTGGTGCCGGAGACCTCGCCCTTCCACGTGTCGAGCGGCACCGTCGTTTTGCTCGGCAAATATGCCTGCTACGCGATGCTCGCCATCGCGCTCGATCTCGTCTGGGGCTATTGCGGCATTCTCTCGCTCGGTCATGGCGCCTTTTTCGCGCTCGGCGGTTATGCGATGGGCATGTATCTCATGCGCCAGATCGGTCCGCGCGGCGTCTATGGCGACCCGATCCTGCCGGATTTCATGGTCTTCCTGAACTGGAAGGAGCTGCCGATCGCCTGGTGGGGTTTTGACATGTTCCCCTATGCGATGCTGATGGTTCTGCTGGTGCCGGGCGCCCTCGCCTTCGTCTTCGGCTGGTTCGCCTTCCGCTCGCGCGTGACGGGCGTCTATCTGTCGATCATCACCCAGGCGCTGACCTACGCGCTCTATCTTGCCTTCTTCCGCAACGAGATGGGCTTTGGCGGCAATAACGGCTTCACCGACTTCAAGGACATTCTCGGCTTCACCATCCAGGCGCCCGAGACCCGCGTGACGCTGTTTGCGATCACCATGATCCTGCTGATGCTGGTCTTCGTGATGGCCCGCCTCATCGTCTCGTCCACCTATGGCAAGGTGCTCGTCGCGATCCGCGACGCCGAGAGCCGGGCGCGCTTCCTCGGCTACCGGGTCGAGCACCACAAGCTGGTCGTCTTCGTGCTCTCGGCGATGATCGCGGGCGTTGCCGGTGCACTCTATGTGCCGCAGGTCGGCATCATCAACCCGACGGAGTTCTCGCCCGCCAATTCGATCGAGGCCGTCGTCTGGGTCGCGGTCGGCGGGCGCGGCACGCTGATCGGGCCGGTGGTCGGCGCGGTCGCCGTGAACTTCCTCAAGACGATCTTCACCTCGGGTTTCCTCGCCGCCTACTGGCTCTTCGCGCTGGGCGGTCTCTTTGTCCTCGTCACGCTGGTGCTGCCGCGTGGCATTGTCGGCCTCGTCGAGGATCTCATGGCGCGCTCACGCCGTCGCAAGACGGCGCCCGCCGACGCGCCCCCCGCGCCGCCGCGCGGCACCACGGCCGCCGCGGAGTAGGCCCATGTCCGCCCTTGCCCAATCGATCCTCTATCTCGACAAGGTCAACGTCTCCTTCGACGGCTTCAAGGCGCTGCGCTCCCTGTCGCTGACGCTGGAGCCGGGCGACATGCGCGCCATCATCGGCCCGAACGGCGCCGGCAAGACGACGATGATGGACGTGATCACCGGCAAGACCCGACCCGATGACGGCGAGGTCTTCTTCGACTTCGGCAGGGTCGACCTCACGAGCCACGACGAGGCCGCGATCGCCGGCATGGGCATCGGGCGGAAATTCCAGAAGCCCACCGTGTTCGAGAACCACACCGTCTTCGACAATGTCCTGTTGGCGTTGAAGGGACCGCGCGGTCCCTTCTCGGCGCTGTTCGGCGAACGCAGCCGCATGCCGCGCGAGAAGGTCGACAGCGTGCTCGAGACGGTGCGCCTCGCCGAGCATGCGAAGCGCCGCGCCGGCGACCTGTCGCACGGCCAGAAGCAATGGCTCGAGATTGCCATGCTGCTGGCGCAGGACCCGAAAGTCCTGCTGGTCGACGAGCCGGTCGCGGGCATGACCGATGCCGAGACCGAGGCGACGGCCGAACTGCTGCGGCGGATCAATGCCGATCATTCGGTCATCGTCGTCGAGCACGACATGAGCTTCGTGCGCGCGCTCGACTGCAAGGTGACCTGTCTGCACGAGGGCAGTGTGCTGGCGGAGGGGACCATCGACGCGGTTGCCGAGAACCCGCGCGTCATCGAAGTCTATCTGGGGCGGTGACATGCTGAGCGTCGAGGCGATCACCCTTCATTACGGAGCGGCGCAGGCCCTGCGGGGTGTCACCATCGAGGCGCGTCCGGGCGAGGTGACCTGCGTGCTCGGGCGCAACGGCGTCGGCAAGACCTCGCTTTTGCGCGCCATTGTCGGCCAGCATCCGGTCTCGGGTGGAGCCGTCCGTTTCTCGGGCGAGGATCTTGCCGGCATGCGCCCCGAGAACCGCGCCCGCGCCGGCATCTCCTATGTGCCGCAGGGCCGCGAGATCTTTCCCCTGCTCACCGTCCGCGAAAACCTCGAAACCGGCTTCGCCCCGCTCGCCCGGCGTGATCGGACCATACCGGCGGAAATCTTCGACCTCTTCCCCGTCCTGCAATCGATGCTCGGCCGCCGTGGCGGCGATCTCTCGGGCGGGCAGCAGCAGCAGCTCGCCATCGCCCGCGCCCTCGTCGCGCGGCCGAAACTCCTCGTCCTCGACGAGCCGACCGAGGGTATCCAGCCCTCGATCATCAAGGACATCGGCCGCACCATTGCCTATCTGCGCGACAAGGGCACGATGGCGATCGTCCTCGTCGAGCAGTATTTCGACTTCGCCAAGGATCTCGCCGACCGCTGGTATGTGATGGATCGCGGCGAGGTGACGCTCTCGGGCACGCGCGACACCCTCGACGAGACCGAGATCAAGCGCCGCATGTCTGTCTAGGCGCGCAACGGGCCTGGGCAAGCGGAGGAGGGGCAGTAAGTGGATCGCGCGTCATTCGTCCTTGCCATGGCGCCTCGAGCCGTTACCTTCCGAGCCCTCAACCCCTGACCCGGTCCCCGCCTTGTCGATCATCGCCGCGCTGCATCACCGCACCACCTACAGCTATGACCGTCCGGTGGTGCTGTCGCCCCAGGTGGTCCGCCTGCGGCCGGCGCCGCACAGCCGGACGCTGGTGAAGAGCTACGCGCTCAAGATCACGCCATCGAACCACTTCATCAACTGGCAGCAGGATCCGCATGGGAACTGGCTCGCGCGGCTCGTGTTCAACGAACCGACGACCACCTTCCAGATCGAGGTCGACCTCGTCGCCGACATGGCGGTGCAGAACCCCTTCGACTTCTTCATCGAGGACTATGCCGAGCACGTCCCCTTCGCCTATCCGCCGGGGCTGAAGCACGAGCTCGCGCCCTATCTGGAGATCGAGCCGGCGGGGCCCGCGCTCGAGGCCTTCATGGCCACGATTCCGCGCGAGAAGACGCAGACCACGGACTTCCTCGTCGCCCTGAACCAGCGCCTGCAGCGCACCATCGGCTATACGATCCGGCTCGAGGCGGGCGTACAGACGCCGGACGAGACGCTGACGCTCGCCATGGGCTCGTGCCGCGACACGGGCTGGCTGCTCGTCCAGGTCCTGCGCCGCCTCGGTCTCGCGGCGCGCTTCGTGTCGGGCTACCTGATCCAGCTGACGCATGACCTGAAGGCGCTCGACGGGCCGACCGGGACCGACAAGGATTTCACCGATCTCCATGCTTGGGCCGAGGTCTATGTGCCGGGCGCCGGCTGGATCGGGCTCGACCCGACCTCGGGGCTCCTGTGCGGCGAGGGCCACCTGCCGCTCGCGGCGACGCCGCATTACACCTCCGCTGCGCCCGTCGTCGGCTACACGACGCAGGCCAATGTCGCGTTCGGCTTCGGGATGTCGGTGACGCGGGTGTCCGAGACACCGCGCGTGACCAAACCCTTCGCCGATGAATCCTGGCAGGCGCTGGACGCGCTCGGCCGCGTCGTCGACCGCGATCTCGCCCATCAGGATGTCCGCCTGACGCTTGGCGGCGAGCCGACCTTCGTGTCGATCGACGATTATCAGGCGGCGGAATGGAACACCGCGGCGGTCGGCCCGACCAAGCGCGGCCGCGCCGACGTGCTGATCCGCCGCCTGCGCGAGTCCTTCGCGCCGGGCGGCTTCCTGCATTACGGGCAGGGCAAGTGGTACCCGGGAGAAAGCCTGCCGCGCTGGGCCTTCGCGCTCTACTGGCGCAAGGACGGGCAGCCGATCTGGCGCAATGCCGATCTGATCGCGCCGGAGCCGGCGCATCTCGAACAGGAAAAGCGCAAGGCTTTCGATCCCGAGCCGATCCGGCGCCTCGCGGAAGGGGTCGCCGAGCGTCTGGGGATCGAACCCGACCATGCGCTGCCGGCCTATGAGGATCCGGGCGAATGGCTCCTGAAGGAAGCCAGGCTCCCCGACAATGTCGATCCCGAAAACTCCCGGCTCGAAAACCCGGAGGACCGGGCGCGCATGAAGACCGTGTTCGAGCGGGGCCTGACCCGTCCGACCGGCTATGTGCTGCCCGTCCAGCGCTGGAACGCGGCTGCGCGCGGCGGCTGGGTATCGGAGCGCTGGCGGCTGCGCCGGGGCAAGCTGTTCCTCATTCCAGGCGATTCACCCGTCGGCTACCGCCTGCCGATCGCCTCGCTCCCCTATGTGCCACCCTCGGTCTATCCCACCATCGTTCCGCAGGATCCGCTCGAAGCGCGCGACGACCTGCCGCCACCCGATGCGCTCGTGCAGCGCGTCCAGGAACGGCTGAGGGAGGATGGCGAGCGGACGGAGCGGGTCGAACAGGACCGTGTCGAGCAGGAGATCGTCGCCGGCGCGGTGCGGACCGCCATGTCGTTCGAGATCCGCGACGGCATCGTCTGCGCCTTCATGCCGCCGGTCGAGCGTCTGGAGGACTATCTCGAACTTCTGGTCGCGCTGGAGGAGACGGCGGCGGCGCTCGGCCAGCCCGTCCACATCGAAGGCTATCCGCCGCCCTATGATCCCCGGATCGAGGTGATCAAGGTGACGCCCGATCCCGGCGTGATCGAGGTGAACGTCCAGCCGGCCCGCAGCTGGGACGAGGCGGTCGCCATCACCCAGACGCTCTACGAGGATGCACGCCTGTCGCGCCTCGGGGCGGAAAAATTCATGACCGACGGTCGGCATGTCGGCACCGGCGGCGGCAACCATGTCGTCATCGGCGGCGCGACACCTTCGGATTCGCCCTTCCTGCGGCGGCCGGACCTGCTCAAGAGCCTCATCACCTATTGGCAGCGCCACCCCTCGCTGTCCTACCTGTTCTCGGGCCTGTTCATCGGTCCGACGAGCCAGGCGCCGCGCATCGACGAGGCGCGGCACGACGCCCTCTATGAGCTCGAGATCGCGCTGTCGAAAGTGCCGGGGCCGGGCGGTGACAGCGTGCCGCCCTGGCTGATCGACCGGCTGTTGCGCAACCTCCTCGTCGACGTGACCGGCAACACGCACCGCGCCGAGATCTGCATCGACAAGCTCTATTCGCCGGATGGTCCGACCGGCCGCCTCGGCCTTGTCGAGTTCCGCTCCTTCGAGATGCCGCCCGATCCGCGCATGTCGCTGGCCCAGCAGCTTCTGATCCGCGCCCTGATCGCCTGGTTCTGGCGCGAGCCGCAGACCGGCCCGCTGGTGCGCTGGGGCACGGCGCTGCACGACCGCTTCATGCTCGGCCATTACATCTGGACCGATTTCCTCGACGTGCTGGGCGATCTGCAGCGCGCGGGCTATGCCTTCGATCCGGTCTGGTATGAGGCAGCCCACGAGTTCCGCTTCCCCTTCTATGGTCGCGTCGACCATGGCGGCGTGTCGCTCGAGATCCGTCACGCGCTCGAGCCCTGGCACGTGCTGGGCGAGGAAGGGATGGCGGGCGGCACGGTGCGCTATGTCGATTCCTCGGTCGAACGCCTGCAGGCCAAGGCGACGGGGTTTGACCCCGCGCGGCACCTGATCCTGTGCAATGGGCGCCGCCTGCCGATGACGGCAACGGGTCGATCCGGCGAGGCGGTCGCCGGCGTGCGCTTCAAGGCGTGGCAACCGCCATCCGGTCTCCACCCCACCATTCCGGTGCAGGCGCCGCTCACCTTCGACATTTTCGACACCTGGTCGAACCGGTCGCTCGGGGGCTGCGTCTACCACGTCGCCCATCCGGGCGGGCGCAACTACGACACCTTCCCGGTCAACGCCTATGAGGCGGAGGCGCGGCGGCTCGCGCGGTTCGAGGCCTTCGGGCACACGCCGGGCCGCTTCGCCGCGCCGCCGTCGGAGGCGAGCACGGAGTTCCCCTTGACCCTCGACCTGCGGCGAACGGTCTGATCCCATGCCGGAGGCGGACGGGTTTCTCGCCGGCTACCGGCCAGAGCGCGGGTCGGCGGACGAACTCGTCGATGATCAGGGGCGCGTACGCCCGCACTGGCGGCCGGTGCTCGACGAATTGCGGCGGCCCAAAGCCGAGGTCGAGGCCCGCTTCGCCGCTGCCGACCGACATCTGACGAATTCGGGCGTGTTCTACCGCGTCTATGACGATCGCGGCGGCGGCGAGCGCGCCTGGCCATTGTCGCATGTCCCGCTCGTCCTCGATCGCGAGGACTGGCGGCGGATCGAGCGAGGGATCATCCAGCGCGCCGGCCTGATGGAGATGATCCTCGAGGATCTCTACGGCCCGGCGCGGCTCGTCACCGAGGGTGCGATCCCCGCAACGGTCATCGCCGGCAATCCGCATTTCCTGCGCCCGCTCGCCGGCACGAAGCCGCGCGGCGGCGAGCACCTCGTCCTCTATGCCGCCGACCTCGCGCGGGCGCCCGATGGCCGATGGTGGGTGCTCGGCGATCGCGCGCAGGCGCCCTCCGGCATGGGCTACGCGCTCGAGAACCGGCTCGCTCTGTCCGGTGCTTTGCCGGCACTCTATCGCGACATGCATGTGCGGCGCCTCGCACCCTTCTTCCAGGCGATGCGTTCGGCACTCGCCGGCAAGGCGGCGCGGGAGGGCGCGCGCATCGGTCTTCTCACGCCGGGCCCGGCCAACGAGACCTATTTCGAGCACACCTATCTCGCGCGCTATCTCGGCTTTCTTCTCGTCGAGGGCGGCGATCTGATCGTCCAGGACGGCGCGCTGCATGTGCGCACCATCGAGGGGCTGAAGCGGCTCGACGTCGTCATGCGCCGGCTCGACGCCGATTTCTGCGATCCGATCGAGCTCAACGCCGAGTCCCGCATCGGCGTGCCGGGGCTCGTGGAGGCGGTGCGCAAGGGCAGCGTCGCGCTCGCCAACGCGCTCGGCGCGGGCCTCGTCGAAGCCTCGGCGCTGCTCGCCTTCCTGCCGGCGATCGCGCGTCGGCTTCTGGGCGAGGATCTCGTCCTCCCCAATGTCGCGACCTGGTGGTGCGGCGACGCGTCGGTGCGCGCCGAGGTCCTCTCGCGGCTCGACACGGTGCATCTCGACGCCGCCTTCGCGCGCCGGCCACCGGGCCTGTCGCGCGACGGCCTGACCGCCCCGGCCGGCGACGAGGCGGAGCGGCGGCGCCTTGCCCGTATCGTCGAGACCCATCCCCTCGATGTGGTCGCCCAGGAGACCGTGCGCTTCTCGACCATGCCGGTGTGGCGTGACGGTCGGCTCGTGCCGCGCCCCTTCACGCTGCGCGTCTTCGCCGTCTCGACCCCGAACGGCTGGACCGTTATGCCCGGCGGCTTCTGCCGTGTCTCCGACAGTGCCGACCCGGGCGCGCTGTCGATGCAGCGCGGCGGACGATCGGCCGATGTCTGGGTTCCCTCGGACGGCCCGGTCGAGCCCGTGACGCTGCTGCCGCGCGGCGGCAAGGTCGCGATCCGCCGCCGCCTCGGGCACCTGACGAGCCGCGCCGCCGACAATCTGTTCTGGCTGGGGCGCTATCTCGAGCGCGCCGAGGCGACGCTGCGGCTGATCCGCGCGCTCGCCGAGATCAGTGTCGAAACCGATCAGGACGACGCCGAGGCCGCCGGCCGCCTTGCCGGCCTGCTGGTCGCCTGGGACGCGGCCGAACCGGGCGGCGTCGACACGGTTTTGCGCGAGGCCCTGACCGGCAAGCGTTCCGGTAGCGCGGCGGTCCTGGTCGGCCAGGCCCAGCGCACCGTCGCCGTCATTCGCGAGCGCGTCTCGCCGGATGCGACGCGGGCGCTCGAGGACCTGACCGCCCTGATCGCCGCCAACGGCGCCTCGCCACGCGAGATCGCCGACCGGGCGCTGCGCGTCGTCGCCGCTTTTTCGGGGCTCGCCCAGGAGAACATGAACCGCATCAGCGGGTGGCGTCTGCTGGAGCTTGGTCGCCGTATCGAGCGGGCGATCCTCACCTGCCGCATGGCGCGGATTCTGGGCGAGGAGGCGGCGCGCGAAGCCTCGCTCGATGCGCTTTTGAAGGTCGTCGACAGCCGCATCACCTACCGCTCCCGCTATCTCATGGGCACGCTGCGCCCGCCCGTGCTCGATCTCGTCATTCTCGATGATGGCAATCCGCGCTCGGTCGCCTTCCAGATCGATCGCATGGTCGAACACCTCGCCACCCTGCCGCGTGGCACGGAGGACGGGACGGTCGATCCGGTGCATCGCCGCGCGCGTCTCCTGCAGACGCGGATCGAGACGAGCGAGGCGCGCGATCTCGACGGTGCCGCGATCCTCGCGCTCGAGACCGAGCTTCTCGATTTCGCAACCGACATCGCCGCGCAGTTCTTCGGCAATGCGCCGGCCGCCGACGACAGCCTCGGAGATCTCGGATGATCTACGTGGTGACTCATCGCACCACCTATGACTACACCGCCGAGGCCTCGGCCGGGCGCTGTATCCTGCGCCTGCTGCCGACCCATTCGCCGCGCCAGCGCGTCCTGGCCGCAAGCCTGCGCATCGAACCCGGCCCGGCCGAGCGCAGCGAGTTCAGCGATTTCTTCGGCAACCGCTCGGTTCTGGTGCGTTTCGCGACACGCGCGCGGCGGCATGTGTTCGAGGCGCGGGCGCGGGTCTCGGTGAAGCCGCTCGAACCGCCGCATGCGCTGCTGACACCCTCGATCCGCGACATCGCCCAGGCAGCGCTCGCTTCGCGCGACCTCACAGGGACGGCGCCGTCGCAGGGGCTCTTCGCAAGCCGCAACGTGCCGCTGCTCGATGCCGCGCGGGACTATGGTCGCACCGCGCTCGAGGCTGAGCGCCCGGTTCTCGATGCCGCGATCGAGATCATGCGGCGCATTCACGCCGATTTCGCCTATGACACGACCGCGACCGACGTCTCGACACCGCTCGAACGCGTCTTTGCCGGCCGTCGCGGCGTCTGCCAGGATTTCGCGCATGCGATGATTGCCACCCTTCGAGCGGCGGGAATCCCGGCCTTTTATGTGAGCGGCTATCTGCGCACCGTCGCCGCCGGGCCGGGGCCGCGCCTCGTCGGCGCTGATGCATCCCATGCCTGGGTCTCCGTCTGGTGCGGACCGGGCGTCGGTCTCGTGGATCTTGATCCGACCAACGCGCTGATCGTCGGGGAGGATCACGTCACCCTCGCCACCGGCCGCGATTACGGCGACGTCGCGCCGGTCGCCGGCGTCGTGCTCGCGTCCGGCGACCACCATCTTGAGGTCGCGGTCGATATGGTCCCGGACGCCTGAGCCGAAGCGTCCGGAAACCGTGTCATCCCGGTCGACACTGTGCTAGAGCTGTACTCCGGTAAGCAGACAGCCCGTCAGGGGACGGTGTGCCGGTTCGTCACGGAGGCCACCCGATGCTGCGCATGCTCACCTTTGCCATAGTCATGATCCTGTCGGGCGCCGTCCTTGCCGAGGACGGCGGCGGTGGCGATGGCGGGGGAGGCAGCGACGGCGGCGGTTCGGCGACCCAGTCGTCGGAGAGCGGGCCCGCAGCGGACGGGGTCGACCAGGTCGCACAGCCGGAAGAAAGCTGCACCGGGACCGCAGGCTGCCAGAAGAAGATGCCCCGGGTCGATTTCGAGGCATGGGACAAGTCGCGAAAGACGCTGGAGAAGGCCGCAGACGACGCGGAAAAGGGTAGCGGCAAGGGCAGCATCGGCGGGATTTAGGTTACAGGCCAATAAGCAGAATAATGCCGCTGCTTGAAGGATAGTTTGGCCATAGAGAGGCAGTTTTCAGCATACTTATTCTAGCGACCTGCAACACTTCGGTAGTGCTTGAACTTTGGGGCAAGTCGCTGATTAGCTTCCGCTCTCGGTTCCGACATTTGCGGAGAAGCTGTCTTGGCCCACGTTTTTACTCCGGCGAGATATCGACAAGGGTGCTATGATCGCAATTGGAGGCAAGTTAACGACCGCAATAGTGCGCAGGGTCAATTGTGCCTTTACTGCGAAATAAAGCGTGCGATTTTTGTCGCTATAGAGAGAAACGCGCAGTATTTGGGGAGTAGTATAGACATTTCTGTCTAATTGTTCCAAGTATAAAGCTGAGTTTAGCGCCACAGAAAAGCAAAAAATCGACGTTAAAATTGGCATAAATCAAAAATCAGAGGCATTTAGACCGAATCTGCGGCCAATGGTTGCAATTTTCTGGACCAATTGAAAGCTAACAGAATCTGGGTAACTTATGGTCGCGCATTTTCCATGATCGTGGAATACGAAAGGACGGCTGTGTTCGTTTTCTCCAAATTCCTGGTCAACGGCGATACGAAATGCGCTTATGTCCGCGTCTCCAATTGCAGGATGATCGCCGGAAACAGCGAACTGGGAAGTGATGTCGGTGAACTTCACAGCCTTTTTCTTCCGCTTGGAAGGAGTGTCATACTCTGGCGCCCAGTGCCACAGAAGCAAGTTCCAGGTCATGTGCGCCTCACGTCAGACAAAACATAGCGTATGCTTGACGCATTTATATGCGTTTACACCGGTTGAGTCTATGAATTCGCGGTCTGAACCTTGCTAGCCTGTCGATTGGCGATCGACAAGGATTGTGCGCAGCAGGCTGGCATGGGTTCACCTGATCCTAGGAGACCACCGGCTGGTCGCGTAGTCTCGCAGCCTCCTGGTGCGCCCGGATGAAAGTGCTGTCGATCCTCTGGAGGTCGCCATCATGTGCGGCCGTAACGGCGTCCATCATCCGATTCCAGACCCCAGCCTTGCGCCATCGCACGAAGCGATTGTAGCAAGTGGTGCGCGGGCCATAGAGTTCCGGCAAGTCGCGCCATGGCGCACCGGATCGCAGCACCCAGAAGATCCCGTTCAGCACCCTGCGATCGTCAACGCGCGGCACGCCACGCGGTTTGTTGGGGAGAAGCGGCTCGATAACGAGTCAGTCGAAGTCAGTCAGGTCATATCGGCTCATGCTGAGCCTGAATCAGATTCCGTCGCAATATGAAAGTCTCAACGGAACTCTCTCACTACCTTGATAGGCCCGACGATGGCCGCGTTGAACGCTTCGAGCTGTTCTGCCGGTATCCAGTATTCTCGCAGCGCGCGACCACCAGCCTCCTGCACCTCGTAGCGATTTAAGAAGTCACGCCGCACGTCAAAGCGCGTGACGAAGCCCGCCCCGCTTTGAGGCACGTTCCAATCGCGAGCGATCCTAACCGCATAATCTTCTGACAGCACGGGATAGAAAATCGGCTGATCCGGCAAACGCGGTGGAAACGAGCGCATGCCACTATCGCGGATTAGTGCGAGCTCCGCTGGACCAACTGGCCGCCACAGTGTGATCGTGTCAGGCTTCATGGTGACAAGGGTAGCTGGTGGCGCGTCAGTTTTCCACCATCTCCGCGTTAATGAGTTCACGACCTAGGCCCACGCTCACGCCGGATCTTCCTTCCCTGACGGGCCTGTCCTGCCGATTTCCCCACGCGGTATCCGGCATCGGGTCGCCGTGGTCGCACGGCGCCACGCCCGCCTCGTGATCGTTCAGACACGACGCCGGCGGTTCCTTCTCCATAAGGTCACTCATATATCAATCAATCGATTGATATATGAGAATGACGTATGGAACCACCATGAACGCTCCGTCGCCGGCCCCCTCCCGCAGCGATCTGTCGCGTGCCGCCCTGATCGGCGCGGGTCTCGATCTTTTCGGGCGGGAGGGGTTCGACGCCGTCTCGACCCGGACGATCGCGGCGGCAGCGCGCGTCAACATCGCCGCCATTGCCTATCACTTCGGCGGCAAGTCCGGCCTGCGCCAGGCCTGCGCGGACTTCATCGTCGAGACCGTGCGCGGCGTGATCGGGCCGGTCCTTGCGCGCTTCCCCGACGCCACGATCGACGCCCTCTCGCCCGCTGCCGCCGAAGCCGTGATCGGCGATCTCGTCAGCGCCATGGCGGGCTTCCTGGTCGGCCAGCCGCGCGCGGAGGCGATTGCGCGCTTCGTCATCCGCGAACAGTTCGATCCCTCGCCGGCCTTCGAGACGATCTATGCCGGGATCCTCGCGCCCACCCATGGACGGGTCTGCCGTCTGTTTGCCCGCGCCACAGGCCAGGACCCCGAGGCCGAACCGGTTAGGCTCGCCGTTTTCGCGCTCGTCGGCCAGATCATCTATTTCCGCATCGGCCGGCCCGTGGTCCTGCGGCGGATGGGCTGGGAGACCATGGGGCCGGCGGAAAGCGCCACGATCGTCGATCTGCTGCGCGATCAGACGCGGGCAGCCATTGCCGCGCATCGGAGGCTCTGACCATGCTCGAAACGCTGTGCGCCTGGTCGCTCGTGACCATGCTGGGACTGTGCGAACCGCCGACCAACGTCGCGGTCGGGTCCGTCGAGGGCGACTATGTGCGTCTCGCCCCGATCGAGACGGCGCGGATCGTGTCGATGGCGGGTCAGCGCGGCGGGCGGGTCGCGGCGGGCGACGTGCTGGCGGTGCTGGAAGAAGACGATGTCGCCATCGCCGAGCGGGACGCCGCCGCACGTCTCGACCAGGCCCGCGCCGATCTCGCCAATCTCAAGCTCGGCAAGCGCGCGGAGGAGATCGCCGTGCAGGAAGCGACCCTCGCTTCCGCAAAGGCCCAGGCGCTCGACGCCGAAAAAGTGCTCAACCGCAAGCGCGATCTGTTCGACCGGGGGTTTGCCGCGCAATCCGACCTCGATCAGGCGACGACGGCGCGCGACGTGGCGACGGCCCGCGTCACGGAGATCGCCGCCAATCTCGCCGTGATGAAACTGCCCGCGCGCGCCGACGAGATCACGGCGGCAGAGAGCCGGGTGGCGCAGGCGCAGGCCGCCCTCGATCAGGCCCGCTGGCGGCGCGATCAGCGCCGGCTCCGCGCGCCCGCGGCCGGGCAGATCGCCGACGTCATCCGCCATCCGGGTGACGTCGCGGGACCGGCGGCACCCGCCCTGCTGCTCCTTCCGGACGGTGCCGTGAAGCTTCGCTTCTTCGTTCCGCAGGCTGCCATCGCAACGCTGGTGCTCGGGCAGGAGGTCGGCGTCGCCTGCGACGGCTGCGCCGCCGGTCTGACGGCGCGCGTGAGCTACATCGCGAACGAGCCCGAATTCACGCCGCCGGTGATCTATTCCAACGAGGCGCGGCAAAAGCTCGTCTATCTCGTCGAGGCGCGGCCTGACGGTGCCGCGACCACGCTCAAGCCCGGCCAGATCGTCGACGTCACCTTGCCGGAGGCACGGCCGTGAGCATGATCGAGGTGCGCGGCCTCACCAAGCGCTTTGGGGCGCGAACCGTGGTCGACGACGTCTCTCTCAGTGTCGATCAGGGGGAGATCGTCGGTTTTCTTGGCCCCAACGGATCCGGCAAGACGACCACCATCCGCCTCATCTGCGGCCTGCTGACACCCGATGCCGGGGAGGGCAGCGTGCTCGGCTTCGATGTGCGGCGCGACGCTGCCCGGATCAAGCGCGAGGTCGGCTACATGACGCAGCGCTTCTCCTTCTACGAAGATCTCACCATCGCCGAAAACCTTACCTTCGTGGCCCGGCTCTACGGGCTCGAACGCCGTAAGGACGTGGTGGCGGCGACGCTCGACAGTCTCGGCCTGACGAGCCGGCAACACCAGCTCGCGGGAACGCTGTCGGGCGGCTGGAAGCAGCGCCTCGCGCTCGCCGCCTGCACCATGCACCGCCCACGCCTCCTCCTGCTCGACGAGCCGACCGCCGGCGTCGACCCGAAGGCGCGGCGCGAGTTCTGGGACGAGATCCACCGTCTCGCCGGCGAGGGGCTGACCGTGCTCGTCTCGACCCATTACATGGACGAGGCCGAACGCTGCCACCGCATCGCCTATATCGCCTATGGGCGCATGATCGCGACCGGCACGGTCGACGAGGTCGTCCGCCGCTCCGGCCTCGTCACCATGGTGATGAAGGGGCCGGGTGTGATGGGGCTCGCCGCGACGCTCGGCCGGCTCAAGGGCGTCGCGCAGGTCGCGCCGTTCGGAACGACGCTGCATGTCGTCGGCCGCGACCACAACGAGCTCGCGGCCGCTCTCGCCCCCGTCGCCGCCACGGCCGGCGTGGTACTCGAGCCCGGCGTGACGAGCCTCGAGGACGTCTTCATCGAGTTCATGGCCCGCGCCCAGGCGGAGGCGGTCGCATGAGGGCCGGGTTCTCCGTGGGGCGGCTGTTTGCCATTCTCGCCAAGGAATTCATCCAGATGCGGCGCGATCGCATCACCTTCGCCATGATGCTCGCCGTGCCGATCATCCAGCTCCTGCTGTTCGGCTTCGCGATCAACAACGATCCCAAGGCCCTGCCGACGGCGCTGATCGCCCTTGACCAGGGCACCCATGCCCGCGCCGTCGCGAACGCGCTCGAGACGTCGGGCTATTTCCGCATCGTCGTCCGGCCGCAGACCGCGCAGGAGGGCGAGCGCCTGATGGCGAGTGGCGCGGTCTCCTTCCTGATCACCATTCCCGGCGATTTCGGCGTCCGCATCGAGCGGGGCGATCACCCCGCCATCCTCGCCGAGGCCGATGCCAGCGATCCCGCGGCCGCGAGCGGCGCGATCGGTGCCCTGTCGACGATCGCGACGACCGCGCTCGGCCACGATCCGACGGCGATCGGCGATCACGCCACGGCGCCCTTCGAGATCGTCGTCCAGAAGCGCTACAATCCGGAAGGCGTCTCGCAATACAACATCGTCCCCGGCCTGCTCGGCGTCATCCTGCAGATGACCATGGTGATGATGACGGCGATGGCGCTGACGCGCGAGATCGAGCGCGGAACCATGGAAAACCTGCTCGCCATGCCGGCGACGCCGTTCGAGCTGATGCTCGGCAAGGTTTTGCCCTACCTCCTCGTCGGCGCCGTGCAGGTCGTCGTCATCCTGACGGCGGCGAAGCTGCTGTTCGCCGTGCCCTTCGTCGGTGGCCTTCCGCTCCTGTGTGGCGCCATCCTTCTCTTCGTCTTCAGCCTCGTCCTCCTCGGCTACACGATCTCGACCTTCTCCCGCACGCAGATGCAGGCGATGCAGCTGACGTTCTTCTTTTTCCTGCCCTCTCTGATGTTGTCCGGTTTCATGTTTCCCTTTCTCGGCATGCCTGGCTGGGCCCAGGCCCTCGGCGAGATCTTTCCCTTGACACATTTCCTGCGGGTGGTGCGCGGGATCATGCTGAAAGGCGCCGATCTGCCCGCCGTCTCCCAGGAACTCGCCGTCCTCACGCTGTTCATCGTCGCCTATGCGAGCCTCGCGCTCCTGCGCTTCCGGCGTACGCTCGACTGATCGGATCCCCCCGGCGCAGGGCTCAAGAAAAGCCGGTGCAGCTTGCAGACGGTGTCAGGTTCCTGTCAGACGCGATGATCTATTGCTTCGGTCATCGGATGGTTCTTCGGAACCGTTCTCAGTCGAGAGAGAGATCGGACCAATGACGAAGCTTCACGGTTCCATGCTGGCCGCGCTGGCGGCGACCCTTCTTGTTTCCGTCGCCGCGCCGTCGATGGCGGCGAGCGAGGACCGGTCGCTGGAGCTCATCCTCGCTTCCACCGGCGACGATGCCTGCGCGACGGCCGGCGCCTCCTGCGAGGCCGACCATCATCGCAAGGGCCGCCCCGATCGCCTCGCGAGCAAGGACGACGACGCCGATGACGCCGCCGACGACAAGGGCCAGGACGGCGCCGGTCATGACGCCGATGATGACAAGGGCCAGGATGGGGCTGGTCATGACGCCGGTGACGACAAGGGCCAGGACGGTGCCGGTCACGATGCCGGCGACGATCACGGCGAGCACGGCGCCGATCACGACAGCCATGACGATCATGGTGGCGGCGGTGGCGACGACTGAGACCTTGCGTCGCGGCGGGGGACGCGTGACACTGATCCGGCACGGCAATGGCCGCGACGGCGCCGACCGCAAGGGGCGCGTCGTCGTGGTCCGGCCGTCCAAGGCCGCGCAGGCCACCTTCATTGAACCCTTTCTGCCGCGAACGACACAGATGTCCAGCGAAGATCGAGCCGGCTACTCCTTCCTCCAGATCCTGCTCCACTGGGTGACCGTGCTGATGGTCGCCTTCCAGCTGATGTTCGGCGAAAGCATGGGCGAGGTCGGCCGCGCCGTCCGGCGCGGTGAGACGCCCGAGCCGGACGAGCTTTTCCTCGCCGACGCGCATTATTGGATCGGCCTTGCGATCCTCGCGGTGACGCTGCTGCGCGTCATGGTTCGCGTGATTCAGGGCGCACCGCCCGCCCCCGCCGCCGCTCCGCGCTGGAGCCATGTGGCCGCCGCCGTGACACACGGCCTCTTCTACGTCGCCCTTCTGTCCATGCCGGTGACCGGGCTTCTCGCCGTCTACGTGTCGGATGCCTTCGGCGAGATCCACGAGATCGGCAAGCCGGTCCTCATTCTGCTGATCCTCGCCCATGTCGGCGCGGTCGCCGTCCACCAGCTCGCCTGGGGCGACGGCGTGCTGCGCCGCATGCTGTCGCCGGGGCGCTAGAGGGGCTGGTTGCACGCTTGACCCGACCCGGCTTGACGGGTACCGGTCTGCCGTCTCAACCGGAGATGCCGCGTGCACAAACACAAGATTCCGATCGCGAAAGCCCGCGCGCGGATCGGCGACGCGGCGCAGTTTCTTCGGTCCTGGACGCGCCGCCCCCTCACCATCGGATCCGTCACTCCCTCCGGCCGGGCCCTGTCACGGGCCATGGCGCGCCAGGTCGATCCGCGCAGTGAAGGCCCGGTAATCGAACTCGGACCCGGCACCGGACCGGTCACCGAGGCGCTGATCGAGCATGGCATTGCCGAGGAACGGCTGATCCTCGTCGAGTACAGCGCCGAGTTCGTCCATCTGCTGCGCCGCCGTTTTCCCAAGGCGACCGTGATCCAGGGCGATGCCTATGCGCTCGAGGAGACGCTCGCCGACCATCGCGGCCGCAAGGCGGCGGCGGTCGTCTCGAGCCTGCCCCTGATCCTCAAGCCCGAGCCGCAACGCCTGTCGATCCTGCGCCAGGCTTTCGACCTGATGGCGCCGGGTGCCCCCTTCATCCAGTTCACCTATGCGGTCATCTCGCCCTTGCCGCTGCGCCATGGCGAGTTCACCTGGAGGGCCGGCCGCCGCATCTGGCTCAACGTGCCGCCCGCCCGAGTGTGGACCTACCGGCGGGGAGCGGGCGCGTGATCGCGGCGCGGGAGCGGATGATCGTCGCGCTCGACGTCGACGACCCGACGGCCGCCTCCGGTCTCGTCACCCGCATCGGCGAGGCCGCGTCCTTCTACAAGATCGGCTATCAGCTCGTCTTTGGTGGCGGCCTGCCGCTGGCGCGTGAACTCGCCGCCGCCGGGCATGGCGTCTTCCTCGACATGAAGCTGCACGACATCGGCCAGACGGTCGCCAAGGGCGTCGAGCGGATCGCCGCCATGGGCGTGACCTATCTCACCGTGCATGCCTATCCCCAGACGATGCGGGCGGCGGCCATGGCCGCGAAGGGCTCGGGCCTGCGCATTCTCGCCGTCACCGTCCTCACCTCCTGGGACGAGGCCGACGCACAGGCGGCAGGGTATGCCGCGCCGATCGCCGAGCTCGTCGCGCGGCGGGCCGATCAGGCGCTCGAGGCGGGCGTGCACGGGCTTATCCTGTCGCCGGCCGAGGTCGGCGCGATGCGGGCGCGGGTCGGCGCGTCGCTCGAACTGATCACGCCCGGCGTGCGTCCGGCCGGTGCCGATCTCGGCGACCAGAAACGGGTGATGACGCCGGGCGACGCCATAAGCGCCGGCGCCGATCGCCTCGTCGTCGGGCGCCCGATCACCCACGCACCCGACCCCCGCGCGGCCGCCGCCGCGATCGTGGCGGAGATCGCCGCGGCGCCGACCCCACCCGCCGGGCTCCGCCCGGCACCCTCCCCGCGCTGATGCGCGGAGAGGGAAGGGGCGCGTTTTCCTGTTGGCTGGGCCCTACAGAACAGGCGCGGGAACCCTTCCCCTTGCTGCGCAAGGGGAAGGTGTCAGGCGCAGCCTGACGGAAGGGGTCGATTGGGCGCCCTCGATCCGCCGAAAACCGGCTCAGTCCGTCAGACCCAGCACGTCAAACATGGAATAGAGACCGTGGGGGCGCCCGTGACCCCACAGGGCGGCCTTGATCGCGCCCTTGGCGAAGAGGTTACGGTCTTCGGCGCGGTGGCCGAGTTCGATCCGCTCGCCGTCGCCGGCGAAGATCACGGTGTGGTCGCCGATGACGGAGCCGCCGCGCAGCGACGCGAAGCCGATGGTGCCGTGACCGCGTGCTCCGGTATGTCCGTCGCGTCCGCGCTCGGAGCTTGCCGCGAGATCGATGCCGCGCCCGGCCGCGGCCGCCTCGCCGAGGAGCAGGGCTGTGCCCGATGGGGCGTCGACCTTGCGCTTGTGATGCATCTCGACGATCTCGATGTCGAAATCGGCGTCGAGCGCGGCCGCCACCTTCCGAACCATCGCGGCGAGCAGATTGACGCCGAGGCTCATGTTTCCGGACTTGATGATCACGGCATGACGCGCCGCCGCCCGGATCGCGGCCTCGTCGGCGGTGGACAGACCGGTCGTGCCGATCACGTGCACGATGCGTGCTTGGGCCGCGAGGCCGGCGAAGGCGACGCTGGCGGCGGGCGAAGTGAAGTCGATCACCGCCTGCGCCTGCGCGAAGACGGGCAGCGCGTCGTCGGTCACGATCACGCCGTTTGGGTCAAGCCCCGCGAGACGCCCGGCATCCTGACCGAGCACCGGCGCGCCCGGCCGCTCGATCGCGCCGTGGAGGACCACATCCTGCCGGGCGGCAATGGCGCGCACGAGCGTCTGGCCCATCCGCCCACCGGCTCCGACGACGACGACACGCAAGGGCGACATCCGCTTCCTCCCCGAACGCGTCCGCTATAGCCCCGCGCGCCCACCCTTGTCAGCCCCGTTGCCGCGTGTTGAAACTCGTTGGCCGAGGGTGGGAGAGGAAAGACAACCATGGAGCGTGCCGGGGTGATCATTGGAGCGGCGTGTGTCATGGCGCTGGCCCTCATCATCGTAACGCCGCGACCCGCGCTTGCCGGGGCCTGTTCCTGTCAGCACATCGACGCGCTGAAAGCCGAGATCTCGCGGGCCCTGACCCTGCGCAACCGCCATGCGGCCAAGCGCGACGAACTGATCAAGCAACTGGGCGACAACCCGACGCGCTCGACCATCATGGCCGCCAAGCGGGCCTATCTGGCCTATGAGGAGGGATCAGGGCCAGGCACGGCCTCCGAAGGGCTTCCCGAAGTGGAACGCGACGCGCCGGCTTCCGTGAAGTACCGGCCACGCGGCGCAGCGTTGCTTGAGGCACATTCCGCAGACGATCGTACGGGGATTCCGCTCTATGAGGATTTTCCTCCAGGCGGCGACAGGCAGGTGAAGGATCTCAAGAAGCGGAAGGCCGAGGAGGAAAAATGGCGCAAGCGCAAGAAGGACCTGTGTGATTTCTCCGACGAGGAGGCGGTCAAGAAATCCACCGCCGCCGGTGCCGCCTGCGACGGCATCGCCCGCGCCGCCTTCGTGCACGAGCAGACGCATCGCGCGACCTGTCAGCGGATGGGCTTTTATGCATTCTGGGACCTTGACCGCAGACCGGATGACTTCGCTGCCGATGAAGTTCGCGCCTATGAGGCGGAACTCGCGGTGCTCAGTGCCGAGATGGATCGCGTGCTCAAGGCCAAGACGACGCGGGTGAAGCGTCAGGGCGTCGGCACCTGTCCGGCCTGCTACCTCAGTGTCGAGGCGGAGTGTATCCGGGCCTATGACGTCGCCGGCGGCATGGGCGGCATCCAGATCAAGGAGCGCGTGTGCAACATCCACGAAAGCTTCTCGCTGACGAGCAAGGGGATGAGCAAGGTCGTCTTCCAGATGGCGCCGACGAGCGAGCTGAGCGGCCAGTACGTCTATTCCGGCACCGGTGGCGGCGCGACCTTTGCGGGAACGGGGCGCTACAGCGTGAGCCTCGGCGACAAGTCCGGAACACTGACGCTCGGGTCGAGCGGGACGGCGACCGTGAACGGCAAAGTCATCGATGACGAGGGGAGTGTCGATCTCGCGATGACGCCGCTGCCCAAACCCTGCGGCGAGTGAGCGGCCGCCGTTCGACCGCATCCGCCCGTCTTGCGCGCCGACCGGACTGGTCGGGCCAATCGGCCGTGCTATAAGGGCGCGCGAAAAATCGGGTTAAGGAGGTGCGGCATGGTCTCGATGACGGGCGCAAGGCGTATCGGGCGCGGAACGGCGGCAGTGTTCGCGGCGACGCTCCTGTCCGGCTGCGGCACGACGAGCTTCTTTGGCGAGAGCGCGTCGACCGAGCCGGCCGCTACAGCCGTCGAGACAGCCAGCGCGGATCCGGGCGCTTCCCAGCGCAAGCCGATCAAGCTCGACATCGACGTCGCCATGGATTGCCCGAGCGTCCGCGTGCCGACCGGCGGGTCCTCGGTCGCGAGCCCGGCCGGGAGCGCCGGCACGCCGGATGTGCGCTACCAGATCTCGATCACCGATCTCGCCCGCGAATGCGTGCTCGAGCCGGGCAATCAGGTGCTCGTCAAGATCGGGGTGCGTGGCGTCGTCGCGATCGGACCGAAGGGCGCGCCCGGCAGCTTCTCGGCGCCGCTCTCCATCACCGTCGTCGACCGCAGCGGTGCCGTGGTGCTGTCGCAGAACCAGAAGGTCGGCGGTACCGTCGCCGCCGACGGCGCGCCGGCACGCTATCAGATCGTCATGCAGGACCTGCGCGTGCCGATCGCGCCCGATCGCCCGCTCGCGGGCTACGACATTTTCGTCTCGCTCGCCGGAAAGAGCTGACGCCGGTCGTCTTTGCAGATTCGCGTACGCGCTGTTCCTGAATGCGCGCTGATCCTCGTTGACGGCGCGAGGAAGGACCGCTAGCCTTTCCGCCTATCGGTCGAACCCTGCGGAAGAGTCCGGTCTCACGACCGGCGCCGAAGGAGCAACCGCCCCGGAAACTCTCAGGCATCCGGACCGCGGGGGGACGACACTCTGGAGAGCGGCTCGGGCGCTTGCGCGTCCCGGCTCACCGAAGGGGGAAAGCGGATCGCCAGGGTGCCGATCCGTGAAATCTCTCAGGTTCCGCGACAGAGGGGGCGCTGACGGACGTCTTGTCCGACAGCCAACCCTTGTGCGGAGCAGTCATGGCCGACCCGGCATCATCTCCCGATCACGCCCCTGTGGCGCTGAGAACGACGCCGCTCGACGCGCATCATCGCGCGCTCGGCGCACGCATGGTCCCCTTTGCCGGCTACGAGATGCCGGTCCAGTACCCGTCCGGCATCCTTGCCGAGCATGGCTGGACGCGCACGGCGGCGGGTCTTTTCGACGTCTCTCACATGGGTCAGTGCTTTCTGGTCGGGCCCGACCATGAAACCACGGCGCGTGCGCTCGAGCGGCTCGTCCCGGCGGACATTCTCGGTCTCGCGCGGGGCGCCCAGCGCTACACCCAGTTTCTCAACACGGAGGGCGGGATCCTCGATGATCTGATGGTCATCCGCTCGCCCGATCCCGCGGATGACGGTTCGCTGTTCCTGGTCGTCAACGCGGCCTGCAAGGAGGCGGATTTTGCGCTTCTTCAGGCAAATCTTCCCGCCGGCGGTCGCTTCGTCGGCGCACCGGACCGTGCGCTTCTTGCCCTCCAGGGCCCGGCGGCGGCGGCTGTGATGGCGGAGCATTGCCCGCAGGCCACGGCGCTCTCCTTCATGGGGGCCACGAGCGCCCGGTTCGATGGCATCGACATCGCCGTGTCGCGATCGGGCTACACCGGCGAGGACGGTTTTGAGATCTCGGTGAAGGCCGACCAGGTCGCGACGCTCTGGGAGACCCTTCTGGCGGATGAGCGGGTGAAGCCGATCGGTCTCGGCGCCCGCGATTCGCTGCGGCTCGAAGCGGGCCTCTGCCTCTACGGTCATGACCTCGACACGACCACCTCGCCTGTCGAAGGTGCCATCGCCTGGTCGATCCAGAAGCGGCGCCGGCTCGAGGGCGGTTTTCCGGGCGCCGAGCGCATCCAGCGCGAACTGCGCGACGGACCGTCGCGTCTGCGCGTCGGTCTCAAGCCTGAGGGCCGCGCGCCGGTGCGCGAAGGCGCCTCGATCAAGACGCCCGACGGCACGCAGGTCGGCATCGTCACCTCCGGCGGCTTTGGCCCGACCGTGGGCGGTCCCATCGCGATGGGCTACGTCGCGCGCGGCCATGCCGCGATCGGCACGCATCTGCTCCTTGATCTTCGCGGCCGCGACATCCCCGCGACCGTCACCGCTCTCCCCTTCACCCCCCACCGCTATCACCGCTGAGGAACGACCATGCCCACCATCAAGTACAGCAAGGATCATGAATATGTGGTCGTCGACGGCGACGTCGTGACCATCGGCATCACCGACCATGCCCAGTCGCAGCTCGGCGACGTCGTGTTCGTCGAGCTGCCGAACGTCGGCAAGAGCTTCAAGCAGGGCGATGAGGCGGCCGTCGTCGAGAGCGTCAAGGCAGCAAGCGAAGTCTATGCGTCGGTCTCCGGCACGGTGGTCGCCGTGAACGACGCGCTGCCGGCCTCGCCGGGCACGGTCAACGAGGACGCGCAGGGCGCCGGCTGGTTCATGAAGATCCGCCTCTCGAATGCCGCGGAGCTCGACGGCCTGATGGACGAGGCCGCCTACAAAGCCCTGATCGGCGCCTGAGAAGGGAAAGACCCATGCGCTACCTTCCCCTTACCGAGACCGAACGCGGCGACATGCTCGCCAAGATCGGCGTTGCCACGATCGACGACCTCTTCGCCGGCGTTCCGGTCGACAAGCGTCTCGCGACGCCGCCCGATCTGCCCCGGCACAAGAGCGAACTCGCGGTTGAACGCCAGATGGCGGCGCTTGCCGCGCGCAACGTGCCGGCTTCCTCGGTGCCGTTCTTCGTCGGTGCCGGCGCCTACAAGCACCATGTGCCGGCGAGTGTGGATCACCTGATCCAGCGATCCGAATTCCTCACCTCCTACACGCCCTACCAGCCCGAGATCGCGCAGGGGACGCTGCAGTATCTCTTCGAGTTCCAGACCCAGGTCGCGCTCCTCACCGGCATGGAGGTCGCCAACGCCTCGATGTATGACGGCTCGACCGGCGCGGGCGAGGCGGTGCTGATGGCGCATCGCGTCACCAAGCGCCGCAAGGCGGTACTCTCGGGCGGGTTGCATCCGCAATATGCCGATGTGGTGAAGACGCTCTCGGCCATGGCGAATGATGCGGTGGTCGCGGCCCCCGCCGATGTCACCGGCACGGAAGATCTCGCCAGGCTCATCGACAACGAGACCTCCTGCATCGTGGTGCAGAACCCGGATGTCTTCGGGAATATCCGCGATCTGCGCCCGCTCGCCGCAGCCGCGCAGGCCAGGGGTGCGCTCTTGATCGCGGTCTTCACGGAAGCGCTCTCGCTCGGCCTCATCGAGAGCCCCGGTGCGCAGGGTGCCGATATCGTCGTGGGCGAGGGCCAATCGATCGGCAACGGCCTCAATTTCGGCGGTCCTTAAGTCGGACTC
>JBKDKQ010000067.1:0-66267 GCA_046344875.1 Labrys sp. (in: a-proteobacteria) | reverse complement strand
CCCCGCGAAGCCGCCCGCCCGCTCCGGCCATATGGAGGCGCGCGGGCGGGCAGCTTCGCTACCGTCCAGCTACACCACCCGGTGGGACACGACCTCATTCCTACGTACAGTCCCATTTACGCCGAGAAGTCTTTCTTTCGCCAGTAGGCGAACGGTGTAATGCGAAGCGCCTATCGTTGCAGAAAGTTGCAGAATGATGACCCGAACAGTCCGTCGCGTTCCGTCACCCGGCATTCTGCGTCACGGCATGGCGATCGGCCTTGTTGCGACCCTGCTCGCCGGCTGCGCGTCGGAAGGGTCTGGTCTCACGCCCGGCGCCATGCCGGAGCCTGCGCCCTTCGTCGTTCAGTCGCGAAAGGCCACCGCACCGAGCTATCCGGCGATCGGCGTGGAGCCGCCACCGCGCGAGGACAAGGTGCTGACACCCGAAGAGCAGGCGAAACTGCGTGCTGAACTCGAACGCCTCGCTCTGCAGCGCAGAAAGCCGACGCAGTGAGCGACCAGGCGTACAAAAGAATGCCACAGAGGATTGTCGTGCTTGCGCGGTGACCAAGATTGCGCGACAGGGCGATGACGAAACGAGGGCAGGTCTGCCATGAGTGATTTTCATTCGACGCGGCGTTTGCCGCCCTATGTCTTCGAACAGGTCAATCGCGTGAAGGCTTCGGCCCGCGCAGCCGGCGCCGACATCATCGATCTCGGTATGGGCAACCCCGATCTGCCGACGCCGAAATTCATCACCGAGAAGCTGATCGAGACCGCTCAGAAGCCGCGGACGAATCGCTACTCGGCCTCGAAGGGCATTCCGGGCCTGCGCCGCGCGCAGGCGACCTATTACGCCCGCCGTTTCGGCGTGAAGCTGAACCCCGACACCCAGATCGTCGCCACGCTCGGCTCGAAGGAAGGTTTCGCCAACATGGCGCAGGCCATCACCGCGCCGGGCGACGTCGTCTTGTGCCCGAACCCGTCCTATCCGATCCATGCCTTCGGCTTCCTGATGGCGGGCGGCGTCATCCGCTCCGTGCCGGCCGAGCCGACGCCCGACTATTTCGCGGCGCTCGAGCGCGCACTTCGTCACTCGATCCCGAAACCGATCGCCGTGATCGTCTCCTATCCGTCGAACCCGACGGCCATGGTCGCCGATCTCGATTTCTACCGCGACCTCGTGATCTTCGCGAAGAAGCACGACATCTTCGTTCTGTCGGACCTTGCCTATTCGGAGATCTATTTCGACGGTGTGCCGCCGCCCTCCGTGCTTCAGGTGCCGGGCGCGATGGACGTCACCGTCGAATTCACGACCCTATCAAAGACCTTCTCCATGGCCGGCTGGCGCATGGGCTTTGCGGTCGGCAATGAACGGCTGTGCGCCGCGCTCGCTCGGGTGAAGAGCTATCTCGACTACGGCGCCTTCACGCCGATCCAGGTCGCGGCCGCAGCGGCCCTGAATGGCCCGGACGACTGCATCGCCGAGATGCGCGAGACCTATCACCGCCGCCGCGACGCGCTCGTCGACAGCTTCACCCGCGCCGGCTGGGAAATTCCGGGACCGCGCGCCTCGATGTTCGCCTGGGCACCGATCCCCGAACGGTTCCGCGCCATGGGGTCGGTCGAGTTCGCGAAGCTCCTCGTCGAAAAGGCGTCCGTGGCGGTCGCTCCCGGGGTCGGCTTCGGCGAGCAGGGCGACGACTATGTCCGCATCGCCTTCGTTGAAAACGAGCAGCGCATTCGCCAAGCTGCGCGCAACATCCGCAAGTTCTTCGAGACCGCCGACGCCACGCTGCACAATTTCGCGGCGGCGGGATGATGCCCGCTGTCCTGTCGGTTTTTCTGGGCGCGGGGCTCGGCGGGGTCCTGCGCTATCTTCTCGGCCAGGCGGTCACTGCCTTCGCCGGCCCCGGTTTTCCGTGGGGCACCTTCGTCATCAACGTGTCCGGCTGCGTCCTCATGGGATTTCTCGCCCGCGTCATCCCCGCGCCGGAGGACGGCGGCCAGTCCTTGCGGCTCCTGCTGATGACCGGCGTGCTTGGCGGCTTCACCACCTATTCGGCCTTTGCGCTCGACGCCGCCAATCTGTGGATGCGTGACGACATCGGGGCGAGCCTCGCCTATGTCGGCGGTACTCTGATCCTTTGCCTCGTCGGCGTCGCGATCGGGCTGTCGATCGGACGATGGGTTGCCGCATCATGAGCGCCGTCGTCGAAACCCGCCGTGTCAGCGCCGATGAGGACGGAATGCGCCTCGACCGCTGGTTCAAGGCGCATTATCCGATGCTCGCCTTCGGGCACCTGCAGAAACTGCTGCGGTCAGGCCAGATTCGCGTCGATGGCGGGCGCGCAAAGGCGAACGACCGGGTCGCTGCCGGGCAGAGCGTGCGCATTCCGCCGTTGCCGACCGAGCCCGACCCGAAAAACCCGCCGGCAAAGCGCGCCGTCGTGCAGAATGAGAAGGATGCGCGTTTCCTGCGCGATCTTGTCTTGTTCGAGGATCGCGACCTTCTGGTGCTCAACAAGCCGCACGGACTGGCCGTGCAGGGTGGATCGGGGACCGAGCGCCACATCGACGGAATGCTTGCCGCGCTCGCCGGGCCTGACGGGGAGAAGCCGCGCCTCGTGCACCGGCTCGACCGCGACACCTCCGGCGTCCTTGTCATCGCCAAGTCGCGCAAGATCGCGTCGGATCTGGCGGCGACCTTCCGGACGCGATCGGCGCGGAAAATCTATTGGGCGCTGGTCAAGGGCGTGCCGTCACCGCGGCAGGGGCGGATTTCGCTCTTCCTGTCGAAACAGCTCGGGCATGACGGCGAGAAAGTCACCGTCCGACAGCACGGCGACGAGGATGCCGTTCACTCGATCACCTTCTATTCCGTCGTCGAGCGGGCGGCGAACACGGTTTCCTGGCTGTCGCTCAAGCCCGTCACAGGCCGCACGCATCAACTCCGTGCCCACACGGCCCATATCGGTCACCCGATCATCGGCGACATGAAGTATGGCGAGTGGAGCGAGGACCTGCCGGAAGGGTTGCCGCGCAAGCTCCATCTCCACGCCCGACGGCTGACCTTGCCGCATCCGCGCGGCGGGACGCTCGACATCACCGCGCCGCTGCCGCCGCACATGAAGACGAGTTTCGATCTCCTCGGCTTCGACACGTCCGCCTATGATCCGATCGTCGACGCGCCGGAGGAATAAAGGCGGCGGTCATCCGGGCGGTGGCCGTGTTGCGTGCGAAACCGATCCGCCGAGAGGGCGTGAGGGCCAAACGAAGGCAGGCAGCGTGACACCGCGACTGGTCATCTTCGATGTGGATGGGACGCTGGTCGACAGCCGCGCGATCATTCTCGCGGCGGTCAGGGAAACGGCAACGGCGCTCGGCCGACCGGTGCCCGATCCGACACATGCGCTGTCAGGCGTCGGACTGTCGCTCGACCCGCTCATGCGACGTCTGTTTCCCTCGGAGGACGATCCCGGCCTGACCACGCGGGCGGTCGAGGCCTACAAGCAGGCGTTTCACCGGCTGCGGGCCGATCCGGCCCATCACGAGCCGGCCTTTCCCGGTGCGCTCGCTGTCGTCGATGCTCTCGCCACCCGTGATGATTATGTGCTCGGCATCGCTACCGGCAAATCGCGCCGCGGCATTGCCGCGATCCTCGATCGTTTCGACTGGCATGCCCGCTTCGCCACGATCCAGACGGCGGACGACGCGCCGTCCAAGCCGAGCCCGGTCATGGTCATGCAGGCGATGGCGGAAACGGGCATCGGACCGGCCGAGACGGTTGTTGTCGGCGATACGAGTTTCGATATGGACATGGCGCGCGCCGCCGGCGCTGCCGCGATCGGCGTGTCCTGGGGCAATCACCCCGTACACGCCCTGCGCGGCGCTGGTGCAACGCGCATCATCGACCGGTTCGAGGATCTGCACGGGGTCCTCGACGAGCTGTGGACGCGACGAGATGAGTGACGAGGACGATTTCGAGGCCGCCTGGTTCCGGCCTGATCGGGGCGCGGAAGCGCGGATCGATCCGATCGATGCGGCGCGACGGGCGGCGCAGATGGATCGGCCACGCCGGTTCTGGCGCGAGGCATCGGTTGCGGAGCAGGATGGACGCTTCGTGCTGACGCTGGACGGTCGCAGCGCGAGGACCCCCGGCCGCCGCCCGCTGTCGGCTCGTACACGCGCGCTCGGCGAGGCGATGGCGCAGGAATGGAACGCGCAGGGCACGTTTCTCGACCCGATCAGCATGCCGGTGACACGTCTTCTCAATGCGGCGATCGATGGCGTCGCCGACCAGCGCGAGGCCGTGCGAGACGAGATCGTGCGGTATGCCGGGACGGATATGCTCTGCTATCGCGCGAATGAGCCCGCGTCGCTCGTCGGGCGGCAGGCGGCCGCCTGGGATCCGCTCATCGCCTGGGCCGCGGAAGCGCTCGGTGCCGAGCTTGTCGTCACGACGGGGATCATGCACCGGGCGCAGTCGGCGAAGGCGCTGGCGGCGATCGAGGCGGCCGTCGCGATCGACGATCCGGCACGGCTCGCTGCCCTCTCGACGATCACCACGCTGACGGGATCAGCCATTCTGGCGCTCGCCGTCGCCAAGGGGCGGCTCGAAGCCGAGGCCGCCTGGAGTGCGGCGCATGTGGACGAGGATTTCCAGATCGAGCGTTGGGGCGCGGACGAGGAAGCAACGGAGCGTCGCGCGCGGCGCTGGGCCGAAATGGAAGCAGCCGCGCGCGTGTTTCTGGTGGGATGAGCCGGCCGTCTGCCGACCGGCTCGTCCTCTCGATCAGGCGGTCGCTTCGACCTTCTGATGCTGGGTCCCCAGCTTCTCGATGCCGAGATCCATCGTATCGCCGGCCTTCAGGAACACCGGCGGCTTCATCCCGGCGCCCACACCCGGCGGCGTGCCGGTCGTGATCACGTCGCCAGGCTCCAGAATCATGAACTGCGAGATGTAGTGCACGATGTGGGCCACGCCGAAGACCATGGTCTTGGTGGAACCGGTCTGCATGCGCTTGCCGTTGACGTCGAGCCACATTGACAGGTTCTGTGGGTCGCCCACCTCGTCGGTCGTCACGAGATAAGGGCCGAGCGGCCCGAAGGTCGGGCAACCCTTGCCCTTCATCCACTGACCGGTACCCTCAAGCTGGTATGTCCGTTCCGAGACGTCGTTGCAGACGCAGAAGCCGGCGACATGGGACAGCGCGTCCTTCTCGGAGACATAGCTCGCGCGTGAGCCGATCACGACTGCGAGTTCCACCTCCCAGTCGGTCTTCACCGAGCCGCGCGGGATCAGCACGGTGTCGTTGGGGCCGACGATGCAGGACGGCGCCTTGTTGAAGAGAACCGGCTCCTTCGGCACCGCCATGCCGCTTTCGGCGGCGTGGTCGGCATAGTTCAGGCCCACCGCGATGAAGTTGCGCGTGCCGGCGACACAGGAGCCGATGCGGGTCGATGCCGGCACGGCGGGCAGGGTCGTGGGATCGATCGCGGCGATCTTCGCGAGAGCCGCCGGCGAGAGGCCGGCGCCCGAAAAGTCGGCCGCATGCCCGACGAGGCTGCGAATGGTGCCGGTCGCGTCGACAATGCCGGGCTGTTCAGCCCCGGCCGCGCCAAATCGGACAAGTTTCATGGATCGTTTCCCCCGAGCAGATGTGTCGTTCCGCCTTGCGGCGCCGGATAATGGTCACACACCGCGTCGGGGGCAAGCCGATTTGTCAGGTAATTGCGTCTCCGCTCGGCTGGGAACGCGCCGGCCGCGTCGAGCGGAACGGGAAGAGAGCGGGCGTGCGCGCGGCGTACTCAGCCCAGCCGGCACGCGTCGAGAGATGGGCGTCGAGCATCGGCACTCCCGACACCTTGACGAGCAGGAAGGTGAGGATCGCCGGGCCGAGAAAAGACCAGAAAAGGCCGGAAAGCGCGTAGCCGAGCAGACCCAGACCCCACCACAGGATAATCTCCCCCGTGTAGTTCGGATGGCGGACCATCGCGAACAGGCCGCTCGTCATCAGGCGTCCGCGATTGCCGGGCGTGCGGATGAACTGGTCAAGCTGTGCGTCCGCAATCGTTTCCAGTGTCAGGCCCACAGCGAAAAGGAACAGGCCCGCAAAGTAGGCGAGGGGGCGATCGACCCCGTCGCCATAGAGCAGGCCGGCATGCTGCGGCGTCGCCACCATCCACATGACCACGGCCTGGAGCCAGAAGATCTTGAAGAGGCTGTCGCGCTTGAAGGTCGGTCCGCCTGCCTCCCGCATCGCGGCATAGCGTGCGTCCTCCTCGCCCTTCCACAGATGACGACGGACCATGTAGCCGGTGAGGCGCAGCGACCAGACGACGGTCAGCAGCGTCAGCACCCAGGCCGACGCAGAGCCGCCATGCAGCAACGCATAGGTCAGAGCGATCACACCGAAACCGGTTCCCCAGTACCAATCAACGATCGACGCATCATTCTTGCGCAGCGAGATGGCCCATAGGACAGAAAATGCCGCCACGCATGTCACGAGTGTGATCATCAATGTCGTTGCGTCAGACATTTGCGCGGTCATCGTCGTCCTTTTGCCGTTTTCGGTCGTTAGCGAACCGCTTACCAAGCGGCGATAGGCTCACAATGTTGCGAGCGACTCGCTGACTTGCCGGCTCGTTCGTTGTCGTGTCTGGCGACCCGTGATAGAGCCCCCGCGAAACATCACCGTTGAATGACGGTACATCGTTCTTGGATGGTGCCATCTTGAGCAAACTACGACGCCTGACAGGTTCCGGATCATCGTCGACGTCTTTGTCTTTGTCGCGCCGCGATTTTTTGGCTCTCGCTGCCGGGGCGGCCGCCTTGTCGGGTCTCTCGACCCGGGCGGTGGCCGACGATTTCGAGTTCGGCCAGCTTGAAATGGGCGAGCGGTACGACTCGGCCGCCCGCGCGATCCAGATGCCGAAATCGTCGGTTCCGACGCTTTCGCCGTTCACCGTTCAGGCGACCGAAAACGCGATCGCCCAGTATCAGCAGATCGCCGCGCAGGGTGGCTGGCAGCCGCTGCCGGCGGGTGAGCGGCTGCGCCTCGGTATGGAAGCCCCGGACGTGCTGGCTCTGCGCCGGCGTCTGATCGTCACGGGCGACCTCGCCCCCTCGCTCGGCAATTCCGACATCTTCGATTCGTACGTGGAAGGCGGTGTCCGCCGCTTCCAGTCGCGTCATGGCATCATGGCGACGGGTGTCGTCGGCGAGACGACGCGCGCGGCCATGGACATTCCGATCGACATCCGCCTGCAGCAGCTGTCGAACAACATCGTCCGCCTGCGCTCCATGTCGGGCGATCTCGGCAAGCGCTACGTGATGATGAACATTCCGGCGACCGAGGTCGAGGCCGTCGAGAATGGCGTCGTCGAGCAGCGCCACGCGTCGATCGTCGGCAAGCCTGACCGGGCATCGCCGGAGCTGTCGGCGCGCATCCTCAACATCAACTTCAATCCGTTCTGGACCGTGCCGGCCTCCATCATCAAGAAGGACCTCGTCCCGAAGATGCTGGCCGACCCGACCTACCTGACCCGCCACAGCATCCGCATCTTCACGCCGACCGGCGCGGAACTGCAGCCAGAGCAGGTGGACTGGAACTCGGAGGAGCCGCTGTCTCTGCGTTTCACGCAGGACCCCGGCTCCGGCAACTCGATGGGTGCGGTGCGCATCAACATCGCCAACGAGCATGGCGTGTACATGCACGACACGCCGGCGAAGTCGCTGTTCGGCCAGGACTATCGTTTCCATTCTTCCGGCTGCGCCCGCATCCAGAACGTCCGCGATCTGTGCGCCTGGATCCTGCGCGGCACCGAGTACACGCGCGAAAAGATCGACGAAGTGATCCGGTCGGGCGAGCGGATCGACGCGAGGCCGGTCGCTGTGCTGCCGATCTACTGGGTCTACGTCACGTCCTGGGCCACGCCAGAGGGTGTCGTCCAGTTCCGCGACGACATCTACGACAAGGACGGCTTTGCCTCGCTGGCGGTGATCAAGAAAGAGCAGGGCTGAGGCGAATGCCGCTTCGAGCCTGACGTCGACTGAAGCCCGCTCCATTCGAGCGGGCTTTTTCGTGCCGGTCCGAGCGGGAAGGGGGCCGATCATGGGGGAACGTCGCCGGTGGGGCGAGCCGCAGCGCGGCGAGGTCTATGTCGAGATCACGGTCGTCGGTGCCTTCGCGCGGGTCACGGCGATCGACGCGTCGACGGGAATCGAGGCGACCATCACGGGGCCGGCGCGGGCAAATCGGTCGGATCTTGAAAAGCTTGCGGTCCGAAGATTGTTTCAACTCGTAGACATGCGTGACAAGGATTAGCGTCGCCCCCCGGCGCCGTGATATCTGCTCGTCTCCACCTCGACCCGCACCACCGCATGGCTGATCTTGAAAGGCGCAAGCGCATGTCCACCGCCTCGTCCGCGACCCTGTCGAACTCCTTCTTCTCCGCGCCTCTGTCCGCCGCGGATCCTGATCTCGCCCGTGCCATCGACCTCGAGCTGGGCCGCCTGCGCGACCATATCGAGCTCATCGCGTCGGAAAACATTGTCTCCCGCGCCGTTCTCGAGGCGCAGGGTTCGATCATGACGAACAAGTATGCGGAAGGGTATCCGGGCAAGCGCTACTATGGCGGGTGCGAGTTCGTCGACATTGCCGAAAAGCTTGCGATCGAGCGGATCTGCCGCCTGTTTGACTGCAAGTTCGCGAACGTCCAGCCGAACTCCGGTTCTCAGGCGAATCAGGGCGTGTTCCTGGCGCTTCTCCAGCCGGGCGACACTTTCATGGGCCTGAACCTCAATGCCGGCGGCCATCTCACCCATGGTTCGCCCGTCAACATGTCGGGCCGCTGGTTCAACGTCGTGAGCTATGGCGTGCGTCCGGAAGACCAGCGCGTCGACATGGATGAGGTCGAGCGTCTCGCCCATGAGCACAAGCCGAAGCTGATCATCGCCGGCGGTTCGGGCTATGCCCGCCATTGGGACTTCGCGCGCTTCCGTCAGATCGCCGACGCGATCGGTGCTTACTTCCTCGTCGACATGGCCCACTTCGCCGGCCTCGTCGCGGGTGGCGTGCATCCCTCGCCGTTCCCCCACGCGCATGTCGCGACCTCGACCACGCACAAGACGCTGCGTGGTCCGCGCGGCGGCATCATCCTGTCGAACGACGAGGAGATCGCCAAGAAGCTGAATTCGGCGATCTTCCCGGGCATGCAGGGCGGCCCGCTGATGCATGTGATCGCCGCGAAGGCCGTCGCCTTCGGCGAGGCGCTGAAGGCCGACTTCAAGATCTACACCCGCAACGTCGTCGAGAACGCCAAGGCACTCGCCGAGCGGCTGAAGAAGAGCGGCTTCGACATCGTCACGGGTGGTACCGACAATCATCTGATGCTGGTCGACCTGCGTCCGAAGGGCATCACCGGCAACATCGCCGAGAAGGCGCTCGAGCGGGCTCACATCACCTGCAACAAGAACGGCATCCCGTTCGATCCGCAGAAGCCGATGGTGACCTCGGGCATCCGCCTCGGGACGCCGGCCGCGACGTCGCGTGGCTTCGGTATCGCCGAATTCCAGCAGGTCGCCGACCTGATCACCGAGGCGCTCGACGGTCTCGCCAAGAACGGCGCCGAGAACAATGGCGGCGTGGAAGCGGAAGTGCGCACCAAGGTCAACGCCTTGACCGCCCGCTTCCCGATCTACTGAGCGCTCGATGAAGTGCCCCTATTGCGGCGGGCTCGACACGCAGGTGAAGGATAGCCGTCCGTCGGAAGACGGCACGTCTATCCGTCGCCGACGGGTGTGCCCGGATTGCGGGGGGCGCTTCACCACGTTCGAGCGGGTCCAGCTGCGCGAACTCACCGTCATCAAGCGGTCCGGCCGCCGTGTGGCGTTCGATCGCGACAAGCTTTTGCGGTCGGTCGAGGTGGCGCTTCGCAAGCGGCCCGTGCCGGAAGATCGCATTGAGCGGCTCGTCAACGGGCTGACACGCCAGATCGAGAGCCTCGGTGAGAACGAGGTGACGTCCGAACAGATCGGCGAGATGGTCATGGAGGCCCTGCGCGGTCTCGACGACGTCGCCTATGTGCGCTTCGCCTCGGTTTACAAGAACTTCCGCGAGGCGCGGGATTTCGAGGCGGCGCTCGCCGCGCTGTCGTCCGACGAAGCGACCGGCGCCGGCAAGGACGACTAGGCGTCTTCACTCGTCTCATACGCATTTCAGTTATACTGAATTCGCAATCGCTTTTCGTTGCCGGCGAATTGGTGTTTCGATAGAGTCGCCGTCGATCGTAGACGGGGCCCCGCGAAACAGTGCCTGATGACGACGTGTTCATGACGATGGCGTTCGCCATGGGGCGGCGCGGGCTCGGGCTTACCGCGCCTAACCCGTCGGTCGGCTGCGTCATCGTGAAGGACGGTCTCGTCGTCGGGCGTGGCGTCACGCAGGCCGGCGGTCGACCGCATGCGGAGACGGTGGCGCTGGCGCAGGCGGGCGAGGCGGCTCGCGGAGCGACGGCCTATGTCACGCTCGAGCCCTGTTCGCATGTCGGCCGCACGGGCCCCTGCGCGGATGCGCTGGCGCGGGCCGGAGTGGCGCGGGTCGTCGGTGCGATCCGGGATCCGGATACGCGCGTCGCCGGGCGCGGTTTTGCGATGCTGCGCAGCTACGGTCTCGCCGTGACCGAGGGCGTGATGGAGCATGAGGCGCGCGATGCCCATGCCGGGCATTTCACCCGCGTCCGTTTGGGACGGCCGGCGGTGACACTGAAGCTCGCGCTTTCCGCCGACGGCAAGGTCGCCGGGCCGGGTGGCGTGCCGGTCCGGATCACGGGTGAAGAGGCGTCCGTGCAGGTCCATGGGCTGCGCAACCGACATGATGCCATTGCGGTGGGTATCGGCACCGTCTTGCGGGACGATCCTCTCCTGACCGTTCGACTGCCGGGTCTGGAGCAGCGCCGTCTGCCGCGGATCGTGTTCGACACGCATCTGCGCCTTCCGCCGTCGTCCCGCCTCGTCGGCAGTCTCGAGGCTGCCCCTCTCACGGTGATCGCCGGTACCGACGCTCCGATCGCCGCCGAACAGGCGCTCACCTCCGCCGGAGTGACCGTGCTGCGCGTGTCGCAGACCGCGACCGGAAGCCTCGCGCTCGCCGAGGCGCTGCGGCTGCTCGGGACACTCGGCCTGACGCGTTTGTTCGTCGAAGGCGGGCCGACGCTTGCAAAGGCCCTCGTCGATGCCGATCTCGTCGACGAATTCTTCCGCTTCACCGCACCGCAGTCGATCGGCCCGGATGGCACCGACGGCCTGGGGACCGCCACCATGGACCGCCTCGCATCGGTCCTCACACGAACCGAGGTTCACCGTTTCGGCGTCGATACGCTGACGGTCTTTCGCAGGAGCTAAGCCATGTTCACGGGCATCATCACCGATGTCGGGTCGGTCGAGAGCATCGAGGATCTCGGCGGATCGAAGCGTGTCGCCATCACCTGCGGCTATCCTGCCGATACCATCGCGATCGGGGCCTCGATCGCCAATGACGGCATCTGTCTGACCGTGACGACGCTGCGGACCGTCGGGGAACGGACGATCTTCACCATCGACGCCTCGGCCGAGACCATCGCGCGGACGACCATGGGCGACTGGCGGGTCGGGCGGGCGGTCAACCTCGAGCGGTCTCTGCGCCTCGGCGACGAGCTCGGCGGGCACATCGTCACCGGTCATGTCGACGGCGTCGCCGATCTCGTGTCGCGCGACGATGCCGATGGCACGTCGCGTTTCGTGTTCCGCGCGCCGCGCCCGATCACCAAGTTCATCGCCGAAAAGGGCTCGGTCGCGCTCAACGGAACCTCGCTGACGGTCAATTCGGTGGAGGGCGACCGGTTCACCGTGACGATGATCCCGCACACGCTCGCGGTGACGACCTGGCATCAGGCGCGGGCCGGCGACAGGATCAACATCGAGGCCGACATGATGGCGCGGTACGCTGCGCGCCTTGCGGATGCGCGCGCCGCGGGCTACTGAGCACCCCGTTCAAAGAGTTGAGGAACTGACCATGGCCGGCCCCCGCCGTTCCGTCGAGGCCGCGCCTGCTGCGTTCGCAGCCGCAGGCGCCCCCCATTTGTTGATCGTCGAGGCCCGTTACTATGACACGATCGCTGATCAGCTTCTGGCCGGCGCGAGCGCGGCCATCCGCGACGCGGGTGGATCGTTCGACGTTCTGACGGTTCCGGGCGCGCTGGAGATCCCGGCGGCGGTCGTGATGGGGCTTGATGCCGCCGCGGCGCGTGGTCGACCCTATGATGGCGTCGTCACGCTCGGCTGCGTCGTGCGGGGCGAAACGACCCATTACGACATTGTCGCGGGCGAGAGCGCGCGCGCCCTCATGGATTTGTCGGTCGCCCGTGCCCTGCCGCTCGGTAACGGCATCCTGACCGTCGAGAACGATGCGCAGGCCCAGGCCCGCGCCAGCGTCACGGACATGAACAAGGGCGGTGGCGCGGCCAATGCGGCGCTCGACATGATCCGCCTGAAGCGCCGCCTGCACGGGGGTGCGGCATGAGCCGCGCCGAAAAACGCTCGGCGGCCCGGCTCGCGGCGGTTCAGGCGCTCTATCAGATGGACCTGTCCGGCGCCGGTATCGCCGATGTCCTGGCCGAGTTCGAGAGCCATTGGATTGGCCAGGAGATCGAGGGCGACACCTACAAGCCGGCCGAGGCTGCCTTTTTTCGCGACATCGTCGGTGGGGTCGTCCGCACGCAGACAGGCCTCGATCCACGCATCAACGAGGCGCTCGCGACCGGTTGGCCGCTGAAGCGGATCGACGCGATCCTGCGAGCCATTCTCCGCGCTGGCGCTTACGAGTTGCAGGAGCGCACCGACGTGCCGCCGAAGGTGACGATCACCGAATATGTCGACGTCGCGCACGCCTTTCTCGACCGCGACGAGGCCGGCATGGTCAATGCCGTGCTCGACAAGATCGCGCGCGACCTCCGCGCCGCCGATCTCGGCAAGAGCTGACACCTGCTGATCATCCGCGCTTTCTCTTCGGAGCGGATGGTGCGTCGACCCGCACAGACCGGGCGCGTCGCTTCGCCCCTTGCGCTTAGCCATACTCTGCCTGAAATGCAGGCATGACGTTTTTTCAAGCGCTGCGGCTTGAAGACTAGGGTAGTGACCGGCTAATCTCTAGGCAGATTGGAGCGTTGCATTGATGGTGGGCACTCGGTCGTCCGAGACCAAACCGGAGAGTGGCGAGCGCGGACCGGACGGATCGCTGCTGATCGGTTCGATCCGTGTGGAGAACCGCGTCGCGCTCGCGCCCATGTCCGGTGTGACCGATGCGGTGATGCGCCGGCTCGCCCGCCGCACCGGCACCGGTCTCGTCGTGTCCGAGATGGTCGCGAGCGACATGCTGGCGACGGGGGACGAAGAGGCGCGCCTTCGCGCCGAGGCGCCGGGGCAGGGGCCACACGTCGTGCAGTTGGCAGGCTGTCATCCACACTGGATGAGCGAGGCCGCACGGGTGGCCGAAGCCTCCGGCGCCGACATGATCGACATCAACATGGGGTGCCCGGCAAAGCGCGTGACCGGCGGCTGGGCGGGATCTGCGCTGATGCGCGATCTCGACCTCGCCGTTTCGCTGATCGAGGCGACCATTGCCGCTGTGAAGGTTCCGGTCAGCGTGAAGATGCGCCTTGGCTGGGACGACAAGGCGCTGAATGCGCCGGAGCTCGCTCGACGCGCCGAGGCGTGCGGTGTCAGTCTCGTGACCGTCCATGGCCGCACCCGCTGCCAGTTCTACAAGGGCAAGGCGGACTGGGCGGCCATCCGGCGTGTGCGCGAGGCGGTGCGTGTGCCGCTCATCGCCAATGGCGACTGTGCCACGGCCGAAGACGCCCGCACGATGCTGGCGCTCGCCGGAGCCGATGGCGTCATGATCGGCCGTGCCGCGCAGGGGCGGATCTGGCTGCCCGGCGCGATCGGGCGCGCGCTGACGGCTGGCGGGCCGGTCATCGTGCCGAGCCTCGCAGACCGCGCCGCGCTCGCGCTCGAGCATTATCACGGGCTGATTGGCCTCTACGGTGCGGCGAGCGGCGTGCGCCATGCACGCAAGCACCTCGCCTCCGCCATGGAGGATCTGGCTGGAGCAAGCGGGGATGGTGATCCGGCGCTGCGCACGCGTGTCCTCACCGGCGAAGATCCGACCGCCGTCTCGGACGACTTCAATCGCTATGTCGACAGCCTTGGCTGGGAGTTGGCCGCATGAGTACAGCGCTCGCATCCTCGCCCCACGAAGCCGCCCTCAACGCCCTGCCGCACGCGGTGATCGCGCTCGATGCCCATAACCGCATCATCGATGCGAACATGGCGGCCGAAGCGTTTTTCGACATGGGTGCGGCGGTGATGCGCCGGTACAAGATCGAGGCGCTGCTGGCGTTCGGATCGCCCCTGATCGCGCTGATCGACCAGGTCCGCGAGCGCGATGCGCCCGTCAACGAGTACCGCGTCGATCTCGGCTCACCGCGGCTTGGCGGCGAAAGGCTCGTCGACATTCAGGTCGCACCGCTTCTCGATCGCTCCGGCGGTGTCGTCATCATGCTGCAGGAACGCACGATGGCCGCGAAGATGGACCGGCAGCTTACCCATCGTGGCGCGGCACGCTCGGTCACGGCACTCGCCTCCATGCTGGCGCACGAGATCAAGAACCCGCTCTCCGGCATCAGGGGAGCGGCCCAGCTCCTCGAGCAGTCGGCAAGCGAAGAAGACCGCACGCTGACGCGCCTGATCTGCGACGAGGCGGATCGTATCGTGAAGCTCGTCGATCGCATGGAGGTGTTTTCCGACGAGCGACCCGTGGTGCGCGAGCCGGTCAACATCCACGTCGTGCTGGAGCATGTGAAAAAGCTCGCCATGAGCGGTTTTGCCCGCCGCATCCGCTTCGTCGAGGAGTACGACCCCTCGCTGCCTCCCGTTCACGCGAACAAGGATCAGCTGATCCAGGTGTTCCTCAATCTGGTGAAGAACGCCGCAGAGGCGATCGGCGAGGCGGCGGATGGCGAGATCGTCATCTCGACCGGTTTCCGGTCGGGTGTGAAGCTGAGCGTGAAGGGCACCAACACACGGATCAGCCTGCCGCTCGAGGTCTGCGTCAAGGACAATGGTCCGGGTGTGCCCGCCGATCTCCTGCCGCACCTCTTCGATCCCTTCGTCACCACAAAACCATCGGGCTCGGGTCTCGGTCTCGCTCTGGTCGCCAAGATCGTCGGCGACCATGGCGGCATCGTCGAGTGCGAGAGCCAACCCCGGCGAACGACGTTCCGCGTCCTTCTGCCCATGCACCGCGAGTAAGCGAGGTCCACATGCCGGCTGGCAACATTCTGGTCGCCGACGACGATGCCGCGATCCGCACGGTCCTCAACCAGGCGCTGTCGCGGGCTGGATACGAGGTGAGGGCCACGGGCAATGCGACGACGCTGTGGCGATGGGTGAGCCAGGGCGAGGGCGATCTCGTCATCACCGACGTCGTCATGCCGGACGAGAACGCCTTCGACATGCTGCCGCGCATCAAGAAACTGCGGCCCGATCTGCCGGTCGTGGTGATGAGCGCGCAGAACACGCTGATGACGGCGATCCGCGCGTCCGAGCACGGAGCCTATGACTATCTGCCGAAGCCCTTCGATCTGAAGGAGCTCATCACCATCGTCGGGCGCGCCCTGACCGAACCCAAGGCCAAGCCGTCCTCGCGCGCGAACGAGGATGTGGACGGCATCCCGCTCGTCGGTCGGTCGCCGGCGATGCAGGAGATCTACCGCGTTCTCGCCCGCCTGATGCAGACCGATCTCACGGTGATGATCACCGGCGAGAGCGGCACCGGCAAGGAACTCGTGGCGCGGGCGCTGCATGACTATGGCAAGCGGCGTCACGGCGCCTTCGTCGCGATCAACATGGCGGCGATCCCGCGCGATCTGATCGAGAGCGAGTTGTTCGGCCATGAGAAGGGTGCCTTCACCGGCGCCAATGCCCGGTCGGTTGGCCGGTTCGAGCAGGCCGAGGGGGGCACGCTCTTCCTCGACGAGATCGGTGACATGCCGATGGAGGCTCAGACCCGGCTCCTGCGCGTCCTGCAGCAGGGCGAATACACGACGGTTGGTGGCCGCACGCCGATCAAGACGGATGTCCGGATCGTCGCCGCGACGAACAAGGATCTGCGGATTCTCATCCAGCAGGGTCTGTTTCGCGAGGACCTGTTCTTCCGCCTCAACGTCGTGCCGATCCGCCTTCCGCCGCTGCGCGAGCGCGCGGAGGACGTGCCCGATCTCGTGCGTCATTTCATCAAGCTGGGCGAGCGCGAAGGCCTGCCGCAGAAGCAGGTGGACAGTGCCGCGATGGAGCGGCTCAAGCGCTACCGCTGGCCGGGCAATGTGCGCGAACTCGAAAACCTCGTCCGCCGGCTCGCCGCGCTCTACCCGCAGGAGGTGATTGCCGCCTCGATCATAGAGCAGGAACTGTCGACGCCGCAGACCCTGCCGCTCGAGAGCGAGACCAATGCGGAAGAGACGCTGTCGGATTCCGTCGAGCGCCACATGAACCGCTATTTCGGCAAGTTCGGCGACGGTCTGCCGCCGCCCGGTCTCTACCACCGCGTGCTGCGCGAGATCGAGGAACCGCTGATCGGCGCGGCGCTGGCGGCGACGCGCGGCAATCAGATCAAGGCGGCCGAGCTTTTGGGCCTCAACCGCAACACGTTGCGCAAGAAGATCCGCGATCTCGACATGCAGGTGATCCGCACGCTGCGCTAGCGCGGCGTGAGACCTCAGCCGAGCGCGATCCGGACGCGGCGGTTGATCTTGCCCTTCTTCTCGATCTGGGTGACCGACACCGCTCCGATCTCGCCGGTGGCGCGAACATGCGTTCCACCGCAGGGCTGAAGATCGAGCCCGGCGATCTCAACCAGACGGATCCGGCCCGAGCCGCGCGGGGGCTGGACCGACAGCGTCTTTACGAGGGTCGGGTTGGCGTCGAGTTCCTCATCCGTGATCCAGCGCTCGGTGACGGCGGCATTGGTCTCGATCATCGACGTGAGCGCGGCGCTGATGGCCTCGCGATCAAGGCCGGCATCGGGGATGTCGAAATCGAGCCGCCCTTCGCCGTCGCCGATCGAGCCGCCGGTGACCGGATAGGGCAAGGCAACCGACAGAAGGTGCAGGGCAGTGTGGACGCGCATGTGACGATAGCGGCGCGGCCAGTCGAGCGTCAGGCGCACCAGTTCGCCGACAGCCGGCATCTCGGAGCCTTCCGCCAGCACATGCGCAATCTCGGTTTTCGCAGCATCGTTCCAGACGGCGGTCTGGATGGGCACGGAGGTGCCGTCGGCACGGATCAGGACACCGCTGTCGCCCGGCTGTCCGCCGCCATTGGCGTAGAACACCGTCCGGTCGAGGATGATGGCACCCCGCTCGGTGATGGCGGTCACGGTCGCTGGCGTTTCGACGCGATAGGCGTCGTCGCGAAAGACGAGGTCGGTCGGCATAAGGTATCCTTGCAGGCGGGATCAGGCGAGGTGCAGGCCGCGCGGAATGAGGCCGTGCTGCCGCGCCTGCTTTTCGAGCTCTTCCCGGAAGTCCGGATGGGCGATCGAAATCAGCGCGCGGGCGCGCTCGGCGACCGATTTGCCCTTGAGATTGACCATGCCGTACTCGGTGACGACGTACATGACGTCCGACCGCGGCGTCGTCACGACATTTCCGGCCGTGAGGTTCAGCACGATGCGGCTGCGGCGCTCGCCGCGCTTGTCATAGGTCGAGGCGAGACAGATGAACGACTTGCCGCCCTTCGACGCGTAGGCACCGCGCACGAACTGAAGCTGCCCGCCGGTACCGCTGATGTGACGATGGCCATCCGACTCGGACGCTGCCTGGCCCTGCAGGTCGATCTGTGTCGTGTTGTTGATCGACACGACCTTGTCGTTCTGCATGATGATGTGCGGCAGGTTCGTGTAGTCGACAGGATAGCAGAGGATGTCCTTGTTCCGGTCCACCGCGTCATAGAGCTTCTGTGAGCCGAGCGCGAAGGTGAAGACGATCTTGCCGGTGTTGATCGCCTTGCGCGACCCGGTGATGCGGCCGCTGTGATAGAGATCGATGATGCCGTCCGTCAGCATCTCTGTGTGGATGCCGAGATCCTTGACCGAACTGTCGACGAGAAGCGAGCAGACCGCGTTCGGCATGCCGCCGATCCCGATCTGGAGACAGGCGCCGTCCTCGATCTCGCCGGCGATCTGTTCGGCAACCGCCCGGTCGACCTCGGTCGGCGGCGGATTGCTGATGCCGGGCGTCGGACCGGCGTCGCCGGTCAGGATGTAGTCGACCTCGCTGACGTGGATCTCGTTTTCATGCCCCTCGGCATGGGGCAGTCCCTCGCATTCCTCGATGATGACGACCTTGGCGCGTTCGATCACCGCGCGATGCCAAAGGCCCGTGGCGCTGAGGTTGAAATTGCCGTTCTCATCCATGGGACGGCATTTGAACACGGCGACATCCACCGGGTCGATGAACCGGCGATAGTAGTCGGGAACTTCGCCGAGATTGAGCGGCATATAGTTCACGCGACCGGCATCGTGCTTCTTGCGATCATAGCCGGAGAAATGCCAGCTGAAGTTGAAGAAGACGTCGCCCTCCGGGTCGACCTCATGGACGGCACGCGGCCGGACCGTCAGGCATCCTCGGATCTTGACCTGGCTCAGCTTATCCTTGCGGGCGGCGAGCGCCTTGTCGAACACATCCGGCTGATTGAACGAGGCGCCGTAATCGACCCACATGCCCGGCTTCACCAGCGCTGCGGCTTCCTCGGGGCTGATGCGGCGCGCTTGCGCGGCGGCTACTCGTCTCAACATGGATGGCTCCGGTCGGTCGGCGCGACATGACGACTCTGCGACACGCACCCTGTCAAGATCAACTCGACGATCGGGTGATGGCGATGGTGCCGATCTCCCGTCCGTCAGGTCTGCGCGATCGTCGGATCCCGTCAGGCGCTGCCATAGGGCGGGCGGGGAATGTTGATGTGGGCCTGCCGCAGCGCCGCCGACCAGCGCTCGCGCAGATCATGGAAATAGGGCTCGCCCGGCTCGATCCGGTAGACGATCTCGGATCGCAGGGCGTCGCGACGCACCACGATCAGATCGAGCGGCATGCCCACGCCAAGATTCGAGCGCATGGTCGAATCCATCGAGATGAGCCCGATCTTCAGCGCGTCCATCATCTCGGTGTTGTAGCCGACGGCGCGGTCGAGGATCGGCTTGCCGTATTTGTGCTCCCCGATCTGGAGGTAAGGCGTGTCGGGCGTGCATTCGATGAAATTGCCGGCCGAGTAGATCATGAACAGGCGCATCCGCCCGCCCTTGATCTGGCCGCCGAAGAGCAGCGAGACGTCGAAGCTGGCATTCTGCTGGGCGAGGCTGCGGCCGTCGATGGCGTAGACGGTGCGAATGGCGCGTCCGATCAGCTGGGCCGCCTTGAACATGCTCGGCATCGAGGTCAGCGTCTCGATCGCGCCGGTCTCGGGGTTCTCGATGCCGTCCTGCAGCATGCTGATCACCGACTGGCTGACCGAGAGGTTCCCGGCCGTGCACACCGCCATCACCCGCTCGCCGGGCGTCTCGAAGGTGTGGAGCTTTCGGAAGGTGGCAATGTTGTCGATCCCCGCATTGGTGCGGGTATCAGCGATCATCACGAGACCGTCTTTCACGGCGAGGCCGACGCAATAGGTCATGGTGTTCGGTCCGACTGACGCGTTCGAGGTCGCTTATCCGGCAATGCGCGCACGAACAAGCAGAAAGGGCGGGTGATGCCGCTCAGCCCTGCGACTGGCGCTGGGCCTGTCGATCACTGAACAGCTCGCGTACTTCGGTGCGCATGTCGAGGAACTCGCCGTCCCCGCCAAACCGCGCCCCGCGGATCGGGGCGGCACCGAGGTGATCGAGCCCCATGGCGACGCGGACATGGGCATCGGTTGGGCAGAGATTGATCGAGGCGTCGAAGCCCACCCAGCCGAGGCCCGAGATATGGGCTTCGGCCCAGCCATGGCCCGGCGGGCTCGGTCCGTCTGTGCTGCACAGGTGGCCAGCGACGAAGCGGGCCGGGATGCGGCGCACGAGCGCGCAGGCGATGAAGAGATGGGCAAGATCGGCCGCCCGTCCGCGCTTCGTGGCGAAGGTCTCGGCCGCGCCGACAATCGGGTCGGTCAAGGGCGCGGGTTCGATCCGGTCGTGCAGCCGCTCCATGATCGCGTGGCAGAAGGCGAGGTCGGTCGTTTCGGCGAGATTTTCGCCAGCGACCCAGTCCGTGATTGCAGGATTGGGTCGCGTGAGCGTCGTATCGCGGAGGAACAGGGATGGCGGAAAGCGTTCGATCGAGTCCCGCACGACGCCGGCGCGGTCCTGCGTTTCCACCTCGCCCTGAACCCGGATCGCGATGGAGTCGACCGGCCCGGTGACATGGAAGGCGTGGGTTACATTGCCGAAGGCATCCTCGGAATCACTGAGACGAACGTCACGGTCGAGATCGATCCGCCAGCGTACGACATGCTGTCCGTCATGCGAGCGCGGGGTCATGCGCAGGATCTGCGTCACCGACCCGGCCGGAACGGCGTAGCGATAGACGGTTTCATGCGAGACGATGATCCGCATTGGCCGCGCCTAGGTCAGGTACTGGTCGGTCACGGCCTGCCCGAGCCGGTTGTTGTCGGCGATGAAGCCCGTGATGAACTCGTGAAGCCCCGCCTGGAACACCGCGTCGATGCTGAGGTTCTGGAGTTTCGCCAGGATCAGGCGAGCCTGACGCTGGGCGGGGCCCTGTCGGCCATACTGATGCGCGATCTGATCGAGATACCGGGTCGTGTTCTCGGCACAGGCCGCGAGCGACCGGGGCATCGATGCGTTGAGGATGAGGAGATCGGCGACGAGCGTCGGCTTGAGGCTCTCCTTGTAGACCCAGTGATAGGCCGTGAGGGCAGACACGGCGCGCAGGATCGCCGACCACTGGAAATAGTCGAGGCCACCGCCCACCTGCTCGGTCGCGGGCAGAAGGACGTGGTACTTCACGTCGAGAATGCGGGCCGTGTTGTCGGCGCGCTCGATGAAGACGCCGACCCGGGAAAAGGCGTAGGAATCATCCCGAAGCATCGTCCGATAGGCCGAGCCGTCGAACATCAGGGAGACGCTCTTCACCCAGTCGAGAAACCGCGCGATCTCCTCGCGGCTCATCTTGGCGGGGTTGTACTTGTTCAGCCGCAGCCAGGCGTCGTTGATCGTGGACCACATCTCGATCGTCAGCGCGGTGCGCACCGCGCGGGCGTTCGAGCGGGCGACCTCGAAGCAGTTGCGGATCGAGGAGGGGTTGTCCGGCGAGAAGGCCAGATACTCCATGACGCTGCGCTCGTTGGCCTCGGAGTGGGCGGCGTAGAACCCACCCGAACATCCCGCCGACTCGACCGCGCTCGACCACTCGTTCGTGCCGCCGCCATAGGAGGCCGGCAGGGAGGAAAGCCGGTAGGTCGCATCGAGAATGCGCGCGAGATATTCCGCCCGTTCGACGTAGCGGGCGAGCCAGTAGAGGTGGTCGGCGGTGCGCGACAGCATCTAGCGATCCAGAACCCAGGTGTCTTTCGTACCGCCGCCCTGGCTCGAGTTCACCACGAGCGACCCTTCCTTCAGCGCGACGCGGGTGAGGCCGCCCGGCACGATGCGGATGCGATCGGCGCCCGTGAGCACGAAAGGCCGCAGATCGACATGGCGGGGAGCGATACCGGATTCGACAAAGCACGGGCAGGTCGACAGCGCGAGAGTCGGCTGGGCGATGTAGCCCACGGGATCGGCAATGAGCTTGCGGCGGAAATCCTCGATCTGAGCCTTCGAGGCGTGGGGCCCGATCAGCATGCCATAGCCACCCGACCCCGACACTTCCTTGACGACGAGGTCACTGAGGTTGTCGAGAACGTATTTCAGCGCGTCCGGCTCCCGGCACCGCCAGGTCGGCACGTTCTTGAGGATCGGCTCTTCATCGAGGAAGAACCGCACGATGTCCGGCATGTAGGAATAGACCGCCTTATCGTCGGCGACGCCCGTTCCCACGGCGTTGGCCAGCGTCACATTGCCGGCAAGGTAGGCCGTCATCAGTCCGGGCACGCCGAGGATCGAATCCGGGCGGAAGGCGAGGGGGTCGAGAAACTCGTCATCGATCCGTCGATAGATGACATCGACGCGCTGCGGCCCCTCGGTCGTCCGCATGTACACATGGTCATCGCGCACAAAGAGATCGCGCCCCTCGACGAGTTCGACACCCAGCCTGTCGGCGAGGAAAGAGTGTTCGTAATAGGCCGAGTTGAACTGTCCGGGGGTCAGGATCACAACGGTCGGATCGGCTGATGAGGTGCGTGGCGCGACCGATTTGAGGGTGGCGAGCAGCTCATCCGCATAATTCTCGACCGGCGCGATCCGGTGCTGGGCAACCACCTCCGGAAAGAGGCGCATCGTCACCTCGCGGTTCTCCAGCATGTAGGAGACGCCGGACGGCGTACGGGCATTGTCTTCCAGAACGTAGAAATCTTTCGGGTCGGTCCGCACGATGTCGATGCCCGCGATCTGCACATAGACGTCATGGGGCACGCGCTGGCCGGCCATTTCCGGACGGAAGGCCGGGTTGCCGAACACCAGATCCTCCGGAACGATGCCGGCCCGAACGATCTCGCGCTTCGAGTACACATCCTTGATGTAGAGGTTGATCGCCTTGACGCGTTGCTCGAGGCCGCGGCGCAGCGTCGCCCATTCGGATGCGGCGAGAATGCGCGGGATGATGTCGAAAGGGATCAGACGTTCGGCGCCGTCCTTGTCGCCATAGACGGCGAAGGTGATGCCGATGCGACGGAACAGGAGTTCGGCCTCGTCGCGCCGATGAGCCAGGAGTTCGGTCGGGGCGGAGGCAAGCCAGTTGGCGACGGCGGAGTAAGCCGGACGGATCGTCCCGTCCGCCATCGTCATCTCGTCAAACGCCGCCATTCACCGACTCCGGGGCTGAGGACCCGGGCCCCAATGTACTGTGTTCCCTCGACTCGGCAAGGCATTGAAGGCCTCGTTCGAGCCAGATTTGGCCTAAAGTCGAGGCAGCCTGTTTCGTGTGCGGGCAGGATGTTTCAGTAGGTCTTTCGCGAGGCCGGACGTGCGTCCGTCGCAAGGCAGCATTTCGACAAAAGCATGGCTGGGGTGTTCCCACGACTAGGCATGCACCAGTGATTGCGCTATGCAGCGCGGCCGATTGAACCAGCGCCGCCGCCGGCTTGCGCGGGCCGCAGGAGACCAGAAGGAGCGCCGACGATGGCGGCTCCCGGAAAAACTCCATGAGCAAAGAAAATTCCGGGCCAGACCACCCGCCCGAAGGGTCGAACGGGCATGACGCCCATCGATCGGCGGGGTTTTGGCCGCTCACTCTGGGCTCGATCGGCGTCGTCTATGGCGACATCGGCACGAGCCCGATCTACGCCTTCCGTGAGGCGATCCTCGCGGGCTCGCATCATTCCGGCAATGTGTCGCGCGAGACGATCATCGGCGTGCTGTCGCTCATCATCTGGGCGCTCGTCCTCGTCGTCACGCTCAAATATGTCCTGCTGCTGCTGCGTGCAGACAATCGCGGTGAGGGCGGCACCCTGTCGCTCATGGCGCTCGCCCACGAGGCCCTGAGCCGCTACAAGATCGGCGGCCTCGCGCCGGCGGTGTTCCTCATGGGCATTGCGGCGGCCGCGCTGTTCATCGGCGATGCGATGATCACGCCGGCGATTTCGGTCTTGTCGGCGGTCGAAGGTCTGAAGGTGGTCACGCCGGCCTTCGATCAGTTCGTCATTCCAATCACCGTCGGCATCCTGATCGGTCTTTTCGCAGTCCAGAAGCGCGGCACGGAAAAGGTGGCCCGGTTCTTCGGGCCGATCACCGCTGTCTGGTTTCTCGTCATCGGCATCGCCGGTGCCTCGCACCTCCTCGATGACATCGGGATCATCGAGGCCTTCAACCCGCTCCGTGGCGCCTTGTTCGTGGCGGATAACGGCTACATCGGATTGCTGACCCTTGGCGCCGTCTTTCTTGCGACCACGGGTGGCGAAGCGCTCTACACCGATCTCGGTCATTTCGGCCGGCGGCCGATCCAGGTCGCTTGGCTCGCTTTCGTGTTCCCGTGCCTGCTGCTCAACTATCTTGGCCAGGGCGCGATGGTGCTTGCCCATCCCGAGAACATTGAGAACCCGTTCTTCCTGCTGGTTCCGTCGTGGGGGCTCGTGCCTCTCGTGATTCTCGCGACGATCGCGACCGTGATCGCCAGTCAGGCGGTCATTACCGGCGCCTTCTCGCTGACGCGCCAGGCGATCCAGCTCGGTCTCCTCCCGCGCTTTGCCATCCGCCACACCTCCGAGCACACGCTCGGGCAGATCTACATGCCGCGCATCAACTGGATCATCCTGATCGGCGTGCTGACGCTCGTCGCCATGTTCCAGTCCTCCGGCGCGCTGGCCTCCGCCTACGGCATCGCCGTCACGGGCACGATGCTGATCGACTCGCTCCTGATGTTCGTCGTGATCTGGATTGCCTGGCGCTGGAAGGTCTGGGCGGCAGCGGCGCTCGTCATCCCCTTCGTGCTGATCGACGCGGCCTTCCTCGGCGCCAATCTCCTGAAGCTGTTTTCCGGCGGCTGGGTGCCGCTCTTCATGGCGGCGTCTCTGATGCTGATGATGCTGACCTGGGTGAAGGGATCCAAGATCCTCTTCGACAAGACGCGGCGCGGCGAAGTTCCGCTCGACACGCTGATGGCGAGCCTCGCCCGCAAGAACGACCTGCCGCGCGTGCACGGGACCGCGGTGTTCCTGACCAGCGACCCGACCAGCGCGCCGACGGCGCTGCTGCATAATCTCAAGCACAACAAGGTTCTGCACGACAAGAATATCATCCTCTCGATCCGTACCGCCGACGTGCCTCGGGTAAAGGACAGCGAGCGGGCGCATATCGAGGTCCTGTCCGAGAACTTCACCCGCCTGATCCTGTTCTACGGCTACATGGAGACGCCGAACGTCCCGCGCGGCCTCGCGCTGGCGCGCAAGCTCGGCTGCACCTTCGAGATCATGACGACGTCGTTCTTCCTGTCGCGCCGGCATCTGATCGCGGCGAACGACCCCGCCATGCCGTTGTGGCAGGACCAGATCTTCATCGCGCTCGCAAGAAACGCCACCGATGCGTCGGATTACTTCCAGATCCCGACCGGCCGCGTGGTGGAGATCGGCACGCAGGTGCAGGTATGACCACACGGCGCCTTGGTGCGCTAACCCTCGTGGTGCGCGCGTATGACGAGGCGATTACCTGGTATCGTGATTGTCTCGGTTTTGCTCTCGTCGCCGACACGCCGCTCGATGGGAGCAAGCGCTGGGTGGTGATGCGACCGGGAGAGGGCGGCAGCGACCTTCTTCTCGCCGAGGCGGTATCGCTGGAACAGGCGTCGGCGATCGGGAGGCAGGCGGGCGGACGGGTGTTCCTGTTCCTGCACACGACGGATTTCGCCGCCGATCACGCGCGGATGAGCGCCGCCGGCGTGCGGTTCATCGAGGAACCGCGGCATGAAGCCTACGGCACCGTTGCCGTCTTCGAGGACCTTTACGGCAATCGCTGGGATCTGATTCAGCCGGCGGTGACCGCCTGAGCCTGTTTCGCCTCGATCGCGTCGACGGCCTGGACGACGGCATCGAAGGTGAGGAGCGTCGAGGCATGCCGCGCCTTGAAGTCGCGGACGGGTTCGAGAACCGATGCCTCCTCGAAGCGTCCGGTTGGCGGAGGTCCGTTCGCCTTCAGCATCTGGCGAACCGCTTCACGCGCCGCGCGCACGTCCGCCGCGCTCGCGCCGATCACGTGACGCGCCATGATCGAGGACGATGCCTGACCCAGCGCGCAGGCCTTCACGACGTGCGCGAAATCGGTGATCACGCCGCCATCCATCCGGATGTCGACGGTGACGGTCGAGCCACAAAGCTTCGAATGGGTCGTGGCCGTGGCGTCCGGATGCTCCAGCCGACCGATGCGGGGGATATCGGCCGCCAGCGACAGGATCCGCTTGTTGTAGACGTCGTCGAGCATGACGCTTCAGTCTCCGGAGACGATCGGCGATAACTCCATTATATAGGAGCAAAGGGAGCAAGGCGGGAGAGGGGGGCGTCGCAAGGCGCTTCTTGCATCGAGCCTGACGATTTCGTGATGGTCCACCACGTTCCGACGGGCGTAAAAGGATCACACGCAAGAGGAGCTATCCGAATGGATGCCGTCGTTAAACCCGCTGGTTCGAGTCCGGCTGAAATGCTGGAACCGCTCGCGCGCCCGAGTCGCGAGGAAGCCGAAGCCGCGGTTCGCACCCTCATCCTGTGGGCCGGAGACGATCCGCGCCGCGAAGGCCTCGTCGATACGCCGCGCCGGGTCGCCCGCGCCTGGCGCGAACTCTTTGGCGGTTATGAGCAGGATTCCGCTGCCGAACTGGGCACCGTTTTCGAGGAAGTCGGCGGCTATGGCGACATCGTCGTCGTGCGCGACATCCCGTTCTTTTCGCATTGCGAGCACCACATCGTGCCGATCCTCGGCAAGGCGCATATCGGCTATTACCCGCGCGAGGGTGTGGTCGGTCTGTCGAAGCTTGCCCGGGTCGTCGACATCTATGCGCGCCGCCTGCAGACGCAGGAGAACCTGACCGCCGAGATCGTCAATGCGATCGACGACACGCTGCGTCCGCGCGGCCTCGCCGTGATGCTCGAAGCCGAGCATATGTGCATGGCGATGCGTGGCATTCAGAAGCAGGGTGTGTCGACCATCACGACCGGCTTCTCGGGCGTCTTCAAGGACGATCCGACCGAGCAGGTCCGCTTCATGACGCTGGTGCGGGGCGCTCGCTGAGCGGCAGGCCCGTTTCCTCCGACCAGGCTTCGACGGCGATCATCGGCTGAAAAGGCCGGGATCGCCGTCTTGCATTGAAGACGTTTCTCGACTAACACGCGCCGCATTCCACACGCGGACGAAGCGATGCAAATCGCTCCGGTGCCGTGCTTTGCCTTTGGAGGCTCCATGGGGAGCCGGGGCAGCACGGTGGATGTCCGCGGAGGCTAGAACCGGAGACGACGACGATGGCACTTCCCGATTTCTCCATGCGCCAGCTGCTCGAGGCCGGCGCGCATTTCGGTCACCAGTCACACCGCTGGAACCCGAAGATGGCGCCCTACCTCTTCGGCGTCCGCAACGGCATCCACATCATCGACCTTGCCCAGACCGTGCCGGCGCTCTACCGCGCGCTGCAGGCGGTTTCCGACACCGTTTCCCGCGGTGGTCGCGTGCTGTTCGTCGGCACGAAGCGCCAGGCGCAGGATGCCGTCTCCGACGCCGCGAAGCGTTGCGCTCAGTATTATGTGAATTCGCGCTGGCTCGGCGGCACGCTGACCAACTGGAAGACGATCTCGAACTCGATCCAGCGTCTGCGCAAGCTCGACGAGATGCTCTCCGGTGGTACGGCCCAGGCCTATACCAAGAAGGAGCGGCTTGAGCTCACGCGCGAGAAGGACAAGCTCGAGCGCGCCCTTGGCGGCATCAAGGACATGGGCGGCGTTCCGGACATGCTGTTCGTGATCGACACCAACAAGGAAGACATCGCGATCAAGGAAGCGCGTCGTCTGGGTATCCCGGTCGCCGCGATCCTCGACTCGAACTCGGATCCGGAAGGCATCACCTTCCCGATTCCCGGCAATGACGATGCCGGTCGCGCCGTGTCGCTCTACTGCGAACTGATCGCCCGCGCGGCGATCGACGGCATCTCGCGTTCGCAGGGCGACATCGGCATCGACGTCGGTGCTGCTGCCGAGCCGATCATCACCGACGTTCCGGTGGAAGTGGCGGCCGAGGCCGGCGAGGTGTTCGAACTCCTCACCGCTCCGCGCGGCGCGCCGGACGATCTGTCGAAGCTGACGGGCGTCGGTCCGCAGCTCGAGAAGAAGCTCAACGAGGGTGGCATCTGGCACTACTGGCAGATCGCCGCCATGACCGCCGCGGACGTCGCCAAGGTCGATGCCGACCTGAAGCTCAACGGCCGCATCAGCCGCGACGGCTGGGTGGATCTCGCGAAGACGCTGGTCGCCGGCGTCTGAGCCCGACGACCATCGGTTTGTGATTGCCGGCCCGGCCGCTCCAGCGAGCGCCGGGCCGGTTCCCATAACGGGCCGGCCATCGGCTGATGACCGTCTCCCTGTCCGCAAGAGGCGAATGACCATGTCAAACATCACCGCGTCGATGGTGAAGGACCTGCGCGAGAAGACCGGCGCGGGCATGATGGACTGCAAGACCGCGCTGACCGAGACGGCGGGTGATCTCGAGGCCGCGGTCGACTGGCTGCGCAAGAAGGGCCTGTCGAAGGCTGCCAAGAAGGCCGGCCGCGTCGCCGCCGAGGGCCTCGTGGCGGTCGCCGTCGACGGCCTCGTCGGCATCGCGGTCGAAGTGAACTCCGAAACCGACTTCGTCGCCCGCAACCCCGAGTTCCAGGAAATGGTCGCGGGGATTGCCAAGGTCGCGCTCTCGGTCGGTGATGACGTCGAGACGATCAAGGCTGCCGGTTATCCGGGCGGCGGGACCGTCGAGGACAAGATCTCGCACACGGTCGCCAAGATCGGCGAGAACATGACCCTGCGCCGCGCCAAGCGCCTGTCCGTGACCCAGGGCGCGATTGCGACCTATGTGCACACGCCGGTCGTTCCCGGTCTCGGCAAGATCGGCGTCGTCGTGGCGCTCGAATCGGCCGGCAATGCCGAGGTTCTGGCCGATATCGGCCGTCAGGTCGCGATGCATGTCGCAGCCTCGAACCCGCTTGCCGTCGACGCATCCGGTCTCGATCCGGCGATCGTGGCGCGTGAGAAGGAGATTCTCGCCGACAAGTATCGCCAGCAGGGCAAGCCCGAGGCGACCATTGCCAAGATCGTCGAATCGGGGCTGAAGACCTATTACAAGGAGGTCTGTCTCCTCGATCAGGTGTTCATCATGGATGGTGGCAAGTCGGTCGGGCAGGCGATCAAGGAAGCCGAGGGCAAGGCCGGCGCGCCGGTGACGGTTGCTGGTTTCGTGCGCTACGCGCTCGGCGAGGGCATCGAGAAACAGGAGTCCGATTTCGCGGCGGAAGTGGCCGCCGCGGCGGGCCAGGGTTGAGACGCAAAAGGGCGGCCATCGAGCCGCCCTTTTTCTTGGCGAGGAAAGAGGTTCGACGATGGGCGTGTCCCCCTACAAACGCGTGCTGGTGAAACTGTCGGGTGAGGCGCTGATGGGCTCGGAGCCCTTCGGCATCTCGCGGGAGACGGTGGCGCGGATCGCCCAGGACATCATCGGGGCGGTGGAACTGGGGGTCGAGGTCGCGGTGGTCGTCGGCGGCGGCAATATCTTCCGCGGCTCGCAGATCGCCGGCATGGGGCTGTCGCGCCCGGCGGCCGATTCGATGGGCATGCTGGCGACCGTCATGAACGTCATCGCGCTCGAGGCCCAGCTCACCTCGCTCGGCCAATCCGCCCGCGCCATGTCGGGCGTCGCCATGCCGTCCGTCGTCGAGACCTATACGCGCCAGCAGGCCATGGAGCATCTGTCGAAGGGGCGGGTCGTTCTGCTCGCGGGTGGTACCGGCAATCCGTTCTTCACGACCGACACGGGCGCCGCCCTGCGCGCGGCTGAGCTCGAATGCGACGTGCTGATGAAGGCGACGCAGGTTGACGGAATATATTCCGCTGACCCGAAGAAGGACCCGACGGCGACGCGCTTCGACCGCGTCTCGCATGACGAGGTCATCCGTCGCGATCTCAAGGTGATGGATACGGCCGCCTTCGCGCTTGCCCGCGAGGCGGGCTTGCCGATAATCGTGTTTTCGATCCATAAGCCGGGATCGATCGCATCAGTGCTGCGTGGCGAAGGAAAGTCGACACTGGTCGCTGCCTAGTCCATGCGCCGGAGAGTAAACGCATGACCAACTCCTTCGATATCGCCGACATCAAGCGCCGCATGGAGGCCTCGATCGGTGTTCTCAAGCACGAACTCGGTGGCCTTCGCACCGGTCGCGCGTCGGCCAGCCTCCTCGACCCGATCCATGTCGACGCCTATGGCTCGTCCATGCCGCTGTCGCAGGTCGCTACCGTCTCGATTCCCGAGCCGCGCCTGATCAGCGTTCAGGTCTGGGACCGCGGCATGGTCTCGGCCGTCGAGAAGGCGATCCGCGAGTCGAGCCTCGGCCTCAACCCGCAGACCGAAGGGCAGGTGATCCGCCTGCGAATCCCGGAGATGACGCAGGATCGACGCAAGGAGTTCGTCAAGGTCGCGCACAAATATGCCGAATCCGCCCGTGTTTCCGTTCGTCACGTTCGTCGCGACGGGCTCGACGCCCTGAAGAAGTCCGAAAAGGACGGGCATGTCAGTGAGGATGAGTCGAAGCGCCTCGCCGACCAGGTTCAGAAGGCGACCGACAACGCCATCGCCGAGATCGACAAGATGCTGGTGGTGAAGGAAAAAGAAATCATGCAGGTCTAATGCTAGAGATCTGCAGGCCGTTTGGGCCGGTGTGAGCAACGCCCGCCAGGAGCGAAACGTGGCATGGCCGAGGGACTGAACATGGTGCAGCATGCCGTTCCCGCGTCTCCACGCCATGTCGCGATCATCATGGACGGCAATGGCCGTTGGGCGACGCGGCGCGGCCTGCCGCGGCTCGAGGGGCATCGCCGCGGCGTCGAGGCACTCCGCCGCACCGTGCGGGCGGCCGGCGAGATGGGCGTCAGTTTCCTGACGGTCTATGCGTTCTCCTCGGAAAACTGGTCGCGCCCGCGCATCGAGATCGACGGCCTGATGGGCCTTCTCAAGCGGTTCATCCGCAATGATCTCGTCGAACTCCACGAAAACAACATCCGCATCCGTGTGATCGGCGAGCGCGAGGGGCTGGAGCCCGACGTCCTCGGCCTTTTGACGGAGGCTGAGACGCTGACTCGCAACAACACGGCGCTGACGCTCGTCATCGCCTTCAACTATGGCAGCCGCCAGGAGATGACCCGCGCCGTTCAGGCGGTGGCCGCGGGTGTGAAGGGCGGCACCATCGATCCCGCCACGATCACGCCGGCGCTGATCGCCGGGTTCCTCGATACGGCGGGCATTCCCGATCCCGACCTCGTCATCCGCACGTCCGGCGAAATGCGTCTGTCGAACTTCCTGCTGTGGCAGGCCGCCTATGCGGAGTTCGTTTTCTCGCCGGTTCTCTGGCCGGACTTTGATCGCGCGGCCTTCGAGGCTGCATTGCGTGAGTTCGCGGCACGGGACCGTCGGTTCGGCGGCGTCGACGCGGCGGCCTACGTGCAGCAATCAGCGCGGTGATGGAGTCCGGTTCGGTGCTCGGCAAGCCGGGTCCGTGGCCGGATCTGGCGAAGCGGGTGGCATCCGCCCTCGTGATGGCCGCGCTTGCCCTTGGCACGGATTGGCTCGGCGGCTGGTTCTTCACGCTGTTCTGGACAGGCGCGGCGGTTATCGTCCTGATCGAGTGGGAGTGGATCGTCCTGCGACGTCGGTGGCCGATCGTGCTCGGCTCGGTCTGTGTCGTCATCGCGGCGCTCGCGGCCGCGACCGGACAGGTGGCGATTTCGGTTCTCGTCGTGATGGTTGGGGCAGCGCTCGTCTACATCATCCGACGCCCCGCCGTGGGGCGGCACCTCGCGGCGGCGGGCGTGGTCTATGCATCGGCCATCGCCGTGCCGATCATCCTGCTGCGGGCCGACCCGGTCTGGGGTGCGACCTGCGTGCTGTTTCTGTTCGCCGTCGTCTGGGGTACGGACGTGATGGCGTATTTCGTCGGCCGCACGGTTGGCGGACCGAAACTCTGGCCGAAACTGAGCCCGAAGAAGACCTGGTCGGGGTTCATCGGCGGCGTGGTTTCGGGTATGGCGGCGGGTGTCGCTGTGGTCTGGCTCGCCGCGGTGCCGTCTTATTTGGCTGTCATGCCGATCGCACTGCTGCTGGCCGTGACGTCGCAGGGCGGTGATCTGTTCGAGTCCTGGCTCAAGCGGCGCTTCGGCGCAAAGGATGCCAGCCACATCATCCCCGGACATGGCGGGGTGATGGATCGACTGGACGGATTCGTCGCTGCCGGGGCGCTGGCGTTCGCCATCGGATGGCTGAGAATGCCGGAAGCGGCGGCAACCGGTCTGCTCGTGTGGTAGGACGGCGGCAAGACTATTCTGATAGCAGGCGTTTGGCGCGCCAGGCGGGGTGAGTGATGGAATTCCTGACGAATATCACGAGTTTCGGTGGCAGCGCCTTCGGCTACATCATTCCGTTCGTCTTCGTCCTGTCGATCGTCGTGTTCTTCCACGAACTCGGGCATTTCCTCGTGGGTCGCTGGTGCGGCGTGAAGGTTTTGGTGTTCTCGATCGGCTTTGGGCCCGAACTTTTCGCCTTCCATGACCGGCAGGGAACGCGCTGGCGCATCGCGGCGGTTCCGCTCGGCGGTTATGTCAAGTTCTTCGGCGACGCCAACGCCGCCTCGATGCCGGATGCGGACAAGGCGCAGCTGATGTCCGAGGAGGAGCGGAAGGTCAGCTTCTTCCACAAGGCCATCTGGCAGCGGTCACTGATCGTCGCCGCGGGGCCGATTGCGAACTTCATTCTCGCAATTGTCATCTTTGCCGGCATTTTCTCGATTGTTGGTAAACAGGTCGTTGCACCGCGCATCGACACCGTGAACGCCGGCAGTGCCGCCGAGCGCGCCGGTCTGCAGCCGGGTGACGTGATCCTGTCGATCGACGGTGCGGCGATCACGAGTTTCTCTGCGATGCAGCGGGTCGTCAGCGCGAGCCCAGGGCGCGAGCTCTCGATCGAGGTGATGCGGGATGGGGAAACCGTGAAACTCGCCGCAACGCCAGAAATGAAGGAGCAATCCGACGGATTTGGCGGCACGATGCGGATTGGACTGCTCGGCGTGACCCGATCGACCAACCCCTCCGACGTCTCGTTCCAGCGGGCAGACCCCCTGACGGCCATCGGCATGGGCGTGAGCGAAACGACCTACATCGTTACCCGTACCTTCGACTTCATCGGGGGGCTTTTTGCCGGCCGCGAACATGCCAACCAGATCGGCGGCCCCATCCGGATCGCGCAGATGTCGGAGCATGTTGCCGAGTCGGGCGGCCTGATTGGCCTCGTTTCGCTCGCGGCAGTGCTGTCCGTGTCGATTGGCCTCCTGAACCTCTTTCCGATTCCTTTACTGGATGGCGGGCATTTGGTGTTTTATGCGATCGAGGCGATCCGTGGTCGCCCGCTCGCTGAGCGCGCGCAGGAGCTGCTTTTCAAGGCAGGACTTGCCGCCGTGCTCATGCTGATGGTCTTCGCAACCTGGAACGATCTCGTCCATGTGCTTGGTGGATAAAGCAGATTGGCAGCGTTGCGATCGGGCAACGGTACGGGGAAAAAACTGCCGGGTTTGCGGGTCGGGTTGCGAGGGCCCGGAAAGTCTGTAGAACACGAAGGGCGGTTTCGGTGAGAATCCGTCGATCTGGCACGTTCGCGCGCCGGACGTCGAAATGAGAAGGGTAGGGCATGATCGCCAAGTCTGTAAGTATTGCGACGGTTCGATGGGCTCGGCTGGCCTCCCTTGCGGTTCTCCTCTCGTTTGCCAGTGTCGCCGCGCCGGTCATGACAACCGAAGCGCAGGCTCAGACGCAGCAGCGGGTCTTCATCAACAAGGTCTATTTCGAGGGTAACCGGAAGGCGAAAGACGACCAGCTCAAGATGGTCGTCGAGTCGGAGGCCGCGAAGCCCTATGATCCGGCCATGGTGGCCCGCGACGTCGAGCGGCTCAAGGATACCTATTCCCGTTCCGCCGGTCGCGCCGAGGCGCAGATCACCGCGCGGACCGTTCCGGTTGGTCCCGGTATCGTCGACGTCGTGTTCACGATTGTCGAAGGCGACAAGATCGGCATCGACGAGATCCGCTTCGTCGGCAACAACTCCTTCTCCGATTGGCGCCTGAAGCGTCAGATGGAAACGCTCGAATCGGGCTTCCTCGGGTGGCTGCGCACCACGGACGTCTATGATCCGGATCGTGTCGCACGCGATGGCGAGGCGCTTCGTCGCTTCTACAACAAGCGTGGTTTCCCCGACTTCCGCATCGTGTCGACCAGCGCCGATCTGAACGAGGCTGGCGACGGCTTCATCCTCACGATCACGGTCGACGAGGGGCAGCCCTTCACCTTCGGCGGGTCGACAATCCAGTCGTCGATCCCGGAAGTGGCGGGCGATTCGCTGGCTGGCTACATCTCCACGCGGGATGGTGCGACGTATAATGCCGAGGAAGTCGAGCGGACCGTCGAGACGATGACCGCGCGCCTTTCCGCGACGGGCTTCCCGTTTGCGCAGGTCCGGCCGCGTGGCGAGCGTGTCGCCGGCACGAACACCGTGAACATCACCTATCAGATCGAAGATGGCGCGCGCGTCTACATCGAGCGCATCGAAGTGCGCGGCAACACCCGCACGCGTGACTATGTCGTGCGCCGCGAGTTCGACGTCGCAGAAGGCGATGCGTACAATCAGGTCCTGATCGATCAGGCCGAGCGTCGCCTGCGTCGCCTCGCCTTCTTCGACCGCATCACGATTTCCACCGAGCCGGGCTCCACCCCGGACCGCGTGGTCGTCGTGGTCGATGTGGAGGACAAGGCGACGGGTGAGTTCTCGGTTGGTGGTGGCTATTCGACCTCCGACGGCTTCATCGGTGAAGTCTCGATCGCCGAGCGCAACTTCCTTGGCCGCGGCCAGTATGTGAAGCTCTCGGGCAAGTGGGGCGAGAAGACCACCGGCGTGACGTTCTCGTTCACCGAACCCTACTTCATGGGCGAGCGTATCCAGGCCGGCTTCGATATCTACGCCAACAGCAGCGAAGCGAACGACTACAGCTACTACGACGTTGAGCAGACCGGCCTGACGCTTCGTGCAGCCTTCCCGATCACCGACAACTTCGCTGTGGGCGTGCGGTACACGCTGTTGAATAAGGACATTTCGGTCGCGGATCCTAGGTACAACGATTGTACTGGTGGAACCGTCGGTGCACCGGTGCCGTCCAACTGTTTCACCAACGGCGAAGTCTCGAACGCCATCAAGGAAATCTTGGGATCGCGTATCCTGTCGATGGCCGGTTACTCGCTGACCTATTCGACGCTCGACGACACGAAGATCCCGACGAGCGGTATCTATGCGGTGTTCCATCAGGACATCGCCGGTCTGGGTGGCGACTCCTCGTTCGTCCGGACGCGCGCAGAAGGCCGCTACTACTACCCGATCACCGATGACCTCACCGCGATGTTCAAGGTGCAGGGTGGCTACATCGCCTCGTTCGACGGCGACCTGAATGCGACCGATCACTTCAACATCGGCCCTGATCTGGTCCGTGGTTTTGCGCCGGGCGGCATTGGTCCCCGTGACATCACTGGTGGTGGTACAAAGGGGAACTCGCTCGGCGGAACAATCTACTACGGCGCGACCGCAGAGCTTCAGTTCCCGATCCTCGGTTTGCCTCGTGAAGTTGGGTTGAGGGGTGCGTTGTTCGCGGATATCGGCACGCTCTACGGCTTCGAAGGGAAGACGACTTACGACTGCGTCAACGACAAGATTTGCCCAGCTGGCACTATCAACGTGTACGACGAGAACGAACTGCGCTCGTCGGTTGGTGTGAGCCTTCTCTGGGCGTCGCCGCTCGGACCGATCCGGTTCGACTACGCGACCCCATTGCAGAAGGGCGATAACGACGTGACGCAGGAGTTCCGCTTCTCGGGCGGCACGACCTTCTGAGGACGCGTCGAGTTACGGGCCGGTCGGCGCCTAGGTGCCGGCCGGCCTGTTTTTTTGGGGATCGGGTCACCGGTTCCATTCGGTTGAAGTTGACCGAGCGGTCCGGCCATGGTGCAGCCGTCTCGTGGAGGTCGGCGATGAATGACCCGCTTTTCTTCCGGCGCTCGGCGGATATGTCGCTCGAGGCGATCATTGGCCTTACCGGCGCGGCGATGCCAGCCAATCTGGCTCCGGACACGCCGTTCAGCGGTGTCGCACCGCTCGATCGCGCCGGCCCGACCGACATCGCCTTCCTCGACAATCCGCATTACATCCCGCAACTCGCCATCACGAGAGCCGGCGCGGTGTTCGTTGCGCCCAAGTTCGTGGATAGGGCGCCGGCCGGGCTCGTCCTCCTCATCACGCCCGAACCCTATCGCTGCTTTGCGCGGACGATGGCGGCCTTCTATCCCGAGGCGGCGCGACCGGGATCGTTCTTCGGGGCGAAGGGCGTGTCGCCCGGTGCGGTCGTGCACACCGAGGCGCGCCTCGAACCGGGCGTCACGATCGACCCTGGTGCGGTCATCGGTCCGCGTGTCGAGATCGGCTCGGGCAGCGTCATCGGCGCCAATGCGGTGATCGGGCCGGGCGTGCGGATTGGTCGGGATTGCTCGATCGGTCCGAACGCGACGCTACAGCATTGCCTTGTCGGCAATCGCGTCATCCTCCATCCGGGCGTTCATGTCGGTCAGGACGGGTTCGGCTTTGCGATGGGCGCCAAGGGTCATCTCAAGGTTCCGCAGATCGGCCGCGTCGTCATTCAGGACGATGTCGAGATCGGGGCGGGGACGACGATCGACCGTGGTACGAGCCGCGATACGATCATAGGCGAGGGCACGAAGATCGACAATCAGGTACAGATCGGCCACAACGTCGTCATCGGGCGACATTGTCTTCTCGTGGCGCAGGTCGGCATTGCGGGATCCTCTTATCTGGAGGATTTCGTGGTGATGGGCGGGGGCGCGGGCTCCGCCGGGCATTTGCGGATCGGAACCGGGGCGCAGATCGCGGGTGGGTCTCATGTGAAGGACGACGTGCCGCCGGGCGCGCGCATGGCGGGCACGCCGGCGCGGACGTTGCGTGAGTTCGTCAAGGAACTGGCCGTGCTGAAGAAGCTGGCCTCGAAGCAAACCGAGAAGGGCGAGTGAGGCGATAATGACGGAGGCGACCACCACCGCGCTGAATGCGGCCGACATTCAGAAGCTGCTGACGCTGCTGCCGCATCGCTATCCGTTCCTGCTCGTGGACAAGATCGTCGACATTGACGGCGACAACAGCGCGATCGGGATCAAGAACGTCACCTTCAACGAGCCGCAGTTTCAGGGGCATTTCCCCGAACAGCCGGTGATGCCGGGTGTTCTCCTGATCGAGGGGATGGCGCAGACCGCCGGGGCCATCTGCGTGCATGCGGCCGGAACGAAGCGGCCGAAGCTCGTCTATTTCATGACGATTGACGAGGCGAAGTTCCGCAAGCCGGTCGTTCCTGGTGACACGGTTCGATTTCACATGACCAAGGTGAAGAATCGCAGGAACATGTGGTGGTTCAAGGGCGAGGCCATGGTGGACGGTCAACTGGTCGCCGAGGCCGTCGTGTCGGCCATGCTGGTCGCGGAATGAGAGTATGAGTGCGCCGTCGATTCATCCGAGTTCGATCGTCGAACCCGGTGCCGTGCTTGGCGCCGGTGTCCGCATCGGTCCTTACTGCATCGTGGGCGCCCATGTGACGCTCGGCGACGAGGTGGTGCTGCACTCCCATGCCGTCGTTACGGGTCAGACCAGCATCGGTCACCGGACGCAGATCTATCCCTTCGCGTCGCTGGGCCATCCGCCGCAGGACCTGAAGTATCGCGGCGAGGCGTCGCGTCTGCAGATCGGGTCGGACTGCCTGATCCGGGAAGGCGTGACGATGAACCCGGGTACGGTCGGTGGCGGGCTCGAGACGGTGGTGGGCGATCGCTGCGTGTTCCTCACGCAAAGCCATGTCGCGCATGACTGCCGGGTCGGCAACAATGTGATCTTCTCGAACAACGTCATGCTGGCCGGGCACTGCCAGGTGGGTGACTTCGTCATCCTCGGCGGTGGGTGCGGCGTTCATCAGTTCGTGCGCATCGGTGCGCATGCCTTCGTCGGCGGACTGACCGGCGTGGAGAACGACCTGATCCCCTATGGCATGGCAATCGGCAACCGTGCCCATCTCGCCGGTCTCAACATCGTCGGCCTCAAGCGGCGCGGTTTCGACCGCGAACAGATCCACGCGCTGCGGCGCGCCTATCGCCTGTTGTTCGCCGACGAGGGCACGCTGAAGGAGCGTGTGGAGGATGTCGCGGTGGAATTCGCCGATCATCCGCTGGTGCACGAGATCCTCGACTTCATTCGCGTGGGCGGTGATCGCGCGATCGTCACGCCCGCGGCGGGTTCCGACGCTTGACGGCCGGCCCGCTCGCGATCATCGCGGGAGGGGGAGGCTTGCCCGCGGAGGTCGCGGCTGCCGCCGCGCGTCACGGTCCGGTGTTCGTCTTTCCATTGCGCGGGTTCGCGGATCGCGACTATTCGGCCTATCGCGGCGAGACCGTTCGCCTGTTCGACCCTGTCGGCACTGTCGAGGCCGTGAAACGGCATGGCGCGAGCGTCGTGGTGCTGCTCGGCGGCGTGGTGAAACCGTCCGCGGGCGCTGTGCTGGAGACCGTACAGGCGACGCGGCGTCGCGAGGAGATCGAAGCCCTGCTCGAGGGCGGCGACGACAATGTGTTGCGTGGCGTCATCCGATTTCTCGAGTCGCAGGGTCTGACGGTCGTCGGCCTCGACAGTGTCGCGCCCGAACTGATGGCCGGAGCCGGGGCCCTGTCGTCGGCCCGCCCGGATACCGCTTCATTGGACGATCTCGCCATCGGCCGATCGATGATCGCGACGCTTGGGCCCTTCGACGTCGGCCAGGCGGCGGTGGTGAGCGGGAAGCGCGTCCTCGGCATCGAGGCGGTCGAGGGTACCGATGCCATGCTGCGGCGGGTGCGCGATCAGCGACGCTCGGGGCTCATCGGGTTCATCCGCCGTCGCGGTCGCGCCGCCGTGGCCGAGCGGCAGGGCGGGGTGCTGGTCAAGATGGCGAAGCCGGGTCAGGATCGCCGCGTCGATCTTCCGGCGATCGGTCCACGGACATTGCGGAACGCGGCTCTGGCCGGTCTCGCGGGCGTCGCTGTGGAGGCGGGACAGGTTCTCATCATCGAACGCGAAAAGACGCGGGAGACGGCGGATCGGCTCGGCCTGTGGCTCTGGGGGTTCGAGACGTGACCGCAAAGCCGCTCGACATCGCGCTCGTCGTCGGGGAGCTTTCAGGCGATCAGCTCGGCTTCAAGCTGATGCGGGCCTTGCGCGAGGCGACAGGCGGTGCCGTGACCTTTCGTGGAACCGCCGGCCCGGCCATGATCGCGGAGGGCATGCAGAGCCTTTTTCCGCTCGAGGATATCGCCGTGATGGGCTTTGGCCCGGTGATCCGGCGCTTCCCGACGCTCTATCGACGCGGCATGGAGGTGGTGAACAGCCTCGTTGCCGATCCGCCGGACCTTCTCGTCATCATCGACAGCCCGGATTTCACCCATGCGGTCGCGAAGCGCGTGCGCAAGCGTCGGCCGGAGGTGCCGATTGTCGACTATGTGTCGCCGAGCGTCTGGGCCTGGCGGCCCGGTCGTGCCAAGCGGATGCGGCCCTATGTCGACCACCTGCTCGCGCTCTGGCCCTTTGAGCCCGAGGCGCATCGCCGGCTCGGCGGGCCGCCATGCTCCTATGTCGGGCATCCTCTCACCGAGCGTCTCGGTGAGCTGACGGCGAGCCCCGAGGAAGAACAGGCCCGCAATCGCGAAAGGCCGACGCTCGTCGTCCTGCCGGGCAGTCGGCGCCCGGAGATCGAGCGGCTTGGCCCGATCTTCGGCGAGGCGATCACGCTCGCCGCGCGCGACCTGCCGCCGTTCGAGCTCGTTCTCCCCGCGGCGCCACGGCAGATCGCGCGGATCCGCGAAGCGGTTGCCTCCTGGCCGATCAAGCCGACCATCGTCGAGGGTGAAGCGGCGAAGTACGGCGTGTTTCGCTCGGCGCGGGCCGCGCTCGCGGCATCGGGAACGGTGACCTTTGAACTCGCGCTCGCCCGCGTCCCGATGGTTGGCGCCTACAAGGTCTCGGGCTGGGAGTATCAGCTCGCCAAACGGCTCGTGAAGACGAAGTACGCGCTGCCGCCCAACATCATCCTCGATGAGCCAGCCGTGCCGGAACTCATTCAGCTCGCGTGCACGCCCGACCGGATTGCGCAAGCCCTCGTGCCGCTGATGCAGGAGAGCCCGACGCGCGCGGCACAGTTGCACGCCTTCGACCGGGTCATCGATGCTGTGAGAATCAACGGTGAAACGCCCTCAATGCGGGCGGCAAGGATCATCCTCGCGACGCTGGCGGAAGCACGCGCCGGGGCACGTGCTGCATTAACGTCATTATCTGGAGCATGATACAAAGTTGTCGCGATCGGGCGTTATTGCGGGCGGGATGCGAGGAGACAGGCGAATGAAGCAGGCCGCCGCCGAGGAGAAGAAGGAAGCGCCGGTTCCCGAACCGGTCGCGACTGAGGTTGATCTTGCGACCTCGCCGGAGCGCTTCATCAATCGCGAGCTCTCCTGGCTCGAGTTCAACCGCCGTGTCGTCGCCGAGGCGTCGAACAAGGCCCATCCGCTGCTCGAGCAGCTGCGCTTCCTGTCGATCTCGGCGAACAACCTCGACGAGTTCTTCATGGTCCGCGTCGCCGGTCTGATCGGTCAGATCCGCGAGGGCGTTTCGGATCGTTCGCCCGACGGATTGACGCCGGCCGAGCAGCTCACGCGCATCGGTGAGCAGGTGCAGCGTCTTGCGGCCGATCAGCAAAAGCGGTGGCGGGAGCTGCGCGACGAGCTGCTGCTCGAGGGCATCGTTCTGATCGAGCCGAATGATCTGACCCGACATGAGCGCAACTGGCTGGAGGAATACTTCCTCGGCCACATCTTCCCGATCCTCACACCGCTCGCCGTCGATCCGGCGCATCCGTTCCCATTCATTCCCAATCTCGGCTTCACCATCGCCTTGCAGCTGAGCCGCATTTCCGACGGCAAGCCGCTCAACGCGCTGATCCGTGTTCCCAACAAGATCGAGCGGTTTCTGCGCCTGCCGGATTTCGCGGAAACCGGCGCGGCGCGGTTCATCACGCTGGAGCAGGTGGCGGTTCTGTCGATCGGCCGGCTATTCCCGGGTTACACGGTCAAGGGGCAGGGGTCGTTCCGCGTCATCCGCGACTCGGACCTTGAAATCGAGGAAGAGGCGGAAGATCTCGTCCGCCTGTTCGAGACCGCGCTGAAACAACGTCGCCGCGGCGTCGTCATCCGGCTCGAGGTCGAAGCCGGCATGCCGGAGGCCTTGCGCGCCTTCGTGCTTGAGGAGCTGGGCGTCACGGACGAATCGATCTTCCAGGTCGAAGGGATGCTGGCACTCAACGAGCTCTCGCAGCTCGTCAATCTCGATCGGCCGGATCTGAAGTTCCAGCCCTACACGCCGCGCTACCCGGAACGCATCCGCGACCACGGCGCCGACATGTATGCGGCGATCCGGGCAAAGGACATCATCGTCCATCACCCCTACGAGTCCTTCGACGTCGTGGTGCAGTTCCTGCAGCGCGCGGCGCGCGATCCGAACGTCGTTGCGATCAAGCAGACGCTCTACCGCACCTCCTCGGACAGTCCGATCGTCAAGGCGCTCGCGGAAGCGGCGGAGGCCGGAAAGTCGGTCACGGCGCTCGTCGAGCTGAAGGCACGGTTCGACGAGGAAGCCAACATCCGCTGGGCGCGCGATCTCGAGCGGGCGGGCGTGCAGGTCGTCTTCGGCTTCATCGAGCTCAAGACGCACGCAAAGCTTTCCCTCGTGATCCGGCGCGAGATGGGTCAGCTTGTCTCCTACTGCCATATCGGCACGGGCAATTATCACCCCAATACAGCGCGTATCTACACAGACCTCTCCTTCTTCACGGCCGATCCGCTGATCGCGCGCGACGTGGCGCGGGTGTTCAACTTCATCACCGGCTATGCCGAGCCGGCGGAACTCGAACGCCTCTCCGTTTCGCCCGTGTCGCTGAAGCCGAAGATCCTGCAGCACATTCGCGACGAGATCGCCCACGCCAAGGCCGGTCGGCCGGCGGCGATCTGGGGCAAATGCAACTCGCTCGTCGATCCCATGATCATCGACGCACTCTACGAGGCGAGCGAGGCGGGCGTGCAGATCGACCTCGTCGTGCGCGGCATCTGCTGCCTCCGCCCGGGCGTGAAGGGGCTTTCCTCGAACATCCGCGTGAAGTCGATCGTCGGACGGTTCCTCGAACACACGCGCATTTACGCCTTCGGCTGTGGCCACGGCCTGCCGCATCCAAAGGCGGTCGTCTACATCTCGTCGGCCGACATGATGCAGCGCAATCTCGATCGGCGCGTCGAGATCCTGTGCCCGATCCTGAACCCGACCGTGCATGAGCAGGTGCTGGACCAGATCTTTGTCGCCAACCTTATCGACAATCAGCAGAGCTATCGGGTCTTGCCCGACGGGTCCTCCGAACGCATAGTCCCGCAGCCTGGCGAGGAGCCGTTCAATGCTCACCGCTACTTCATGACCAATCCGAGCCTGTCGGGACGTGGAAAATCTCTCAAACACAGCTCCCCGCGGAGCCTACTCCGCCGCTGACATGGTTCCGCGGCCGGGGGATCCCGAATTCGCGCAAGGCCGTATCTGTCAGGGCCCCCCGCTGGGCACGATCGACATCGGCTCCAACTCGGTTCGTCTTGTGGTCTATGAGGGCCTGACGCGGGCGCCGACGCCGATTTTCAACGAGAAGGCGCTGTGCGGACTGGGCCGGCTGGTCGCCATCACGAAGCACCTCGATCCGGCGGCGGTTGCCAAGGCGCTTGCCGCGTTGCGCCGGTTCCGGGCGCTGTGCACCTCCATGGGTGTTCGCGATCTCTACGTCGTGGCGACGGCCGCCGCGCGGGATGCGGTCGACGGTGAGGCGTTCATCAAGCAGGCGGAAGCGATCTGTGGCGTCGACATCGAGGTCCTCTCCGGCAAACGAGAAGCGCGCCTGTCGGCCTATGGTGTCATCTCCGGCATGCACAATCCCGACGGGGTCGTAGGTGACATGGGCGGCGGCTCGCTCGAACTGATCGACGTCGTCGGTCACCGGGCGGGCGCGGGCATGACCACGCCACTCGGCGGTCTCGCGTTGCAAGATGCCTCCGAGATGTCGCTGAAAAAAGCGGAGAAGATCGCGCGGGACACACTCGAACAGGCCGAACCTTTGAGGCATCTCGCCGATCGGGTGTTTTATGCAGTCGGCGGCACATGGCGGGCTCTCGCCAAACTCCATATGTCGCAGATGGGGTATCCGCTGCACGTGATGCACGGCTACACGGTGCCGGCGCGCGACATGGCCGATTTCTGCCGGCTGGTCATGCGGGTCGATTCCGAGACCCTCATCGGCAAGGACGCCGTTTCGAGCGCTCGCCGCCCCTTGCTCGCGTATGGCGCCACCGTTCTCGAAGCGGTGCTCCGGGTCGGCCGACCGAAATCGGTGGTGATCTCCGCACTCGGCGTGCGCGAAGGCCTGCTCTATACGCTGCTGGACGAAGAGACGCGCCGACAGGATCCGCTGATTGCGGCGGCCCGTGAACTCAATCTGCTGCGCTCGCGCTCGCCCCGCCATGGCGAGGAACTTATCCGCTGGTCGGACCGGCTGATGGCCACGTCTGGGATCGACGAGGATGCCGATGAGAAGCGACTGCGGCACGCCGCGTGTCTGCTGGCAGATATCGGCTGGCGAGCCCATCCCGATTATCGCGGCGAGCAGAGCCTGAACATCATCGCCAATGCAGCCTTCGTCGGCATCGACCATCCAGGTCGCGCCTATATGGCGCTGTCGAACTATTATCGACATTCCGGCCTCAGCGATGACGATCTGTCACCGCGTATCCGGGAGCTGGCCACCTCGCGGATCCTCGACCGGGCGCGGATTCTCGGGGCGATCCTGCGGGTGGGTTACATCCTGTCCGCGTCGATGCATGGTGTGCTGCCGCGGACGCCGCTCTCGGTCGAGCATGGGCGTCTGACGCTCGAACTGCCGGAAGATCTCGCCGATCTCGCCGGAGAGCGGCTGAACAGTCGGATGCGTCAGCTCGGCAAGCTGATCGGCCGGGAGCCCCAGGTGCGGATCCGCGGACGGCGCGACGCCGCCGAGTAGCGATCAGCGTTCGATCGCCGTCACGCGACCCTTTTCGATGGCGAGGGCCAGCTTCCCATGCTTGAGGGCGAGCGCCTTTTCGCCGAACAGTTCCCGCCGCCAACCCTGCAGCGCGAGGACGTCGGCATTGTCGTTCTCGGCGATCGCGTCGAGATCCTCGCTCGTGGCAATCACTTTCGCGGCAACCGCCTGCTTCTCGGCAACCATCTTGAGCAGCACCTTGAGCAGTTCAGCCGTCGCGCTCGCACCGTTGGACAGCGCGCGCGGCTGGCCAATGGCCGGCAGCGTCGTCGGATCGCGCGCGATGCCGACCTTCACTGCCTCGATCAGCTCCAGGCCCGAGCGCGATCGCTCCCAGCCCTTGGGGATCATTCGGAGCTGCGCCAGTTTCTCGGGTGACTCGGGCGCCTGCGAGACGACCTCGTAAATCGCGTCGTCCTTCAGGACGCGCGACCTTGGTACGTCGCGGCTCTGCGCCTCCCGCTCGCGCCAGGCGGCGACTTCGATCAGGATGGCGAGATCACGGGGCTTGCGGATGCGACCACTGAGGCGCTTCCATGCATCCTCGGGGCGTTGACGATAGGTTTCCGGCGACGTCAGGATCGCCATCTCGCCCTGCATCCAATGGGCACGGCCGCGGCGTTCGAGCTGGCTGTTGAGCTTCTCATAGACATCGCGCAAATGCGTCACGTCCGATACCGCATAGCTGAGCTGTGCTTCGCTGAGCGGACGGCGCGCCCAGTCGGTGAAGCGCGACGACTTGTCGATCTGCGCACCGGTCAGACGGTTGACGAGTTGGTCATAGGCGATCGCATCGCCATAGCCGAGCACCATGGCCGCGACCTGCGTGTCGAACATCGGTGAGGGAACGAAGCCGGCCTCATGCCAGACGATTTCGATGTCCTGCCGAGCCGCGTGAAAAACCTTCAGGACGCCTTCATTGCGGAACAGCTCGAACAAGGGCTCGAGACTGAGGCCCGGCGCGAGGGCATCGACGACGATCGCCTCGTCGCCGCTCGCGACCTGAACCACACAGAGTTTCGGCCAGAAGGTGGTCTCGCGCAGAAATTCGGTGTCGACGGTAACAAAGGAGTGCTGCTTCAGCCGTTCGCACGCGGCATGGAGTTCAGCGGTGTCTGCGATCAACTTCATACAACCGATCTGCCATGTTTTTGACCCAAAGGGGAGGGGCAAACGACATTTCGTCGACCCTTTCGTCCGGTCTGTCCCGTCACAAGGCGATGTTGTCGATAAGGCGTGTGCTACCGGTGCGGGCCGCGACGAGCAGACGGGCGGGGGCTTGATCGAGCGTGATGATCGGCGCGAGCGTATCCGCGTGCCGGGCTTCGAGATAGTCGAGCACGAAGCCTGCCGCGACGATCATGCGCCGGCCGTCCTCAAGCAGGGAAGGCAGCGCATCGCCCTGCCGCGCCCGTAAGGCGATCATCGTCATGACACGGTGCAGGGTCGGCGCCCGTGCCCGGTCTTCCGCATTGAGATAGCGGTTGCGGGACGAGAGGGCGAGACCGTCCGTCTCCCGGACCGTCGGATGCCCGATGATCGCGATCGGGATGTCGAGATCTCGCGCCATGGCGCGGACGACGGCGAGTTGCTGCCAGTCCTTCTCGCCGAAGATGGCGACATCCGCCCCGCTCTGCAGGAAGAGTTTGGCACAGACAGTCGCGACGCCGGAAAAGTGACCCGGGCGAAACCGATCTTCCAGTTCGGCCCTTGCCGGGCCGTCGAGTTCGATGCGGGCGGAAAAGCCTTGAGGGTACATCTCTGCCGGCGACGGCACGAAGGCGAGATCGGCGCCCGCCGCCGACAGGCGGGCGAGATCGGCCTCCTCGGTGCGGGGATAGCGGCTCAGATCCTCGTTCGCGGCGAACTGGGTCGGGTTGACGAAGATCGTCGCGATCGTGACGTCGGCGAGTGACCGGGCATGGGTGACGAGCGCGACGTGTCCGTCATGCAGCGCGCCCATGGTCGGGACGAGCCCGATCCGTGCGCCCTCACGACGCCGTGGCGCCACCGCGTCGCGCAGCGCCTGCACCGTCCGGACAACCTTGACCCCCATGTTTGCCCTCCCGCGCTTGCTTCCCGCCAACAAACACCCAACTATCACGGCGGGAAGCGCAAGCCAGTGCCACAGTGACAACAAAGCCGACCGAGACAGACAAGACGCCCTCGAGTGACCGCTCTCGTGCGGTCGCCTCGAACGATACGGTGGCGGCTTTTCTCGAGGCCGCCAAGGCGGCGCCGCGCCCGGTCGCGATGGGAGATCGCGGGCGGCTGATCTTCGCGCTCGATGCGACGATGAGCCGTCAGCCGACGTGGGACCTTGCCTGCAGGCTGCAAGCGGAGATGTTCCAGGAGACCGTGCGAATCGGCGGGCTCGACGTGCAGCTCGTCTATTTTCGCGGCCATAGCGAGTGCCGGGCCTCACGCTGGATGTCGGATCCCGACCGGCTCGGCGCGGTGATGGGACGGATCGATTGCCGCGGCGGACACACGCAGGTCGAGCGTGTGCTCTCGCACGCGCTCGCCGAGACACGGCTTCGGCGGGTGCAGGCGGTGGTCTTCGTCGGCGATGCGATGGAAGAAAAGCTCGATGATCTCGCCGCGCGCGCCGGCGAACTCGCACTCCTCGGCGTGCCGCTCTTCGTTTTTCAGGAGGGCCATGACCCGGTGGCAGAGGCCGCTTATCGCGAGCTTGCCCGGATGACGCGCGGCGCCTGGTGCCGCTTTGATCCAGGTGCGGCGCACCAATTGTCGGCGCTTCTGCGTGCCGTCGCTGCTTACGCTGGCGGTGGCAAGGCCGCGCTTCAGGCGCTCGCCGCCAACCAGAACGGCGGCGCGAAGCTGCTTCTCGATCGGATGGGCGGATGATAGACGGCGTGATGGCTTCGTTCAGGACAGTGAGGGCATGAGCCAGATCATTCTTGGCGCGATCGCGTTACTGGGCGTGCTGTGGCTTCTGAAGAGCTATACCAAAGCAAGCCCCAGCGCGATGAGCCGCATGCTGAAGATGGGCGGCGGTATTCTGGCGATCACCGCCGGCGTGGTGCTGTTCCTGCGCGGTCGTTTCGATATCGCGTTTCCGCTCGTCATCCTCGGACTGGGACTGACGGGATGGCACCCCAACATGCCGGGCTTTCCCGGGCTACCGGGCGGGCGGTCTCACAAATCACCGGGGCAGGTATCGCGTGTGCGCTCTGCCATGCTGGAGATGGAACTGGAGCACGACACCGGCGTCATGCGCGGCACCGTGCTCGTGGGTCGGTTTCAGGGCAGGCGCCTCGACGATCTGTCGCCTGACGAGCTGAAGCGTCTGTTCGTCGAGGTCTCCGCTGACCCCGACGGACGATCACTCTTCGAAGCTTATCTGGACCGCCGGCTTTCCGGCTGGCGTGAACACTTCCAGCAGGACGCGGCAGCGGGGGCGGGCCAGCGAACGCGATCCTCCAACGCGATGACCAAGGAGGAAGCTCACCAGATCCTTGGGGTGAAGCCGGGGGCGAGCGTCGACGAGATCCGCGCGGCGCACCGGGCTCTCATGAAGAAACTCCATCCCGACCAGGGGGGGTCGACGTACCTTGCGGCTCGGGTCAACGAAGCCAAGGAAGTCTTGCTCAGCGGCCATGGGTGAACAACTCCTCTACGCAACTTGAACGGGGCAACAGTCCTACAAACGCACGGCCAGGCAGGAGAAGGATTTGCTCTTGAGCGCGGCGCATGCCGCCCTGGCCTGCTTCTGATCATCGAAGCCGGCAAAGCGGGCACGCCACAGCGTCGAGCCATTCTTCTCCACGCTTTCGGTAAAGGGTTCGGCATCGGCAAGGGCGCGATGACCGGTCGATCGCGCGCGATCTAGAAGCTTGCGGGCGGCACCCTCGCTGTCGGTCGCCCCGATCTGAATGATCCAGCCGTCGCGTGACACGGTGGGCGTCGGCGCGGCGGCAGCGACTGCTTTTTCTGCGACCGGCTCGGCGGCTGGTGCGGCTTCCGGCTGCGCTTCCAGCACCGCGACGGTTTCGGGACGATCCTCGGCGATGGTGCCGGTTTCCGTGTCGACCTTGAAGGTCAACGTCCGCACCGGAACGGAGGCGGTCATTTCGGGCGAGTCGGTCACGGCTTCCGCAGTTCGGGCAGGCTCCGATGCCGGCTCTGTGAGCGGGGCGGGACCAGTGACCCAGCGCAGCGCAGGGCCCATGGCGTCGGTCGAGGCGACGGCAGGCCTGCCGATTTCGAACGGACGTGGGGCCGGCATCACGACGGGCTCGGCTGCCGCGACGATGGTGGCTTCTGCGGCCGGCTCGTTTGCGACCGGACGGGCCGTCTCGGCGACCACTGCGGGGCGTGCCTTCGGCAGATCTGCGATCACGATGTCATTCGATGCTTCCGCCGGCGCTTTCGGTTCGGCCGCCTTTGGCGGTTTTGCAGGAGCCTCGACGGCTGCGACGTTCACATCGGGTTCGATGGCCGGGGCCGGCGCCTCCGCGAACATCCGGGTCTGCCGGGCGCCGGCATAGGCGCGGGGGAGGGAGGCCGTGATCAGCTTGCGCATCGTCGCATCGCGCGAGGCGCCGCTCGTGCCACCGAGAACGACCGCAATCAGCTGGCGGCCGTCGTGCTTCACGGACGTCAGCAGGTTGAAACCGCTCGCGCGCGTGTAGCCTGTCTTGATGCCGTCCACGCCTTCGACCTTGCCGAGGAGCTTGTTGTGGTTGGCGATCGGCTGGCCGCGGTAGACGAAGGAGCGGGTCGAGAAATAGCGGTAGTAACGCGGGAAGCGATCCTGGATGGCGACGCCGAGCTTGGCGAGGTCCCGCGCCGTCGTGACCTGGTCGGGGTTGGGAAGCCCGGATGCGTTGCGGTATACCGTCCGCGTCATGCCGAGCTGGCGGGCCTTGCGCGTCATCATCTGCGCGAAACGCGATTCGCTGCCGCCGATCGCCTCGGCCACCACCACGGCCGCGTCGTTGGCGGAGCGGGTGATCAGGGCGCGGATCGCATCTTCAACGCGCAGCGTGGAACCGGGCTTCAACCCGAGTTTCGAAGGCGCCTGCGCCGAGGCGCGCTCGGAGACGGCGAGTTCACTGTCGAGGGTCAGTTTGCCGGCCTCGAGCTGCTCGAACAGCAGATAGAGCGTCATCACCTTCGTGACGGAAGCCGGATGGCGCAGACCATCGGGGTCGGTCTGGTTCAGCACCTTACCGCTGTTGACGTCCACGACGATCGAGGCGTAGCGCGGAGAGCGGTAGCCGTCGTCGACTGGCCGAACAACGGCAGGCCGGTTGCGCTTGTTCCGGGCGACGCGAACCTTCTTCGTCCTTTTCGCCTTTGCGGATTTCTTCGCGTCTTGCTGGCTGACCTTGACGTCCCGCTTCTTTGCTTCCGCTGTTCCGGAGGAGAATCCGGCCGAGAACCCGATCACGATCAGGGTGGCGGCGATCAGCATGAAGACCTGGGCAAGTCTGCCACCAGCAGCACGCAACATTATACGTCTCCGAATGCGGTTGATCGGACGTCCTGTCCGATCACCGTTTCAAAGGAGCCCCGCCCGGCCGGTTCTGTTGCTTGCCAAAATGGCGGCAGAAGGGCCGTTGCGAGACCAACACATTGCGCAAAATTAAACGGTTGGGGTTACGCTTCGGTTAAGTTTCACGAGTCCTACCAAAGGCGTACGATGGAGCAGCTGCCGCGTTCTTGACCCTATTGTGCATCGCACCTATGTTTATTGCACTGCAGCGAACCCACCTGCAGGGAGTGATACGAGATTTCTGGTGCCCGAACGGGCTACCGATTTGATGGAGAAAACCATGTTCCAGTCGGTCGATGACATGCAGAAGCTTGGCAAGGAGAGCATGGACACTGCCACCAAGAGCTTCGCCGCGGTGACCAAGGGCCTCCAGGCCATGGCCAGCGAGGCAGTCGACTACTCGAAGAAGTCGTATGAGACCAGCACTGCGGCCGTCGAGAAGATCGTCGGTGCCAAGTCGCTGGACAAGGCTTTCGAGGCGCAGACCGAGTTCTTCAAGACCGCCTACGAAAACTTCGTCTCGCAGACGACGAAGATGGGCGAGATGGTCGTCAATGTGACGAAGGAAGCCTACAAGCCGTACGAAGGCATGCTGGCGAAAACGGCGTCGAAGTAAGCGGGCCAAACTCGCCCGGCGATCGCCGGGCGATTCGCTTCGGTCTTCTGTGGACGGGTCCGGTCTTCCGGGCCCGTTTTGCTGTCAGCCCGCCTTCGGCAGCAGGCCAAGGCCTTGCGCAAGGATGAGCAGCGCCATCCCCATCAACAACATCAGAACGGCCCGGCGCACCATGGCTTCGGACAGGCGGCCAACGAGGCGGTTGCCGATGATGATCCCGACGAGCAGCACCGGCAGCATCACCGCAAAGAGAATCAGGCTGTCCCATCCAAGAAGACCGAAGGCCCAGAGCAGCGGAAGGCCGACGAGATCCATTCCGAGGAAGGTCGCGATCATCGAGGCGCGACCCGCCGCCATCGCGAGTGGCGAGCCTAGGAAGAAAATGATGATCGGGGGACCGCCGATCCCAAAGGCGCCGTTGAGAAGACCCGCGGCCGCACCGGTCGCCGCGGTCTCGGCCGTCGTCGGCATCCGCGTCAGGCGGTAGCCGGCAAGAAGAAAGCCGGCGGCGACCATCACGATGATCGACAGCGCGATCTTCATGTTCTCCGGCGGCAAGGTGGCGAGCGCATAGACACCGATCGGCGAGGCCAGCGTGATCGCGATGAAGAGCACGCCGATCGCCCGCCACTGCACGTCTCGCCAGATACCCGGCAGTAGATGAATGCCGGCTGCGATCTCCAGCATGAACATCGCCGGTACGATGGTTGCCGGCGGCAGCACGAGCGAAAGCGCAATGATGGTCAGAAGCGAGAAGCCGAAGCCGGAAAAGCCGCGAACGACCGCCGCGATGAGAACGACAAAGGCGGCGAAAACGAGAATCGTTGGCGACATCCGAACCTTGTAGCGCTTTCGACGCCACCCGATCAGCACCACCCGCGCCATCGCCGTGAGGCCAACGGGAGCGGCCACGGTCGATTGGACGCAGGGCAGGGAAATTCACCCGGTCGCTGCCGCCTTGCAGAACGGACGAATCCGACGGACTTTGTTGCAGCGCAGAAGGATGCCGCCTGTGACACCGCAAGAGTTCGCAACCATGATCGCCCAGGGGCGGGGGACGGCGAAAGCCGATCTCGTCATCAAGAACACGCGCCTGCTCGATCTCGTCACCGGTGACCTCGTGACCTCCGACATTGCGATCTGCGGAGATCGCATTGTCGGCACCTATGGCAGCTATTCGGGCGTCGTCGAGATCGATGCCTCCGGCCTCATCGCGGTTCCCGGTTTCATCGACACGCATCTGCACATCGAATCGTCGCTGGTGACGCCGCTCGAGTTCGACCGCTGCGTCCTTCCGCATGGCGTCACGACGGCGATCTGTGATCCGCACGAGATGGCGAATGTCGTCGGCACGCAGGCGCTCGACTACTTCTTTTCCTGCGCCGACGCGACGATCATGGATCTGCGGGTGCAGTTATCGAGCTGCGTCCCGGCGACCCACCTCGAAACCGCGGGTGCGCGCCTCGATGCGCAGGACCTTTTGCCCTATCGCGGCCGGCCTCACGGGATCGGCCTTGCCGAGTTCATGAATTTCCCCGGCGTTCTTGCCGGCGACCCCATGTGTCTCGACAAGCTCGTCGCCTTCCAGGACGGCCATATCGACGGTCATGCGCCACTGGTCAGAGGCTATGATCTGAACGGCTATCTCTCGGCCCGGATCCGCACCGATCACGAGACGACAACGGCCGCCGAGGCCCGCGAGAAGATCGCCAAGGGGATGACGATCCTCATCCGCGAGGGATCGGTTTCCAAGGATCTGCATGCGCTCGCCGAGATCATCTCGATCGAGACCGCGCCGTTCCTCGCCTTCTGCACCGATGACCGCAATCCGCTCGAGATCGCGCAGGAAGGTCATCTCGATTACATGATCCGCACTGCAATCAAGCTCGGAGCGCCGCCGCTCGCGGTCTATCGAACGGCGACGCTGTCGGCAGCGACCGCCTTTGGCCTTCGTGATCGCGGCATGATCGCGCCGGGGCGGCGGGCCGACATCGTGCTGCTCGACGATCTCGCCGATTGTCGTGTCAACCGCGTGATCTCGGCCGGACGCCTGGTCACGGATGCGCTTTTCGAGGCGCGCCGGCCGGTCGCGCCCGTCGGTCTCAACTCGATGAAGGCGCGGCGGGTGACCTGGGCCGATTTCGCGGCGCGTGCATCCGGGCCCACCGGCCCGGTGATCGGTGTGCTGCCGGGCAAGATCATCACCGAACATCTGCGGCTGACCTTGCCCTTTGCCAATGGCGTGCGGACGGTCGATCTCGACCAGGACGCGATCAAGGTCGCCGTCGTCGCCCGGCACGGCATCAACGACAATATCGGAGTCGGGTTTGTGCGCGGGTTCGGCATGAAGACGGGCGCGATCGCGTCCTCGATCGGCCATGACAGCCATAACATCTGCGTCGTCGGCGTTGACGACGCCGACATGGCGCTGGCCGTCAACCGGCTGAACGATCTCGGCGGCGGGTTTGTCGTCGCGCGCGGCGGGCAGGTGCTCGCTGAACTGGCGCTACCGGTCGCGGGCCTGATGAGCCTGCTGCCGTTCGAGGGTGTCCGTGACGCCATGGTTCCGCTGCGGCGCGCGGCACAAAGCCTCGGTGTCGTGCTGCCGGAGCCCTTCCTGCAGGTGGCCTTCCTGCCGCTCCCCGTCATTCCGAGCCTGAAGATCACCGATCGCGGGCTCGTCGACGTCGATCGCTTCGAACTGATCGCTCCCTGAAAACCGTCCGGCCATGAAAATCCTCGTCGTCTACTGCCATCCCTGTCCCGAGAGCTTCGTGGCGTCGGTTCTCCAGTCGGCCCTGAAGGGCCTTGCCACTGCCGGCCACGAAACCCGCGTGCTGGATCTCCATGCGATCGGCTTCGATCCGGTGATGCGGGCACAGGAGCGGCGCGACTATCACACGCCCGGCCTCAACGAAGAGCCCGTGCACGAGCACCTCGCCCATCTGCGCTGGTGCGAGGCCGTGATCTTCGTCTACCCGACCTGGTGGTACGGGCCGCCGGCCATGCTGAAAGGCTGGCTCGACCGGGTGTGGGTGCCGCATGCGACCTTCACCATGCCCGCGGACGGCAAGCCGATCGGTCCGGTCCTGACCCAGATCCGATTGATCGTTGCGATCACGACGCTCGGTTCGCCCTGGTGGTGGTGGACCTTTGCGATGCGCTCCCCTGGCCGGCGCATCATGCTCACCGGTCTGCGGGCGCTGTGCGGCGTGCGCTGCAAGACGCTGTGGATCGCCCAGCACCGCATGGACGAAATCTCGGAGGCGCAACGCCGGCAGTTTCTCGCCAGGGTCGAGAGCCGGATGGCCGCGCTCAAGGGCTAGCCTCCCTGCACGGTAGCACGTTCCGCTTGCATGACGCGGCGGAACGTCGCATGATGCCTCGCCTACGGGGAGCCCGGTCCCCGAGCCGGGCACCCCCCACCGAAAACGCCGCAGAGCGTTCAATGGGAGGAGGCTCGCCTATGGCCGTGTCCAGCATCCTGAAGATGAAGGGCCGCGACGTCGTTCCGACGTCACCGGACCAGACCATCGCGTCCGCCGCGACGGTGCTCGCCGATCGACGGATCGGATCGCTCGTCGTCATCGACAAGGCCGGCGCCCTCGTCGGCATTCTGTCGGAGCGCGACATCGTGCGTGCCGTCGCGCGGCACGGAAACGAGGCGCTCAGCCACACGGTTTCGCGCTACATGACATCGAAAGTGGAGGTTGCCCGCGAGAGCGACAGGATCCAGGCAATCATGGAGCGCATGACGGCGGGCAAGTTCCGCCACATGCCGGTTGTGGAGAATGGCCGGGTCGTCGGCATGATCTCGATCGGCGACGTGGTGAAGTACAGGCTCGCCGAGATGGAGGCGGAAGCCGAGGCGATGCGCAACTACATCACGGCGTGACGCGCCGGACGGCGGTCACGCCAGAGCCTCCGTCGTCTCTCGGATCTGATCGAGCGCGCGCCGCGTCGCTTCGGCGCCGCTCGCGATGATTTCCGCTGCGCGGTGGAATTCGAACAGGCCAATCCGGCCGACACGCGGCGAGATCATGTGGTCGGGCGGGTCACCGGCGAGACGTGATCGCGAGATCCGGTCCTGCGTGACGTTGAAGGCGTCGATGATGACGGCAGAAATGCCGGGTGCTCGGGCCCGGCGTTGTTCGTCTTCGCGGGTGCTGAAGCCGAACTGACGCTTCACGAGCGAGGTGGCCGCTCCCAGCGCGCCGCGAACGACAGGCGTCGCGCCCCGATGCGCCGGGTGCTCACCATGATGGGCGCCATGGGCATGGACGACACCGCCGCGCCCCGTCATCTCGCCGCTGAGATTGACCGCGATCACAGCCCGCGACCCCATCGCCCGGGCTGTCGAGACGGGGACCGGATTGACGAGCGCTCCATCCATCAGCCAGCGACCGCCGACGAGATGCGGCTCGAAAATGCCGGGGAGGGCGTAGGATGCCCGCAGGGCGGCAACCACCGGACCACGCGTCAGCCAGACCTCATGGCCGGTGCCGATTTCGGTCGCGACAGCCGCGAAGGGGATCGACAGATCCTCGATCGCGAGGCGTCCGAGATCGCGGTTGAGGAGCCGAGCGAGGCGGCCGCCTGCGATCAGGCCGCGACCCTGGACGGAAAAATCAAGGAGGCCGAGCACGCGCCTGCGCGTCAGTGAGAGCGCCCACTCCTCGACTTCATCGAGCTTGCCCGCCGCGTGGCAGGCGCCGATCACCGCGCCGATCGAGGTTCCGGCGATCGCGTCGATCTCGAAGCCCGCTTCTGTCAGCGCACGGATCACGCCGATATGGGCAAAGCCGCGCGCGGCTCCGCCGCCGAGCGCAAGGCCGACCCGCAGCCGCGACGGTGCCTCAGCCGCCACGTCGCCCCCGCGAGATCCTCTTTCGTCGCGAAACATGCGCAGCCTTCCCTCCGCGACCCTTGGCGGGCGGATGCCGAGAGCGATCCGCAAAATGCCACGGGCCGATCGGCTCAACGCCGACCGGCCCACTATGCCGCGCACTCGGTGAAGAAAGCTACTCCGCCGCCTGGAGTACCGTTTGCGCGGGCAACTCTACCGAGCTGGTGGGGGTCTCGGATCGAGATGCGGGGGTCTCTTCACGCTTCTTGACGCGGAAGAAGAAGGCGTAGGCGGCCGGCAGCACGATGATGGTGAGAACGGTCGCAATGATCAGGCCGCCCATCATCGCGTAGGCCATCGGGCCCCAGAAGATCGACCGCGAGATCGGGATCAGGGCAAGGACCGCTGCCGCAGCCGTCAGCATGATCGGCCGGAACCGGCGTACCGCGCTCTCGACGACTGCCGTCCACGGATCGTGTCCGGCCGCGACGTCCTGCTGGATCTGGTCCATCAGGATCACCGAATTGCGCATGATGATGCCGAGCAGCGCGATCACGCCGAGGATGGCGACAAAACCGAAGGCGGATCCCGTGATGAGCAGTGCCGCCGAGGCGCCGATGATGCCGAGCGGCCCCGTCGCGAAGACCAGGACCGTCTTTCCGACATGCTGCAACTGGATCATCAGCAGCAGCAGGATGACGAGCACCATCGCTGGCATCATCGCGTTGATCGAGGCCTGGCTGATTTGGCTTTCCTCAACGGCACCCTGCGGCTCGATGGAGTAGCCGAGCGGAAGACTGTCGATCAGCGGCTTGAGCTGGGCATAGACCGCGTTGGTCACGTCGGGTGACTGCACGCCGTCCGGCACCGTGCCGCGCACGGTGATGGTCGGAATGCGGTCACGGCGCCACTGGATGCCGGGCTCGAGCGTCGGCACGATACGGGCCACCTGCGAGAGCGGGATGGCATCACCCGAAGCCGTCCGCAGATAGATCTCGTCGAGCCTCGCGGGCGAGACGCGGGTCTCCTGAGGCTCGCGCACCACGATCGGGATCGTGTCGTCGCCGTCGCGGAATTCGCCGATCGTCCAGCCGGTCACCGAGGCGAAGAGGCTGCGGCGGATCGTCTGCGACGTGATGCCAAGGGCGCGGGCGCGGTCCTGATCGATCTCGAGGCGCGCACCCGGCACCGGCTCGAGCCAGTCGTCATGGACATTGCCGATGATCGGATTGGCGCGCATCGTGGTCGCGACCTTGTCGGCAATTTCACGCACGCGCTTCTGGTCCGGCCCGCTTACCCGCAGCTGAACGGCCCAGCCGACGGGCGGTCCGTTGAACAGCGTGTCGACCTTGGAGCGGATCGAGGGGTAACCGATCGCAAGCTTCTCGCGAACCTGCGCAATCACCCGATCCCGCGCCTCCAGATCCTTGGCGACGATCAGGAGCTGGGCGAAATTCGGGTTCCGCAGCTGCTGGTCGAGCGGCAGGTAGAAGCGTGGTGCGCCTTCGCCGATGAAGGTCGTCAGCGTCGCGATGTCGGGATTGCCGAGAAGTTCCGCCTCGACCTTGCGCGCCTGCCGCTCGGTTTCCTGCACCGAGACGCCCTCGGGCAGCCACAGGTCGACGAGAAGTTCGGCGCGGTTCGACGTCGGGAAGAACTGCTGGGGAATGAAGGCGAAGCCACCGACACCCGCGAGGAACACCAGGAGCGTGCCGAACAGCACCGTCTTGCGGAACCGCACCGCGCCGTTGATGGTCGCGCGCAGCGCCCGGTAGAAGCGGGTGTCGTAGACGTCGTGATGCCCGCTTTCGGCATGCTTCGGCTTCTTCAAGAGCACATAGCCGAGCCATGGCGTGAAGTAGACCGCCGCGAACCATGAGACGATCAGGGCGATGCCGACCACCCAGAACATGCTCTGCACATATTCGCCGGCCGTCGATTTGGCGAAGCCGACGGGGATGAACCCTGCGACCGTGATCAAGGTGCCGGTGAGCATGGGGAAAGCGGTCGAGGTGTAGGCGAAGGTCGCCGCGGGAAGCTTGTCGAAACCCTCCTCGAGCTTGCGCTGCATCATCTCGACGGCAATCATCGCGTCGTCGACGAGCAGGCCGAGCGCGATGATGAGCGCGCCGAGCGAAATGCGCTGCAGGTCGATGCCCATGAGCCACATGACCGTGAAGGTCGCGGCGAGCACGAGCGGAATGGTCAGCGCCACGACGAGACCGGAGCGCCATCCAAGCGACAGGAACGACACGGCAAGCACGATCAGGATCGCCTCACCGAGCACTTCCAGAAACTCGCTGACGTACTTCGACACGACCTGAGGCTGATCGGAGATCTGTCCAAGCGACATCCCGACCGGCAACTCGGCCTCGACCTCTTTCAGCGCCTTCGCAAGATCCTGGCCGACCGTGGTGACGTTGAAACCGTTGGCCATCACGACGCCGAACGCGACCGCGTCCTGGCCGTCGAAACGGATCTTGCGTTCAAACGGATCGAGCGTCGAGCGCGTCACCGTCGCGATGTCGCCCAGACGGATCGTGGCGGATCCGGCGCGGATGCGCAGTTCGCGGATGTCGTCGAGCGACGTCATCGTGCCGTCCACCGAGATCCGCACGGCGCGTTCGCCCGTGTCGACCACACCGGACGGGTCCATGGCGTTCTGGCCTGCGAGGGCGGCCTGCAGGTCGAGGAGGGTCAGGCCGCGTTCCGCGAGAACTTTTGAGGGAACGTCGATGTGGATGCGCTGGGGCTGCGCGCCGAGGATGTCGACCTTTGCGACGCCGGGCACTTTCAGCAACCGATCGCGGGCCGATTTCGCCATGTCCTCGAGCTCGACGGAGGAGAAGCCGTCGCCGCTCAACGCATAGAGCGAGATGTAGGTGTCGCCGAACTCGTCGTTGAAGGTCGGGCCAATGACGCCGTCGGGCAGCGTCGAACGGATGTCGGCGACCTTCTTGCGCACCTGATAGAAGGCGTCCTTCACGACCTCGCCGCGCTCGGAGCCCTTGATGTTGACCTGGATGATCGAAACACCGGCGCGGGTGTAGGTCCGCAGATGGTCGAGCCCCGGCACTTCCTGGAGCTTGCGCTCGATCTTGTCGACGACCTGCTCCTGCATCTCCTCGACGCTCGCGCCCGGCCAGACGACTTGGACGATCATGACGCGGAACGTGAATTCCGGGTCTTCCTTCTGACCCATGTTCAGCAGGGCATAAGCGCCCGCGGCAAGGAGAAGGACGAGGAGGAAGCGCGTAAAGGACGCATGTTCGATCGCCCAACGCGACAGATTGAAGGCGGTTGCCGAATGGCCGTCATCTTTGGTCACGACGCTTCTCCCTCTCTCTGGCCGCGTTATCGGCTGGGCGACAGATCGGCCGTCGCGACGGCCTGCGTTTCCATCCGAACCTTCTGGTCCGGCTGCAGGAACTGCACGCCCGCGACGACCACGAGATCGCCGGCCTTCAGGCCGGACTTCACCCGGACGCCCCGGTCCTCGAAGCGGTCGATGGTGACGCGGCGGGGAACCACCTGGGAGGTCAGCTTGTCGGCCACCCAGACGGTCGTCATGCCATCACGCTCGGACACGGCGGTCAGCGGGACGACGAGACCGGCATCCCGCACCGGCGCGGCGAGCGCGACATAGGCCGTCATGCCGAGACGGGCGGTCGGCGCGTCGCCGATCGCGACACGCACGGCGAAGGTCCGCGAGGCAGGGTCCGCGGCGGCTGCGATCTCGCGCACTGATCCGGCGATCGTCCGGTCGGGATCGGCGAACAGCCGAACGTTTACCGGAGCACCAACGGCGAGCGCGCCGATGTCCTGCTCCGGAATGTCGATGAGCACTTCCTTTTCGGCGTCGCGCGCCAGCTGCACGATCGGCGTGCCGGCAGCGACCACCTGGCCGGGCTCGCCCGAAACGGCGGTGACGATACCGTCCGCGTCGGCAGTCAGGCTCGTATAGGCGATCTGGTTTTCGGCCTGGTCGAGCGTCGACACCGCCGACTCGACCGCGCGGCGGGCGTTGTCGGCCGCAAGCTGGGCACTGTCCAGCGCGGCCTGTGCGATGTGGCCGGCCTTGAACAGTGTCTCGGCCCGCGTCAGGGCGTCGTTGGCGACCGCGGCGCCAGTCCTTGCCGCCGCGAGAGAGGCACGCGCCGCATCAGCCTGAAGGCGCAGATCCGTCGCATCGAGCGTCGCGATGACGTCACCCTTGTGGATGCGCGAACCGGTCTCGACCCTGCGCTCCAGGATCTTGCCGCTCACCCGGAAGCCGATCGGGCTGGTGATGCGCGCCTGGATCGAGCCTGAGTAGCTGAGCTGTCGTTCGGTCGCGGCCTTCTCGACCGGGGTGACCTTCACCGGCCGGACGACCTCTGACACCACCGGCTCTTCCTTGCAGGCCGCGAGGGTGAGGGCCAGGGCGGTCGCCGCCGCGAGCATCGGCAGGCGCCGCATGACCACTGATGTGTTTTGACTGATCGCTGACATTTTTCGACTTTCTTCATACGACGGAGAAAAAAAGGGAAGGCTCAGGCTTTGATGGCAGGTAGGAGGAAGTCGACGAGCTGGTCGGCACTGGCATAGGCGTCGGGCGTCGAGTGGCACTGCGCGACGATCTGGGGGTGACCGAGGCTGACGAGGCACTGCATCAGGCACTGCGCTGCTTGCTCCGCCGGCATGTCGCGGAACTCACCGGCGCGGATGCCGTCGCGGATGATGTCAGCGGCGATGGCATTGATCCGCATGATGTGGCGCTGCACCGTGCCCCATTGCTCCTCGAGCGCGACCACGACCATCTCGTGAACTTTGGCCTCGCTGATCAGCGTATCGAGCGTAAACTGGTGGATGGAACGCGCCAGAAGCCGGATACGTTCCGAAGCCGGCAGCGGAAACTGGGCGATCTGGCGCACCATCGCCTCCTTCTCGGCCACAATCCGCTCGGCGATCGCTTCGTTGATCTCGAACTTTGAGCCGAAGAAGCGGTAGACGTTCGCCGACGACATGCCGAGCGCCTCGGCGATGTCCGCGACGGTCGTCTTCGAGTAGCCGTAGTGACGAAAGAGCCGCTCCGCCTCGATCAGAATGCGCTCGCGCGTGTCCTGACGGCTCTGCTCCGAGCGGGTCGCCCTGTCGACCGTTGCTTCCGCCTGGACTTCGCTCATCGCGACCGATCTCTGACGAATTTCATTATTCATCACTTATCCGTCCGCTGGTTGAATGTCAACAGCATATACAAGTCGCGTCGTCTCGTTGGCACGATGCCGTGGCCGCAAGGTCATCTGGCATGCTAGATCCGCCAGCAGGGAAGTGAACGGCCTCGACAGGACCCGGCATGACATCGACATCCTACCCCGGTACTCTTGATCGCGCGACTCTGGAAGAGGGAACCATCTTCGCGCCCCGTTTCGACAAGGATGGACTGGTCACGGCCATCGTGGTCGAGGATGCCACCGGAGCGATCTTGATGGTGGCACATATGAACGCCGAGTCGCTTGCGCTGTCGCTCGAGACTGGCGAGGCGATCTACTGGTCGCGATCGCGCCGGACGCTGTGGCGCAAGGGTGAGACGTCGGGCCAGATCCAGAAGCTGGTGCGCATGCTCGTCGATTGCGACCAGGATGCCTTGGTGCTGCGCGTCACCGTGGGTGGTGACGGAGGGTGCTGCCACACCGGGCGCCATTCCTGCTTCTATCGCGAGGTGCCGCTCGGGCAGGGCGCCATGCCGGCGCTGGTGCCGATCACCGATCAGTTGCCGCCCGACGCCAACACCTCGACGTCCTGATCCTTGCCGATCTCGACCTCGAACTCGCGCTGATAGACGCGCCCCTCGTGGCGCGCGACCACGGTGTACTGACCTTCCGCCAGCACCATGGACGGGAAGGCGCCGATCTCCTCGCGGATCACGTCGCCGCCCGGCGTCAGAACCGACCACGATGTGTTGGCGAGCGCCTCGCCCCCGGCCTGCGAGACCAGTTTCAGCGTCACGGTTGCGGCCCGATGGCGGAAGCTCGCATTGCTGAGTTGACCCGCCTTGATCTCGATCTCGCCGGACACCACCGCGTTGAGCCCGCCATAGACGCATTCGACGAAGTAACGGCCTTCCGGCAACCGCGTGATCTCGACGGCCGGCACATCTTCCTGGATCAGGCGGCGGTCGCCGTTCGGGAGGATCGCCTGAATGCGGGACGTGAGCTCGGTTGCGGGAAGCGTTTTGCCCGAGACCGTCGCGCTTACCTTCAGTGCGCCCGCGTTGAGCGCGAGCGTCTCGGTCACGTTGCCGGCCGACAGGTCGACACGTCGGGTGGCACCGGCGAGGCCATAGCCGGCATGGACGACGTAGATGCCGGGATCGAGGTCGAAGCGCGGTGCGGGGTCTTCCGATTCCGCGACGATCGGCATCTGGCCGCTCTCGTCTGCCTGCACCTTGAAGACCCGCCACTTCACGCCGGATCGGATGACCTCACCACCTTCGTTGAACAGCGCAGTGAGTTTCATCCGCTGCTTGCCCTGGGGGACTGGCGCTTCGGTCACGGTCGCGGCGGGGGCGGTCGGCTCGACGGCCGGTGCGGGGAGGGCGCCCGGCTGTGGGGTCTCTGGCAGAGCGGAGTCGAGCGGAACCGGTCCAGCCGGCGCTGAGTCGAGCGGGATCGGCTCAGGCGGCCGCAGTACGTCCGGCCCTGCGGGGGCGGCGAGCGGCGTTTCGGATGAACTGAGTGGAAGGGGTTCGTTCGGCCCGGGCGAGGGCCCTCCAGGTACAGGCGCTCCGGGTACCGGCGCTCCCGGTACGGGTGCCGGCGGCGCGTCCTGCTGCGCGACGGCCGGCGACATCGCGAGAAGCGCCAGCACTGGCAACATGAAGAGGGCGAAACGGGCCATAGGGAGACCGTCATCATGAAAAGGCGGCAGTTTCAAGCCCCGGCCTGCGCGAGGAAACCGCCGGTGTCGCGGCGCAGTAGACGGCCGGACGTCGAGCCGTTAATCAGCCTCGACGACGACGAAACGTGGAGGCCGCGATGCCCGACGCCCTCGATCTGATGCGCACGCGCCGCTCCGTGCCACCGCTTCTCCTCAGCGAGCCCGGCCCCTCGGCCGAACAGCTGCGCGAGATCCTCACCATCGCGAGCCGCGTGCCCGATCACGGCAAGCTCTCGCCCTGGCGTTTCATTCTGTTTGCGGGCGAGGCGCGGACGCGCGCGAGTGCGATCGTGGAAACGGCGTTCATGGCGCGCAACCCTGCGGCGGAGCCTGCGGTGCGGCAGAAGGAGGCGACGCGCTTTTCGCTCGCGCCGCTCGTCATCGCCGTCGTCTCGCGCGCCGGCCCGCATGAGAAGATCCCGGAATGGGAGCAGGAGCTCTCGGCCGGCGCCGTGTGCCAGAACATTCTCGTCGCGGCCTCCGCCCTCGGTTTCGGTGCGAGCTGGCTCACGGGCTGGTACGCCTATGATCGCGCGGTGCTCGCCGAACTCGGTGTCGGGGAGGGCGAGCGTGTCGCCGGCTTCATCCATGTCGGCACGCCGCGTGAGCGCGTTCCCGATCGTCCTCGACCGGATCTCGACGGCCTCGTCAGCCATTTTGCGTGACGATTTTTGTGGTGCCTAATTACCTTATTCGTAACCCACTGAAATATAAAATCTATTCCGTGCGTTCCGTTTCAGTTTCGCATTGACGCAGTTCGGTGCGTGCTGTAGACGACCGGCAACTCGGCGGCCGGTGGCCGCCTTGTCGTTTTTAACCGTCGGATCGACAAGCGGAAGAAGCAGCGACACCATGTCGACTACTCTACTCAAGACCGCCGACATCGAGAAGAAGTGGGTCCTGATTGACGCCAAGGGGCTCGTCGTGGGTCGTCTTGCGACGATCGTGGCGATGCGCCTGCGCGGCAAGCACAAGCCGACCTACACTCCCCATCTCGACTGCGGCGACAACGTCATCGTCATCAACGCTGACAAGGTGGTCTTCACCGGTCGCAAGCGCGACCAGAAGGTCTACTATCACCACACCGGCCATCCGGGCGGCATCAAGGAGCGGACCGCGCGGTTCATCCTCGATGGTCGCTTCCCGGAGCGCGTGGTCGAAAAGGCGGTCGAGCGCATGGTTCCGCGCGGCCCCCTCGGCCGCCGGCAGATGCTCAACCTGCGCGTCTACAAGGGGACCGAACACCCCCATGTCGCCCAGCAGCCGGAGACGCTCGACGTCGGCGCGCTGAACGCCAAGAACAAGAGGGCGTAACCGATGGCCGAAACCCTGAGCTCCCTGCAGTCGCTCAAGGACACAGTCGACGCCGTCGAGGCGCCGGTTCATGTCCAGAAGCTCGATGCCTCCGGCCGCGCCTATGCGACCGGCAAGCGCAAGAACGCGATCGCCCGCGTGTGGATCAAGCCCGGCACGGGCCGCATCACCGTGAACGAGCGCGAACTCGCCGTGTTCTTCGCCCGCCCCGTTCTTCAGATGCTGCTGCGTCAGCCGCTCGTCGTCGCCAACCGCGTCGACCAGTATGACGTCGTGGTGTCGGTTGCGGGCGGCGGTCTCTCCGGCCAGGCCGGCGCGGTGCGCCACGGCCTGTCGAAGGCGCTGACCTATTATGAACCGGCTCTTCGCTCGGTTCTGAAGCGCGCCGGCTTCCTCACCCGCGACAGCCGCGTCGTCGAGCGCAAGAAGTACGGCCGGGCCAAGGCTCGCCGCTCCTTCCAGTTCTCGAAGCGCTGATATCTCGCGCAATGCCGATCCAAAGGCCCGCCTCGTGCGGGCCTTTTTTCGTTGGGCGCCGCTTGCCATCGGCGGAACCTGTCGCCATGATCGCGCCGTTTGGAGGAGCTCCGCCATGGCCGAAATGCTGCCCGATCGCCTTCGCCCCCGTCCGACCGACGATGCCGTCTTCGGCGACGATAACCGTGCCAGCTCGGTCGAGCCGACCTATGGTGGCGTGCTGTCCTTCTTCCGTCGCCGCTATGCCCGCGACCTCACGGGAGTGGACGTCGCGCTGTGGGGCGTGCCGTTCGACTGCGCGGTGTCGAACAGGTCAGGGACCCGCTTCGGACCGCAGGGCGTTCGCCGCGCCTCCGTGATCAACGAGGGTGATCCCCATTACCCGTTCCACCTCGACCTGTTTGAGGTCTTGAACGTCGTCGATTGCGGCGACTGCTCCCTGGATTATGCCCGGGTTGCCGATGTGCCGGACTGCATCGTCAAGCAGGCCTCCGACATTCTCGCGAGCGGCGCGACGCTCATCTCGGTCGGCGGCGATCACTCGATCACCTGGCCGCTGCTGCGCGCCCATCACGCGCGCCACGGCAAGCTCGCGCTCGTCCATTTCGATGCGCATCAGGACACATGGGGCGGAGACGATCCCGACCGCATCGACCACGGCTCCTTCGTCACGCAGGCCGTGGGCGCAGGGTTGATCGATACGAGCCGCTCGATCCAGATCGGCATCCGCACCCATGCGCCGGAGGATTGCGGTTTTGAGATCCTGCATGGCGAGGATGTCCACGAGATCGGGATCCATGGTGTCGTCGACCGGATCCGCCGGCGCGTGGGCGATGCGCCGTGCTACCTCACCTTCGACATCGACGTGCTCGATCCAGCCTTCGCGCCGGGCACCGGCACGCCTGTCTCCGGCGGACTCTTGTCGCGCGAGGCGATGATGATCCTGCGCCGCCTCGGCTTCCTCGACATTCGCGGCTTTGACATGGTCGAGGTCTCGCCACCCTATGATCACGCCGAGATCACCTCGATCGCGGGCGCGACCGTGGTGCAGGCTTTCCTCGGGCTGATCGCCGAGCGCAAGAAGGGCGCGCCGACGCCGTGAAGGTCTCCGACTTCGATTTCGAGCTGCCGGAAGGCCTTATCGCCTTGCGGCCGGTCGAGCCGCGCGACAGCGCGCAGCTTCTCGTCGTGCGTCCCGGCGACGGGGCGCCGTTCACCGATCGCATCGTGCGCGATCTGCCGGACCTGCTGGAGCCGGGCGACGCGCTCGTCTTCAACGACACGCGGGTCATTCCGGCGCGGCTCCAGGGCTTCCGGCCGAGGGTCGGCGGCGCCGGGGCGGCGATCGAGGCGACGCTGCATCTGCGCGCCGCGCCCGACCGCTGGTGGGCTTTCGTGCGACCGGCGAAACGCGTCGCGGTCGGCGACACGATCCGTTTCGGCGACGATCTGTCGGCGACGGTCACCGAGCGCGGGGAGGGGGGCGAGGCGCTGCTCGCCTTCGACCGGAGCGGCATCGATCTCGATGTCGCGATCGCCACGATCGGTCACATTCCGCTGCCGCCCTACATCGCCGGCAAGCGCCCCGAGGACGAGCGGGATCGGCGCGACTACCAGACCATCTATGCAAAACGCGACGGCGCAGTGGCGGCGCCGACCGCGGGGCTGCATTTCACGGAAGATCTGCTCGCACGGCTCGACCGACGTGGCGTCGAGCGCCATTTCCTGACGCTGCATGTCGGTGCCGGCACCTTCCTGCCGGTGAAGGTCGAGAACGTGGCCGATCACAAGATGCATGCGGAGTGGGGCGAGATCACACCCGACACGGCCGCGCGCCTCAACGCGGTCCGCGCCCGCGGCCGCCGAATCATCGCGGTGGGCACGACGTCGCTGCGTCTCCTGGAAAGTGCGTGGAAGGACGGCGCGATCCAACCTTTTGCCGGCGAAACATCTATTTTCATCGCGCCAGGATATCGGATCAACGCGGCCGACGTGCTGATGACCAATTTTCATCTGCCGAAATCGACCCTGATGATGCTGGTTTCCGCCTTTTCGGGGCAGGATGTCATGCGCAGGGCCTATGCCCACGCCATCGCGTCCGGATACCGATTCTACAGCTACGGCGATTCCTCGTTGCTGTTTCGCGCGGATTGAGCAGCGGTTCCTCGGCTTGCCGATGGATTGCTCTTTTGCACCGCGTTCAACGCTCGACTTTGGTCGTGTCCCACCGGGTGGTGTAGCTGGACGGTAGCGAAGCTGCCCGCCCGCGCGCCTCCATATGGCCGGAGCGGGCGGGCGGCTTCGCGGGGGGTGGTCATCGGTGGATCGTCGGGCAAGGTCGGGTTTGCGACACGC
>JBKDKQ010000066.1:0-24987 GCA_046344875.1 Labrys sp. (in: a-proteobacteria) | reverse complement strand
ATAGGCCGTGAACGTCGCACCGCCCGTTTCCGCAAGAACCTTCGTGATCGCCGCCGTCAGCGACGTCTTGCCATGGTCGACGTGACCAATGGTCCCGATGTTGCAATGCGGCTTAGTCCGTTCAAACTTTTCCTTGGCCATCTTCCGCGGTCCTCGATGCGCGGCCGCCTGGCCGCCTGCTGATTGCATCGCGCGTCTAAGGAGATTTACGCGGTTCCGCAAGCCCTCTCGATCAGCTTTCGCTTCTGCCGGCGGTTGACTTCCCCGTGGTCTCTGGTAGGGGAAGCGCCGATGAAGCGGTCGCGGCTTGCTGTGGCCCATTGCGCGTTTGGGCCTGCCCGACAGCGCGGAACGGTTTCGGAGAGAAGTGATGGCGAAGGCCGCAACGATCAAGATCAAGCTCGTGTCGACCGCCGACACCGGCTATTTCTACGTGACGAAGAAGAACACGCGTACGAAGACCGAGAAGCTGTCGATGAAGAAGTACGACCCGGTCGCGCGCAAGCACGTCGAGTTCAAGGAATCGAAGATCAAGTGATCGGCGCGAAATCCGCCTGATCCGACGATCGAGGGAAGGGCGCTCTGGCGCCCTTTTTTGTTGCGCGCGGACAGACTGCCGGGCGGGTACCCGTCGACGGGTTTGGGAAAGGGCGGCCGGCGGGCAGCGATAACAAGGAGGCCACTCGAGATCGCGCCCGCCGACCTTACCCCAGCATCCCGGGTGATGCGGCGGCCCCGGGAGAGGGGATTTTGAACAGTGCCGTCGGGGCCGAAGGCACCTGTTACCTTCCGGGTTTCGCCGAACGGTGAATTTTTTGCAAAGGAAAGCATGGTTACCCGCACAACCATGTCCCCGATCGGTAAACCGTTAAGATTACTATCGATTCTTACATTTCACCGCTTGCGCCCAACGGTCGCCGACAGGCGTGCGGACGCCGACGTCGCCGCGCATGTAAACGGACTGGAAACCAAACCATCCGACACTGACGACCATGGTCGTTCATGTCCGCCTGCGCGCGTTCACGCGGTTCGTGCTCCTGCATCTGGGCGGGGCGGCGATCATCGCCTATTTCGGCTTCCACGCCTTCAACGGCAATTTCGGCATCACCGCCCAGCGCCACTATGAGGCGCAGAAGATCGCGCTACAGGCGGAACTGACGCGACTGAAGTCCGAGCGCGAGGCGCTCGAGGTTCGCGTCGCGCTGATGCGCACGGATGCGCTCGATCCCGACCTTCTCGACGAGAAGGCGCGGCGGCTCCTCGGTCTCGCGCATCCCAACGACGTGGTCATCCTGCGCGGTCGCTGACCGGCGTTCCAGCATCTGGACAGACGTTTTTTTAGGCCGCGACACGGCTGTCGTACCGCGCGTCGCGGGGGCAACCGTTTGCGCTTGCACGGTTACGATCGGAACCAGTTGATTTAACTGAAATGCAGTTGATTCATTGAATCAACCGAAATCCAGTTTACCTCTGTTTATCGTGCATGGGCAGTATGTTGCTGTGCAGCATGCTCCGCACTTGCGTGTCCGGCCGGGCTGTGCGATCCGATCGTCAATAAGACGCCGAAAGCCCGCAGGAAGCGCCATACAGGAGGTCCCATGGCTGCCACCGCCGCGAAAGCCGCTCCCGCCAAATCCCCGCGTCCGTCGGCCAAGGCTGCCGCGGGCGGAAAGGCGGCGAGCAGGGCGACAAAGCCCGTCGCGCCCCGGTTCTCGAAGGAGCAGGAACTCGAAGCCTACCGGATGATGCTGCTGATCCGCCGCTTTGAGGAAAAGGCCGGCCAGATGTACGGCATGGGTCTCATCGGCGGCTTCTGCCACCTCTACATCGGCCAGGAAGCGGTCGTCGTCGGCATGCAGATGGCGTCCAAGCCGGGTGACCAGGTCATCACGGGCTATCGCGACCACGGCCACATGATCGCATGTGGAATGGCCTCACGTGGCGTGATGGCGGAGCTGACCGGTCGCCGCGGCGGTTATTCGCGCGGCAAGGGCGGCTCGATGCACATGTTCTCGGTCGAGAAGGCCTTTTATGGCGGCCACGGCATCGTCGGCGCGCAGGTCTCGCTCGGCACCGGCCTCGCCTTCGCCAACCATTTCCGCGACGACGGCAAGGTCAGCATGACCTATTTCGGCGACGGCGCGGCGAACCAGGGGCAGGTCTACGAGAGCTTCAACATGGCGGCGCTCTGGAAGCTGCCGGTCGTCTACGTCATCGAGAACAACAAATACGCCATGGGCACCGCGGTGAACCGCGCCTCCGCCCAGACCGACTTCTCGAAGCGCGGCCTCTCCTTCAACATTCCGGGCGAGCAGGTCGACGGCATGGATGTGCGCGCCGTCCACGAGGCCGGCCTGCGCGCGATCGAATGGGCGCGGTCCGGCAAGGGCCCCTACATCCTCGAAATGCTCACCTATCGCTATCGCGGTCACTCCATGTCCGACCCGGCGAAGTACCGCTCGAAGGACGAGGTGCAGAAGATGCGCACCGAGCACGATCCGATCGAGCAGAGCCGTCATCGCCTCATGGAGGAGCACGGCGTCACCGAGGACGATCTGAAGAAGATCGATTCCGAGATCCGCGACATCGTGAACGATGCGGCGGACTTCGCCACGAATGATCCGGAGCCCGATCCCGCGGAGCTCTGGACCGACATTCTCAAGTAAGCGCGGCGGCGCTCGTCCTTTCTCCGGCCAAGGTCAGACGGTCATGCCCGATATCCTGATGCCCGCCCTCTCGCCCACGATGGAGCAGGGCAAACTCGCCAAATGGCTGAAAAACGTCGGCGACAAGATCAAGTCCGGCGACGTGATCGCCGAGATTGAAACGGACAAGGCGACGATGGAGGTCGAAGCCGTGGACGAGGGCGTCCTGTCCGAGATCCTCATTGCGGCCGGCACCGACAACGTGCCCGTCAATGCGCGCATTGCGGTGATCAAGGGCGACGGCGAGGCCGCGACGCCCGCGCCGGCTCCGGCCGCCGTACCGGTCGCGACGGCGGCGCCCGCGGCCCCGGCAGCGCCCGCGGTGCACAGCGCCCCGATCCCGGCCCCCGTCGCGGCGCAGGAGGAGAGCACCGACGGCGTCGAGACCGTCATGATGACGGTGCGCGAGGCGCTCCGCGACGCGATGGCCGAGGAAATGCGCGCCGATCCGAGCGTATTCGTGATGGGCGAGGAGGTTGCCGAGTATCAGGGCGCCTACAAGATCACGCAGGGCCTTCTGCAGGAGTTCGGTCCCAAACGCGTCGTCGACACGCCGATCACCGAGCATGGTTTTGCCGGCATCGCGACCGGCGCCGCCATGGCCGGGCTTCGCCCGATCGTCGAGTTCATGACCTTCAACTTCGCCATGCAGGCGATCGACCACATCATCAACTCGGCGGCCAAGACGCTCTATATGTCCGGCGGCCAGATGGGGTGCCCGATCGTGTTCCGGGGTCCGAATGGGGCTGCCGCCCGCGTGGCGGCGCAGCACAGCCAGGACTACTCGGCCTGGTACTCGCATATTCCGGGCCTCAAGGTCGTCGCGCCCTATTCGGCGGCAGACGCCAAGGGGCTGCTCAAGGCCGCGATCCGCGACCCCAATCCGGTCGTCTTCCTCGAGAACGAGATCCTCTACGGCACGCAGCATCCGGTGCCGAAGGTCGATGACCTCATCGTACCGATCGGCAAGGCGCGGATCACGCGGTCCGGCAAGCATGTGACGCTCGTTGCTTGGTCGATCGGCATGACCTATGCGCTCAAGGCCGCCGATGCGCTGGCGGAGGAGGGTATCTCGGCCGAAGTGATCGACCTGCGCACGCTGCGCCCGCTCGATACGGACGCGATCGTCGCCTCGGTGATGAAGACCGGGCGCTGCGTCGTCGTCGAGGAAGGCTGGCAGCAGAGCGGCGTCGGTTCAGAGGTCTCGGCCCGTCTGATGGAGCGGGCGTTCGACTATCTCGACGCGCCCGTCGCCCGCGTCTCGGGCAAGGACGTTCCGATGCCCTACGCCGCCAATCTCGAGAAGCTCGCTCTGCCGAACGTCGGTGAGGTCGTCGCCGCCGCCAAGGCAGCGCTCTACCGCTGAGGGCGCCCGGGCCGAGTGCCCAGGCGCAGTATCGTAGCTGAAACGGAGCCGGAGGCGATGGCGCTGACCGCGACCCGAGAGACGATCCGAGCCGGCGGGGGTTTTGCCTCGCCTTGCGCGATGGTCGTGGTCGGGCACAGGATGGCGCGACCGCCGATCGACCCGTCGCCCCACGCATAACCCCAAAGCCGAAGGCACGCCGATGCCCACCAACATTCTGATGCCCGCGCTGTCGCCGACGATGGAAAAGGGAAACCTTGCCAAGTGGCTGAAGAAGGAGGGCGACACCATCAAGTCCGGCGACGTGATCGCCGAGATCGAGACCGACAAGGCCACGATGGAGGTCGAGGCGGTGGACGAGGGCGTGCTCGCCAGGATCGTCGTCCCGGCCGGCACGGCCGACGTCGCGGTCAATGAGGTGATCGCCATCATCGCGGGTGAGGGTGAGGATGCGTCGAAGGCGCAGGCGCCGGTCGCGCCCAAGGCACCGGCGGCCGCACCGGTGACGGCGCCAGCGGCCGCAGCCGCGCCCTCGGCCCCTGCCGCGGCTGCGCCTGCCGCAGCGCCGAAACCTGCGACCGACAGTGCCCGTGTCTTCGCCTCGCCCCTCGCCAAGCGCCTTGCCAAGGAAGCGGGCATCGATCTCGGGTCGATCGCAGGCAGCGGGCCGCATGGCCGCATCATCGAGCGCGACATTCAGGCTGCCCTCGCGGGCGGTGCGGCGAAGCCGGCAGCGGCTGCCACGGCCACACCCACGCCGGCCACTCCCGCCGCCGCGCCGAAGCAGCCGGCCGCACCGGTCGGCATGTCGGACGAGACCATCAAGAAGCTGTTCGCGCCGGGCTCCTTCGAAGAGATCCCGCATGACGGCATGCGCAAGACCATCGCCCGCCGCCTGACGGAAGCGAAGTCGACCATCCCGCATTTCTACCTGACGATCGACGTCGACATCGACCCGCTGCTGGCGCTGCGCGAGCAGATCAACGCGGCCGCGCCGCAGGTTGATGGAAAGCCGACGTACAAGGTGTCGGTCAACGACATGGTGATCAAGGCACTGGCTCTCGCGCTGCGGCGCGTGCCGGACGCCAACGTCTCGTGGACCGAAGGCGCGATGCTGAAGCACAAGCACGCCGACGTCGGTGTCGCCGTGTCGATCCCGGGAGGCCTGATCACGCCGATCATCCGCGACGCCTGCCACAAGCCGCTCTCGGTGATCGCCAATGAGATGAAGGACCTCGCCGCCCGCGCTCGCGCCCGCAAGCTGAAGCCCGAGGAGTATCAGGGCGGCACGACTGCGGTGTCGAACCTCGGCATGTTCGGCGTCAAGTCGTTCTCGGCCGTCATCAACCCGCCCCATGCGACGATCCTCGCCGTCGGCGCCGGCGAAAAGCGTCCGGTGGTCAAGGCGGACGGTTCGCTTGGCGTTGCGACGCTGATGAGCTGCACGCTGTCGACCGACCATCGTGCCGTCGACGGTGCGCTGGGCGCCGAGCTTTTCGTGGCCTTCCGCCAGTTGATCGAGAACCCTCTGTCCATGCTCGTCTAGACGTGGTCCGCGATCACGGTTGAGCGGGCGACGACAGCGACGAGGGTAGGGCAGTGACGATCCACAGCGACAAGACGATCCTCGCCTTCGGCGATTCTCTCACCTGGGGCTTCGAGGCCGGCACGTTCCGGCGCCATCCGCTCGAATATCGCTGGCCGACCGCGCTGGAGCGCGAACTCGGACCCGGTCACCGCGTCATCGCCGAAGGCATGAACGGCCGGACGACCGTCTATGACGATCCGACCGTGCCGGAGAACCGCAACGGCGCCGCCGTTCTGCCGACGCTGCTGTCGACCCACCAGCCGCTCGATCTCGTGATCATCATGCTGGGCACCAACGACGTGAAGTTCGCCGGTCGGTGCCGCGCCTTTGATGCGGCGCGGGGCATGAACCGGCTGGTGCAGATGGTGCAGGACTTTCGCTACAACGCAGATTACGCCACGCCGAAGGTGCTGGTCGTGGCGCCGCCTCATGCGGTCAAGACGACAAACCGCTTCTTCGCGGACCTGTTCGAGCATGCGATCGAGGAGACCAAACTCTTCACGCTGCATTATGGGGCGCTCGCCGAGGAACTCGGCGTCGGCTTCTTCGACGCCGCGACGGTCGCCAAGGCCGATCCCACGGACGGCGTGCACCTCGACCGCGCCAACACGGCGGCACTGGGCCGGGCGCTGGCGGGGCCCGTCCGCGCGCTTCTCGCCTGACAGAGTTTTGGACATCCACCGATCGCGGGGACAGACATGGCCGGTTACGACATCCTGATCATCGGCGGCGGGCCCGGCGGCTATGTCGCGGCGATCCGCGCGGCCCAGCTCGGCTTCAAGACCGCCGTCGTCGAGCGCGAGCATATGGGCGGCATCTGCCTCAACTGGGGCTGCATCCCGACCAAGGCGCTGCTGCGCTCGGCCGAGATCCTCCACCAGGCCCAGCATGCCGCCGATTATGGCCTCGTGCTCAACGGCACGATGACCGCCGACCCGGCTGCCGTCGTGAAGCGCTCGCGCGGTGTCTCGGCGCAGCTGAACGCCGGCATCGGCTTCCTGATGAAGAAGAACAAGATCGACGTCATCTGGGGCGAAGCCACCATCGAGAAGGCGGGCAAGGTTGTCGTCTCCGCGCCGAAAAAGCCGGCAATGCAGCCGCAGGCACCCGCACCCAAGGGCGTGCTCGGCGCGGGCACCTATGAGGCGAAGCACATCATCGTCGCGACCGGCGCCCGCCCGCGCGCCTTGCCGGGCATCGAACCGGACGGCAAGCTGATCTGGACCTATTTCGAGGCGATGGTGCCGTCCAGCGTGCCGAAATCGCTTCTGGTCATGGGATCCGGCGCGATCGGTATCGAGTTCGCCTCGTTCTACAAGGCGATGGGCTCGGCCGTGACCGTCGTCGAGGTGATGCCGCAGATTCTTCCCGTCGAGGATGAGGAAATCGCCGCGCTCGCCAGAAAACGCTTCGAAAAATCAGGAATCAAGATCATCACCGGCGCGAAGGTGACGAAGATCGCGAAGGCCGCCGACAGTCTCACCGCCACGGTCGAGGGCGCGGACGGCTCCACGCAGGCGATCACGGTCGACCGGATGATCTCGGCCGTCGGCGTCGTCGGCAACATCGAAGGGCTCGGGCTCGAGGCGCTCGGGGTGAAGACCGAACGTGGCACGATCATCACGGATGGTCTGGGGCGCACCAACGTTCCAAGCGTCTACGCGATCGGCGACGTCGCAGGTGCTCCCATGCTAGCGCACAAGGCGGAGCACGAGGGCGTGCTCTGTGTCGAGGCGATCAAGGGTCTGCACGTCCATCCCATGGACAAGCTCAAGATCCCGGGCTGCACCTATTGCCACCCGCAGATCGCGAGCGTCGGGCTCACCGAGAAGCGCGCGAAGGAAGCGGGGCACACGATCAAGGTCGGGCGCTTCCCGTTCATCGGCAACGGCAAGGCGATCGCGCTCGGCGAACCCGAGGGTCTGGTGAAGACGATCTTCGACGCCAAGACGGGCAAGCTGCTCGGTGCCCACATGATCGGCGCCGAGGTGACCGAACTGATCCAGGGTTTCGTGGTGGCGATGAATCTCGAAACCACAGAGGAAGATCTGATGCATACGGTATTCCCGCATCCGACCTTGTCGGAGATGATGCACGAGAGCGTCCTTGATGCCTATGGCCGCGTGATCCACATGTAGGTGCAATGTCCACAACCTTCCTGCGCTGGGCTGTCCTTCTTCTGGTTCTGGTCGTTCTCGTCGCGGGAGCGGCGTGGATCTTTCCGGATTTCCGTGAGATCCTCGGCGTGGCCGGGTTCGTGGTACTGGGTGCCTTGGTCCTGATGAACTGGATGACCGGCTAGGAGCGCGTCGATGATGGAGCAATACGGCATGATGGGCGTTCCGGGCCTCGGCCTGATCGGTCTGCTCATCGTCGGGGCCATCGCCGGCTATGTCGCCTCCCGCGCCACCAACATGAACAACAGCCTGGTGACGAACGTCGTCGTCGGCATCATCGGCGCGATCGTCGGCAACGCGATCGCACGGTTTCTCGGTTTTCTGGTCTTCGGCTGGATCGCGCACATCGCGACCGCCATCCTTGGATCCGTTCTGGTGCTCTATGTGTGGCGCCGGATCCGCAACTGAGTTCATCCATGGCAGTCGTCCTCGACCTACTCAACAAGCCCCGGCCTGAACCGCGTCACCCGGAAAAAGCCCATCGCCCCGACCAGCCCCTGTTGCGCAAGCCGGAATGGATCCGCGTGCGCGCGCCAGGGTCGCCGCAATGGGCGGAGACGAACAAGATCGTCAAGGAAAACGGCCTCGTCACGGTATGCGAGGAAGCGGGCTGCCCGAACATCGGCGAGTGCTGGGAGAAGAAGCACGCGACCTTCATGATCATGGGCGATACCTGCACGCGCGCCTGTGCCTTCTGCAACGTCAAGACCGGCATGCCCGGCGCGCTGGATCCGAACGAGCCGGCCAACACGGCGATCGCGGTCGAAAAGCTCGGCCTCGACCATGTGGTGATTACCTCGGTCGACCGCGATGATCTCGCGGATGGCGGCGCGGAGCATTTCGCGCAGGTCATCCGCGCGATCCGGGAGTGTTCGCCGCGCACCACGATCGAGGTGCTGACGCCGGACTTTCTGCGCAAGGACGGCGCGATCGACGTCGTGGTCGCCGCCCGGCCGGACGTGTTCAACCACAATCTCGAGACGGTGCCGTCCAAGTATCTGACGGTGCGTCCGGGTGCCCGCTACTTCCACTCGCTGCGGCTTCTCCAGCAGGTCAAGGAGCGCGATCCGTCGATCTTCACCAAGTCCGGCATCATGGTCGGTCTCGGCGAGGTGCGGAACGAGGTGCTCCAGCTGATGGACGATCTGCGCGCCGCCAATGTCGATTTCATCACGATCGGCCAGTATCTGGCGCCCTCGCGCAAGCATCACCCGGTCGTCGAATACATCACGCCGGAGACCTTCAAGGCCTATGAGACGATCGCCTACGCCAAGGGCTTTCTGATGGTCGCCTCATCGCCCTTGACCCGATCCTCCCACCACGCAGGAGAGGATTTCGCGCGCCTGCGCGCCGCCCGTGACGCCAGGGGGCGCTGATCCCATGGGTATCCTGGGTCGCGTTTCGATGATTTTCGCGGTCCTGGTCATCGGTGCCATTCTCGGCTTCGCGGCGATGGTGGCGCATATGGTCGTCGGTGAAGGGCTGGCGCAGGCCGGCGTCATCCCGCGTGTCTGCGATCCGTCCTGTCCGGAGGCGTGGCTTGCGACGCTCATCGGCTTTTTCGCAACCGCTGCTGCGGCAGGGGCAGGGCTCTTTGCCAGAAGCTCGCGCGCCATGGTGCCGCTCGCGGGTATCGCGGTCATCGGCTATGCCGCGTCGCTGTTCCTCGCGCCCTACGCCGTGCAGTACAGCTTCATCGTGCTGTTCTTCTGCCTGCTTGCCTTTTCGGTCGGTTTTGCCGCGCGTCGGGTGATGGAGGGCGACAATTCCTGATCAGCGTGCGGCCGCGTAGCGTGCGAGGCCTGTGTCGAGATCCGCGATCAGATCCGCCACCGTCTCGAGACCAATATGGAAGCGCACGCATGGCCCGCCGGGCGCCCAGCGGGTCGCGGTTCGCAGCGACGTGCAGTCGAACGGGACCGCGAGGCTTTCGAACCCGCCCCACGAATAGCCGAGACCGAAGAAGCGCAGATCATCAAGGAACGCCGCGACCGCCGACATCGGCCCGTCCTGCAGCACGATCGAGAAGAGACCCGAGGCGCCGGAGAAGTCACGCTTCCAGATCGCATGGCCAGGATGGGAGGGCAGGGCAGGATAGAGCACTTGCTGCACCTGCGGGTGGTTTTCGAGCCAGCTCGCGACCGTGAGCGCGCTTTGCTGGTGGTGGCGCAGCCGCACCCCCATCGTCCGCACGCCGCGCATCGCGAGATAGATGTCGTCCGGCCCGACGCACAGGCCCGTCTCGTAATAGAAGCGCTTCAGATGCGGCCAGGCGCGGGCCGAGGCCGAGATCGTGCCGAGCATCACGTCCGAATGCCCGACGATGTATTTCGTGCCGGCCTGGATGGAGAGATCGACGCCGAGCTTGTGAGCCTGACAGAACAGCGGCGAGGCCCAGGTGTTGTCCATGAGCACCAGCGCGCCATGGCGATGCGCCACCTCAGCGATCGCTGGGATGTCCTGCATCTCGAAGGTGAGCGATCCCGGTGCCTCGCAATAGATCGCGCGGGTGTTGGGTCGAACGAGGTCTTCGATGCCGGCACCGATCAGCGGGTCGAAATAGGTCACCTCGATGCCGAAGCGCTTGAGTTCCATGCTGCAGACATGGCGGGTCGGCGAATAGGCGCTGTCGGTCACGAGGACATGATCGCCGGCTCCGAGCACGCTGAGCAGGGCGGTGGAGACGGCCGACAGCCCCGACGGACACAGCACGACGCCAGCGCCGCCCTCCAGCGCACCGAGCGTCTCCTCGAGCGCCTCCGACGTGGGCGTGCCGCGCCGGGCGTAGCTGTAGCGGCCGGTGCGCCCCAGCAAGTCCTCGACCGTCGGCGAGAGGATCGTGGAGCCGTGATAGACGGGCGGATTGACGAAACCGTCGAAACGCGATGGATCACGGCCGGCGACGACCAAACGCGTGTCTGGGCCGAGCTTTTCGACGTCCGGCGGCGTGAGTTTCTTCATGATGGGCTCGGGACTGTAATCGGGTAATCGGTCGCTTCGGCTGTGTCCATCGTTTCGCAGCTTGACGACCGCAGCGCAACAATTGCGCTTGCCACCGGGCTGGAATGCGTCAAATTTAAGAACCGAGGGCACCCGAGGGGAACCGTGGATGCCCGAGACTGCCCATCGCATCGGCTATCCGGCCGATGTCCATGCCAATGACGGCGCACAAAGCGCCGCGACAATGAGCAGAGAGGCTCTTCCGCATCATGAAAAATCTCTTTCTTGCAGCAAGCGTCGGCGCCGCCTTCGCCCTTGCCTCCGCACCCGCATTCGCGGCGACGACGCTGGAGACGGTCAAGGCGCGCGGCGAACTGATTTGCGGTTCAAACCCCGGTCTGGCCGGTTTCGGCCTGCCGAACGACAAGGGTGAGTGGTCTGGCCTCGACGTCGAGTATTGCCGCGCCATTGCCGCCGCGGTGCTCGGCGATCCGGCCAAGGTGAAGTTCGTCCCGCTGTCCGCCAAGGACCGCTTCACCGCCCTGCAGTCGGGCGAAGTCGACGTCCTGATCCGCAACTCGACCTGGACGATGTCGCGTGACACCTCGCTCGGCCTCGATTTCGTGGCGGTCAATTATTACGACGGTCAGGGCTTCATGATCCGCAAGGAAATGAAGGTCGCCTCCGCGATGGAACTGTCCGGCGCCTCGGTCTGCACGCAGCAGGGCACGACGACCGAACTCAACCTTGCCGACTTCTTCCGCACCCACAACATGACCTATCAGGTCGTGTCCTTCGCGACCGCCGACGAGACCATCAAGGCCTATGACGCCGGACGCTGCGACGTGTTCACCACCGACGCCTCGGGCCTCTACGCCGAGCGTCTGAAGCTGACCGCGCCGGACGACCATGTCGTTTTGCCGGAAATCATCTCGAAGGAGCCGCTCGCCGCGGTCGTCCGTCATGGCGACAGCCAGTGGGCCGACGTCGTGCGGTGGGTCCATTACGCCATGATCACGGCTGAAGAACTCGGCGTGACGCAGGCCAATGTCGACGAGCAGCTCAAGTCCGAGAAGCCGGAAGTGAAGCGTCTTCTCGGGACGGAAGGCGAGTTTGGCAAGGCGCTCGGCGTCGATAACGACTGGGCCGTCAAGATCATCAAGGCCGTGGGCAACTACGGCGAGAGCTTTGAGCGCAATGTCGGACAGGGTTCGCAGCTGAAGATCGCCCGCGGCCAGAATGCCCTGTGGTCGAACGGCGGCCTGCAGTACGCGCCCCCGATCCGTTGATCGTCAGCGATTGACCATGTGAGCGCGGAGGGCGGGTTCCTGCCCTCCGACCTGCAACCCGTCAGGGCGACGCAATGGCCATCGACACCGCGAACCCGACCCGCCAGCCGCGGGTGAACCCGCTCTATGATCCGCGCGTTCGCGGTGTCGTCTTCCAGCTCATTCTGGCCCTGATCGTCGGTTTCCTGTTCTATGAGGCGGCGACGAACGCGATCGACAATCTTCGGCGCCAGAACATCGCCTCTGGCTTCGGCTTTTTCGACAATGTCGCAGGGTTCGACATCAGCCAGCGGCCGATCGAATTCTCCGCCACCTCGACCTATGGCCAGGCCTTTCTGGTTGGCCTCCTGAACACCCTGATCGTCGGCGTGATCGGCATCGTCCTTGCGACGATTTTGGGCTTCCTGATCGGCATTGCGCGCCTGTCGTCGAACTGGATCGTAGCGCGGCTTGCGACCGTCTATGTCGAGACGCTGCGCAACCTGCCGCTGCTTCTCCAGCTGCTGTTCTGGTACGGCGCCGTGCTGAAGCCGCTTCCGGGCCCGAAACAGTCGCTTGCTCTGTCCCTGCCGGTTCTCGGCGCGCCGGATCTCGGCGCCATCGTCCTCTACGGTGCCGTCGCTGCCGTTGCCGCCGCCGCGTCGATCTATGCGCGACGGCTGGTGCCGGGCGAACTCGCGGCACAACTCGTGCGGATTGCGACCGGGGTCGTCTGCGTGATCGCGATCGGCTTCATGCTCTTTTCCGGCGGCATCATCGCCTTCGCGGAAACGCCATCGATCTTCCTCAACAACCGCGGCCTCTACACGCCGTCTCCGATTTTCGGTGACGGCTCGCAACTGATCGGGGTGGCGTTCCTCGTTGCGCTGGTCCTTGCGATAGGATACCGGATCTGGGCCCGTCGTCGCCAGGAACAGACTGGCCAGATCGCGCCGGTCTTCCTTGTCTCGGTCGCCTTGCTGATCGGTCTGCCGCTGTTGGCTTTCTGGATTGTAGGCGCGCCGCTCACTTTCGATACGCCGGCCCTCAAGGGTTTCAACATGGCTGGCGGCTTCCAGTTGCTGCCGGAGTTCGTGGCGCTGCTCGTCGGCCTCGTGACATACACGGCGGCCTTCATCGCCGAGATCGTCCGTTCCGGCATCAAGGCAGTGCCGAAGGGACAGACCGAGGCCGCCAAGGCGCTTGGTCTCAATGCAGGGATGACGCTGCGCTTCGTCACCGTGCCGCAGGCGATGCGCGTGATCATTCCGCCGCTGACGAGCCAGTATCTGAACCTCGTCAAGAACTCCTCGCTCGCGGTCGCAATCGGTTACCCCGACCTCGTCCAGGTGTTCACGGGCACCGTGCTCAATCAGACCGGGCAGGCGATCGAGGTCATCGCGATCACCATGGCCGTGTACCTGACCATCTCGCTGTTCACGGCGACCGTGATGAACTGGTACAACCGCCGCGTCGCGCTGGTGGAGAGGTAGGGCCATGAGCGCGATCGACACCCCACAGACCGGTCCCGGCGCCTTCGTGCGGCGCAGCGAGATCGCGGCCTCGCCGCCGCCGGTCAAGACGTCCGGGCCGATCGCCTGGGCGCTGAACAACCTGTTCTCCTCGGTCGGCAATGCGGTGCTGACCATTCTCGCGATCCTGTTCATCGCCTGGGTGCTGCCGCCGATCCTGCGCTTCGTGTTCTTCGATGCGATCTTCACCGGCGCTGACCGTGAGGCGTGCCTCGCCGACACGGTTGGTCGCCCGGTCGGCGCGTGCTGGGCCTTCGTCACGACCCGCATCGGCTATTTCCTCTACGGCCAGTACCCACTTGAGGAGCGCTGGCGCGTGAACCTCGTCTGGGTCATGGGCGCGATCGGCATCCTCTGGCTGCTGTGGCCGCGTCTCGGCGCCAAGGGCCTGGCCGGCCTCTATTTCTTTCTCGCTTTCCCGCTTGTCGCTGTCTTCCTGCTTTCGGGCGGCGCGCTGCCCTTCGCCCTCGGCGGGGTCGTCGTGTCCGCCGTCGCGCTGCTGTTCAGCGCAGTCGGACTGGTTCTCGGTCTCCTTTTCAGTGGCATCGGCTTCCTGATCGATCTGCCGCTCAACCTCGGCCTGCGCGAGACTTTCGCGCTTATCGGATGGCCGTTCGCGAAACTGGCCGCTTTGCTTGGAGATCTCCGCGGTTTCTATACCGGTTCCCTCGGCGTGACCGGCTTCTGGATCGACTACGGCGTGTCGGCGCTCGTCGTCCTGGGGATCGTCGCGTTCCTGTCGCGCCAGAGCGCGCGGCGAGGGCAGACCCTCATGATCGCTGCCGTGGCTGCCGCCGCGATCGGGCTGTTCGTGTGGGGGACGGCGCTCGATACCGGTCTGCCGGAGGTTTCGACCAATCTCTGGGGCGGGCTTCTCGTGACGCTCGTCATCGCGGCGATCGGCATCGTCGTCTCGCTGCCGATCGGTGTCGTGCTGGCGCCCGGGCGCCGATCGAAAATGCCGATCGTCAGTTCGCTGTCGATCATGTTCATCGAGTTCGTGCGCGGCGTGCCGCTGATCACCGTGCTGTTCATGGCAAACGTGATGCTGCCGCTGTTCCTGCCGCCGGGCTGGCGGCCGGACTCGCTGCTGCGCGTGCTCATCGGCGTCGCGATGTTCGCCTCCGCCTACATGGCGGAAGTCGTGCGCGGCGGTCTTCAGGCCATGCCGAAGGGGCAGTACGAGGGCGCCATGGCGCTCGGCCTCAGCTATCCGCTGATGATGATCTTCGTCATCCTGCCGCAGGCGCTGAAGCTCGTGATCCCGGGGATCGTGAACACCTTCATCGGCCTGTTCAAGGACACCTCGCTCGTCGCGATCGTCGGCATCTTCGATCTCATGAAGACGATCGAGGCCTCGAATGCCGATCCGAAATGGGCGACCCCTGTGACGAGCTACACCGGCTATCTCTTCGCCGCGATCATCTATTTCATCTTCTGCTTCGGCATGTCACGCTACTCGCTCGCGGTCGAGCGACGGCTCGACACCGGGCATAAACGCTGAGGACCCCATGACGACCACAACCGCAGCCAATGCCCCGTCGAAGGGCCGGACCGAGCAGGGTACGGCCGTCGAGATCGTCGGCATGAACAAGTGGTACGGCGACTTTCACGTCCTCCGCGACATCAACCTCACGGTGAAGCGCGGCGAGCGCATCGTCATCTGCGGGCCGTCGGGTTCGGGCAAGTCGACGATGATCCGCTGCATCAATCGTCTCGAGGAGCACCAGTCCGGTCGCATCATCGTCGACGGCGTCGAACTGACGAACGATCTGAAGCGCATCGACGAGGTGCGCCGCGAGGTCGGCATGGTGTTCCAGCACTTCAACCTCTTCCCGCATCTGACCGTGCTGGAGAACTGCACGCTGGCGCCGATCTGGGTGCGCAAGATGCCGCGCAAGGATGCGGAAGAGCGCGCCATGCACTTCCTCAAGCGCGTGAAGATCCCCGAGCAGGCCCAGAAGTACCCAGGCCAGCTCTCCGGCGGCCAGCAGCAGCGCGTCGCGATCGCCCGTGCGCTCTGCATGAACCCCAAGATCATGCTGTTCGACGAGCCGACCTCGGCTCTGGACCCGGAGATGGTCAAAGAAGTGCTCGACACGATGGTGTCACTGGCCGATGATGGTATGACCATGTTGTGCGTCACCCACGAGATGGGCTTCGCACGCCAGGTCGCCGACCGGGTGATCTTCATGGATGCCGGCCAGATCGTCGAGATGAACGAGCCGAAAGCCTTCTTCGCCAATCCGCAGCATGAAAGAACAAAGCTGTTCCTATCTCAGATTTTGCACTGATGACGTCCGACCGAAGCCGCGAGCCTGACGGCACGTATCGGCGTGGCCTCTATCCCGAAATCGAACCCTATCGCAGGGGCATGCTCGACGTCGGAGACGGGCACCGCGTCTATTGGGAGCTCTCCGGTAATCCGAACGGCAAGCCGGTCGTGTTCCTGCACGGCGGCCCCGGATCGGGGTCCTCGCCGAAGCATCGGCGGCTGTTCGATCCCGCGCGATACAAGATCCTCGTGTTCGACCAGCGGGCCTGCGGACGGTCGACGCCCTATGCCTCGCTCGAGGCGAATACCACCTGGCATCTCGTCGCCGACATGGAGCGGCTGCGCAAGGAGGTGATGGGCGCCGACACATGGATGTTGTTCGGCGGATCCTGGGGGTCGACCCTGGCGCTCGCCTATGCCGTTACCCATCGCGAGCACGTCTCGGCGATGATCCTGCGCGGTATCTTCACGCTGCGCCGCATGGAGATCGACTGGTTCTATCGCTTCGGCGCGTCGATGTTCTTCCCGGAGAAGTGGCAGGCCTTCATGGCCGACCTGACGCCGGAAGGCAGGGCGGATCCGGTGATGACCTACTATGCCCGCCTGACCGGCGCCGATGAGGCCGATCGCGTCCGGGCGGCGGTGGCCTGGAGCGTATGGGAGGGCGAGACCTCGACCCTGCTGCCCGAGGGCCCGCCAACCCGCAATGCGGAGGAGAGTTTCGCGCTCGCCTTCTCCCGGATCGAGAACCACTATTTCGTGCACGGCGGCTGGATGGCCGAGGGCGAACTGCTCACGCGAGCCGCGTCGCTCAACGGCATTCCAGGTGTGATCATCCAGGGCCGCTACGACATGGTCTGCCCACCGATCACGGCGTGGGAGCTGTCGCAGCGCTGGACGACGGCCGAACTCCAGATGGTCGAGGATTCCGGCCATTCCTTCGCGGAGCCCGGAACGCTCCACCGGCTGATGGTCGCGACGGACCATTTCGCCGGTCTTGTCTGAGACGTCTCAGCGTCGCTCGAAGAACGCCCTCGACAGCGCCATGTCCGCCTGGGTCAGCCCATGACCGGCCGGCAGGATCTGGTGATCGACCGAGGCGCCCGCTTCCGACAGCAGGGCGGCCAGCCGCTTGGCATTGTCGACGGGCAGGATCGGATCACCCACGCCTGAGACAAGCAGGACGTCCGTGCCCTCGAGGCCGCTTGCCGGCTCATCGAAGGGAACCATCGCCCGCAGCAGCACGGCGCCGGCCAGGACGCCTGGATGGCGCATGAGCAGCGAGGCCGCGATGTTGGCACCGTTCGAGAAGCCGAGCGCGATCGGCTTGCCGAGACCGTAGGAGGCGGTGCTTTCGCCAATGAAGGCCGAGAGGGCGTCCGTCTGCGCCTTGAGGTCTGGAATGTCGAACCGGCCCTCGGCGAAGCGCCGGAAGAAGCGGTTGGCGTGCCCCTCCTTGACGCGCCCGCGTGGCGACAGCAGCGCGCGGCCCGGCGCGACGGCCTGTGCGAGCGGCACCAGGTCGTGCTCGTCTCCGCCTGTGCCGTGCAGCAACAGGATGGGCCGCGTCAGGTCGCCGGGCTCGAAATGATGGATGAAGCTGTGATCGGTCATGGGTTCCTCCCGTCGATGGGCCGGCCAGCCGGCGGGGAGCGTGAATGGCGAGGGTGGGGCGGACCGGGCCGAAAGCGGTCCGCCCCTTTGTCGGTCAGGCAAGCGCCGGCAGGCGGCGCTCGATGTCGGCGCGATACGGCTCGTACTGCGCCGGCAGCTTGAGTGCTTCGCCGAGCGTGGCGCGATCCTCGTCGATCGAGAATCCCGGATCATCCGTCGCGATCTCGAAGATCACGCCGCCGGGCTCGCGGAAATAGACGGAACGGAAATAGTTCCGATCCTTCTGCTCCGTCACCCGCACGCCCTGCGCCGCGAGAGCAGCCGCCAGGGCGGCCTGCGCGGCGTCGTCGGTGGCGCGGAAGGCGACATGGTGGATCGTTCCCGTCCCCATGCGGCCGCCGATGAAGCCCGGCACGATGCGCAGATCGACGATCGTCGCCAGCGCGTCGCCCTTGGCCTTGTAGCGGTGACGCACGCCTTCCTCGCCGACCTTCTCATAACCGAACGCGTTGGTCAGGACCTTCGCGGTACCTTCTCCGGCCGCGAGCCAGAGCGTGACACCATGGAAGCCGGTGATGGCATGCTCGGGGGCCACGCCGCCGCCGGTCCAGCCTGCACCTGCCTTCGCCGCCTTGGTCGCGACGAGTTCGATGCGAATGCCGTCCGGATCGCGGAAGGCGAAGACCGTCTCGCCGAACCGCTTTTCCGGCGCCTCGAAGGCGATTCCCTTCTCGATCATGCGCTGCGTCCAGTAGCCGAGCGAGCCTTCCGGGATGCGGAAGGCGATTTCGACGGCCTGGCTCAGGCCGAGGCGCCCCGGAGCGGCGTCGTTCCAGGCGAAAAAGGTCAGGATCGTGCCCGGCTGACCCGCCTCGTCACCGAAGTAAAGGTGATAGGCGCCCGGATCGTCGAAATTGACCGTCTTCTTCACGAGCCGCAGGCCCAGAACCTCGGTGTAGAACCGGACATTGGCCTTGGCGTCGCCCGTGATCGCCGTGATGTGGTGGATGCCGGCGCTGGCAACGCGCGTGGTATCGCTGGTGCTGTTCGTCATCGAACCCTCCGCTGTCGGGGCGCGCTCCGCGCCCGCTTGATGGGATCTATGTGCGCCAAAGCAACGCCGATTCATAGAGACGCAAAAAAGAATTGCGTTTGTGCAAGAAATGCTCTGGCTCGTTCGACCTCGACACGGCTTCTTTGGCGACAGGATTTCTCAACCAAGATCGGAGAGGCACAGTTAACCTGAAGGCGCGTTCATACTTTCAAATTAACCCCCTGTATCGAGTGATTAATTCAGCATCCCTTGCAAGTAACGAAAAGAGATAACAGTGTTGGGTCAGGAAGGGGTGTTGTGATGAAGAAGGGAATGCCGCCTGTCATCGCTGGGATTATTGAAGCTCGGGCGATCAGCGAGCACGAAAGCAGGATCCTCCGACGCATGATCTATGTCGATGGGATTGTCGACCGCGACCATGCGGAATGGCTGATCGCGATCCGCCGTGCCGTGAAGACGCCGAACGAGACGTTCTGTTCGCTCTATATCGAAGCCCTCGTCGACTATCTCGTCTATCAGGAAAGGCCCACCGGCATTGTGACCGACGAGGCGGCCGATTGGTTGCTCTCGAAGCTGCCAAAGCCTGCCGCCGACACCAACGGCCTCGATCGCCTGCTGATCGAAACCGTCCTCGCTGAAGCAACGCGATGCGCGGACACGCTTGTCGCCCGGCTTGATGCCTATCCGGCGTCGGCTGTTCCCGGGACGACGGTGATCTTGGCGACCGAGCGGTTCGCTCTGAGCGCCTGAAACCTCAAGCCGCGTGGTCCGCGGCGACGCGCGGAACGAGAATCACCGCGACAAGACTGACCAGCGCGACAAGGCCGAGCACGAGGAGCGCCGTCGTCAGTCCCGCATGCTGCTCGATGAGCGCAAAAGCGAGCGGCGCGGCCGATTTGACCACGAGCCCCGGAGCCGAAAGCCGGCCCATCATCGCGCCATAGCCGGCCGCGCCGAAGACCGAGAGCGGCAGCGTTCCACGCACGATCGAGTTGAGACCGAGCCCGGCGCCGTAGCTGAGCGCAAAGAGCACTCCCGCGACGGGTCCTAGCGCCGCGAAGGCGAGCATGCCGAGCCCGAGCGGGATGAGCGCCGCCGACACGATTGCCGTCGAGCGGGGCGGCAGACGCCGCGCGAAGACGAACTCGACTGCACGCGCCGCCACCTGAGACGGCCCCTGGATCATCCCGATGAGAGTTGCCACCCCTGCCGCGTAACCGAGCGACTGCAGGATCGCGAGCATGTGGACCGAGAGCACCGACACCACGAAGCCGCCCGTGGCGAAGAACACGGCGATCAGCCAGAACGCCCGCCGGGCGAGCGCCGGGGGCAGGGGGGATGCAGCCGTCGCCGCTGAGAGCTCGCTCCCGATCTCCCGTGCGGCGGCACGATGGATCATCCGCCGCATCGACCAGTGGATCGGCATGCAGACCACGATGCATAGGGCTGCATAGAGGAGATAGACCTCCCGCCAGGTCATGAATCCCGTCAGATAGACGGTCAGCGGCCAGAAGATCGTCGACGCGAATCCGGCGATCAGCGTCAGCCTTGTGATGGCCGAGCGGGCCTGTTTGCCGGCAATCTGGGTGAGCAGCGTGAAGGCGGCATCGTAGAGCACCAGTGTCGAGACCACCTCGACGGCCACCATCGCCAGAATGAAGGTCGGCAGCGTGTTCGAGAGAGCGAGGCCGGTGACCGCGATCCCGGCAAGGCCGGAGCCGAGCGCCATCATGGTCGGCGCGCCGTGACGGTCGATCAGTCGTCCGGAGAACGGGGCGACGAGGCCGCTGGCGAAGAGCCCGATGCTGAAGGCGCCATAGGTCCACGCGCTCGACCAACCGGCGCTGCGCGTGATCTCGGGCGCGAGCACCGCGAAGGCATAGTAAAGCGCGCCGTAGCCGATGACCTGCGTCACGCCGAGAAGCAGGATGGCGAGCGTGATGTCGCGGCGCACGGGTGGATCCGATCAGCGGAAACTCGCCGGTCACTCCCGCGTTTGCCGCCATGGCGTCAAGGAAGAAAATCGTGACGCGAAAAATGTCGGGTGTGGCTGGCCGAGCTGCCCGGTCGTCATGTACCCGTCATGAAGTTGGTCTTTCGCTCGCCGTCTCATGGACGCATCGAAGGGTGGCATGGTGTCAGCGCCGCAGAAGCTGTCGGGCGGTCGTCTCGTCCTCGTGGTCGGTCCGAGCGGGGCCGGCAAGGACACGCTGATCGACCGCGCGCGGGCGGTGCTGGAGCCGACCGGCCGCGTCGTCTTCGTGCAGCGCATCGTCACGCGCGCGGCGTCGGCGTTCGAGGACAACCAGACCGTCTCCGAGACGGATTTCGACGTCGCACTTGCTGCCGGTGCTTATGCGCTGTCGTGGCGGGCGCATGGGCTCTCCTATGCGATCCCGGCCTCGATCGACCGCGAGATCGCGGCCGGCCGTGCCGTCGTCGCGAATGTCTCGCGCGGCATCATCGCCGCGGCGCGGGGGCGCTATGCCGATGTGGTCGTCGTCCTCGTCACGGCGCCGCCCGACGTTCTCGCCGCCCGGCTCGCCGCCAGAGCGCGTCCGTCGGACGGCGTGATCGCGGATCGTTTGAAGCGCGCCGAGGTGGTTTTCGACGACCCGTGGCAGCCTGACATCGTCATCGACAATTCCGGCTCGCCCGATGACGGCGCGCGCCAACTCATCGCCGCGATCCAGGGCGCCGCCGCCACCGTGGAAAGCTGACGCTCGACCCGCCTTCCTCCCTTCGTCCCATTTCGTGAAGACGGAACGATCGGCTAGAAGGAGGCAGTATCGCCTCGCGGACCGTCGCCATGTTCAAGAAGATTCTCATCGCCAACCGGGGCGAGATCGCCTGTCGTGTCATCAAGACCGCGCGGCGTATGGGCATCAAGACCGTGGCGGTCTATTCCGAAGCCGATCGCAACGCTCTGCATGTGTCGATGGCCGATGAGGCGGTTGCGATCGGACCGGCGGCGGCCGCCCAGTCCTATCTGGTGATCGAAAAGATCATCGAGGCCTGCCGCGCGACGGGGGCCGAGGCGGTCCATCCCGGCTATGGCTTCCTGTCGGAGCGCGAGGCCTTTCCGCGGGCGCTCGCGGAAGCGGGCATCGCCTTCATCGGTCCAAACCCGCATGCGATCGCCGCGATGGGCGACAAGATCCAGTCGAAGATCGCCGCAGCCGCGGCGGGCGTCTCGACGGTTCCAGGCCATCTCGGCGTGATCGCCGATGCGGCGGAGGCGGTCAGCATCGCCGATGCGATCGGCTATCCGGTGATGATCAAGGCGTCGGCCGGCGGCGGTGGCAAGGGCATGCGCATTGCCTACTCCGCGGCCGACGTCGCGGAAGGCTTTCGCCTCGCCCGCTCTGAGGCGAAGTCCTCTTTCGGCGATGACCGGGTCTTCATCGAGAAGTTCATCACCGAACCGCGCCACATCGAAATTCAGGTGCTGGGCGACAAGCACGGCAACGTCATCCACCTCGGTGAACGCGAATGCTCGATCCAGCGCCGCAATCAGAAGGTGGTCGAGGAAGCGCCGTCGCCGCTGCTCGATGCCGAGACCCGCGCCCGCATGGGGGCCCAGGCCGTCGCGCTGGCCAAGGCCGTTGGTTATGATTCGGCCGGCACGGTCGAATTCGTCGCGGGGCAGGACAAGAGCTTCTACTTCCTCGAGATGAACACCCGTTTGCAGGTCGAGCATCCGGTCACGGAACTCGTCACCGGTCTCGATCTCGTCGAGCAGATGATTCGGGTTGCGGCCGGCGAACCTCTGACCATCCGCCAGGACGACGTGACGCTGACCGGCTGGGCGATCGAAAGCCGCATCTATGCCGAGGATCCCTATCGCGGCTTTCTGCCGTCTGTGGGCCGGCTCACGCTCTATCGTCCGCCTTCGGAGAAGCAGGAGGGTGGTGTCACCGTCCGCAACGATACCGGCGTCTATGAGGGTGGCGAGATTTCGATCCACTACGATCCGATGATCGCAAAGCTCTGCACCCATGCGCCGAACCGCATCGCCGCGATCGACGCCATGGCCACGTCGCTCGATGCGTTCGCGATCGACGGCATCCGCCACAACATCCCGTTTCTGTCGGCCCTGATGCAGCACCCGCGCTGGCGCGAGGGCAGGCTGGCGACGAGTTTCATCGCGCAGGAGTATCCCGACGGTTTCACCGCGGCGATGCCGGAGGGCGAGACCGCCCACCGTATTGCCGCCGTCGCGACCGCCATCGATCACCTGCTCAACGAACGCAAGCGCAGCATCACCGGACAGTTGCCGGGCAAGCCCATCCGCTTCCGCCGGCGGCGTGTCGCCATGCTTGGCCGACAGGCTTTTGACGTCGAGGTCGACGACGCACATGGCGAAATCCAGATCAGCTTTCGAGACAGCGACGGTCGCATCGGCCGGCTGAGCACGCTGCGGTCCGGTTGGTTGCCGGGTCACCCGATCTGGTCGGGGGAGATCGACGGAGAGCCCGTCGCGATGCCGGTGAAGCCGGCGCTGAACGGCGTCACGCTCACCTATCGCGGCGTCACCGCGGTCGCGTCGGTCTACACGCCGCGCGAGGCCGAGCTCGCTGGCCTCATGCCGGAAAAGGTCGGCGCGGGCGCTGGCAAGGCCCTGCTTTGCCCAATGCCAGGCCTTGTCCGTTCCGTCGAGGTCGCGGTCGGTCAGCTCGTGAAGGCTGGCGAGGCACTCTGCGTCGTGGAAGCCATGAAGATGGAGAACGTGCTGCGCGCCGAACAGGACGCGACCGTTTCCGTGATCCGCGCCAAGGTCGGCGACAGCCTTCCGGTGGACGCCGTCATCATGGAATTCGCGTAAGCTACGAATTCAAAAGTCGTAGCCGATGATGGCGACGACTTTACCGGCAGCGAGGAATTTGATCGCCTGTCGGTCATTGCGCGTTGCCATTCGTCGTAAGTCAATCAATCACAAATACACACCATCAATGACAGTTCGTTTCCATGGATTGATGGGACGAAACAGTTTTTTGAGGGTGGTTTAGCCTTTGGCGGAACATTCAGCATTTCACCTCTAGCTTCGACCTGTTCGTGGATGGCGTTGGGACACTTGCTCTTGTCGTCGTTCAAGAGACAGGCTTCGAGTGCGTGTTCAACGACCGCTCCATCCGCAAAGAAGGCCGGGACTGGCGCCAAGTGAGCCTGAAGCGATGGGGCGACACTGATTAGCGGTCATGGCGGGAGTCTTGGTCGTGCGCTCACATCGCAAGCGGCCGGTTGCCTGAGAACGACGTTTGCGTGCCAACGATTTGGCAGCCCTGCAACTGCGCAATTCCCCCGCAAATTGCAGAACTCACAGAGATGCTGACGCCGCGCCTAAGGCCAGCCTCGGATCCAGCATCGTGCCTCACGGGCGCTGTGTTATCAGCGCCGGGCCGAGCGCCATGACAGCCAAAGCAACGGGAAACACCGCGCCATGCGTTAAACTGACCGTGTTGAACATCGCAATAGCATCTCCACCCGGGGTCAGCAGATTTATCGGTAACACGGCGGCGGCGTAGACCCCCGCCCCCATTCCGCCGAAATAGAGCGCTGAATTCGTTGTCCACGGACCATGTCGGCGCATCAGCCAGAGACCGCTGCCGATCATGCTGAGCGCAGCAAGTCCGAATTCAAGAGGAATACCGATGCCTTCGCCAAAAAGAGGCACGAAGACCAGCGTGCGCAGTGCCGCGAGTGCTGTGCCGATCGACAATGCCACTATTCCATAGATCGCGCCGATCCGGACCCACTTCGCCATGGCGAAAGCCCTTTGTTTCCGACTATTGCTGAAACATACAGGCAATGTCGAATTTCAATACTTCGCAGGATTACTTAATGCCCTATGTTGATAACAAGCAGCTGACGATACGACGAGAAAATTGATGGCCGGCCGATTGCAGCGCGTGGCCACTCGTCGGAAGTTCTTCAAGTGGTAGAACATGGGCTTGATGGCGCTTCGGGTTCGTCAAATGCCTGGCAGGAATGAGGTTTTCCAACGTGGGCTGTCCTATCATGGACGGTCGGCATGGCACACCTCTCCTCGATCCGTCGGCGGATAGCGTTCGAACCGTAGGCCGCCTCGCCGTTCAAGAGCCGGGTGTCGGGAGTAGCCTCGGTGAGCGCCTCGCCGGCCGCGCACAAGACAAACGGGACGCCGGTCAACACGAAAGCGATCCGGCGACACTCCGTATCGGCAAGAAGATGCATTATCGTCGAGCGCCCGCCCCGCCAGCGCACTTCAGAACTCATGATATGGAATATGCCGCTCAGCACGCGGCGGTCCTCGACGCTAACGTCGCCCCATCTGTAGGTCAGCAGATGCGGCTCGATCCGCCCGAATTGCTCATCTGTGAATCGGAAAAGATCGCGATGTCGATAGGCCTCCTTCCGGAAACCGTGAAATCTCAGCGCCTCACTCACACCACCCGATTCATGGAAACAGACCCTAGTATAGCGATTGAC
>JBKDKQ010000065.1:0-56165 GCA_046344875.1 Labrys sp. (in: a-proteobacteria) | reverse complement strand
CTGGGGGACTAGGGGTCGTGGGTTCGAATCCCGCCGCTCCGACCATCTAAACCACTGAAATTCTTCTGCTTCGCCGGCCGCTATCACGGCTGCCCGTGCACCGAATGGCGATATCGATGGCGGTGGCGACGGCACCGGGCTAGCCTGCCATCCGTATGGGAGCGCGCTTTCCATCCGATGATCCCGGCCGTTTTTCTCCGCCCGGCAGCCCTCACAGATGAGGCCGCCGTCACCGCCCTTCTGCAGGCGAGCTACAGCACCCTGCTGCGGCCGGACTATGCGCCCGATGTGCTTGAGGCGGCGCTGCCGCTGATCTCGCGGGCCAATCCAGCGCTCCTCGCCTGCCCGACCTGGTTCGTGGTGGAGAGCGGCGGGCGGCTTGTCGGGTGTGGCGGGGTTACGGTGGAGCGGCCCGGCGACGGGGTGGTCGAGCCGGGGGTCGGTCATGTTCGCCATGTCGCGACGCATCCCGATGCGACACGGCGTGGCGTCGGTCGGATCCTGATGGCGGCGATCGACACCCATGCGCGGGCGCTCGGGCTGACGCGACTCGACTGTTTCTCGACGCTGAGCGCCGAGGCCTTCTATCGCCGGGCGGGTTTCGAGACGCTGCGACCGTTCTCGGTCACGCTGCCCGGAGGCGTCGCGTTTCCGTCGCTGTACATGACGCGCGCCCTCGTCTGACCGTCCTCAGGCGGTGAGCGACCACAGTTCTGCCGCGCCGAGGCACACGATGGCGCCGCCCGCGAAGACGAGCGCGAAACGCAGCGACGCCTCCCGCAGCGACGCCCCGATCACCGCCGGCCGCCGCTCGGCCATGGCGCGCTCGCGCGGGTCCATCATCAGCCACACCTCGGTGCGCCGATAGGGTTTGCGGATGGCGTTGTTCGCTTTCAGGAGCAGGATCACGCAGGCGAGAAGAAGGCCGAAGCCGCCGGTCCGCAGCGACAGTCCGGCATCGAAGGACAGCGCCACCATCAGCAAGACGATGGCGAGTGTCGCGAACCCGCACCCGCGGGCGATCGAGGCATAGGCGAGTGAACGAACGATATCAGGCACCGTCAGCATCTCCACACTGACGAAGTGTATGAAAACCAGGATATCGCCAAAGACCGTAGGATTACCTAACGGAAATACCGGAATCGCTTGGTCATCCGCCCGCAAGCCGCAGCAACGCCGGAAGCGACAGGGGAATCAGGCAGGCGAGCCAGACCAGAAGCGATGTCGTGTCGCTCGTCGCGCGCCCGGTGACGCGCTCGAACAGCGCCGCCGGAATGCCCGCCGCGATCAGTGTCGCGAGCGAGAGGAACAAGGCGGTCACATAAAAGATCAGCACCGGCGAGGTGACGAAGAAGGCCGGCGCGAACATGCGCATCAGAAGGAAGGCCGGATCGAAAAGCGGCGAGAAGTGCATGCCGTTCGCGAGCGACAGGCCGGCAATGCCGACCAGCAGCCCGTCGCGCTGCATCAGGCCAAGGCGTTCGCTTTCGTCGTTCACGGCACGCCTCCGAGTTGGACGACACCCGTGGACAACAGCGTGAGCAGCAGCAGCATGCGCAGGGCCAGCAGCCAGACGACGCCGAAGATGATGACGAGGCCCTCGGGAACGACACCGGGAGTGACGAATCGAACCGCGGCGATGATCGGGTTGGTGATCTGCACGAAGACGCGCCAGATCACCATCGGCGAGGCGCGATCAAACATGATCGCGAGGAGAAAACGGCCGAGCAGCGTGTACATCGCCGCAGCGAGCACGAGGTTCGGCACCTGGAACCACCAGATGTTCGGTGAATCCTGCAGCATCGGCGATCAGCCCCCGTTCCGGTCGGTACGCATGGCACGGTCAAGGCCCACGCCAGATGACGGCCGCCGCGGACGATGCGCCCGCGACGGCCCTTGTTCAAGCGCCGATCAGTGAGCGGCTTCCGCCATCACCGGACCACCCTTCGGCTTGCGGATGTCGTCGATCATCTCCTGCACCGACCGCGACGGAGCCGGGGTCAGCAGGCTCACCACGATGGTGACGATGAACGACGCCGCGAGACCGAACAGGCCGGAGGCGATGTTGCGGACACCCCACCAGTTGGCGATCGTCTGGGCATGGGTGTCGAGGGCCTTGAGGGCCGCGGCCTTGGCGTCACCCGCCGCAGCCGCCTCGAACGCCGCCTTCAGCTCGTTGAACTTCGTCACCGCAGCCTCGGACGCGCCGGAGAGACCCGACCAGGCCTGGTAGAAGTCGATCGCGTTATAGCGCGTGCCGTACATGTAGTAGATGCACAGCCCGAAGCCGACGACCATGCCGGCGACGGCGCCGTAGGTGTTGGTGCGCTTCCACCAGATGCCGAGAACCAGCGCCGGGAAGAAGCCGGCGGCGGCCATCGAGAACGCCCAGGCGACGAGCGTGCCGATGTCGGCCGGGTTGGTCGAAGCGTACCAGGCAGACAGGATCGCCACGAGGATCAGCAGGATGCGCGCGACCAGCAGACGGCGGGCCGGCGGAGCATTCTTGTCGATCATCTTGGAATACACGTCGTGCGACAGCGCGTTGGCAATGGCCAGCAACAGGCCATCGGCGGTAGAAAGCGCCGCCGCGAGACCGCCCGCCGCCACGAGGCCGGCGACGACATAGGGAAGGCCGGCGATTTCCGGGGTCGCGATCACGATAGCGTCGTTGACCATGCGGAAGTCCGCAAGGCGCAGGATGCCCTCATGGCCGGCGATCTTGGCGCAGTTCGCCGCGACGGTGGCCGCATCGACAGCCGCCGCGCCGCAGACCTGCACAAGGTTCACCTTGCCCCAGGTGTAGATCCACTGCGGCAGGTCGGCGATGTTGGCGCCGATCACGTCGCGATAGACCTCGAGCTTGGCGAAGGCCGCATAGGCCGGCGCCGTGAAGTAGAGGATGAAAATGAAGAGAAGGCTCCACGCCACCGACTGGCGCGCTTCGCGCACCGACGGAGTCGTGAAGTAGCGCATTAGCACGTGCGGCAGGGCCGCGGTGCCGACCATGAGGCAGAGGATCAGACCGAAGAAGTTGGTCATGTCCATGTTGAGGAACGGCGTCGTGTGCGGCTTCAGGGTGGCCGCGGTCGTCAGCCCCTGCTCGATCATCTGCTGCTCGCGGGCGGCGATGTCGGCGAGGACCTGGCCATAGGTGAGCTGCGGGATCGGCAGACCGTACTGCTGGGCCGACAGGATCACGACCGGCACCAGATAGGCGATGATGAGCACGATGTACTGGGCGACCTGCGTCCAGGTGACGGCGCGCATGCCACCGAGCATGGAGCAGACGAGGATGCCTGCGAGGCCGACCAGCACTGCCCATTCGAACGGCATGCCGAAGAAGCGCTGCGCGATCAGACCAGTGCCGACGAGCTGGGCCGTCACATAGGTGAAGCTCGTCGCCATCAGAACGATGATCGCGAGCGAGCGCGCGAGGTTGCCGCCATAGCGGGCAGCGAAGAAGTCCGGAACCGTGTAGCAGCCGAACTTGCGCAGATAGGGCCCGATCAGAACGGCGACGAGCACGTAGCCGCCTGTCCAGCCGAGGATGTAGGCGAGACCGTCATAGCCCTGGTTGTAGAGAATGCCGGCCATGCCGATGAAGGAGGCCGCCGACATCCAGTCGGAGCCGGTGGCCATGCCGTTGTAGAATGCGGGCACGCGGCGACCGGCAACGTAGTATTCGGAGACCTGCGCCGTGCGCGAAAGGATACCGATCAGCGCATAGATGCCGATCGTGAAGAAGATGAACAGATAGCCGATGACGTTGTGCGGAACGCCGACCTGCTCGAGGATCGCAAGAAAGATCACGAAGGCGACGAAGCCGCCCGTGTACAGGGCATAGACCCTGCCGAGATTGCCGAGGAAGGCGTCGGCACCGCCGCTTGCTTGATTTGCCATGGTGCCCTCAGTCCTCTTCGGCGACGCCGAATTCGCGATCGATCTGGTCCTGCCGGCGGGCAAACCAGAACAGCATCGCGACGAAAATGATCAGCGAGCCCTGAGCAGCCATGTAGAACCCGAGCGGGAAGCCGAGAAACACGATGGAGTTCAGCGATGCGGCGAAAAAATGAATGCCGAAGCTGAAGACCAGCCAGATGGCCAGCATGATGAACATGAGCTGCCTCGTCTTGGCCCAATGTTCTGCATCTCTATTGTTTGTATCCAAGTGCCCCTCCACATTTCACCAATTAATCTTGTTAAACCGATCGCCATCACACGTGTGGCCAAAGGTTTCTTGGTTCTAGGGCTTGGGTTTAATTTTTCGATAAGACTTTTGTCTAAGATATACACTTGCTAATTGTTCAATTGTATTGATTTATACTAATCGTGAGGCACAACTGGCCTTGCTGCACTGCACAATACATCGCCTCGGACAGCCTCATGGCGTCAAACTGTCAGATTTTCCTGACATGACTGGGCGACAGGCGCGCCTCCGCTGATGCCGGTGAGCGGGGTGGGGCGTCCGAGCCCGCGACGGGCCTATTTCGGGGCCGACACAAAGAAAAAGTCGTCCGGCGGCAGCGAGCCATAGACATACGGCTCCTGCCTGTTGGCGGTTTGGGTCAGCACGTCATTGCGCACGAGGCGCAAAACCTTGTTGATCTCGACGTCAGGCTCCACCAACCGCTTTGCGAGCGCCACTGCAAAGGGACTGTTCGCTCCCTCACCGTCGAGCGCGACCGTACCGTCCTTGGCGGAATAGGCGATCAAAGTCGCGCCGGTGGGCTCGATCCGCGCAAGACCGCGTTCGGTCGAGCGCAGGGCGACCCGCCGTTTCATCTGCGCGTCGAACGGGTTCGTCCGGCAGGCATCGAGCGCGATGAAGCGCAGGTGCCGCGCTCCGCTCACAGCCTTCAGGATCTCATCGAGCGCCACGGTCTCCGTCTCGATGTCGCGATCATCCGTCAGGGTCGCGTCGACGGGAATGAGATAGTTCCGCCCGGCGGCCTCGATGCCATGACCGGCGAAATAGACGACCGCCCAATCCGCTTGATCTGCCTTGTCCCGGAATGTGCGAAGCGTTTCGACCATCGCAGCCTTGCTCAGGTCTTTCGCGACGACCACGTCCGAGAATCCGGCGGCGCGGAGCGATCCGGCGATGAGATCCGCATCATTGCCCGCGTTCGGCAGGGCGGTCACGCGCTGGTAGCGCCCGTTGCCCAGCACGAGCGCCACGCGGATGAGACCCGCTGGAGAAGGCGTGGCGACCGGATCCGCCGCGCCCTGCTTGGCGCCATCCTTTACCTTCTCACCCTCACCGCCCCCGAGATTCTTGACCGCGACCGTCGCAGCCCAGTCCGAGAAGGCGCCGACGTCGCTCGCATACTGAAAAACCGTGGTGGCCGCACCATCCTCGTAAAAGATCTGGCTGTCGGCGAGCACGTCGAAGGGCAAACCGGCGAGGCTATGCCCGTTGCTTGCCAGCCATTTCGTCAGGAGCACACCGCCGCAGGCGTGCTTCGCGGGCTCTGCGGCCTTTGCATAGGGATTGTAGGATGCCTTCGCGCAATCGCTCGAGCCGATCAGCGAGAGGTCCAGCGGCAGTCGGTTGTCCATCGCAGCCCGGGCATCCGCTTCGCTTGGAAACGGCGCGTTGATGGCGTCATCGAGTGTCGCGGGGCGCGTGCCGTTGGCGGCATCCTTGCCGTCGACGGGAACCACATATTGTTGCGCGAGCGCCTCGATCTCCTCCGGTCGCAGGGCCGGCCCGGCGGGGTCGGCGAGGTCACCGAAGCGCACGAGCGAGAGGCCGTGACAGGCGGAACAGACTTCACGTACCACCTGGAAGCCGCGCTTGATCGATGCGCTGTCAGCGGCCTGTGTGGCGACCATCGAAGTCAACAAAAGACCGAGAGCCACCAGGCCGGAGGGAAGGCGACCGGGTGCGACGCAGGAAAGTCTTCGGATCATGATGGACATCCCGCCAAACATCGAGCAATCCTTAATCTATCACCATTGCCTTAGCCTTAGACCTCAGAGCAAAGCGGTGATGATGTTGTTACCTGCCGCGTACGCGATGACCACTCGCGCGTGTTGCGGCAAACCGCGCTTTGAAGGCCACGCATCAGTCACAACTGTCGAAACGGTATCCCATGTCGCGAGTCTCGTTGCTGGTTGCCGCCACGCTCGTCACCGGGTTGTTGGCGCCGCCCTTTGTACGATCCGTGGTCGCCCAGACTGCAGAAACGCCGAAACCGCCCGCAGGCGTCCAGCAGGAATTCGATGCGTTCTTCGACAGGTTCCGCACGGCGCTCAAGTCCAATGATGCAGCGGCCGTCGCGACGATGACGAAAATGCCGTTCTTTCATGAAGACGCCATGATCGATGCTGCGCAGTTTCAATCAAAGGCCTATCCGGTCTACTTCACCAAGAAAGCTCGATCCTGCTTGCGCAGCGGGGAAGCGGTCTATGATCGTGACGGTGAGAACAACGACAACTATTTTGTTTTTTGTGGAGACAGCATCTTTGTTTTCACAAGGACGCCGGCTGGCTTTCTTTTCTCGGAAGTAAGCGCCAACGACTGACGGCACAGGCTGTCTCGCGACGAGAAGTACGTCGCGTCGATCTTGGTCCGCCTGCACCGCCTCCGCGAGAGAAACGCCCTGCCCGCCATGGTTCGGCTCATCGATCGTGTCGTGCCAAGCGGATCAGCGGACCGCGGATGCCCTCAGTATGCAGCCCACAGTGCAACCGCAGCCAATACAGCTGATACGATGGCGGCCACTTTCGGCACCGTCTCGTTCCATTCGAGAGCCGAGTCTTGCGGGTCGTCCGGATCGAAATGCACCTTGACGCCCGCGCCCGTCGGATAGGAAGCGCGAATCCTCTCTGCAAAGTTCATGGAGCCGCCGCGCTCGACACCAATCGCGATCTGGTTGTTGTAATAGGTCTCGGCGCCGACCGTGTACTTGTAGGTGACCACAGGAAAGAAGGCCCGCGCAGCGTTGACGCGGCCACGCTGCTCGATCTCACTGCTGATGACGACGCCCTCGACATGCGGCCAATGCCGGGCCTGACCGCGCCTGACATGCTCGCGCCACGCGTAAAGGCCGCTGACAAGGGCGCCAAGCGCAGCGAAGAGGAAAACATGCGGCTGGGACTCCGGCAGCACCGCCCTCACCCACTCCGGCCCGGCCGAAATCAGATACATGCCGATCAGCAAGACCGGCACGACGACGAGGGTGGCGATAAGGCAGCCCTTGGCCGCTCCTGCCGGCAGGTCGCGGTCGAGAACGGACTCTTCCGGCTCACTCGGATCGTAATAGACGGTGACTGACTTTCCTACGGGATAGTGTCGCTGCAGTTCCTCGCGGGTGATGACTGAGGGCCGCTCCGCCAGACTGACGCGGGTCCCGCGAAAGGTCCGGTTCCCAGCCTTGAATTCATAGACGAGCTTCGGCACGCGACGGCTATCCTCGACACCACCGACCGGCATGCTTTTGTCGATTCCAACCTCACTCGACACGATGACGCCAAGTGTCCGCTTCCAACTTCGTGCGCGCCGTACCTCGAAAAGCTTGTAGACGGCAGCAATTGCGAAGAAGAACCAGAAAAAAAGGAACCCGGCTAGCAAGACCTTGGCGCCAACGGAGTTGAACGGCTCCGGAAGCGTGATGTCCCTCACATAGAACTTCACGCCCATGATCTGCAGAATGGCAAAGAATGCCGCACCACCGAGCACGATGAAGCCCGCGATCGTCGCGTGGCGCTCTTCGCGCTTCATCCGGTTTGATCCGATGCGCCGCACCTGCCGCGGCGTCTGCGGTCGGCGCTGCTTTGATACCGGGCGTTCCGGCGTCCAGGAGCCGATTTCGCGCCATGTCGGTTCCCGTGCGGCAAAGCTGCGAAGAATCGCAAGGGCAGCGTCGCGATCGACCGACTTGCCGACAAAACGTTTCTGCGCCTCGGCGTACGCTATGTCGAAGCCCCCGTCATCACGAGACCGAACCTCCAACCGAAGGCCCTTGCCGGCATCCAGAACCAGGTTCCATGGATCTGGACCGACAGTCTCGGGGACGAGGATGCCAACGTCCGGCGGACGCCTTATGGGCTTTCCATTCGCCCTGACCTGCATGCGATTCCCTCGGTTTCGACGAGCATTCGGCCATCAGTCCTTCATTGACCGAGCATGTCGATTTCCGGCGCGGGGAACAAGGTCTGCATGTGGAAGTTGCGGCCCAACGATCTCTCGGGGCCATTCATGTCGCGGTGCGGCCGATCTACGACAAGCGCGTCACAACCAGCACGTGGTCACAACAAGCAGGTGACGGACGCGCCCGCGGGTCGAGGGAGGGTTCGGATCTCGATCGTCATGCTTGTTCGACTGGTGCCGGTTGCGTGAATCGAACACGCGACCTACCGCTTACAAGGCGGTTGCTCTACCAGCTGAGCTAAACCGGCGTCGGATTTCGGGTAGCAATTCGGCGTCCGGCGCGCAAGGTGAGTGTTGGTGGGGGCATCGGCATGATCAGCGTCTTCGACATCTTCAAGATCGGGATCGGGCCGTCGAGTTCGCACACCGTCGGGCCGATGCGCGCTGCCGGCCGCTTCGTGAAATCGCTGAAGGAGAAGGCGATTTTCGGTGAGACGGTGCGCGTCGAGACGCGGCTTTACGGGTCGCTCGCCTGGACCGGTCACGGCCACGCCACGGACACCGCTGTCATTCTTGGCCTCGCTGGCGAAGAGCCCGAGACGGTCGATCCGGATGCCTGCGCGGCGCTGATCGCCAAGGCGGAGCAGGACCGGTCGCTGGCGCTCGGCGGCCATCAGCCGATCGGGTTCGACCGGCTGCATGACATCCTCTTCGACCGCAAGACGCCGGCGAAGGGCCACCCGAACACGCTGTCCTTCACCGCCTTCGACGCGACGGGCGCGGAACGGCTCACCGAGTTCTATTTCTCGATCGGCGGCGGCTTTGTCATCGGCGAGGGCGAGGCGCCGACCGCCAGCGAGGATGTCGCCCTGCCCTACCCGTTCCGCAGCGGTGACGATCTTCTGGCGATCGGAGCCCGCGAGAACCTGTCCATCGCCGGCATCATGCTCGCCAACGAAATCGCACGCCGGCCGGAGCCCGAGATCCGCTCCCGTCTCGCGCGCATCCGCGCCGTGATGGACGCCGCGATCGATCGCGGCATGGAGCAGTCGGGCGAACTGCCCGGGGGCCTGAAGGTCAAGCGCCGCGCCAGGGCGCTGCACGACAAGCTTCTCGCCGACCGGCGCCGCAATGTGCGCGCGCCGCACGAGATTATGGATTGGGTCTCGATGTGGGCGATCGCGGTGAACGAGGAGAACGCGGCCGGCGGGCGCGTCGTCACCGCGCCGACCAACGGTGCCGCCGGCATCGTGCCGGCGGTCCTGCGCTACTACCGCGAGTTCTGCGACTACACGGAGGAAGGCGCGGACGACTTCCTGCTGACCGCGGCCGCGATCGGCGCGCTGTTCAAGATGAACGCGTCGATCTCCGGCGCCGAGGTCGGCTGCCAGGGCGAGGTCGGCGTCGCCGCCTCGATGGCAGCGGCGGGTCTGTGCGCAGCGCTCGGCGGCACGGTGGAGCAGGTCGAGAATGCCGCCGAGATCGGCATGGAACACCATCTCGGCATGACCTGCGATCCGATCGGCGGTCTGGTGCAGATCCCCTGCATCGAGCGCAACGCCTTTGGCGCGAACAAGGCGATCGCCGCGGCCTCGCTCGCGTTGCGCGGCGACGGCACGCACAAGGTCAGCCTCGATCAGGTCATCGTCACCATGCGCGTGACCGGCGAGGACATGCAGTCGAAGTACAAGGAAACGTCCCTCGGCGGCCTCGCGGTCAACGCGGTGGAGTGCTGACCGGCGCGCGGCGGCTCAATCGGCAGCGGCGCGGATCGGTGCCCTAAAGCCGCGCGATCCGTTCCGCGATCAGGGCATAGAATCCATCGGCGTCGATTTCGTTGAGGACCATCGCGTTCTTCGGGCGCTTGGTGACGCCCCACCAGTCGACGACCGTCATGCCCATGGTCAGTTCGCTCATGGTCTCGATCACGACGTTGCAGGACCGCCCCTTGAAGAGATCCGGTCGCAGCAGCCATGCGATCACGCAGGGGTCGTGCAGCGGGCCGCCGACGGAGCCATACTTCGTCACGTCGAAGCGCTCGAAGAATTCGAGCCACAGCGCCGTCGCCTCCGCGATCGGCGAGCCGATCTTGCGGATCGCGGCGATACGCGTGTCGCTCGTCAGCGCTTTGTGGCTGCAGTCGAGCGGCACCATCGTGATCGGAACGCCCGAGCGGAAGACGATGTCGGCCGCGTGCGGATCGACGAGGATGTTGAACTCGGCTGCGGGCGTCGTGTTGCCGCCCTCGAAGAAGCCGCCGCCCATCAGCACGATCTCGCGGATGCGGGGCACGATGCGCGGCTCGCGCGCCAGCGCCAGCGCGATGTTCGTCAGCGGGCCGAGCGGGCACAGCGTGATCGTCCCCGCCTCGCGCGTCATCAGCGTCTCGATGATGAAGTCGACACCATGCTGGGCCTCGAGGGCGGTCGTCGGTTCCGCTAGGTCGGGGCCATCGAGACCGGTCTTGCCATGCACATACTCCGCCGTGATCAGCGGTCGGATCAGCGGCCGATCGGCGCCGGCGAAACAGCGCACCGTCGGGCGGCCGGCGAGTTCCTTGATGACGCGGATGTTGCGAGCCGTCAGCGTCAGCGGGACGTTGCCCGCGACAGCGGTGATCCCCACGACCTCGAGTTCCGGACTGGCGAGCGCGAGAAGGATCGCGACGGCATCATCCTGCCCCGGATCTGTATCGATAATGATCGGACGACTCATCAAAGCACCTCACTTTCGAGGCGCGACCATGGCGGGACTGCGAATCGCTGGCAAGATCAGAATCGCTCTGGTCCGTCGTCGTGATGACGACGAAAAAACGGCAAGAAACCCGTTGGGGAAGCGTTTGGCGGTACCTCAGAGCCGAATCGTGGGCCCCTGCCCATCGGCGTTAACGGCGCAATAACCATAGGCGGAGAAACGCAAAAATTTCGTCCGTGACGGCACAGTGACAGGCTGACGCAGAGTTGACCACAGGCCGCCCGTTGCGAATCCACCTGAGATTCCGGATGGTTACGCCGCTCCCTCCACCGCTGATCCCACTATCAACAGGCCATCACTAGATGTGGTGTGACGGCCGGGAGGCCACCACGAAATCTTGACGACCGGCAGCGGCGACAGTACCTTTTTTCACGTAGTCGATACGGGCTGCGGCGGGGCAAAACCCGCCGTCCTAACCGGGGGAAAACGCCCTGGGGGACCGTGGCAGCCACCGGGCTTTATGCTCGGAAGGGCAATTTTTTCGGCGAAGGACGGGGGACTCGAGCCGTGATGTTAACGGCGCGGATTCTCGCGCTCTTTTAGGTGGGGCTTTGAAGGCAATGCGGATCGAGCGGCACTACACGAAGTCGGGTCAGTCTCCCTATGCGGCGATCCCCTTCAAAACGACGACAAGCGAAATCAAGAACCCGGACGGATCGGTGGTGTTCCGTCTCGAGAACATCGCTGTTCCCGAGGCGTGGAGCCAGGTTGCCGCCGACATTCTGGCGCAGAAATATTTCCGCAAGGCCGGCGTCCCCGCCCGTCTGAAGAAGTTCGAGGAAAGCGCGATCCCGTCCTGGCTGTGGCGCTCGGTTCCCGACGAAAAGGCGCTCGCCAAGCTGCCGGAGAAGGAACGCGTCGTCGGTGAGACCGACTCGCGCCAGGTCTTTGATCGCCTTGCCGGCACCTGGACCTATTGGGGCTGGAAGGGCGGGTACTTCGACACTGAGGGCGACGCCCAGGCCTTCTTCGACGAGCTGCGCTACATGCTCGCCATGCAGATGGTGGCGCCGAACTCGCCGCAATGGTTCATCACCGGCCTGCACTGGGCCTACGGCATCGATGGCCCGAGCCAGGGCCACTATTATGTCGACTACAAGACCGGCAAGCTGACGAAGTCGGCCTCGGCCTATGAGCATCCCCAGCCCCATGCCTGCTTCATCCAGTCGGTGAGCGACGACCTCGTCAACGAGGGCGGCATCATGGATCTGTGGGTGCGCGAAGCGCGCCTGTTCAAGTACGGCTCGGGCACGGGCTCGAACTTCTCCGCCCTGCGCGGCGAGGGCGAGAAGCTCTCGGGCGGCGGCCGCTCCTCGGGCCTCATGTCGTTCCTGAAGATCGGCGACCGCGCGGCCGGCGCGATCAAGTCGGGCGGCACGACGCGTCGCGCGGCCAAGATGGTCGTGGTCGACGCCGACCACCCCGACATCGAGAACTACATCGACTGGAAGGTGAAGGAGGAGCAGAAGGTCGCCGCGCTCGTGACCGGCTCCAAGATCGTCCAGAAGCACCTCAAGGCGATCATGCGCACCTGCGTGAACTGCGAGGGGCCGGGCGACGACTGCTTCGATCCGGAGCGCAATCCCGCCCTCAAGCGCGAGATCAAGGCCGCGCGCCGCGCCCTCGTGCCGGACAACTACATCAAGCGCGTGATGCAGTTCGCCAAGCAGGGCTACAAGGACATCGACTTCGACATCTACGACACCGACTGGGATTCGGAGGCCTACCTCACGGTTTCGGGCCAGAACTCCAACAATTCGGTGCGCGTCGACGACGAGTTCCTCAAGGCGGTCGAAGCCGACGGCGATTGGGCCTTGAAGGCGCGCATCACCGGCAAGACGACCAAGACCCTCAAGGCGCGCGATCTGTGGGAAAAGATCGGCCATGCCGCCTGGGCCTCGGCCGACCCTGGAATCCAGTTCCACACCACGATCAACGACTGGCACACCTGCCCCGCGGCGGGTCCGATCCGGGCGTCGAACCCGTGCTCGGAATACATGTTCCTCGACGACACGGCCTGCAATCTCGCCTCGCTGAACCTCCTCACCTTCCGCTCGGCCGACCGGTCGTTCGACGTGAAGAGCTATGAGCACGCGGTGCGGCTGTGGACGATCGTCCTCGAGGTCTCCGTGCTGATGGCGCAGTTCCCCTCGAAGCAGATCGCGGAACTGTCCTACCGCTACCGCACGCTGGGGCTGGGCTTTGCCAATATCGGCGGCCTGCTGATGACCTCCGGCATTCCCTACGACTCGGATGAGGGCCGCGCGATCTGCGGCGCGCTCTCGGCGATCATGACCGGCGTTTCCTACGCGACGTCGGCGGAGATGGCGGGCGAACTCGGTCCCTTCCCGGAATATGAGCCGAACCGCGACTCGATGCTGCGCGTGATGCGCAACCATCGCCGCGCGGCGCATGGCGAGGCGACGGGCTATGAGGGCCTCAACACCAATCCGGTGCCGCTCGATCACGCGACGCTCGCGAAGCTGGGTGATGATGGCGAACGGCTTGCGAGCCACGCCAAGTCCGCCTGGGACAAGGCCCTGACGCTGGGCAAGAAGAACGGCTACCGCAACGCCCAGGCCACCGTCATCGCGCCGACCGGCACGATCGGCCTCGTGATGGACTGCGATACCACCGGCATCGAGCCCGACTTCGCGCTGGTGAAGTTCAAGAAGCTCGCCGGCGGCGGTTACTTCAAGATCATCAACCGCGCCGTGCCCGAGGCACTGCGCACGCTCGGCTACAGCGAGGCCGACATCGCCGAGATCGAGGCCTATGCGGTGGGTCACGCCTCGCTGCGGCAGGCGCCGGTGATCAACCACACCTCGCTCGCCGCGCGCGGCTTCACCGAGGACAAGCTCGCGACCGTCGAGAAGGCGCTCGCTTCGGCCTTCGACATCAAGTTCGTCTTCAACAAGTGGACGCTGGGTGCCGACTTCCTCACCGGTGCCCTCAAGGTTCCGGCGGACAAGCTCGAGGATCCGGCCTTCGACCTTCTGCAGCATCTCGGCTTCTCGAAGTCGGACATCGAGAAGGCGAACGTCCATGTCTGCGGGGCGATGACGCTGGAGGGCGCGCCGCATCTGAAGGTCGAGCATTATGCGGTGTTCGACTGCGCCAATCCCTGCGGCCGGCTCGGCAAGCGCTATCTGTCGGTCGACAGCCACATCCGCATGATGGCGGCCTCGCAGCCCTTCATCTCGGGAGCGATCTCGAAGACCATCAACATGCCAAACGACGCGACGGTCGAGGACTGCAAGGCATCCTACCTGCTGTCCTGGCGCCTCGCGCTCAAGGCGAACGCACTCTACCGCGACGGCTCGAAGCTGTCGCAGCCGCTCAACGCCCAGCTCATCGCCGACGAGGACGAGCAGGACGCGGTCGACGAGCTGATCGAACGGCCGATGCCCGCCCGCGCGGCGGCGGTGGCCGAGAAGATCGTCGAGCGCATCATCGAGCGCGTGGAAGTGACGCGCGAGCGCGAGCGCATGCCCGACCGCCGCAAGGGCTACACCCAGAAGGCGATTGTCGGCGGCCACAAGGTCTATCTGCGCACCGGCGAGTATGATGACGGCCGCCTCGGCGAGATCTTCATCGACATGCACAAGGAGGGCGCGGCCTTCCGGGCGATGATGAACAATTTTGCCATCGCCATCTCGCTCGGTCTGCAGTACGGCGTGCCGCTCGATGAATATGTGGAGGCCTTCACCTTCACGCGCTTCGAGCCGGCGGGCTTCGTGCAGGGCAACGACTCGATCAAGAACGCGACTTCGATCCTCGACTATGTGTTCCGCGAGCTCGCGATCTCCTATCTCGGCCGCTACGACCTCGCCCATGTGCAGCCGGAGGAGACCGGCGTCACGACGATCGGCGGTGGCGAGGCCGAGCGCAACCTGCCGGCGCCCCCGGTCTCGCGCGGCCTCGTCCGCTCCAAGACCGACCGCTTCATGGTGATGCCCGGCGGTGTCGCGAGCGCCACGCTCGCCCCCGTCTCGGGTGAAGGCAAGAACGCGGTGACGGCCCTGTCGAACGCGGTCGCGAGCGCCGTCTCGCGCGGCATCATCGCGGGTCCCGGTGCCACGGCCGGCGCCACGGCGCTGAAGGTTACACCGGTGGAGTCCCTGCCCTTCTCGGCACCAGCTCCCCAGGCGCGGACCGAGGTGAAGCCCGCCTCCGAGCGCCGCAAGGAAGCAAAGCTGCGCGGCTATGAAGGGGAAGCCTGCCCCGAATGCGCCAACTTCACGCTGGTCCGCAACGGCACCTGCCTGAAGTGTGACACCTGTGGCGGGACGACGGGGTGCAGCTGAGGGAGGCAGAATCACTATCGACTATTCACGCTGGCTCGGTGTTTCTTGCCAAGGCTCAACCCGTCTCCTTTAAGATTTGGAGGTTGGATTGTAATGTGCAAGCGATGCCGAGCCGCACCTGTCGACAAGAACAAAATGGACCTTTTGGTTAGATTGCAGCGCCTGTATCAATGATCATACAACTTCAGTGCGCGTAGAAACTTACTCGAAAAACACGGTTTCAGTATCCGCTGCATCATTGGCACTATCGAACAATTGGATCCAACACCGACCCACTATTCAATCCCTGCAACCGCGCGTAAAGACCTATTGCTTCCGACTCTGTAAGACTTGAAATGCAGTCTGCAGCAAACCTAGCCGGGTTTTTATCCGTTATTTCGTAAAGATACTTAAATCGCGAAGGAAGATAAGACGGAATACCTGAGGAAGCGTCTGCGTGGAGGTCTTTGAACAGTTCATTAATTATTTTCTCTTGCCCTTTTTGCTGCGCGGCAAGTGATGGATTGTTTATCACATACTCTTTGGTTATCTGTTTGAGGATAAGCACTTCATCAGCTTCTTCCTGATTTATAGACACACTTTTGCCATCTGAACTAGTCTCCCGCAACTTTGCCGCTTTGATGTATCGCCCGATCAACTCTGATGTAAGGTTGCGCAACTCGCGCCGCTGATGTCGTTCGCCTGTGTACGGCTCGCCGAATATCGATCCAAAACCACCCTTGATAAATGCATTCAAGTTACTCATTGCATCACGAAGGCGCTCCTCCGCGTTGAGTGGAGCATCGAACCAAGCATTAGCCGCCTTCTTTATTATAGTTTCACGTTGTTCACCGAACACAAGGCGCCACGGAATTGCACCACAGCGATGGAAATCCTCAAGATCGTGAACCGAGTACGCGATATCGTCAGCCCAATCCATAAGTTCAGCCTCTGCTGTCTTGCTGGAGTGCGCCAAGCCTTGTCTAGTAAACAAAAAGTCGTCAGTTTCTGATGTATACACACTCCACTTTGAACGCCGGTTTGGGTTTTCTTTGTCCCGGGTCCAAGGATATTTGAGCGTCGCGACAAGGGTTGCGCGAGTCAGGTCAAGCCCGCCGCACTCTTCGAACCGAACTGCTAACTTTGTTATGATGCGGAAAGTTTGTGCGTTCCCTTCGAACCCATCCGCGTCGCCGTGGCTTTCGAGCAGTTTGTTCAAAGCGCGCTCACCAATGTGCCCAAATGGTGGGTGTCCCAAATCGTGCGCTAGACAGGCTGCTTCAACTACTTCAGGGTGGATACCAACTGCACTCGCCAATTCTGGGCTGTCCTCAACGCATTTCTCCGCCAGTCGACGTCCAACCTGGGCGACTTTTATTGTATGCTGTTGCCTAGTATGGAACACGTCAACTTCGCCGGCTCGCACGATCTGTGTAACACCAGATAAGCGCCGAAATGCTGATGAGTATAATATACGATCTCGATCCCTTGCAAAAGGGTTCCGCTGATCTTCTGGCGTAATTGAATGGCGTCTTTCTGAACGACTTGATTCAGCTTTATACACTAATGAACCCGAAAAAATTAATCGCCTAATTCACGCAGCCGTTCTAGCGGTACGATTTACGAACAACCGCAACTTTGGGCCCAAAACAAGCTTATTCGAATTCAAGGCGCGTTGAAGGGATCGTTGTACTTCTCGTTCACTAATACGTCTGTCCTTAACAAAAAATTCCAAAATTTGAAGCGCTGAAACTCCGTCATCTTCCCTTCGGACGTACTCTACCAGGTCTTCATCTGTAAGCTGATCTGACACCATATTTGTCTGCATCGCTTACTCCTCCATGGATTCGCCTTACGAGCACATCGCCAACAACCGTAGTTCTATTTTTTCGAGGATGCCTCATTCGTCTGCCGTTGGCAATTCCAATGCCTTCCACCTTGTTTTGCACCATGGCTCATAGTTATCGTTACCGTGCACCCATGCAAACTGATCCGGCATGCGTGACCGTTGCCGTTGCGGCCGCCCTGCCCCATCTTCGCGTCATACAGGCCGGCAGTGCCGGTGCCTTGCCAGATGAGGGAGAACCGCCATGTCGATCCGCCCCGTAAAACACATTTCCGGCACCACCAGCGCCATGGAGGGCGCGGGCGTGAAGCTCGAGCGCGTGTTTGGCTTCGGTGATCCGAGCCTGACCGATCCCTTCCTGATGATGGATGATTTCCGCAATGACCGGCCGCAGGACTATCTGCGCGGCTTTCCGTGGCATCCCCATCGCGGCATCGAGACGATCACCTATGTCCTCGCCGGCACGGTCGAGCATGGCGACAGCCTCGGCAATCGCGGCACGCTTGGCGCGGGCGACGTGCAGTGGATGACCGCCGGCTCCGGCATCATGCACCAGGAAATGCCGCGCGGCGACGAGAAGGGCCGCATGCACGGCTTCCAGCTCTGGGCGAACCTTCCCTCGAGCCTCAAGATGACCAAGCCGCGCTACCAGGATGTGCGCTCGGGCGAGATCCCCGAGATCGTCGATGATGACGGCACCCGCGTGCGCGTGGTCGTCGGCAGCTTCTGGGGCAAGACGGGCCCGGTCGACGGCATCGCAGCCGATCCGCAATATCTCGACATTTCGGTGCCGCCCGGCAAGCGCAAGGTCTTCAAGGTCGATACCTATCGCAGCGCCTTCGCCTATATCTTCGAGGGCTCGGCAAGCTTCCGCGATGCCTCAAAACCCTTCGGCGTGCTGGTCGAAAAGGAGATCGAGGGCGAGGAGGTGCATATCCGCGACATGTCCGGCAACCGCACGCTCGTCGTCTTCGGCACGGGCGACGAGGTGGTGGTGCAGGCGGGCGAGCATGGCGTGCGCTTCCTGCTCGTCTCGGGCGCGCCGATCCGCGAGCCGGTCGCCTGGCACGGCCCCATCGTCATGAACACGCGGCAGGAACTGATCACGGCCGTGAACGAATTGCAGTCCGGCACCTTCATCAAGGAAGGCGTGCGGATGGGCTGAGGCGGCTACTCGCGCAGCGTCGCGAGATAGGCGACGAGGTTCGACGCCTCGGCCCGCGACATCGAGAAGCCCGGCATCGCCGGATGCGGATCGGCGAGATGGGCCATCAGCCGCGCCACGTCCTGCCAGGCCGGATTCTTGGCTACGTCCCGAAAGGGCGGCGCCGTGTCCGCGCCGCTCGTCTCGCCCGGACCGATGAGGTGACAGCGCGCGCAGGCCGACCGTGCGAGGTCCTGCCCCTTGCCCGCGTCGCCCGCCTGCGCCGCCGTCGCGGCGAGAAGCATCGTGATCGGCACGAAGGTTCGGATCAGGGACATCATGGGGGCTCCTCCGTACACACCCTAGATCCGGCCGGTGCCCTCGACCTTGATCGTCGTCAAGGATCGACATACCGCCCGCGGCAGACCGTAAACCAAGACAGCCGCGACGCCCACGCGATCCTCCGGGATCACACCAAACGCCGCCCCGGGTGTCCGTTCCAGCGATCACGACGCCATGACGTGTCGTCGGGCGAGTGGAGGCGTCGCGGCGCCGGACCCGACGGCGGTGATCGGCCCCGTTTTCTCAGTTGCCCGAAACCTCGCAATCGCTATTGTCCGGCTCGAATGCGGCGACCCTTTACCGCCGCCCAGGGAACGCAGAGCCGAACATGGCCTCACATGTCCGACTGGCGCTCGACGCCATGGGAGGCGATCACGGCCCTCCTGTCGTCGTTGCGGGGGCGGCGCTCGCATTGGTGCGCCATCCCGAACTGCGCTTCCTGTTCTGCGGCAACGAGGCGGCGATCCGCGCCGCGATGGCCGCCCATCCCCGCCTCGCGGCGGTTTCGACCATCCGCCACACCGATGTCGCCGTGCGCATGGACGACAAGCCGAGCCAGGCGCTGCGCAATGGCCGCTGGAAGTCCTCGATGTGGCTGTCGCTGCAGGCGGTCAAGGACGGCGATGCCGACGCCACCGTCTCGGCCGGGAACACCGGCGCGCTGATGGCGATGGCGAAGTTCTGCCTGCGCACCATGGCCAAGATCGAGCGGCCGGCGATCGCCGCGCTCTGGCCGACGCTGCGCGGGGAATCGGTCGTGCTCGACGTGGGCGCCTCGATCGGCGCGGACGCGGAGGCGTTGATCGACATGGCCGTGATGGGCGCAGCCATGGCCCGCATCGTCTTCGACCTCGATCGCCCGACCGTCGGCCTGCTGAATGTCGGCGTCGAGGAAGTGAAGGGCCTCGAGCAGGTGCGGGAGGCGGGGCGCATCCTGCGCGACGCGCAGATCCCGGGCCTCGACTATCATGGCTTCGTGGAAGGCGACGACATCGGCAAGGGCACCGTCGACGTCGTCGTCACCGAGGGTTTTGCCGGGAACATCGCGCTCAAGACGGCGGAGGGCACGGCCAAGCAGATCGCGAGCTACATGCGGGCCGCGATGTCGCGCACGCTGATGGCCCGGATCGGCTATCTCTTCGCGCGAGGCGCCTTTGCGTCGCTCCGCGACAAGCTCGATCCGCGCAAGGTCAATGGCGGCGTGTTCCTCGGCCTCAACGGTGTGGTCATCAAGAGCCATGGCGGCACGGATGCGGAAGGTTTCGCGGCGGCGATTGACCTCGCCTACGACATGGTGAAGTACGAGCTCATGACCAAGATCACCGACAGCCTCGCCTTCGATCATCGCGCTGCCGCAGCCGCCGCGAACCCGGACGCGGCCTGATGCCGATCGCCGTCCAGGTTCGGGGCACGGGCTCCTATCTTCCCGCGAACCGCGTCACGAACGCCGAGCTCGAGGCGAAGGTCGAGACGTCCGACGAGTGGATCGTCCAGCGCACCGGCATCAAGGCCCGCCACATCGCCGCTGAGGGCGAAAAGACCTCCGACCTTGCGACGCAGGCCGCCCGCCGCGCCATGACGGCGGCCGGCGTCGGGCCCGACGACATCGACCTGATCGTGCTCGCCACCTCGACGCCCGACAATACCTTCCCCGCGACGGCGACGACCGTGCAGGCCAATCTCGGCATCACCGGCGGCGCAGCCTTCGACGTGCAGGCGGTGTGCACCGGCTTCGTCTACGCGCTCTCGATCGCGACCGCGCAGCTGCGCACCGGCATGGCACGGCGCGCCCTCGTCATCGGCGCCGAGACCTTTTCCCGAATCATCGACTGGAAGGACCGCACCACCTGCGTCCTGTTCGGCGACGGCGCCGGCGCCGTGGTCATCGAGGGCGTCGAGACCGGCGACATCGCCGGATCACGCGGCGTGATCGCCACCAAGCTGCGCTCGGACGGTCGCCACAAGGGAAAACTCTACGTCGACGGCGGCCCCTCCTCCACCGGCACGGTCGGTTTCCTGCGCATGGACGGCAAGGAAGTCTTCAAACTCGCCGTCGGCATGGTACCGCAGATCCTCCATGACGTTCTGGCGGAGGCGGCGGTACCATTCGACAGGATCGACTGGTTCGTCCCGCATCAGGCGAACCGGCGGATCATCGACGCGACCGCTGAAAAGCTCGGCATCGCGCCGGAAAAAGTCGTGCTGACCGTCGACGAGCACGCCAACACCTCAGCGGCCTCGATCCCGCTCGCGCTCGATGTGGCGGTACGCGATGGCCGCATCAAGCAGGGCGATCTCGTGCTGCTCGAAGCGATGGGTGGTGGCTTCACCTGGGGCGCCGCGCTGATCCGGTGGTAGCCGCCGGCGGACATCGACATAGGGAAGACTGCTCACACGCCGATTCAAGCGGTTGACCTGAAACCTTCATCTCAATAGCGTTGCGTTTTCAGTGGCATAGCGTATCGCTTTCGCTCGTTGATTCCAGTTGAACGACCAAAAGAAGTAGGGGGCTAGAAGGCGATGGCGGGAAGAACCGTCACACGGGCGGACCTGTGCGAGGCCGTCTACCAGAAGGTTGGCTTGTCTCGGACGGAATCGGCGGAACTGGTCGAGAGCGTCCTCAAGGAGATCACCGATTGCGTCGAACAGGGCGAGACCGTGAAGCTCTCCTCCTTCGGATCGTTCATCGTTCGATCCAAGGGCGAGCGCGTCGGTCGCAACCCGAAGACTGGTGTCGAGGTGCCGATCTCGCCGCGACGTGTCATGGTCTTCAAACCGTCCAATATCCTCAAGGCCCGAATCAATGGCCTCGACGTTGCGGACGAGGCTGAGGATTGACCGGCGAGAGGGTGGCGACCGTGGACAAATCGCCGGAAGCGTTTCGCACGATCAGCGAGGTCGCGGAGGATCTCGATCTTCCGCAGCACGTCCTGCGTTTCTGGGAAACGCGCTTCCAGCAGATCAAGCCGCTGAAGCGTGGCGGCGGGCGCCGCTATTACCGGCCTGACGATGTCGAGCTCCTCAAGGGCATTCGCTACTACCTGTATGGCGAGGGCTACACCATCAAGGGTGTCCAGCGCATCCTGAAGGAGCGCGGCATCAAGCATGTCGTCGAACTCGGCCGCGCCCAGACGGAGAGCTACGTTCCGCCGGTCGCGACACTGCCGCGCGTCGCTGACGAGGATGGCCGGCCGGCGATCGACGATTGGCCCGAGGCATTGCCGCCGGAGCGGCTGCGCGACGCCCCTGCCCGTCCCCTCGCCTTCAGCATGGTGCCTGACGAGGAGGACGACGAGCCGGCGCCGGTCCGCCGCCCGGCCACGCCGCCCGCAGCCGAGACGCCGGCGCCGATTGTGGCCAGTCGGGTCGCGGCGCCCGCCGCGCCGATCGTGGCGCCTGTCGCCACCCCCGCGAGGGTCGCGGCACCGGAGCCGATCGTGGTCGCCACGCGCCCTGCCCCAGCCCCCACGGCAGCGTCCCTGCCAGGTCACCGGATCGGGTCGGAGGGGGTTCGCCTGCTGAAGGCCGCGCTCTTCGAACTTAACGAATGCAAGCGCATCCTCGACACCGCCCGCTGAGGGCGTTCACGAAGCGCAAACCACATCGACAGAGAAGCAAAGCGCGCCCGGCCTGTCCGCCGGGCCGTTCCCCTCCGCCCGGACGATGAACGCAGGGGCTGCGTGACCTCGCGGATCTCGCGTTGCGTGGATCATGCAGCACATGGAATCCGAAGGCCCTCCGGCCTTGGAGCCGGAGGGCCTTCGAACCGCTGACGATGCGGCGGTCGTCAGAGACGATAGCGGATCTGATCGGTCCAAAAGCGTTCCAGGCGGACCAGCGCCACATTCATGCGACGGAAGTCGTCGGCCGCGATGCCGCCGACCTGCTCGATCGAAATGACGTGCTTGTCATAGAGATCGGCGACGATGCCATGGATCTCGCGACCCTTGTCGGTGAGGCTGATGCGCACCGAGCGGCGGTCCATGCGCGAGCGCTGATGGTGCAGGAAGCCCATTTCGACGAGCTTCTTGAGGTTGTAGGAGACGTTGGAGCCCAGATAGTAGCCGCGGGTGCGCAGCTCACCGGCGGTCAGCTCGCTGTCGCCGATGTTGTAGAGCAGCAGCGCCTGGACCGCGTTGATGTCCGAGCGGCTGCGCCGGTCGAACTCGTCCTTGATGACGTCGAGGAGCCGACGATGAAGGCGCTCAACGAGATGAAGAGATTCCAAGTAAAACGGGCGGATTTCTTCCATCCGCAGGTGCCGCTCCGATGGCTCAGCGATCTTCTTGACGTTATTCATCATGACGCCCTTGATACATTTAAATCGACGTGCGGCCCTGTATCCGCACTACCGTGACATCACCCTAGCGTCCGCTCATAAAAAACGGCTTAAATCATAGAATGAACGCAAGGTTTTATTTCGATGCCGATTTCAATGCGATTTAAACTCGCGATTCAGGATACCAATTCATGAATTAACTTTCGCAGGCTCTGAAGGGTCAAAGCCCTGCCGTTCCACTTGAAGAGCGGGACGAAAGTGCAGCGCGGTGAGTCGCTTACGGAGGCCGGCGTCAGTTCTGATTCCGATTCAGCGGCCGGCGCCGACTGTGGGTCGCGCTACATCTCGAGCGAGCCCTCGCGGGCCGCCTTGTAGGTCACGAACAGGTAGAACAGGATCAGGGCGCCGATTGCCGCGACGAGGATCGGCTGCGAGCCCATCACCGCCTGCGGCATGGTCACGTCGATCAGCGCATAGGCGATGGCGGCGACGAGCCAGATGACGCCACCCCAGGGTGCGGCCATCCACAGACCGACGGCCGCGACGAGATCGATGATGGCGAAGAAGCCGGTCGCGGTCCGCGCCACCATCGGCATGGCGAGAAAAAGGCTGTCCGGCCCATCACCCATGCCCAGCACCGTCGCCCAGTTCTGCAGACCCTTGGCGAACCACAGCACGGCGAGCAGACGCATGCTCCAGACGAGGATCCGACCGTAGACCGGTTCGCGGACCTGATCCTCTTCGACGTCACTCATGCGGGCAGCCGTCCGTCTCGTCGTCGACGCGTTCCCAGCCGCGATGGCCGAGCCGCTCCTGCGGCAGGTAGCGGGCCTTGTACGCCATCTTCCGCGAGCCCCGCACCCAGTAGCCGAGATAGACGTATGGCAATCCCATCTCGGCCGCTCGACGGACATGGTCGAGGATCATGAACGTGCCGAGCGAGCGCAGGGTCTCTTCCGGCTCATAGAAGGAATAGACCATCGACAGCCCGTCGCCGAGGATGTCGGTCAGCGCACAGGCCATGAGGGTTCCCTTGGCGCCGGGCGCGTCGGGCTCGACGCGGCGATACTCGATCAGCCGCGATGTGACGTGGCTGTCCTCGACCATCATCGCGTAATCGAGAACGCTCATGTCGGCCATACCGCCATTGGCGTGCCGCGTGTCGAGGTAGGCGCGGAAAGTCGAATACTGCTCCGAAGTCGGCGTCGCCGTGCGCACCGTGCCCACGATGTCGGCGTTGTCGCGCAGGACGCGGCGAAACGATTTCGTCCACCGGAACTCGTCGGCGAGAATGCGCACCGAGACGCAGGCCCGGCACTGCTCGCAGGCGGGGCGATAGGCGATCGTCTGCGAGCGCCTGAATCCGCCATGCGTCAGGAGGTCGTTGAGCTTGACCGCGCGCTCGCCCACCAGATGGGTGAACACCTTCCTCTCCCATTGACCCGGGAGATACGGGCAGGGCGTGGCGGCAGTCAGATAAAACTGCGGGGAGTCGCGGATCTCGAGGCTCAACGCGGATCTCCACAAATCAACGCACGTCAGGCTAGCACCGACGCCCCCGGTCGGGAAGGGCCGTGTCCGTACTTTCCCTCGTTCCGTCTGGGCGTTTTTTATGCGTTCAGCCCGCGCGCTCGTCGACCATGACCATGCCGAGCACCATGTCGTGCAGCATTCGCTTGCGGCGGTCGATCAGCGGCGGGACGAGCGAGAGGATCGGCAGGATGGTCGAGCTCACCCAGAACAGGATCGCATGGGCACAGCCGAGCCAGAAATCCGGCACGCCGCCATAGGCCATGCGAAGCCTGAGCCCCATGGCGCGCATGCCGAGGGTGCCGCCCTTCCCGCCGATCGTCGCGCCCGCATACAGAATCGCGACCGCCGGACCGAGGATCGCGAAGAGCGACCAGCCGAGGCCGAGCGTCAACAGGCCGAGGAACAAGACGACGACGGCGAAGACGAGGACGAGCGCCAGGATGATCATGACGTCGATGAGCCAGGCGAGGACGCGCCGTCGCCGGACCTCCCGGTAGATCTCGGGATCGAGCGACGGGTCATAGGCCGGCGTGCTGGTGACGGACATGGCGTTTGCATCGGATGACGGCGTGGTCATGGCACCTCCTCCCCGGTCAGATGGCGTCTCGAGGCCGAGAGGGCAAGACAGCACGGCGGTCAAACCGGCCTTGGTCCCTCTTCCGCGAACCCGAACAGGCCTCCCGGCCGCAGGATGAGCACGGCGACGAGCAGCAGGAGGATCGCCGCATCCGCCTGCTCGATCGGCAGATAGGCCACCCAGACCGCCTGCATCAGGCCGATCGCGACGCCACCCAGCATCGCCCCGCCGACCGATCCGACCCCGCCCACGATCGCGGCCGCCAACGCCTTCAGCCCGAGCACCGTGCCGCCCGACGGGCTCGCGCCGCCATACTGCATGGCGGTGATGAAGCCTGCGAAACCCGCGAGCAGCGTCGCGATCAGAAAGCTCTGCGTCATCACCCGTCGGGCCGAAACGCCGAGCAGCGCCGCCATCGCGGCGTCATCGGCGACCGCCCGCCACCGGCGGCCGAAATCCGAGAGGTCGAGAAACACCATCAGGCCGATGGCGAGGAACCCGCCGAGCACGGTGACGAGGAGCTGCAGCACCGTCATCGTCGCCGTGAAGCCGATATCGGCGGCGAACGGCAGGGGAATGCCGAGGATCGGCGGGATCCAGCGCATCTCTGCGCCGGCATAGATGCGCATGTATTCCTGCAGCACGATCGACAGGGCGATGGTGGCGATCAGCAGGGTCTGCCCGCGACCGAAGGCGAGCCGCGTGAAGACGACCCGCTCCGCCGCGAGGCCATGCAGCACGGTCGTTGCCACGGCGAGCGCGCCGGCGAACAGCACGCCGGGGATCAGCGCCCCGCTGCCGAGCGTCGTCGCCAGAACGGTGCCGGTCACCGCGCTCATCGCGCCGACCACGGCAAAATCGCCGAAAGAGAGATTGATCCGCCCGACGAGGCCATAGATCAGGGCATAGGCAGCGGCGAGCAGCGACAAAACGGCGGTCGGCGCAAGTCCGTTGGCGATCTGCTGTGCAAAGTAGGCGACACCGTCCGGCAGGGACACGAGCGGCCGCTCCCCCTGCCCCGGCCCCGGATCGAACGGCAGGGCGACCTCGGGTCGCTCCAGCCAGTAGCGGCGCAGGAGGTGCAGCTTGATCGGCGAGAGCGGCTCGCCGTCCTTGACCAGCGCCACGAGCTCGCTCTTCGACGGATCGAGCGCCGATCCGGAGAAGGCGCATCGCACGGCATGGTCGACGCCGTTCACCCGATAGTCGATGCGGATCGCGTCGGTCGAGGTCGCCTGCATCACGCGCTCGACCTCGATCCTGGCGCCCTCGGCGCTCAGCGCCGGCAGGGTGAGCCGGCACAGCCGCGCCTGTTCGGCGTCGGGCCAGGGCGCGAGCACGACGCGCAGGATCAGGGCGAGCGCCGCGAGTGTCGCGACCGCGAGCCCGAGGCGCAGCGCCCGGCGTGTGAAGGCTCCCGTCATCGCGCGATCGCGGCCGATCGATCCGGGGCGCGGCGCACGAGCGACGCGCCGGGCGTCAGACGCCGCCGGCCTTGAGGATGCCGGCGACGCGCGGCGCGAAATAGGTGAGGATGCCGTCGGCACCCGCGCGCTTGAAGGCGAGCAGGCTCTCGAGCATCGCCTTCTCGCCGTCGATCCAGCCATTGCGGGCCGCGGCCTCGATCATCGCGTATTCGCCGGACACCTGATAGGCGAAGGTCGGCACCTGGAAGGTCGATTTCAGGCGCCAGAGAATGTCGAGATAGGGCATGCCGGGCTTGACCATGATCATGTCCGCGCCCTCGGCGAGGTCGAGTTCCGCCTCGCGCAGCGCCTCATCGCCGTTCGCGGGATCCATCTGATAGGTGCGCTTGTCGCCCTTCAGCGTCTTGTTCGCGCCGACGGCCTCGCGGAACGGCCCGTAAAAGGCCGAGGCGTATTTGGCGGTGTAGGCCATGATCTGCCGGTCGGTGAAGCCGGCCTGGTCGAGACCCTGCCTGATCGCGCCGACGCGTCCGTCCATCATGTCGGAGGGCGCGACGATGTCGGAGCCGGCCTCGCACTGGTTCAGGGCCTGGCGGACGAGCACGGCGACGGTTTCGTCATTGAGGATCACGTCGTCGCGCACGAGACCGTCATGGCCGTGCGACGTATAGGGGTCGAGTGCCACATCGGTCAGGAGGCCGATCTCTGGCACCGCCGCCTTGATGGCGCGGCAGGCGCGGCAGACGAGGTTGCGCGGGTTCAGCGCCTCGCGACCGTTCGGCTCGCGCAGCGCCGGATCGGTGTTGGGGAAGAGCGCGATCACCGGAATGCCGAGCGCCGCGGCCTTTTCGGCCTCGCGCACCGCAAGATCGACGGTGACGCGCTCGACCCCCGGCATCGCCGCGATCGGCACGCGGTTATTGTCGCCGTCGACGAGAAAGATCGGCCAGATCAGGTCGGCGGTGGTGAGAACGTTCTCGCGCACCAGACGCCGCGCCCATTCGGACCGGCGGTTGCGGCGCGGGCGATGAACGAGCGGCAGCGTCGCCGACATCCCTTCGCTGCGCTCGATGCGGGACTCTGCCGTTTCGACGACCGTGATTTTGGGTGACATGGTGTGCTGACCTTCGGACACCCCCGTCAGCTACCACATTTGACCTATTCCAAACATGGGGAACTTGCCCGATGCGCCAAGGCGTCAGCCCCCCGGGCAGCCCACCGGCGGATCGCTACTTCCCGAACCGGTTGTTCTTCGGAAAGCCCTTCGGCGGCAGGCGGCCCGCGTCGGAGCGGTTGCCGAGCCATTCCGTCAGATCGTTGACCGTCCAGGTGCGACCGGACGAGTCGATCCAGGTGAGCCCCTCCGCGAGCGTGAAGACGCGGGCGTCGGCGATGCCGCCATCCTTGTACTTCTGCAGCCGGACACCGCGCCCGCGGCTCATCTCGGGCACCTGATTGAGCGGGAAGACGACGAGCTTGCGGTTCTCGCCGATGACCGCGACCGTGTCGCCGATCGCGGGGACGAAGATCTTCGCTTCCGCCGGCGCATCAACATTGAGGACCTGCTTGCCCTTGCGGGTGTTGGCGACGAGATCGTCCTCCGGCACGACGAAACCGCGTCCGTCGCTCGCGGCGACCAGGAACTTCCTCCCCCCGACATGGGGGATGACGTCGGCCACATCCGACCCCTCGTCGAGATCGACGATGAGGCGGATCGGTTCGCCCGCCCCTCGCCCGCCGGGCAGTTTCGACGCCTCGATCGTGTAGACCTTGCCGCTCGTCGCAAAGACGAGCAGCCGCGCCGTCGTCTCGGTGAAGAAGGAAAGCTTTAGCCGATCGTCGCCCTTGAAGGCCACCGTCGACAGATCGGCGACATGGCCCTTCAGCGCCCGGATCCAGCCCTTGTCCGACACAACCACCGTGATCGGCTCGCGCTCGACCATCGCCTCGGTCACGGCCGCGAGATCGACGCTGCGGGCCTGCGAGGCGTCGATCGTCGTCCGACGCTTGCCGAGCGGCGTATCGGGCCCGAACCGCTTGGCGACATCGGCCACCTGCCAGGCGACCGCCTTCCACTGCTTGGCATCCGATCCGAGGAGCCGGATGATCTCGTCGCGCTCCTTGGCCAGGGCGTCGAACTCGCGGCGCAGTTCCATTTCCTCGAGCTTGCGCAGCGAGCGCAGCCGCATGTTGAGGATCGCTTCCGCCTGGTTGTCGGTGAGCGAGAAGGTCGCCATCAGCACCGGCTTCGGCTCATCCTCGGTGCGGATGATGCGGATCACCTCGTCGAGGTTGAGGTAGGCGATGATGTAGCCCTGCAGGACCTCGAGCCGCCGCTCGATATGGGCCAGCCGGTTGCGCGAACGGCGCAGCAGCACCTCGCGGCGATGGTCGAGCCATTGCCGGAGCGCGTCCTTGAGGCTCAGAACCTGTGGTCGCAGGCCGTCCACCAGGACGTTCATGTTGAGCGGAATGCGGCTTTCGAGCTCGGTGAGCTTGAACAGCGATTCCATCATCAGAACCTCGTCGACATTGCGCGACTTGGGTTCGATGACGATGCGCACATCCTCGGCGGATTCATCGCGGATGTCGCCGACGAGCGGCAGTTTCCGCTCGTTGAGGAGTTCCGCCATTTTCTCGATCAGGCGGCTCTTCTGCACCAGCCACGGGATCTCGGTGACGACGATCACCCAGGTGCCCCGCCCGAGATCCTCCTTCGACCAGCGGGCGCGGATCCGGAAACCGCCGCGTCCGGTGCGATAGGCTTCGGCGATCGAGGCCGGATCGTCGACCAGAATGCCACCGGTCGGGAAATCGGGCCCGGGCACGAACTGCATCAGCACATCGTGCGTGCAGTCCGGATGGTCGATCATGTGCAGCGCCGCCTGGCACAGCTCATGGGCGTTGTGCGGCGGGATCGAGGTGGCCATGCCGACGGCGATGCCCTGCGCGCCATTGGCGAGGAGGTTCGGAAAGGCGCCCGGCATGACGACGGGCTCTTCATCCTCGCCGTTATAGGTCGCCCGGAAATCGACCGCGTCCTCGTCGAGACCCTCGAGGATGAGCATGGCGACTTCGGTGAGCCGCGCCTCGGTGTAGCGGTAGGCGGCGGCATTGTCGCCGTCGATGTTGCCGAAATTCCCCTGCCCGTCGATCAGCGGATAACGCTGCGCGAAGTCCTGGGCGAGGCGGACCATGGCGTCGTAGACCGCCTGATCGCCATGGGGATGAAACTTGCCGATGACGTCGCCGACGACGCGGGCGCATTTCTTGAAGGCCTGATCTGGATCGAGGCGCAGAAGCCGCATCGCATGCAGGATGCGCCGATGCACGGGCTTGAGACCATCACGCGCGTCCGGCAGCGCGCGGCCCATGATGGTCGACAGCGCATAGGCGAGATAGCGTTCTTCCAGCGCGTCGCGCAGATTGACCGGCTCGACGCCGTCGCCCGAGGGTGGTTTTTCGATTTCGCCCATGTCGTTTCGTTAGCCGATGGGCTGATTCGGGGAAACGGCAGGGCTGGCGTTATCCTCATCCGGTGGTCGATCGAGTGGCTCAGGCGACGGCACCGGGCGTGTTTTCACCTGATCTGGTTGCCCTTCACCACCGTGCCGGGTGACGCAAAACCCTCGCGGTCGATCCAGCGGATGGTCTGCGGGGTTGCGTCCGGATCGCCCTGAACCGCATAGCAACTCCAATGCTGCGCCGGTGGCCAGGTGGAGCAGTATTGGTCGCCTTCCATCCGCCAGCGCCCGTCCGACGGCGCGCCGTCGGCGGCGATGAAGAGTGTATCGCCGTTCGGATCGAAATACTGGCGTGTCGCGCCGCTTTCGCCGGTGCCCAGAACCGTGTTTCCAGCGAGGAGTTTCTGCGTCTCGGCCGCACTGAGCGCGCGCTCGGCGGCAAGCGCCTGCGTGACCGTTGCGACAAGAAGAAGGGTGAGGCCAAGTCGGATCATGCGCGTCTCCCCGATCAGGCCGCCCGCCTCGGCAGCAGTTCCGCACCGGCCGTCGCGGGCAGTCGTGCGAGGATCAGCGACGAGGCGATCGCCAGAAGCGCGATGATGCCATAGACCGGCGGAAAATGCCCGAGAGCGAGGGTCGGTCCGCCGAGCCACCAATGCGCGGCCTCGAGGCCGAGCGCCGCCACGGTGACACCGATCGATCCGGACAGTTCCTGCGCGACGGCGGAAAAACTTGTGGCGCGGCTCATCAGCCCGTTCGGCATGTCGGCATAGGCGATGGCGTTCATCGCGGTGAACTGGAGCGAACGGAAGAAGCCCCCGACGAGAAGTATCACCATGATGGCGGGCCATGGCGTGGTCGGCCCGAACAGCGCCGGTGCGCCGACGAGGACGCCTGCGATCACGGCGTTGACGACGAGGATCCGACGGAAGCCGAAACGCGTGAGGATGCGCTGCGCCAGAGGTTTCATGACGATCGCGCCCAAGCCGGTCGCGAGCGTCAGCAGGCCCGCCTGGAAGGGCGAATAGCCGAGCGCCTCCTGCAGCAGCAGCGGCAGCAGGAAGGGCGTCGCACCGACACCGATCCGGAACAGAAGGCCCGCCGTCACGCTGATGCGATAGGTCGGCAGCTTCAACAGCCGCAGGTCGAGGATCGGCGCCGGATGGCGCAGCGCGTGCCGCACGTAGAGCGCAAGCAGCAGGACCCCCGCGATGATGAGAGCGGCCACGAGGGCGGGCGGCGCGATGGCGAGACCGGCGAGCGTCGCCCCCGTGAGAAACGCCATCAGCCCCGGCCCCACCAGCGCGAACCCGGCGAGATCGAACGGCGCGGGCTTCTCCTCGGCGATGTCGGGGATGTAGAGCGTCGCGAGGATGATGCCGAGCGCCGCGATCGGTACGTTGATCCAGAAGATCCAGCGCCAGTCGAGGAAGGTGGTGATGAAACCACCGACCGGCGGGCCGAGCACGGGGCCGAGCAGCGCCGGCATGGTCAGCCAGGCCAGCGCCCCGACGAGGCCCTCGCGCGGTGTCGAGCGCAGCACGACGAGGCGACCGACCGGCGTCATCATCGCCCCGCCGATACCCTGCAGCACGCGCGCCAGAACCAGCGTCGTCAGATCGCTCGACAGACCGCAGGACACCGAACCGAGAATGAAGACCGCCATGGCGGCCCGAAAGACCGTCTTGGCGCCGAACCGGTCCGCCATCCAACCGGAGGCCGGGATGAAGATCGCGAGCGACAGAAGATAGCTCGTCAGCGCCAGCTTGAGGTGGATGGGATTGACCGCGAACTCGCGCGCGATCGTCGGCAAGGCCGTCGACAGCACGGTGGAATCGAGATTTTCCATGAACAGTGCCGTCGCGATGATCAGCGGGACGGTACGGCTCGGCGCGGCCGTGGCGGGTGGCATGAAAGGCGGAACCTGTGCTCAAAGGCGCGGAATCGCAGCCCCCGACCCCGGCGGTATCGTGATATCAGTCAAGCAGAGCAACCGCGCGCAAAAACGCTTCACGATTCTGCGAGGCGGGCAGCCCCCGCGGCCCAAAGACGTCGCGTTCGAGGAAGTGCCCCGTCAGCCGGAAGGCAGCCGCGACGTCGGCAGGCGTCACCGCACCGCCGGCGCCGGTCAGAAAGGCCGGAAGCTGCAACAGCCGATCGCGCCACGGCTCGCCGGCCGCACGGCTGACGGCGCGACCGGATTTCGGCGAGACATAGACCAGCTCCTCGTTCAGCCCCGTCGCGGCGCAGGCGGTCAGATCGAGGCCGAAGCCGAGTTCCGACAGGATCTCCATCTCGAAGCGTGCCACCAGCGCGGGCACGATCGCGGGATCGTCCGCGACGTCGATGACGGTCGCAAGCGCCGCATGGATGGCTGGATGGGGATCGCGCTCGGGCAGAAGACGCACCAGAGCGGTGAGGTGGCCGATCGCAAACAGCGCATGGCGGACGGTCAGAAGGCGTGCGGCATGGAGCGCAAGGCCTTCGACCGCGAAGGAGCCGAGATGCTCGTCGAGCCGCGCTCGCCAGACGAGCCCGACCATGTTGCCCGGCTGAAGGATCGGCTGCATCGCCCGAGATCGCCCCCCGCGCACCAGCCCGAGATGGCGGCCGTGGTCGCGCGTGAGCGTCTCGAGGATGACGCTCGTCTCGCCGTGACGGCGCACGCCCAAAACGATGCCTTCGTCACGCCATTCCATGATTGGGCCTTGGATTCGACGGAATCACGCGAGAAAACTCGATTCAACGCAGCAATCGTAAACGGACATGGGCCAAACAGTATGAGTCGGCACGTGAAAGCATGGCGTCTTCCCCTTGTCGCCGGTCTCGGCGCACTCAGCGTGGCCATGCTGTTTCTGGTCGCCGACAGCAGCACGATTGAAGCGCGGATCCTGCGCGTGATCCAGACGTCAAGCACCGTGGCGACGCCCTTCGTCGTGCTCTACACCGGGATCGATCCGACGGCTGGTTCCGTTGTGCCGGTCGACACGAGCGATCAGGGTTACGCGAAACCCTGACCGGTCGCGCCGTCAGCGCGGCATGTCGAGACCCATTTCGCGATAGCGCGCGGGATCGTCCGCCCAGTTCTCGCGGACCTTGACGAACAGGAAGAGGTGGATCGGCGTCTCCGCCATCGCGGCGATGTCCTTGCGGGCCGCGACCGAGATCGCCTTGATGGTCTCGCCCCCCTTGCCGATGACGATCTTCTTCTGTCCCTCGCGGGTCACAAAAATGGTCTGCTCGACCCGCGCCGAGCCATCGGCCAACACCTTCCAGGAATCGGTCTCGACGGTCGACTCGTAGGGCAACTCGTCATGGAGGCGCAGGAACAGCTTCTCGCGCGTGATCTCGGCGGCAAGCGCGCGCAGCGGCGCGTCCGAGATCTGGTCCTCCGGATAGAGCCAGGGGCCGACCGGCACCATGCCGGCGAGGCTGCGCAGCAGGTCCTTCACGCCGTCCCCCTTCAGCGCCGAGATCATGAAGGTCTCGACGAAGGGCAGACGCTGGTTCGCGGCCGCCGCGATCTGGAGAAGGCGCTCGCGCGGCACTTGATCGATCTTGTTGAGGATCAGGATCTTGCGCCGGGGCGCTTCGGCAAGCTTCTCGATGATGGCGAGGTTGCTCTCGTCAAGGCCGCGCTCGGCATCGATCAGGAGGCAGACGATGTCGGCGTCCGACGCACCGCCCCAGGCGGTCGTCACCATGGCGCGGTCGAGCCGACGCTTGGGCTGGAAGATGCCGGGCGTGTCGACGAAAATGAGCTGCGCCTCGCCCTCGACCGCGATGCCGCGCACGATCGAGCGCGTCGTCTGCACCTTGTGGGTAACGATCGAGAGTTTCGCTCCGACGAGCGTGTTCATCAGCGTCGATTTGCCGGCATTGGGCGCGCCGATCAGGGCAACGAAGCCGCACCGGGTCTGCGGTTCACTCATGCGCTGCCTCCTCGCTCCATACTCCCTCGCGTCGCAGGAACGCGGCGGCCGCCGCCTGCTCCGCCTGACGCTTCGAGGGACCCTCGCCGCTTGCGGGCATCAGCGTATCGATTTCGGCGGAAACGACAAACACCGGCGCGTGATCCGGGCCCGACCGGCGAACCATACGGTAGATCGGTGTGGCAAGCCCGCGCGACTGCCCCCATTCCTGAAGGTCGGTCTTCGCGTCGCGCCGCCGGGCATCCGTGCCGATCAATCGCGTGGCCCAGGCGGCCTCGACCACGGCCTTCGCCGCCGCGTATCCGCCGTCGCGATAGACGGCGCCGATCATGGCCTCGCAGGCATCGCCGAGAATCGTCATGCGCTTGCGTCCGCCCGTCTGGCTTTCGCCGAGACCGAGCCGGAGATGGCTGCCGAGGTCCCAGTCATTGGCGATCTCGGCGCAGGTCTCCTTGCGCACCAGGCTCGACAGACGGCGCGACAAGGCGCCCTCCTCGTCTCCCGGATAGCGGCTGAACAGAAGATCGGCAATGACGAGCCCAAGCACGCGGTCGCCGAGAAACTCCAGCCGCTGATAGCTCGCCAGCCGATCGCCATTGGCGCTCGCGCTGACATGGGTCAGCGCCTGCTCGAGGATCGAGCGATCGACGAAGACGTGGCCAACGGCGGCTTCGAGCGCTTCGATCGCCGGTTTGGTCCTGCGTTTCATCGCACCATCTGGAAGAGGCGATCCCAACGCACGGTCCAGGGCCACTCCCAGAAGGCAAGCGGCGAGGCGCCTTCCTCGACCGAGAAGAAGATGATCTGGGCCTTGCCGACGAAGTTCTCGAACGGAACATAGCCGACACTGTTGAGGTCGCGCGAATCCGTCGAGTTGTCGCGGTTGTCGCCCATCATGAAATAGTGGTCGGGCGGCACGACATACTCGAAGGTGTTGTCATAATAGCCGTTGTCGCCATCCTTTTCCGCGATGATGTGCGTGACGCCGCCGGGCAGCGTTTCGCGGTAGAGCGGCACGTCAGTGGCACGGCCGAAATTGTCGACAGCCTTCATGAAGCCCGCGGGCTCGCGCTTCACCGCTTCGCCGTTGATGTGGAGGATGCCGTCGATCATCTGGATCCGGTCGCCCGGAAGGCCGATCACGCGCTTGATGTAGTCGGTCGCATTGTCCTTGGGCAGCTTGAATACGGCGATCTCGCCGCGCTGCGGCGGGGCCGACCAGATGCGGCCGGAGAAGAGGTTCGGCGCATAGGGCATCGAGAAGCGCGAATAGCCGTAGCTGAACTTCGATACGAACAGATAGTCGCCGATCAGCAATGTCGGAATGAGCGAGCCCGAGGGAATGTTGAAGGGCTGGAACAGGAGCGTCCTGACCACCACCGCGATGAGGACTGCATGGATGACGACCTTGATGAACTCAAGGAAGCCGCCATCCTTGGACTTCTTTTTTGTCGGGCTCACGGCAGTCATGGGGCTCACTGGATCGCGCGGCGACCGCGCTTCGGCGCCCCGTATAGAGCGTGACGACGCGATCTGCAACGAAACCCATCGGTGTGGCGGCAATGCGGCGCGCCCCCCCGTTTTCACGGAGGCGATGCTGTGAAACACTGACGGCGGGCGATCGGAACGAGGAGCGGGTGACGGCCATGGTGCGGCGGATGCTGACCGAAGCCCTCATCGCCCGCGCCTTCCCGGACTGGCCCCCCGATGATCCGGACGCGATCCCGCTGATGCCGCAGGCCGAGATCGACGCAAGCCGTGCGCGCACGCTGGCGGCCGTCGGTCCCGACGAGGACATCTGGCTCTTCGGCTATGGGTCGCTGATGTGGAACCCGGACATTCCCTTCGCCGAGCGGCGGACGGCGCGGTTGCGCGGCTGGCACCGCAGTTTCTGCCTGTGGCAATGGCGGTTTCGCGGCTCGCGCGCCCGCCCGGGGCTGATGATGGCGCTTGATCAGGGCGGATCCTGCATCGGCGCGGCCTTCCGGATCGCAGCCCCCGGTGCCGCCGAGACGCTTGCGAGGACCTGGCGCCGCGAGATGATCGGCATGGCCTACCGACCGATCTGGGTGACGCTCGAAACCGAGGCCGGTCGCATCCGCGCCGTCACCTTCGTCGCCGATCGCACCAGCCTTCGCTACGCCGGACGCCGTCCGGTCGCCGAGGCGGCAGCGCTGATCGCGCAGGCCTGCGGCCATGTTGGGCCGAGCGCCACCTACCTTCTGGAGACCTAGCGCCATTGCGAGGAGATCGGCATCCATGACCGGATGCTGCGCGCCCTGCAGGCGAAGGTCGCCGAGATCCTCGAGGCAGGCTCCCCATGACGCCGCCGCGTGTCCTTCGACTGACGGAAGCAGTGATCGCCCGCGTCCACCGCGACGTGACCGATGCAGGTCCCGTCGCCGGGATGGAGCAGTTTACGGAGGCTGATTACGACAGCCACCTCGCGGCCTTTCTGGCTGATCGGCCGGTGGGGCCCATCCATGTCTTCGCCTATGGATCACTGATCTGGAAGCCGGTCTTTGAGCCCGCGCAGACCATGCGGGCGACCGCGATCGGGTGGCGGAGGGCCTTTACCCTTCGGCTCGCCCGCTTTCGCGGTACTGTCCAGCAACCCGGCCTCATGATGCAGCTCGACCGCGGCGGCTTTGCCGAGGGCGTCCTGCAGCGACTGGACGACCAACGGGCACTCGCCGATCTTGGGATCCTGTGGCGGCGCGAAATGACGGTGAAACCGCCGGGCAACCTGCCGCGCTGGATCGAGACGTCGGTCGATGGCCGGACCGTGCCCGCGATCGCCTTCACTGCCAATCCCGGGCACTACAACTATGCGGGCGTGCTGCCGATTGACGAGGTGGCGGACCGCATCGCCTTCGCCTGCGGGCATTGGGGCTCGAACGCCGATTATCTCCGCCAGACGATCGTGGCGCTCGAGGCGGAGGGCATCCACGACGATTATCTGTGGGCGTTGCAGGACCTCGTCGCCGACCGGATCCTCGCGGGGCGGCACAAAGTCTAGCCAAAACCCGGTCGGCGCGCCGGCGGATCGTTCTTTTACCCGGCGTCGAGCGCCCCGCCGTCTCAAAGGACCCGGCCCCCCGTCGTCATCCCGGGCGCGGCGCAGCGCGAAGCGATGCGGCGCAGACCCGGGACCGTTTTCAGGATAGAGCGTCTGGCCGCGGCTCCGCCAACCTCGCGACGATCCCGGATCTGCCACGCGGCACTTCGCGCCGCATGGCGTCCGGGATGACGGCGCAAAGGAGCGCCGCATGACATCCGGGATGACGGCGCAAGGGAGCGCCGCATGGCATCCGGGATGACTTTGGTCTTCGCCGCCAGCGCGGCGATCGAGCGCTATCTGCCAGTGGCGGTCGGAAGCGCTTCGATCATCACCATCGCCTGGGCGATCGGGTGTTCGTCGGTCAGCGTCAGGTGGATGACGGCGGTGTGGCCCGCCGGCGTCAGACGATCGAGCCGCTCCTTGGCGAGACCGGTCAGGACCAGGGTGGGCTGACCGCTCGGCAGGTTGACGACGCCCATCTCCTGCCAGCGAATGCCGCGAATGCCCGTGCCGAGCGCCTTTGAGCAGGCCTCCTTCGCCGCGAAGCGCTTGGCATAGGTCCCCGCACGGTCCTTCCGGCGGTCGGCCTTGGCGCGTTCGGTCGGCGTGAAGCAGCGCTCGGTGAAGCGATCCCCGAACCGCTCGAGCGTCGAGGCGATCCGCCTGATGTCGCAGAGATCGACCCCGATGCCGATGATCATCGGGCGCGCGCCCGCCCGCGATCCATGGCGGCGCGTACGAGCCGGATCGACTCGGCGAGGCCGATGAAGATCGCATCGCCGATCAGGAAATGACCGGTGTTGAACTCGCGAAACTGCGGCACGGCCGCGAGCGTCTCCGATGTCTCGTAGTTGAGGCCGTGGCCGGCGTGCGGCTCGAGGCCGGCCGCTTCCGCCAGCCGCGCGCCTTCTGTCAGGCGGCGCAGCTCTGTCGCCGCCGCGTCGTGATGGCCGTCGGCCAGCGCATCGCACCAGGCGCCGGTGTGAAGCTCGACGATCGGAGCCTTCAGCTCGGCCGCCGTCGCGATCGCGCGCGGATCGGCCTCGATGAACAGCGAGACCTTGATGCCGGCGTCGGCCAGCCGGGCGATCGTGGGGCGCAGGGAAGCCGCATTGCCGACGACGTCGAGCCCGCCCTCTGTCGTCCGCTCGCTGCGCTTTTCCGGCACGAGGCAGACGGCATGGGGTTTCACGCGCAGGGCGATCGCCACCATCTCGTCGGTCGCCGCCATCTCGAAGTTGAGGGGCCTGCTGATCTCCGCCTTCAGACGCTCCATGTCGGCGTCGCGGATGTGGCGGCGATCCTCGCGCAGATGGGCGGTGATCCCGTCAGCGCCCGCCTCGATGGCGAGGAGCGCCGCACGCACCGGATCGGGATGGACGCCGCCGCGCGCGTTCCGGACCGTTGCGACATGATCGATGTTGACGCCGAGGCGCAGGGAAGGAGCGGACATGGCGGCTTCTTTTGTGATCACATTTAAGCGCTTTGCATAGCGCCGGCTTGCCTGCGGTTCAAGCCTTCAGGGCCCGGCTGCCGGGCTTGATCGCCGGGATCGCGGCCAGTTCCGGCGGCAGCGCGTCAGCCGGATAGGCCGGGATATCGAGCGTGGCGAGGGCGACGAGGGGTACGCCAAGATCGGCCTTGCCGCCCGACCGATCGATGAGGCACGCGGCGCCGACCACCGTACCCGGGTGTCCCGCAAGCGCGGCGAGACATTCGCGCGAGGACAGACCCGTCGTGACGATGTCCTCGACCATCAGCACCCGCGCGCCGTCGGGGATCTGGAACCCGCGACGCAGCTGGAAGCGCCCCTCCTCGCGTTCGACGAAGATCGCCTTGGCGCCCAGCGCCCGGGCGGTTTCGTAGCCCGGCACGATGCCCCCGACCGCCGGCGACACGACCATGTCGATCGATCCGAACCGCTCAGCGATCTTCACGGCGAGCGCCGCGCACAGCCGCTCCGTGCGCACCGGATCCATGAAGATGAACATCTTTTGGAGAAAAACCGGCGAATGCAGCCCCGAGGAGAGGATGAAATGCCCCTCGAGCAGCGCACCCGCCTCACGGAACTCGGCGAGGACGGCGGCCTGATCCATCGCGGCGGCGTGTGGTGTCGACATGACGGTCCCCTCTCCTGCCGGGCTTCTACCAGCTTTCGCGCTGACTACCAGCGTTGCCGGCGGTCACGCTTCACCTGGCCGTGCTCGCGCACGCACCAGGGCCGCCATGGCACCGCCGCCCTCCTCCGCCTCAAGACCCGTTGCCACGCCGTGACGGTCGGCCATCGGACGGTTCTGGCTGACCTTCCATTTGCCTTCGAGCCGCTCAATGGCGATCTCGATGCCGACAATGCCCTTCATCTGACCCCGCATGAAATCTTCCGGCGCGTCTGTGACCGCCCAGGGGTGAGCGCGCGCGGCCTCATGGGTGTCGGTCAGGGCGGCGATCTGGTCGGACAGCCAGGACGCATCGTCATGCAGCGACAGGCGCCCATGGGCATGGACGACGGCATAGTTCCAGGTCGGCACCACCTTGCCGGTCTCGCGCTTGGTCTCGTACCAGCTCGGCGTGATGTAGGTTTCGGCGCCCTGAAAGATCGCGACCACCGGCAACCCGGCCTCGGCGAGCGCCCGCAACGGGTTGGGGCGGGCGACATGGAGGCGCAGACGACCATGCGGGCCGATGTCGGGGTCGACCAGACACGGCACGTGATTGACCTCGTAACCGTCCGGTCCGGCGACCACGATGGCGGCGAGCGGATGGGCGCGCATCAGATCGATGAGGGTTTCGCGGCTCTCTTCGCGAAAATGCGGTGGCTGGTACATGACCCCTCCCCTGCGAACGCGACGCTCCGTCGTCCCGTGGCCGCTCAGCCCCGGTCGCGAAGCAGACGCCCCTTCTCGCGCTCCCAGTCGCGCTTCTTCTCGGTCTCGCGCTTGTCGCCCAACGTCTTGCCGCGCGCGAGCGCCAGTTCGATTTTCGCGCGACCCTTCTCGTTGAAATAGAGCTTCAGCGGCACGAGCGTCAGACCGTCGCGCTGGACCGCGCCGATCAGCTTGTTGATCTGGTTCTTGTGCAGCAGCAGCTTTCGCGGCCGCTTGCGCTCATGGTTGAAGCGGTTCGCCTGCAGATATTCGGGAATGTCGGCGTTGAAGAGCAGGATCTCGTTGCCCGACGGCCCCGCATAGCTCTCGCCGATCGTCGCCTTGCCGCCGCGCAACGACTTTACCTCGGTGCCGGTCAGCGCGATGCCGGCCTCATAGGTGTCGATGACCTGATAGTTGAAGCGCGCCTTCCGGTTGTCGGCGACGAGCTTGTAGGCACCTGCCTTCTCGGCCATGGCCTCAACCGTTGATCAATCCCGCATGCACCATGGCGGCCTTCACGGCGGCGCGCGTGGGTTCCGTGACCGGAACCATGGGCAAGCGGACATCCTCAGAAATCTTGCCGAGGACAGACAGCGCATACTTCGCCGGCGACGGGTTGGTCTCGACGAACAGCGCATTGTGGAGCGGCATCAGACGATCCTGGATCGACAGCGCCTTGCCGTAATCGCCAGCGAGGCACGCCTCCTGGAACTGCGAGCACAGGCGCGGCGCGACATTCGCCGTCACCGAGATGCAGCCAACGCCGCCATGGGCGTTGAAACCGAGCGCGGTCGCGTCCTCGCCGGAGAGCTGGATGAACTCCGGTCCGAGCTGGAGACGCTGCTGGCTCGCCCGCGCCATATTTGCCGTCGCATCCTTGACGCCGACGATATTCGGCAGCGCAAACAGGCGCTTCATCGTGTCGACGGACATGTCGATCACCGAGCGACCGGGGATGTTGTAGATGAAGATCGGAATGCCGACCGCGTCGTTGATCGCCTTGAAGTGCTGGTAGAGCCCTTCCTGCGTCGGCTTGTTGTAATAGGGCGTGACGACCAGAAGCCCGTCGGCACCGGCCTTTTCGGCATGGCGGGCGAAGTCGATCGCCTCGGCGGTCGAGTTGGAGCCCGCCCCCGCAATGACAGGCACGCGACCCTTCACCTGCGCGATGCACAGTTCGACCACGCGCTTGTGTTCCTCATGCGTCAGCGTCGGGCTCTCGCCCGTGGTGCCAACCGGGACAAGCCCATGCGTCCCTTCAGTGATCTGCCACTCAACGAGATCGCAGAAGGCCTTCTCGTCGACCTTGCCATCGCGGAACGGCGTCACCAGTGCCGTGAAAGAACCCTTGAACCCGCGCGCCGTCGCCATCGCCTTCACTCCGCCCCGATCCTGTGTCGGAAGTCCGCAGACATATACGAGCGGAGACAGGCGCGAAAGAGGCGCGTTGGATACGGCGAATTGACGCTTTGCTAACCATGCGGGACGCGCAAGACGACGTGGTTCATGAATCCTCAACGCGGACGAGCGAGAACCGAAACTTCATGATAACCATCTTTCGAGAGGCCCACGCGTCATGATCCTTCGCGCCCCGCTCGCAGCCCTTCTCTTCGCGACGGTGTTTCCGGCGGCAGCCGGCGCTGGTTCGCTGTTTCCCGCCCTCGGCATCGATGATGCCACGCCCTCCCACGTGACGCTCGTCAACGAGCCGGACGTCACCGGTTCGCTCGGCGAGCCTGCCGGCGTCCCGAGCGGCGAAATGGCGACGCTGCGCATCGCGATTGCGGGCTACAAGAGTGGCAGCCTCTCTGAAGGTGATGCGGCGGCGGCCGGTCTCAGCGATCCGGCTGCGCGCGCGATCGCGGAATGGGTCGCGATCCGCAGCGCGCCGCGCGACATCGGCTTCAAGCGCATCCAGGCCTTCGTGAAGCGCTATCCGAAATGGCCGGCGGCCCTCACCATCTCCCGACGGGCCGAGGAAGCGCTCTACTACGACAATGCGTCGGCAGCGGTGGTCGAGGCGTTCTTCGACGGTCGCAAGCCCCTGACCGATGAAGGCAAGATCGCTCTTGCCGAAGTGCGGCTTGCCGCCGGTGACAAGAAGGGCGCGACGGCGCTGGTGCGCGACGCCTATCGCAACGATCCGCTGACGAAGCCGCTTGAGGCCGACATCCTCAAGCGATTTGGCTCGATGCTGAGCAAGGCGGACCTGAAGTTCCGCGCCGATCGGCTGATCTACGGCGAGGATTACGAGGACGGATTGCGCGCCGCCGCGACGGCCGGCAAGGACGTGCTCGCGCTCGCCAAGGCCCGCATCGCCGTCGCGAAAAAGGCGAAGAACGCAAAAGCTCTTCTCGCGGCGGTGCCGGCGAGCCTGCATGGTGATCCGGCCTATCTCTTCGCGCGGATCCAGTTCCTGCGTCGCGAGGAAAAGGCGGCCGAGAGCGCCAAGATCCTCGCCCGGATCCCCGGCGACGCAGGTCTCGTCGACGGCGATGCCTGGTGGACCGAGCGCCGCCTCGTCGCCCGTCAGCTGCTCGATCAGGGCAATGCGAAGACCGCATACTCGATCGTCGCCGCGCACGGCGCCGTGTCGGACCAGTCGCAGATGGACGCGGAGTTTCACGCAGGCTGGATCGCGCTTCGTTTCCTCGGCGATGCGAAGACTGGCGCCCGGCACTTCGCGGCGCTGACGAAACTCGCCGAGCGGCCGATTTCGGTCGCACGCGGCAATTACTGGCAGGGTCGAGCCGCCGAAGCTCTCGGCGACAAGGGATCCGCCGTCACCTTCTACAAGACGGCCGCCCGACATACGACGACCTATTATGGCCAGCTCGCCAAGGCGCGGCTTGGCGGCAACGAGATCGTGCTGCGCGACACGCCCGCTCCGTCGGGCGCCACGCGCCTCGCCTTCAACCGCACCGAGGGCGCACGGGCGATCGCGATGCTCTATGATCTCGGCGAACGCGATCTCGCCCGGATCCTCGTGGGTGAATACGCCAACCGTCTCGATGACCCGCAAACGCTCGCCCTGCTTGGCGATCTCGCCGCCTCGAACAAGGACGCGAAGGCGGCCCTGTCCGTTGGCAAGTCGGCGATGCAGCGCGGCCTGCCGCTCGACATGGTCGCGTTCCCCACCGGCGCCATTCCGAAGTTCGAAACCGTCGACGGCGTCGAGAAGGCCGTCGTCTACGGCATCGCCCGCCAGGAGAGCGAGTTCAGCACAGAAGCCGTCAGCCATGCCGGCGCCCGCGGCCTGATGCAGCTGATGCCCGCCACCGCCAAGGCGACCGCCAAGACACTCGGCATGCGTTTCGACGCCAAAAAGCTCACCAGCGATCCGGCTTACAATGCCCGGATCGGCGCGGCGCACCTCGGCGAACTGATCGACGACTTCAACGGCTCTTACGTGATGACCTTCGCAGCCTACAATGCCGGATCTTCGCGTGTGGCCGAATGGGTTGAGAAGTACGGTGATCCGCGCGATCCGCGTGTCGATCCAATAGACTGGGTCGAGCGCATTCCCTTCACGGAAACACGCAACTACGTGCAGCGCGTGATGGAGAATGTGCAGGTCTACCGCGCGCGGCTGAGCGGCAAGACCGCCCTCCTCATCGAGCGCGATCTGCGTCGGGGCGTCGACTGATCAGGCCGACAGCGCCGCCCGCGCCATTGCGAACACGTCGTTGAACATTGCCGGCGTCAAACGTCCGGTATTGGTGTTGTAGCGCGAGCAGTGATAGCTGCCGAAGAGCGTGACAGGGCCGAGCCGCGCCTTTCCGCCATGGCGGAAGGGTACGGCGGAGACCCGTGCGCCGAGCGCCGTGACGACGCTGTCATGGGCGATCTTGCCGAGCGCGACGATCGTCTCGAGCCTTGGCATCGCCTCGATCGACCGCGCCAGAAACGGGCGGCAGTTTCGGATCTCGTCGCCCGTCGGCTTGTTCTCCGGCGGCACGCAGCGCACGGCGTTGATGATGCGGCAGTCGATCAGCGCCAGGCCGTCATCCGGGCGGGCATCGTAGCGACCCGTGGAGAAGCCGTGTCGGTCGAGCGTCTCGTACAGGAGGTCGCCGGCATAATCGCCCGTGAACGGGCGCCCGGTACGGTTGGCACCCCGCAAACCGGGCGCCAGACCGACGACTAGCAGGCGCGCCGTGACCGGTCCGAAACTCGGAACAGGACCGTTGAACCAACCGGGCTCAGTGCAGCGCCAGGTGTCGCGGAAATCGGCGAGACGCGGACAGAGCCTGCAATCGATCGACGGATCGGTCGCGCCGTCAGCTGTTGCCATCATCCTGCCCGGAGCCGACCGGCGCAGACCCGGCGAGGAAGCCCGGAACCTGACCGCCGAAGCCCGAACCCGATCCACCGGCCCCACCGGCTGCGCCGGGGCGCTGACCCTGACCATAATACGGGTTCCCCTGCGCGCGGACCGCGCGCTCCCCGGGATCACGGCCAACCTTCATCTGGAGGGTTGCAAGATCGACGAATTCGTCGGCCTGACGGCGCAACTCGTCCGCAACCATCGGTGGTGTCGTCTGGATCGTCGAGACCACGGACACGCGCACGCCGCGGCGCTGCATTGCCTCGACGAGCGACCGGAAATCCCCGTCACCGGAGAAAAGGACCATCTGGTCGATGTGCTCGGACAGTTCCATGGCGTCGACTGCGAGTTCGATGTCCATGTTGCCCTTGACCTTGCGCCGCCCGGTCGAGTCGACGAATTCCTTGGTCGGCTTCGTTACGACCGTGTAGCCGTTATAGTCCAGCCAGTCGATCAGCGGACGGATCGAAGAGTATTCCTGGTCCTCGACAAGCGCAGTGTAGTAAAAGGCCCGGACGAGGTAACCACGGCCCTGAAACTCTTTCAGCATCTTACGGTAATCGATATCGAAGCCGAGCGTCTTTGACGTAGCGTAAAGGTTGGCGCCATCAATGAAGAGAGCAATCCGCTCAAGACCAAACGAGGAAGCCACTTGTTGATCCTTTGTTTCCGACCGACCGTAATACGGTCGGGAGCGACGTCGCTTCAGGTTGAGAGAACCGGTCCCACCTACAGGCTCTTCACAATAGGAAAAAAAACTGCGGTTGGTATCCTAGGACTAAGAAACGAGCATGACGAGGTTTTTGCGCTGTGACGTGATCACAGTCAAGGTCTCATCGCCATGTTTAGCACACTCAATTCGTGTTTTTCGATCCACATCCTCGCCAATTAGTTGCATTATGGATATCCGTCGCCTGCTCGGTGTTGAGGGCCGGTCTCGGCACGGTGGTTGCGCTCGGGCCCGTGTGCGTGTAGTGACACGCGCGAGTTCCCCGCATTCTGTCATGGAGAAGTGTACCGATGGCACGCGTCACGGTCGAGGACTGCATCGACAAAGTCGAAAATCGTTTTGATCTGGTGCTCCTCGCCAGCCATCGCGCCCGCATGATCGCCGGCGGCGCTCCGCTGTTGCTCGATCGCGATCGCGACAAGAACCCGGTCGTGGCACTGCGCGAGATCGCCGACTCGCATCTGTCGCCGGACGATCTCAAGGAAGATCTGATCCACTCGATCCAAAAGTATGTCGAGGTGGATGAGCCGGAGGCCGATCCGGCGGTGATCGCGAGCAGCGATTCCGATGAGGACATCGTGTTCGACCGCATGTCGGAAGAGGATCTGCTGCGCGGCATGGACGGCCTGCAGCCGCCGGCCGACAACGGCAACGACGACGAAGAGTAAGAACGAGCCGCCCGAAGCGGCTGAAACGAAGCGGGTCGGTTTCCGGCCCGCTTTTTTGTTGCCTCCACGGCCTTCCGGCGCGGAAGATACCAGCCAGCGGAGTCGCCGGCGCGATCCGTGCGCGAGGATTGGAGACGAGCGTGGGCGCGACCCGCCTGATGCGGCAGTATGAACTCGTCGAGAAGGTGCGCAGCTACAATCCGCTCACCGACGAGGACCTTCTGAACAAGGCCTATGTCTATGCGATGAAGGCGCATGGCTCGCAGACGCGGGCCTCGGGTGACCCCTATTTCTCGCACCCACTCCAGGTCGCCGCCATTCTGACGGACCTGAAACTCGACGACGCGACGATCGCGGCAGCGCTGCTGCACGACACGATCGAGGACACCGACGCAACCCATGCCGAGATCGAAGCCCTGTTCGGCAAGCAGATCGTCGGCCTCGTCGACGGCCTGACCAAGATCAAGAAGCTCGATCTCGTCTCGAAGGAGGCCAAGCAGGCCGAGAACCTGCGCAAGCTGCTGCTGGCGATCACGGAGGATGTCCGCGTTCTCCTGGTGAAGCTTGCCGATCGCCTGCACAACATGCGCACGCTGCATTACATGCGCCAGGACAAGCGCGCCCGGATCGCGCAGGAGACGCTCGACATCTACGCCCCCCTCGCCGGCCGCATGGGTATGCAGGACATGCGCGAGGAACTGGAGGACCTGTCGTTCCGGGAGCTTCAGCCGGACGCCTATACCGCGATCGTCAACCGTCTGCGCGCCTACAAGGAGCGGTCCGGCGCCTCCATCGCGCGCATCGAAACCGAATTGCAGAAGCGGCTCGACGAGCGAGGGATCACCGCGAAGATCAAGGGGCGCGAGAAACGCCCCTACTCCATCTACAACAAGATGGAACACAAGGGCGTCGCCTTCGAACAGCTCTCGGACATTTACGGCTTCCGCGTGCTCGTCGAGGCGGTCGAGGACTGCTATCGTGTGCTCGCGGCGATCCACACCGCCTGGCCGCTCGTGCCCGGCCGCTTCAAGGACTACATCTCCACCCCGAAGCAGAACGACTATCAGTCGATCCACACCACGGTCATCGGCCCGAGCCGTCAGCGCGTTGAACTGCAGATCCGCACCACGATGATGGACCGAATCGCCGAGTTCGGCATCGCCGCGCACGCGCTCTACAAGGACCGGACCCTGCGCGACATCGAGACGCTGCAGGGCGAAAGCCGCGCCTTCGCCTGGCTGCGTTCAACCATCGCGATGCTGTCGGAAGGCGACAGCCCTGAGGAGTTTCTCGAGCACACAAAGCTCGAACTGTTCCAGGATCAGGTCTTCTGCTTCACCCCGAAGGGCAAGCTGATCACGCTGCCGCGCGGCGCCAACGCGATCGATTTCGCCTATGCGGTCCACACGGATGTCGGCAACTCGGCTGTCGGCGTGAAGGTCAACGGCAAGCCGACCGCCCTCGTCGCGCCACTCGCCAATGGCGACGAGGTCGAAATCCTGCGCGCCGATATCCGCACGCCGCCAGCCGCCTGGGAGACGCTGGTGAAGACGGGGCGGGCGCGCGCCTCGATCCGCCGCGCAACGCGCATCGCCATCCGCCAGCAATATGCCGGGCTCGGCCAGCGTATTCTCGAACGGGCCTTCGAGCGCGCCGGCAAGGTGTTTTCGACTGAAGCCCTGCAGCTCGGTCTCAAGCGGCTTGCGCGCAAAAGCGTCGACGACGTGCTCGCCGCTGTCGGGCGGGGCGAACTGCGCTCTGCGGACGTCGTGCGCGCCGTCCATCCCGACTTCAAGGGCGATCAGGCCGCCCATGCCGCGAACGGGCTCGACGCCTCCTGGATGGATCTCGGAGGCTCGTCGAACCTGCGGTTTCGTTTGCCCGATTCCGAGCCCAACAGCGATTCCATTCCGATCCGCGGCCTCAAAGGGGATCTTCCCGTGCGTTTCGCGCCGGAAAGCGGCGCCGTGCCTGGCGATCGGATCGTTGGCATCCTGACACCGGGCGAGGAGATCACGCTCTACCCGATCCAGTCCCCGCGCCTGGCGGACTTCGAAAACAATCCCGAGCTCTGGCTCGACGTCCGTTGGGACATCGACGCCACGCGGCAGGAACGCTACCCCGCGCGCATCTCGATCCAGTCGATCAACGAGCCCGGCGCGCTTGCCCAGATCGCCCAGGTCGTTGCCGAAACCGACGGCAACATCGACAATCTGACGATGCGCCGCCGCTCCTCCGATATGACGGACATGGTGATCGATCTCGAGGTCTATGATCTCAAGCATCTGCACGCGATCATGGACGGCTTGCGCATGAAGAAGGTCGTGTCCGATGTCCAACGCCTGTTCTGACCGATGACGGCATCGACGACCCTTCAGCCTTCGCGGTGGCGCGATGTCTTCATCCACGCCCAGGACGGCCTGAGGCTCCACGCGCGCGACCAGGGGCCGACGACGGGCGGTCGGCTGCCGCTGATCTGCCTGCCGGGCCTCAGTCGCAATGCCGCCGACTTCGAGGAGATCGCGGACGCGCTCGCGAGCGGACCGGCGGCGCGGCGCGTCGTCAGCGTCGACTATCGCGGGCGGGGCCTGTCCGCTTGGGATCCGAACCCGGCCAATTACGACATCCGCGTCGAAAACGGCGACATCCTCGCCCTCCTCGCCGCGCTCGACATCGGCCATGCGGTTTTTCTCGGCACCTCGCGCGGCGGACTGCACATCATGGCGATGACCGCGATCCGGCCGACCGTGCTGGCGGGCGCCATCCTCAACGACATCGGCCCGGTGATCGATCTCGGCGGCCTGATGCGGATCAAGTCCTATGTCGGGCGTCTCGCACCCCCGCGCACGCTTGCCGATGCGGCAGCGGTCATGGAGCGCATCGCGGATGGCGGCTTCCCGTCCTTCACCGCCGATGACTGGCTGCGGCTTGCCCGGAAAAGCTTCGTCGAGACGAATGGTCGTCTCGCCGCGCACTACGATCCACAATTGCTGCACACGCTCGACGCCTACGGCCCCGATACGCCGCCGCCTGCCCTCTGGGGCCTGTTCGATGGTCTTGCCGGTGTGCCGACCCTCGCGATACGCGGCGAGAACTCAGACATCCTGTCGGCGCAAACGCTCGCGGCGATGGTCGAGCGACGCCCCGATCTCGAGACTCTGGTGCTTCCCGGCCAGGCCCACGCGCCGCCGCTCTGGGAACCCGACGTCATCGCCCGTATCGCCGATTTCGCCGAACGCTGCGACGCGCGGGCGGCCTGACCCGCCCGTCGGATCAGAAAACGCGCTTCAGGCGAAGGCCGCCGGTGATGGTGTCGCGCTCCTCGCTCTGGACCACGAGCGCCGGCCGGACATCGGAGATACGGTGCTCATAGGCGATTTCGACGCCGGCCGCGAAACCCGGCACGATCTCGTATCCGACGAGAGCGCCAACGATCAGTGAAGTATAGTCGGCGACGACGAAAGACGGCGCATTGTAATCGACATAGGTCGCAAAGACCGTGGCAGCCATCGAATGCGACAGGCCGACCTGGAGCTCCGATGCCACCGACCACCCGCTCGACGTCTCGGCGATGAAGGTGAAGGCGCCGGTCGTGTCGTAGACGAAGGCGTCCTGTTCCAGAATCCCGAGATAGCGCATGGCGCCCTCGGCATAGTTCACTTCGGCGGCGACATGCCCGCCATAGGCGAACGGCAGGTTGATCCCGACGCCGGCGCCGACCGCGAAGCCGACCTCGTCCTCGAAGGTTTCGAGCACAGCGCCGCCGATGGTGGCGACCGCCGGGGCGTAGCGCACCTGATGCGCCGCCGCCATGATCTGGGCGCGGCCCCAGCTCTGGTTCACGCCGATCGCCGCGACGAGATCGGGCCATTCCTGCCCACCATAGCCGGCGGTGAACAGGGGCGCGAAATAGACCGGCGAAATCGCCGTGCGCGCGCGCCCGGCATCTTCAGCCGACAGCGTCGCATAGACGCCCTCGCCGAGAAGCTGGGTATAGGAGAGACGGTTCGTCGTGTGGTTCGCGGCATAGACGCTGGTGAAGATCGGCGCGGAATAGCTCGCATCGAAGAAGCGATAGGCGGAGCCCGCATAGCCGGCGGTGAGACCGCCAAGCTGGATGAAGGCCTTGCTCGCTTCGGCGCCGTCGCCGGTCTCGACCGTCAACTCGATATAGGAGCGCAGCGTGCCGTACTCGGTACGGGTACGCGCATCGAATTTCAAAAGCGCCGTGGTATCGAAGACCGTCGTATCGCCATTGCCCTGAGGGTCGTCGAAGAAGTAATCCGCTCTCACCTCGCCGCCGATGCGCAGACACGTGTCGGTGCCCGGGATCAGGATGCCGCCATTCATGGTTTGCGTGCAGGATGCAACATATTCGACCGGCTCAGCGGCCATCGCCGGCATCGAAACCGTCGATACCGCGAGAGTCACCCCAATGACGGCTGACTGTGCGATCCCGCAACGCATGACGACCCACCCCACCCGGTTCTCGATAACCTCCCATTTGTAGCGGCCGCTTGTATACACGGCAATCGCCACAATCCGTTTCGCGTGCGATGCCGCCGCAAATTCAAGCCGTCGTGGCCAATCGGCAACCCGTGTCGCGCGCTGTGACGACCGACCCCATCCGTCGGGCTTTGCCCGACACCTTCCCCGGCAAGCCGGGGAAGGAGCGCGTCGTGCTCATCAACAAGGCGCGGATCTCCCTCCCCGCGCCTCGCGGGGAGGGTGTCGACGCAGTCGACGGGAGGGGTCGTTGATCACGGGCGCGCACGCCATAACCGACCCCATCCGTCGGGCTTTGCAGCGGCACGTTCCCCGGCGCCGCCGGGGAAGGAGGCGTTGAGCTTCGGGCGGCGGGGGCGCGCCAACGAAAAAGGCCCAGCTTTCGCCGGGCCCTCCATAACCAACCCGGGAAAGGTCAGATTACCACCTGCGCTCGAGACGGACGCCGAAGTTGAGCTGTTCGTCCTCAACCGAGGTCGTGACCAGCGCGTTGACCGGAGCGGCCGCGACGAAGCTGCGGCTGATCGAGTCGGTCTCGGTGTTCCTGTACGAGACTTCCGCGCCAACCGTGAGGCCCCTGGTGATCGTGTACACCAGGTTGGCACCGAGGATGTAGGACTCGATATCCGTGATGCTCGAGCCTGACGCCGGAGCGTAGGCGCCGGCCGCATCGATCGAGACGTAACTGCCGAACGCTGAACCGACGAGGGCCGGCGAAAACCGCACCTGGACTTCGCCGGTCACCGACCAGCCCGAGGTGGTGTCGACCGCAAAGAGGTCATCACCGACGGCTGCCGTGTTGAAGCCGTCATAGGTGATCACGTGGTCGGCAACGAGGCCGCCCGCGTCGCCGAGATAGTCGAGCGCGCCGTCAGCATAGACGGCTTCGATCGCGAAGTGGCCACCGGCGGCGATCGGCAGGTTGATGCCGACGCCAGCGCCGACCGCATAACCCCACTCGTCACCCTCGACGCGGACGTCGGCCGGAGCGATCGTGCCGAAGGTCGCGCGAGCGTCGATGTTGTGGATCGCCGCCATGACCTGAGCGTTACCCCAGGACTGCGAAGCGCCGATGGCGGCAACGATGTCCGGGATGTCATGGCCTTCGACCTCAGCCGAAACCATCACCGGAGCACCGGCGGTCGGGAAGATGCCGTCGCCGTCAATGTCGCCGAAGAAGGCATCCGTGTCACCACGACGCGCCATACCGTCTTCGATCGACAGCGTGGCGTAGAAGCCACCGCCGAAGGTCGCGGTGTAGGAGATCAGGTTGACGGTGTTGTACGGCGCGAAATAGCCAGCGAAGATCGTGTTGGCATAGTTCGTGTCGTAGAAGTTGAACGCCGAGGCCGCGAAACCGGCGGTCAGGCCGCCGAGCTGGATGTAGGCCTTGCCGAGGCGGGCGCCCGAGGAGGTCGAGCTGACTACGGCGGTGTTGAGCTCGACGAACGAGCGCAGCGTGCCGTACTCGGTCGCCGTGCGGGCATCGATGTTCAGACGGGCATTGCCACCGAACGTCGTCGTGTTGGTGGAGTAGGTGTCCGAGTCATGATCCTGAAAACGATAATCGGCGCGGACATGGCCGGAAAGCCTCAGACATGTGTCGGTGCCCGGAATGTAGAAAAAGCCTTCGCCAAACTCGGTGCAGACCTTCACATACTCAACAGCCTCGGCCGCTTCCATCGGAACGTCGGCAGCCCGAGCGAGCGAGATGGTCGCGAGACCGGTGGCACCGGCGAGAAGCAGAGTCTTCATCATTTCGATGCCCCCTGAGCATGTCCTGTCCAACCGGGTCGCCGGGCTTGGGACGTTCGCCCCAAGGCACAGCTCTGGATGCCGCCTTGGCCACGCCCGCCCCATGTGCAGCATCCATGAACCAATCTGTAGCACCCATGAACCTCCGAACAATCCTTACAAAAGCTCCTCTGCTTCAGATACCTCTCAATCCATCCCGCATGTGACAAATCGGCACCGCTCAGTACCGTCCGGACGTCATGACATTTCTCCAGGATGACCATTCTTCGTTCGGGGCACCGAACCATTTGATGGAACCGAACGCCGGACGCTTTGATTTGATCGATGGTCGGGCGCGATCTGCACCGTCGAAAGGAGAACCGCGCACCGGTAGTCCCTGATCTGAACCAGCAGCCCGATGGCTCTCCCGACCACGATGGTGACGCGCAAAGATCCGGAAAAATCGACACACCATGCTCAAACGGAAAAGGCCCGGCTTTCGCCGGGCCTTCCCTAACCAACCCTGAAAGGGTCAGATTACCACTTGCGCTCGAGGCGGATGCCGAAGTTGAGCTGCTCGTCCTCAACCGAGGTGCGAACCAGCGGGTTGACCGGAGCGACCGCGACGAAGCTGCGGCTGACCGAGTCGGTCTGCGTGTTCTTGTACGACACTTCGGCGCCCACGGTGAGGCCCTTGGTGATCGTGTACACGAGGTTGGCGCCGAGGATGTAGGCGTCAATCCCCGTAACGCTCGAACCGGTCGCCGGAGCGTAGGCGCCGGCCGGATCGATCGTGACGTAGCTACCGAACGCGGTACCGACGAGGGACGGCGAGAACTTCACCTGGAACTCACCGGTGACAGACCAGCCAGAGGTGGTTTCGACCGAGAAGCGGTCGTCGCCGACGGCGGCCGTGTTGAAGCCGTCATAGGTGATCACGTGGTCGGCAACGAGGCCGCCAGCGTCACCGAGATAGTCGAGCGCGCCGTCAGCATAGACGGCTTCGATCGCGAAGTGGCCACCGGCAGCGATCGGCAGGTTGATGCCGACGCCAGCGCCGACCGCATAACCCCACTCGTCACCTTCGACCCGAACGTTGGCCGGGACGATCGAACCGAAGGTCGCGCGAGCGTCGATGTTGTGGATCGCCGCCATGACCTGAGCGTTACCCCAAGACTGCGAAGCGCCGATGGCGGCAACGATGTCCGGGATGTCCTGGCCCTCGACCTCAGCCGCAACCGTCGTCGGAGCGCCAGCGGTCGGGATGATGCCATCGCCGTTGATGTCGGCGAAGAAGGCAGCCGTGTCACCACGACGAGCCAGACCGTCTTCGATCGACAGCGTGGCGTAGAAGCCGCCGCCGAAGGTCGCGGTGTAGGAGATCAGGTTCACGGTGTTGTACGGCGCGAAGTAGCCAGCGAAGATCGTGTTGGCGTAGTTCGTGTCGTAGAAGTTGAACGCCGAGGCCGCGAAACCCGCGGTCAGGCCGCCGAGCTGGATGTAGGCCTTGCCGAGGCGGGCGCTCGACGAGTTCGAGCTGCCGACCGCGGTGTTGAGCTCGACGAACGAGCGCAGCGTGCCGTACTCGGTCGCCGTGCGGGCGTCGATGTTCAGACGAGCGTTACCACCGAAGTTGGTCGTGTTGGTGGCGTAGGTGTCCGAGTCATGGTCCTGGAACTTGTAGTCGGCGCGGACGTGGCCCGAGAGCTTGAGGCAGGTGTCGGTGCCCGGGATGTAGAAGAAGCCTTCGCCGAACTCGGTGCAGACCTTCACATATTCAACAGCTTCGGCCGCTTCCATCGGAACGTCGGCAGCCTGGGCGAGCGAGACGGTCGCAAGACCGGCTGCACCAGCGAGAAGCAGAGTCTTCATCATTTCGATGACCTCCAAGAAGTTTCTTTGTTCAACCGACTGCCCCCTTGAGAGCCATTCGATCGGTTCGCGAAAATCCAGGTCGCCAACAGGGTCGGTTCCCCAGCCGCGCCCCACATGCATGGTTCGCTATGACCACATTACCGATCTCGATCCGATGAACAACCGATAAGCGGACTTGAACACCGTCTGAAGGGTAGTTTGGTGCGACGTGTTACAAGGATGCCACACTGGCTTAACGCATTGGTAATGACGTGCTTTCCGCCATGCTTAAGGCTTTGTAAACAATCGATTATGTCCGCCCTGTGGCCGCCTTCCGCCGGTTTGGCGGCTGCGCGACGTCGCCCGAAAGGCCCTGCCATGGCGACCGGAGGGCGACTTGCCGGCAGGCGCACGGCCGCCGCGAGACCGGGGCGCGGCGGTAGAATGGCGGCGGTTTGACGCGTGGCGCCCACATCGCCCGCACCGATTCCACAGGGAATCGCGGGAATCGGTCCATGACCTCTCGGGCGATTCTCCGCCCGGCCGTCTCGCGGCTCTCGCGCCGGGCCCGTCGCGCGCACCGTCGGCCCCTCAGGGGCTTTGATCTCACCCGACTGTCGCTTCGCCACGACCCATGGCGGGCCCATTGCGCGCAGCCGGCGCGTTGCTGCCCCTTCCCCCACCCTGTAGGACAGGCACACCGTCTCCTTCATACGCGCGAGGGATAGCTTCGCGGCCGCCGGCGCATGATCGAGACGGGACGATGCCACTTGAAGGCCGACACGACTGGAATGGACACCCCGCCGCACGACAGCCCGCAGAGCCCCGCAACCACCGACGACGCCGCGCGGACGCGCATCGCCGCCCTGTCGTGCTGGCGCGGCCCGATCACCGTCGAGCCCCTGCCGGGCGGCCTGACCAACCGCAACCACCTCGTCCACGACGGCGCGCGCCGTTTCGTCGTGCGCCTCACCGCCGACAGCGCGCTGCATGACATCGATCGTGCCGCCGAACGGGCTGCGACGCAGGCGGCCGAGCGCGCCGGTCTCGGCCCGGCCGTGCTCCACGCCGAACCCGGCGCCCTGGTGCTCGCGCACATCCCCGGCCGCACGCTGACGCCGGCCGATCTCGCCGCGCCCGCGACGCTGCGGGCCGTGATCGACCTGTTGCGCCGCGTCGCCGACTCGATGCCCTCCTTATATGTCGGCGCCGCGCGCGACCGCCGCCCCACTTCCGTCCTCGCCGCCTATCAGACCGTCATCGAGGCGCAGGCGTCCGATCCCTGGCGCCGGCGCGCCGCCCGTTTCGCGCCGGCGGTCGAGCAGCTCGCGGCGCTGCCCGAACCGCCGCCCGCCTTCGTTCACGGCGACATCCATGCCGGCAACATCCTCGATGATGGCGAGCGGTTTTGGCTGGTCGACTGGGAATATGCCGGCCTCGGCGTTGTGGGCCAGGACTTGGCGAGCCTCGTCGCCAACGGCCCGGCGACGGAGCCGGATCGATTCGCCGAAGCCGCGCTTGTCGCCTGGCTGGGGCGGCCGCCGGGGGTCGAGGATCGTCGCGCCCTGTGGCACGGCCTTTTGGGCGCCACCCTGCGCGACCTCTTTTGGGGATTTGCGCAGGCGAGCATCGACGAGGAACTCGCCGCTTCCGATTACCTCTCTATCAATGAGCGTCGTGTGCTGACGGTTTTGGATCACCTTTATCGCGTCTGATACGCGTTAGAGTTGTGGTCTTGAACTACCTTTTTGTTCCCTTTATGGTTGTATTCTTCGTGTCGCCGTCGATTGAGGCGTCGGAGCGGCGATGATCGAAAGGCAGGTCCCCGTGAGGATTATGAACATTTTTTCAGAGTCTTATATGCTTTTCGCTGCATGACGCGACAGCATCCCGACTGTTACGGTACTTCAGTAATACACTCTATGGTTGTGTCTTTTGAGTGACAGAGATCGGGAAAGCGGCCCATGGTGCCGCTCAAGGCTCGCATTCCGGTTGTATCGCCGCGCCGGATTCATAGAGTTCTGCCCAACGATCCTGTGGGGGGTCGTGCCGGCGCTTCGGTTCACGGGGCGTCGCCTTCAACGGCCGGTTCGCTCGCGCGTCGGCATCTGTTGTTTTGGAGAGAACGAATATGATGAAGCAATTGCTCCTGGCCGGTGCGGCGGGTCTGGCGACGGTCTCGCTCGCCCACGCCGCCGACGTTCCGATGGAAGCGGCCGAGGCTGTCGAATATGTGGAGGTCTGCACCGAGTTCGGTGAAGGCTTCTTCTACATCCCCGGCACCGACACCTGCCTCAAGCTCTCGGGCCATGTCCGCGCAGACTACAAGTTCCAGGATTACGACTCGGACAAGTACGACACCAACACGACGAACTTCGGCGGCAATGCCCGTCTGAACCTCGACGCCCGCACCGCGACCGAGTTCGGCACGCTGCGCTCGTTCGTCGAGCTCAACACAGCGGTCGGCAGCAACGGCCCGGGCAGCGCCCGTCTCGGCAAGGCCTGCATTCAGCTCGGCGGCCTGACCGCCGGTTATGCGGCCTCGGCGTTCAACTTCTACGATACGAACTACGCCAACACGATCTTCGCCGGCTATTATACCATCGGCCCTCATGATTGACCGATGTGTGCCCAGTTGCGCATTCCGATGGACGTGATGGTGTCGGGCAGCGCGACGAGGCTGTTCCAGGCTTCACATGCGGCGTCGATGATGTCGTCGTAGGTCTCGAAGACGCG
>JBKDKQ010000064.1:0-11356 GCA_046344875.1 Labrys sp. (in: a-proteobacteria) | reverse complement strand
TCCCGCGATGCCGGTCACCGACACGGCGAGATCCGCGATCGCATGATAGAGGACGCCGTGCGCCATGGCGAGCGCAACGGGCTGCGAGACGGCGCCGTGAAGGGCGATGAGGTCGGCCGGCACGCCGAGCATCTCGACCTTCGCCTCGTTCGAATAGGTGACGAATCCGCGATCGACCACCGCCGACGATCCGGAGACCGAGGTCAAGGCCGCCGCGATGAGCCCGCCTGTGCAGGACTCCGCCGTTGCGACGGTCAGGCCACGACCGATCAGGTCACGGACGAGGGCAGTGGCGAGGTCGAGCGTCGACGGGCTGATCACGGCCGCGTCCAGGGCAGACGGACCGTGGCGACGGCGAGGGCGGAAAGTCCCTCGCGGCGACCGATTGCGCCAAGCTTCTCCATGGTGGTGGCCTTCACCGCCACGCGGTCTATGCTGATGCCGACGATCTCGGCGATCGAGGCGCGCATGGCCTCGCGATGGGGGCCGACCTTCGGCGCCTCCGCCTGGATCGCCACGTCGAGATGGGCGACGGCGCCGCCGCGCGCTGCGATCAACCCCACGGCGTGGGCAACGAAGAGGCGCGATGCCGCCCCCTTCCAGCGCGCGTCGCTCGGCGGAAAATGGCTGCCGATGTCGCCGTCACCGATAGCGCCCAAAAGGGCATCGGTGATCGCGTGCAGCACCACATCGGCATCCGAATGCCCCGACACCCCGCGATCATGCGGAATACGCACGCCGCCGAGCATCATATGATCGCCGTCGGTGAAGGCATGAATATCGAAGCCTTGTCCGGTCCGCACGTCGCCAAGCGCGGCCAACGGCTCGAAGCGCTGTTCTGCCGCCTCGAAATCGGAAGGATGGGTCAGCTTCATGTTTCCAGCCTCGCCGGGAAAGACAAACAGCGGATGCCCCGCCCATTCCGCAACCGCCGCATCGTCGGTGAGCCCGTCGACCTGCGCGCTTGCGGCCTTGCGGTGTGCTTCGAGGATGAGATCGAAGCGAAAGGATTGCGGTGTCTGCATCGCCCGCAAACCGGCGCGCGCCGGCGTGTCGACCACACGGCCGTCCTCGTCGACACGCTTGATCGTGTCCGTCACCGGAAGGCCCGGAGCGGCGGCTCCATGCCGGAGCGCGGCGTCGATCGCCCGATCGATCAGTGCGGCGGACGTGAACGGACGGGCGGCGTCGTGGATGAGCACGACGTCCGGTGGATCGGCAGACAGGGCCTCGAGCCCAGCAAGGCCGGATGCCTGGCGCGTGTCGCCACCGAAGGCCGGGTCCCGAACCTTGGCGAGGCCGGCAGAGGCCGATGCGAAGGGCGCCCGGTCGTCGGGATGGATGGCGACGATGATGTCGCTCACGCGCGGATGGTGCTCGAACAGCGACAGGGCGTGCGTGAGAACCGTCCTGCCGCCCACGATCCGGTACTGCTTCGGCCCACCGCCCCCGGCGCGCAGACCGCGTCCGGCGGCAACGAGCAGGGCGGCGACACGGGGCGAACGCGAAGGCGACGTCATCATGCGGCCAGTCATAGACAAAGCCGATCAGACCGTCACCTGCGTGGAACAGCGAAGCTTTTGACGAGGTAATGTGATCCCATGTGATCCACCGAAAGCTCCTGTTACAACTTGTGTTACGCAAGGAACTTGATCGGTTCGAAAAAATTGTTAGGAAGCGCGCCCCACGGCGTTTGCGTCCGGCTCCCGAGTCCGGTGCGGCGCGGTCCCTCTGGGTAACCGTGTTCCACGCGGTGGGATTGGCGCGTAGCTCAGTGGCAGAGCGGCGGGGTTGAACCCCGCAGGTCAACGGTTCGATTCCGTTTGCGTCGACCACGGACGACTAGCTCAGCGGTAGAGCACAAGCCTGTTAAGCTTGCTGTCGCAGGTTCGACTCCTGCTTCGTTCTCCAGCCGGCACTTTGCTGGCACCCGCATCGCACGCGGTCTTTGTCTATGGGGAAGCTGGTCGCTTCCCTGTCTGTTCCAGGAAGGCCCCGCGCAAGCAGGGCGCAGCGGATCGGACACCCGACAGCGATCCTCGCTCCGGCGCGGATACCGCCTGACGGGCAGACCTGCCCAATGTCGCGTCGCGAGGGATCCTTGGGTCCCTCGCCACCGGCGCCACGGCGGTTCTGACGTACGGCTCAAGCGCAGGACCGATCCTGTCGCGGTGGGCGGCGACCAGCGACCTTGTTCCGCCAGACACAGCGCTCGGGGCTGTCGATGGCTAACTCCACACAATCGGACACGGGTCCGGTTCGCAAAACAGAAAGGGAGGCGGGTCATGCTCGGCTTCTTCAGGGTTATTGTTCGAGACGATGAGCGCGCGATCCTGTCGCGCGACGGTCGCATGGTGGCGCTGCTCGGTCCCGGCCGGCACGTTCGGTTCGATCCCGCCCGGCGTCTGTCAGTCGAGGTGATCAGGGTCGTGCGCGCCGAGTGGACGCCGGAACGGGCGGCCCTACTCGCGGCGACGCATCCGACCGTCGCGGCGCAGAACCTCGAGATTGTCCGCACGGGCAGCTCGGAGGTCGCCATCATCTCGATTGACGGCGAACCGAAGCACCTGATCGTCCCCAACCAGACGCGTGCGTTCTGGAAGACGGTCACGAAGGTCGATGTCCAGCGCATCGACGCCGGCTCCTCGCTGCGCGTCGACAGGAAGGACCTCGAGCGGATCGACACGGCCCGGACCGCGATCGTCGTCACGGCGCTCGTCGAGGCGCACGAAGCGGCGCTTCTCTTCGTCGACGGTGCTTTCGTCGAGCGGCTCGAGACCGGTCGCCATGCCTTCTGGCAGGTGAACCGTACGATCCGTGTCCAGAAGTTCGATCTGCGGCCGACGGCCCTCGAGGTCGTCGCGCAGGAGATCATGACCAAGGACCGGGTCGCGGTGCGCGTGACGCTGACGGCGTTCACGCGGGTCGTCGATCCCGTGCTGCTCGCTTCGACCTCGGGTGATCCCTCGGCGACGATCTACAAGTTCGTCCAGTTCGCGATCCGCGAAGCGGTCGCGACCCGGACGCTCGACGAGATCCTCGCGGCGCGCGACACGATCGATGCGCAGGTTCGCTCCTTCGTCTCCGGCCGTGCGGCCGAGATGGGCATCGCGATCGGCGAGATCGGCATCAAGGACGTCATCCTGCCGGGTGACATCCGCGAACTGGTCAACAAGGTCGTGGAGGCGGAGCGGACCGCGAAGGCGAACCTCATCCGTCGGCAGGAAGAGACCGCGGCGACGCGGTCGCTCCTGAACACGGCGCGGCTGATGGAAGAGAACCCGCTGCTGCTTCGCATGAAGGAGCTCGAGTCTCTCGAGAAGCTCGTGGAGAAGGTGGGTCGGATCGACCTGCATGCCGGCGACGGCACGGGTCTCGACTCGCTTCTGACGAAGCTCCTGCGGATGCGTCCCGACGCGTCCTGACAACGCGTGTCGCGGTGAAGAACCGCGGCACGCAGCCCGGCCAGTCCCCGCAGGATCAGGCCGATGTCGGCGTGAAGTCGATCACGCCTTGATGCGCAGACCCTTCGGATCCCACATCGGGGCGAGGCTCGCCCTGGCGCCGATGCGGTTGCCAGCCACCTCGATCTCGAACCGGCCTGACGACACGAATTCCGCCATCGGCACTGCGCCCGAGCGGATGTATCCGAGCCCTACCGCGCCGCCGAGCACATGGCCATAGGCGCCGGACGTGGTCCGGCCGACCATCACGCCATCCCGCCAGACTGGCTCGTCGTGGTAGAGCAGGGGCATCGGATCCTCGAGCAGGAACTGCACGAGCCGACGATCCGATCCGGCCTCGCGCTGGCGCAAGAGCGCCTCGCGACCGAGGAAATCGCCCTTGTCGAACTTCACGGCGAACATGAGGCCGGAGTCGAGCGGCGTGTCCTCATCGCCGATGTCGTGACCCCAGTGGCGATAGGCCTTCTCGATGCGCAGGGAATCGAGCGCGTGTAGGCCCGCGAGCTTCAATCCGTGGCGGGGGCCGGCTGCGACGATGCGATCGAAGACGCCGCAGGCGAATTCGGTCGCGACATAGAGCTCCCACCCCAGTTCGCCGACATAGGTGACGCGCGAGGCACGGACGCGGGCATAGCCGATCTCGATTTCCTTCGAGACCCCGAAAGGATGGGCGGCGTTCGACAGATCCGCGCCCGACACTTCCTCCAGCAGCGCTCGGCTGTTGGGACCCATGACGCTGAGCACCGCCATACCGGACGACACATCGGTCGCGAAGGCGTGGAGGGTGTCCGGGATGTTCTTCGTAAGCCAGTGGAAGTCGCGGCGTGCCGTGCCGCCGGCCGTGACCACGAGGTAGCTCGTCTCGGTAAGGCGGGTGACGGTCAGATCCGCCTCGATGCCGGCGCGATCATTCAGCCATTGCGTATAGACGATACGGCCCGGCTCTACGGCCATGTTGTTGGCGCAGATCCACTGCAGGGCCTTTTCCGCGTCGCGACCCTGGACGAGGAACTTGCCGAACGACGTCATGTCGAACATGCCGACGGTCTCACGCACCGCCCGGTGCTCCGCGCCGGAATGGTCGAACCAGTTCTGGCGCCCATAGGAGTACTCATAGACCGGCTCGACGCCGGGCGGCGCAAACCAGTTCGCGCGTTCCCAGCCCGCGGCCTCGCCGAAGCAGGCACCGGACGCCTTCAGCCGCTCATGCAGGGGCGACAGCCGCGCATTGCGCGAGGTCTCGTACTGCCGATAGGGCCAATGCATCGCATAGAGCAGGCCGAGCGACTCCGTCACGCGCTCCGTCAGATAGGCGCGCGTGTTCTGGAAAGGCTGGAGGCGACGGATGTCGACATCGGCGATGTCGATCGGCGGATGCCCGCCGACGATCCATTCCGCCAGCACCTTGCCGGCACCGCCCGCTGACTGGATGCCGATGGAGTTGAACCCGGTTGCAACGAACAGGCGTTCCATCTCCGGCGTCTCGCCGAGCATGTAGCGCACATCCGGCGTGAAGCTCTCCGGTCCGTTGAAGAACTTGCGGATGCCGACGCGCTCCAGCGCCGGAAGGCGCTTCATCGCGGCCTCGAGGATCGGGGCGAAATGCTCGAAATCGTCCGGCAGTTCGCCGAACTCGAAGTCATCCGGAATGCCGTCGACCGCCCAGGGCTTGGCATTGGGCTCAAATGCGCCCAGCAGAAGCTTGCCGGCATCCTCCTTGTAGTAGGCGCAATTGTCCGGATCGCGAAGCACGGGCAGGTCCGGCGTGAGGCCCTCGAACGGCTCGGTGACGATATAGAAATGCTCGTTCGCCTGATTGGGAATGTCGACCCCGTGGCGGCGTCCAAAACCGCGCGACCACATGCCGGCGGCGATGACGACATGCTCGGCGCGGATGTCGCCATCCGCCGTGGTCACGCCCGCGGCGCGGCCGCGTTCGGTGATGAGGCCGGTCACTGCGATGTTCTCGAAGACCTTGGCGCCCCGCATGGTCGCGCCCTTGATCAGCGCCATCGTCGTATCGATCGGGTTCGTCTGGCCGTCATTGGGGAGGAACACGCCGCCGACGAGATCGCTGACGTTGAGCAGAGGCCACTTCGCCTTGATCTCGCTGGGCGTCAGATCCTGAACTTCGAGGCCGAAGGTGCGGGCCATCGACATGCCGCGCAGCAACTCCTCGTGACGGCCCGGCGTCGTCGCGACCGAGATCGATCCGCGTTGAAGAAAGCCCGTCGCCTGTCCGGTCTCCGCCTCGAGCCCGGCATAGAGGTTGGTCGTGTACTGCGCGAGCTTCGTCAGGTTCATCGTCGCGCGCAGCTGCCCCACCAGTCCGGCGGCGTGCCACGTGGTGCCTGAGGTCAGGCGCTTGCGCTCCAGCAGCACCACGTCGGACCAGCCGAGCTTGGTCAGATGGTAGGCGATCGACGCGCCGACGACGCCGCCGCCGATGACGACGACACGGGCGTGGGAAGGAAGGGTCTTCGACATGGTGCCAGGAATCCCGAACGAACTACTGCCACTCTAGGGACTGGCGACGGGCGCGCCAACGCTGCGCGCGCCACGTTCCGTTCCAGCAGCGCCGTCCGGTCGCCGCTCAGCTAACCCGGCGACCCAGGCGATAGACCTCGCGCACCACGGGATGACCCTCGACGAGGGCGACGCGGACGAGGTCGCCGCGCTTTCCGGTCGCGATCTCGCCGCGGTCATGCATGCCGGTCGCGCGAGCAGGGTTTGCCGTGACGAGCCGGATCGCGCCGGGCAGGAACCCGATCGCCTCGACATCGGCGAGACCGAAGGCGCCCTCGATCAGCGAGATCGGCACATAGTCGGACGAGAGAATGTCGAGGACGCCCGCCTCGGCGAGCGAACGAGCCGACACATTGCCGGAATGCGACCCGCCACGCACGACATTCGGCGCGCCCATCAGCACCGCGAGCCCCGCCTTGTGCGAGGCCTGAGCCGCCTCGAGCGTCGTCGGAAACTCGGCGACCTGCATGCGGTCAAGCACCGCCTCCTCGACATGGGCGATCGTCGTGTCGTCATGGCTCGCGAGCGCAATCGAGCGGTCATGGGCCATGTCGACCAGAGCCCGACGATGCGGTCCCGCATACTGGCTGGAGAGTTCGCGGCGACGGTCGAAGATCTTGTTCAGCTCGTCGTCGGACTTGCCGGTCTTGCCGCGGTAATAGTCCTTGAGCTTCTCCTCGTCGCGGAACTGCCGCTGGCCGGGCGTGTGGTCCATCAACGACATCAGGCGCACATCGAAACGGTCGACATAGGCGGCGGCGGAACTGACGACGTCGGGCGCCGCGACCTCGCAGCGCAGATGCGTATGATGATCGGCGCGCAGAAGGCCGGTCGTCTTCGCCCGCTCGATCGCTTCGCCCAGAAGGCGCAGGCTCGAGCCTGCCGACACCGCGTCGCCATCCGATCCGGCGCGGAGGCTGTCGAACACCGTCGTGATGCCAGCCGAGGCGATCTGCGCGTCATAGGCGAAGACGGCGGAGAAAGGGTTCCACAACACCTTGGGGCGCGGCGAATAGTGCGGCTCCAAATGGTCGGTGTGCAGCTCGACGAGACCCGGGATCAGAAGATCATCGCCGATGTCCATTACGCCCGAGGCCGTCGAGGTTTCATCGACGGCGACGATCAGCCCATTTTCGACGATGACGGTCGCGGCAACCACGCGGTCATTCAGGACGACGCGGCTCGACCGGATCGCCATCGAGGCGACGGGTTCGAGCGGCACGTCGGAGCGGGCGGGGAAGGTCATCGCATCAAATCCGTGATCTTGAGACAAAGGATCGGTCGCCATCGCGCTCTAACCGCCATGCTTTTCGAGGAAAGCCTCGACCGGCAGATCCCGGAAATCGACGGCCAGGTCGCCGATCCGGTCGTGTGGCCAGTCCCACCAGGCGAGTGCAGCCAGTCGTTCCGCTATGGCCGGCGGAAAGCGCGAGCGAATCACTTTCCCCGGCACACCGACGACAATGGCATAGCTTGGCACATCCTTTGTGACGACGGCACCCGCACCGATGACCGCGCCGTTGCCGACCGTCACGCCCGGCAGGATGGTGGCACCATGGCCGATCCATACATCGTTGCCGATCAGCGTGCGCGCGCCTCGCCTCGCCTCGAAGAACGACGCATCGCGCCGCCCGGAAGACCAGTAGTATTCCGGCACATAGCTGAAGCGATGCTGCGCGACGCGATCGATCGGGTGGTTCGGTGCGCCGATACGAACCATGGCGGCGATGGCGACGAAGCGCTCGATCGTTGCGTCCGCAATCATCACATACTCCTGGACATAGGAGTAGTCGCCGATCGTCGCATACTCGATGCGGGCCTGGTCGTGGATCTCGACATAGCGCCCGAGTTCGACCTCGCGCAGCCGCGCGGTCGGCGCGATGACCGGTTCGACACCCAGCTTCGGCTGCCCGCTCATGCCGCGACCGCTCTCGCCGCGAAACGCGTCACGTCAATGACCCGGTCGGCGACTTTCTCGCGCACGTCGTCATCGTGAAAAATGCCGAGGATGGCCGTACCCGCGCGCTTTTTCGCCTCGATGAGGCCGATGACGGCCTCGCGGTTGCGGCTGTCGAGCGAAGCTGTGGGTTCGTCGAGCAGCAGCATCGGATGGTTCGCGATGAAGCCGCGCGCAATGTTCACACGCTGCTGCTCGCCGCCGGAGAAGGTCGCGGGCGGCAGGGACCACAGGCGCTCGGGCACGTTCAGCGCCGTCAGCAGCGACCTTGCGCGATCGGCGGCCTCGGTCTCGGCGACACCCTGTGCCATCAGCGGTTCCATGACGATCTCGAGCGCCGGGACGCGGGGGATCGCCCGCAGGAACTGGCTGACATAACCGATCGTCGTGCGCCGCAGCGCGAGGATCTCGCGCGGCTGGGCGGCGGCGAGATCCACCGGCCCGTCCGGACCCTCAATCCAGATCGACCCGGCATCGGTCCGGTAATTGCCGAAGATCATCTTCAGGATCGACGATTTACCGGCCCCGGACGGCCCGCCCAGCACCACGCATTCGCCTGCATGGACCGAAAACGACACGCCGTCGACGACGGGAATGACCAGCCCGTCGCGAAGATGCATGGTGAAGCGCTTCGACAGGCCCTCGACCGAGAGCAGGGGGGATGAAGAGGGGGACATCGTCGGGCTCACGGTTGCAGGATCGAGGCGACGAGGAGCTGGGTGTAGGGCTCCCGCGGGTCATCGAGCACCTGATCGGTCAGCCCGGTCTCGATCACATGGCCACCCTTCATCACCATGACGCGGTGCGACAGAAGGCGTGCGACCGCGAGGTCATGGGTCACCACGATCACGGCAAGACCGAGGTCGGCGACGAGGCGCCGCACCAGATCGAGAAGTCGCGCCTGCACCGACACGTCGAGGCCGCCCGTCGGCTCGTCCATGAAGACGAGGCGTGGCGAGGTGACGAGGTTGCGGGCGATCTGCAGGCGCTGACGCATGCCGCCCGAATAGGCGCGCGGGGTTTCGTCGATCCGTTCGGGATCGATCTCCACGCGATCGAGCCAGCTTTCGGCCTCGGCGCGGATCTTTCCATAGTGCCGCCAGCCGACTGCCATCAGTCGTTCGCCGACATTGCCGCCGGCCGAAACGCCCATGCGCAGGCCCAGAGACGCGTCCTGATGCACGAAGCCCCAGTCCGTGCGGAACAGAAAGCGTCGCTCCGCCTCGGTGAGCGTGCCGAGATCCCGCGTCTTGCCATCGCGCATCCGGTAGCGCACCACGCCGGCGGAGGGCTTGAGCTGTCCTGACAGCAGGTTGAGGAGGGTCGATTTGCCGGAACCCGATTCGCCGACGATGGCGAGAACCTCGCCCTCGTGCAGTTCGAACGAGACGTCGCGGCAGCCGATCCGGCCGCCATAGTCGCGGCCCAGAGCGTCGGCGATGAGGAGAGGGGGGCTGTTCATGTCCGTGCTCCCGCGATCGCAGCCGGTGCCTCGCCGAGCATGGTGCCGCGATGTCCTTCGGCGCGACGGTCCTCGCAATGGTCGGTATCGGAGCACACGAACATGCGCCCGCCCCGATCATCGGTGATGACCTCGTCGAGATAGCTGTCGGTCGCTCCGCACAGCGCGCAGGGCTGCGTGAACTTGGTCGGCTCGAACGGATGGTCCTCGAAATCGAGCGACGTCACCGTCGTGTGCGGCGGGATGGCATAGATCCGCTTCTCGCGTCCGGCACCGAAGAGCTGCAGGGCCGCGCAGTGGTCGAGTTTCGGATTGTCGAACTTCGGGATCGGCGACGGATCCATGATATAGCGGCCCGCGACCTTCACCGGATAGGCATAGGTCGTGGCAATGTGCCCGTGCGTCGCGATGTCCTCGTAGAGCTTCACATGCATGAGGCCATAATCGCCGAGAGCATGCATCACGCGCGTCTCGGTCTCGCGCGGCTCGAGAAAGCGCAGCGGTTCAGGGATCGGCACCTGATAGACGAGCACCTGCTCGCCCGTCAGCGCGCGCTCCGGAACGCGGTGACGCGTCTGGATCACCGTCGCCTCGGCGGTGGCGGTCGTCGTCGCAACGCCGGCGGTCTTGGCGAAGAACTGGCGGATCGACACGGCATTGGTCGTGTCGTCGGCGCCCTGGTCGATCACCTTCAGCACGTCGGAGGGGCCGAGGATCGAGGCGGTGACCTGAATGCCGCCGGTGCCCCAGCCATAGGGCATCGGCATGTCGCGGCTGGCGAACGGCACCTGATAGCCTGGGATCGCGATCGCCTTGAGGATCGCGCGGCGGATCATCCGCTTCGTCTGTTCGTCGAGATAGGCGAAATTATAGCCGGCGTCGGTCATTCTGCGGCATCCTTCAGGGGTTCGGCGTTGTCGCCGTGACGGGCGGCAAACTCGGCCCGGAGCTGGCGAACAAGGCCGAGTTCGGCCTGGAAATCGACATAGTGCGGCAGCTTCAGATGTTCGACGAAGCCGGTCGCCTGGATGTTGTCGGCATGCATGATGACGAATTCCTCGTCCTGGGCCGGGGCCTTGACCTCCTCACCCAGTTCGCTCGCGCGCAGCGAGCGATCGACCAGTGCCATCGCCATGGTCTTGCGTTCCTGATGGCCGAAGGCGAGGCCATAGCCGCGGGTGAAACGCGGGGCTTCCGCCTGCGAACCCTTGAACTGGTTGACCATCTGGCACTCGGTGAGCGTGACAACGCCGAGCGGAACGGCAAAGCCCAGCTCCTCGGGCACATATTCGATCTCGACATCGCCGAGGCGGATCTCGCCGGCAAAGGGGTGCGACCGGCCAAAGCCTCGCTGGGTTGAATAGCCAAGCGCGAGGAGGAAGCCTTCATCGCCGCGCGCCAGCGCCTGCAGGCGGCGATCGCGCGAAAGCGGAAACTCGACCGCCTCGCGGGGGAGACCGCCGGGCTCCTGGCCGTCCGGGCTCAAAGGATTGCGCTCGATCAGATCGTCCGCGCCGAGAATGTCGGTCACGCGCGGCGTATGCGCATCGGGGCTGGCGTCGGGCTGCAAGGCAGGCTCGGCGGGATCAACGCCGGCCGCCAGCATGAAGTCGACGAGGCGGTGGGTATAGTCGAAGGTCGGCCCCAGAACCTGCCCGCCCGGCAGATCCTTGAAGGTTGCCGAGATACGCCGGCGAAGGTCCATTTTCGCGGTGTCGAGCGGTTCGCTCGCGCCGAAACGCGGCAGCGTCGTGCGGAAGGCGCGCACGAGGAAGGCAGCCTCGATAAGGTCGCCGCGCGCCTGCTTGATGGCGAGCGCCGCCAGATCGCGGTCATGAAGCGATCCTTCGTTCATCACGCGGTCGACCGACAGGGCAAGCTGCTCGCGGATCTGTTCGGGCTTGAGGTCTGGCACGGCGCGATCGCCGCGCCTCGCATCAGCGAGCA
>JBKDKQ010000063.1:0-76002 GCA_046344875.1 Labrys sp. (in: a-proteobacteria) | reverse complement strand
TCCCGGCGGGGTAGCCGGGGAGCCATTCATGAGCGTTATCGGCGGCTTGTTGCCGATCGCGCTGTGGGGCCGGATCTCGTTGTAGTCTCTACGCCAAGCCTCCATTCTTGTTCGGGCGTCGTCAAGGCTCATGAACCAATGGGTGTTCAGCACTCTCTGCCCGGAGCTTGCCGTTGAACGATTCGATGAAGCTGTTGTCGGTGGGCTTGCAAGGCCGGGAGAAGTCGAGAATGGCGCGCTTCTGATAGGCCCACAATCAAGGTCCCGGCTGACGAACTCCGTCCCCTGATCGACCCGGATCATGCTCGGGAAGCCATGCTGCCGGCTCACCAGCTCGAAGCATTCGACGTCGTTCACACTTTGCAGTTGAATCCGACGTCTAGGGCAGGCGGCGTGCTACCCTGGTGCTACCCGGGCCTCAACGACGGCTCGCTGCTAGGCGCTAACCATTTGAAATCATTGGCGCACCCGACACGATTCGAACGTGTGACCTTTGCCTTCGGAGGGCAACGCTCTATCCAGCTGAGCTACGGGTGCAGCGCAGTGGTTCTAGCTGATCCGCTTCGGGCTCGCAACGCGGTTTGCGTTGGCGGGCGGATCGCTTTGCGACCGTGGCTCCAAACGCCGCTGGCACTCCACGGGTGGCCGACTGGCCACCGGCCGGGTAGGAGAGTGGTTGCAGCGCGATCCGTTCTCGCAAGCGTTTTTTCGACGATCGATGCAGCCGCTCATTTGGGCAGGGCGCCTTCGTTCACCAAGCAAGCGGCGCGGCGCCGACGCCCTCAGCGACCACTGCCCTTGTGATCGGCGAGGAAGAGCGCATAGCCGGATGTAACCCTGCCGTCGGAGAAAATCAGAACCTCAACGCGCCTGATGTCAGACTGGGTGCGAAACGCGATCGTCAGCGATCCGATGCCGCGATAGACCGCCGTCACCTCAAAATGAAGCGTCGGATTGTTGTCGAGAGCCTGCCGCCAATAACGGCGCAGGGCGTGCTTCCCACGAACGATGCCGTCATCGGTAAAGCCGATCCGCCGGGCGACTGGTGAAGTGAAGATCGCGTCATCGTCAAAATGCGACAGGACGGCCTCGAGGTCGCGACGGTTCCAGGCCTCGGCCCAGGCCTTGCCGAAGGCGATGGCGGCAGCATCGTCTCGGGTCGGATCGCTCATCGATGCACATGTCCGGCGGGATGATCGTGCACGAAGCGTAGCCCGTCATGCGGCGCCAGACCAGATCGACGCCGCGATCGTCCTGCGGCGGGATGCGACCGCGGCACCCTCGCTGGTCCAGTCCAGGTTTGTCCCTCGTTGCCTGGATCCTATATAGGTGTCGACGGCGCCTCGGGTGCCGGCGGGCGACGGATCTCTCCGATGCAGGATGCTTCAGGTGTCGACACGGGCAAGGATGCCGCCCCGCACGGCGCGCCGGGCTCGAAGGCCGGTCTTTGGTCGCTCGCGCTCGGCTCGGTCGGTGTCGTCTACGGCGATATCGGCACGAGCCCGCTCTATGCCTTCAGGGAAGCGCTCTCCGCTGCCAGCGGGCATACCGGTGTCTTCACGCGCGAGATGGTGCTCGGGGTCATCTCGCTGATCCTGTGGGCGCTGATCCTGATCGTCACGCTCAAATACGTGCTCATCCTCCTGCGCATGGACAATCGCGGCGAGGGCGGGACGCTGACGCTCATGGCGCTGAGTCAAAAAGCGCTCGGCCGCTCTGCCCTGATCGCCGTGCTCGGCATCGCCGGAGCGGCGCTGTTTTATGGTGATGCGATCATCACGCCGGCGATCTCGGTCCTGTCGGCGGTCGAGGGCCTGAAACTCGTCACGCCCGCCTTTGCGGAGTGGACGGTGCCGATCACGGTCGTGATCCTGTGCGGGCTCTTCCTGGTGCAGAGTCGCGGTACGGCCGCCGTTGCCAACTGGTTCGGGCCGATCACCGCCCTGTTCTTCCTCAGCATGGCAGCGGCGGGCCTGTCGCATATCGGCGATGATCCGGGGATTTTTGCGGCCTTCAATCCGTATTACGCCGTCCTCTTCCTCTCCACGGAGGGCATGCTCGGTCTGTGGGCGCTCGGCGCCGTCTTCCTCGCGGTGACGGGGGCGGAGGCGCTCTATGCCGATCTCGGCCATTTCGGGCGGCGACCGATCCAGTTTGCCTGGGTAGGCCTGGTGCTGCCCTGCCTTGCCCTGAACTATCTCGGTCAGGGCGCGCTGGTTCTGGCCAATCCGGCGGCGCTTGAAAACCCCTTCTTTCTGCTCGTCCCCTCCTGGGCGATGCTGCCCATGGTGCTGCTTGCGACCGCCGCGACCGTGATCGCGAGCCAGGCGGTCATCACCGGTGCCTTCTCGCTGTCCCGCCAGGCGGTGCAACTTGGCCTCCTGCCGCGGCTGCGGGTGCTGCACACCTCGGATGATCATTCCGGCCAGATCTATGTGCCGCAGATCAACGTCATGCTGCTCGTCGGTGTTCTCGTGCTCGTCGTCGCCTTCGGGAACTCCACCGCGCTCGCCTCCGCCTATGGCATCGCCGTCACCGGCACCATGGTGATCACGGCGATCATGGCCTTCATCGTGATGCGCAAGGTCTGGAACTGGTCGATCGGTCTCACCTGCCTCGTCATGATGCCGTTCCTCGTCATCGAGCTGATCTTCCTCTCCGCCAATCTCCTGAAGATCCACGAGGGCGGCTGGATGCCGCTCGCGCTTGCTGCGGCGATCATGATCGTCATGCTGACCTGGCGCCGCGGCTCGCAGTTTCTCTTCGACAAGACGCGCAGGTCCGAAGTGCCGCTGCTCGATCTCGTCCGCCAGATGGATGAACACGCGCCCCATGAGATCGAGGGCACCGCGGTGTTCCTCACCGCCGACCGGGAATCGGCGCCGACGGCGCTGCTGCACAGCCTCAAGCACTACAAGATCCTGCACCGCCACAACGTCATTCTGACGGTGCAGAGCGCCGATGAGCCCCGCTTGTCGGACGATCAGAAAGTCAGCATCGAGGAGTTGTCGCCGCGCTTCCTGCGCGTGACGGTGCGGTTCGGCTATATGGAGACCCCCAACCTGCCGAAGGCGCTCGCCCTTTGCCGCAAGAAGGGTTGGAAATACGACATCATGTCGACGTCGTTCTTCCTGTCGCGGCGGTCGATCCGGGCCTCGGCCGCGACCGGCATGCCGTTGTGGCAGGACTATCTCTTCATCTTCCTGTCGCGCAACGCCGACGACGCCTCGAGCTATTTCCGCCTGCCGACCGACCGCGTCGTCGAGGTTGGCCAGCAGATCACAGTCTGACGGCCGCGGCGCGCGGCAGATCAGGCCGCGCGGATCGAGGCGAGGAAGCCCGTCGCCTCCTGGCGCAGGCCGACCACGGTCGCCTGCGCCTGAAGAAGCGCCGTGCTGATCTGTTCGGATTGGGCCGAGACCGTATCGAAGGTGCCGGCGACGGTCGCGAGCGTCTGGGCCACCTGCGCGGTGCCGCCGGACGCCACCTCCATGTTGCGCGCGATCTCGTTCGTGGCACCGAGCTGTTCGCCCATGGCACCCTCGATCTCGCTGGTCGCGCCGCCGATCGTCTCCATGACGCTGCGGATCTCGCCGATGACCGAGACGACCTCGTTGGAGGCCGATCGCACCTGGGCGACGCTGAGGCCGATGCTGTCGGTGGCGCGACGGGTCTGGTCGGCGAGCGTCTTCACCTCGGCGGCGACGACCGCAAAACCCTTGCCGGCATCGCCCGCCCGCGCCGCCTCGATCGTGGCGTTGAGGGCAAGAAGATTGGTCTGTTCCGCGATGGTGCCGATCAGAACCGCCATGTCGCTGATCTTCTCGGAGGTTCCGGCGAGAGCACGGATGGTGCCATCCGACTCCCGTACGATCTTGCCGGCGCGCTCGACCAGATGGCGCGACGTCGAGGAACGGCCGGAGATCTCGCGGGCCGAGGCGGCCATCTCGACGGCGGCCGAGGCCACGGCGTTGACGTTCAGGCGGGTGGTCGCGGCGAGGGAGTTCGCCCCCTCGACCTCGCTGCGGGCCCCGTTCGCCGAGGTCGCCATGCTGTCGGCGTCCCTGCCGAGGCGGCGGATCGTTTCGTCGAGATCGGCGATCAGACCGGCGACGCGCTCCTCGAAGCGGCCCGCGACCGTCTGCATCAGACGGCTGCGATCACCCGCCGCGGTCTCGCGGGCCCGGGCCGCTTCCTGCTCGGCTTCGAGCGCCTCCGCCGCCTTGCCGCGGAAGAACGCCACCGCGCGCGCCATGGACCCGATTTCGTCGCGTCGCGCCTCGCCGTCGATGACCGTGTCGAGCCGACCGGCCGCGACGGCGCCCATCTGCCCTTCGAGCCGAGCCATGGGCCGCGTGATCGAAATGGCGGAGGCGACCGCCAGCACGAGACCGAGCAGTGTCAGGGCGCCGACGGAGAGCAGCGTCGACGTCCGGGCGGACTGCGTGTCTCTCTCGATCCTCGCACGGGCGATCGCGGCCGCCTTCAGCGACTGGTCGACCAGCGCCGCGAGGTTGTCGCTGAGCCGGCGGCTGCGCGCCGCCATGACATGCGGGGCGACGATCGCCGTCGCCGGGCGCTCGCCGAGCAGCACCATCGCGTCGCCGCGCCATTCGGCGAAGGCGGCACGCGCGTCGCCGACGCGCTCGCTCTCCTCCGGCGTCGTTGCAACGCTCGCCAGACGGTCGAGCTCGGCGGCGATGGTGTCGGCCTTGTCGCGGAAGGCCGCGAGATTGGCCTGCGCATCAGTGAACTGGATCGCGGCGGTGACGTCGTCGAGGCGACGCAGGGCATCGGCGAAGAGGCCCGCCGCTGATCGCGCCGCATCGACCTGGGTCAGCGGCTTGAAGGCCGCCACTTCCATGGTGTCGGTGACGCTCGCGAGGCTCCACAGGCTCCAGACGCCCTGGCCAACGCCGAGAGCGAGGATGACGGTGAAAGACAAAAGGATACGCTTGAGGATCGACATGGGGACCAGTCCTCTCGATCAGTTGGGGAGAACCGGCAGCGCGACGACCTGGCGCTTGCCCGTCAACGAGACCATGAAGGCGATGATGTCGTCGATTTCACCGTCCGACAGCGCCACCGGCGCCATGCGCGGCGACAGCGACGGCCGCTGGATGCCGCCGACGACATAATGGTCCATAACGGCCCTGAGCGTCGCCAGCGAGCCGTCGTGAAGATAGGGTGCTCGCTGCGCCACATCGCGCAGGCTCGGCGTCTTGAAGGCGTATTGGGCGAGGACATTGTCCTTCTCGATGGCGCCACGGCCGAGATCGGTCGTCGTCGCACCAATATCGTGGAAGGCGTTGTCGGTGAAGTTCCAGCCGCTGTGGCAGCCCGAGCAGCCGGCCTTGCCGACGAAAAGCCCGAATCCGCGCTTAGCGGCATCCGAAACGGCACTGCCGTTGCCCTCGACCCATTCGTCGAAGGGAAGGGTGCATGGCTTGCGACCACGGTCCGCTCGAAGGTCGCGATCGCCTTGGCGATGGTATCGCCGGTGACACCGTCCTGCGGGAAGACGCGGGTGAACCACGCGTCATAAGCCGGAATGGCTTTCAATCGCGCGACGGCCTCGTCGAGCGCGAGGTTCATCTCGGCCGGTGCCTGGATCGGACCAATCGCCTGTTCTTCGGCGGTCGCAGCACGGCCGTCCCAAAACAGAGGGTGGACCCAGGCGATGTTCAAGATCGTCGGCGCCTGCCGGCCGAGACTGACATCCCCGGCCCCAACCGGCGTTTTCGTCGGCGCTTCCCAGCCGAAAGAAGGATTGTGACACGAAGCGCAGTTCATGTTCTGCGCACCCGACAGCCTGGTCTCGAAATAGAGCGCCTTGCCGAGCGCAGCCTTTTCGGGCGTGTAGGGATTGTCCGCCGGGAAGGGGATTTCCTTCGGCCGCACGAAGTCGCGCAGGGCGGCGTCGGCTGCGACGGCGACAGACGCCGTCGCGCTGATCAAAATGGAACAGAACACGAGAGTACGGGAGACAATCATTGATGACATGAACAACGCCCCGGAAAACACCGACATCCATCATTTTGGGCAATACCAAGAAAAAAATGGTAAACAGGTGCCAGTTTTTGGTATTTTTTACATGATTGAAAGAGGTTTTTGAATACCTTTATCTGCATGATCGATCTAACTGCGGAGCTTTCTGTCACTATTGCTAGATCATGTGCCATCGAATACAGTTGTTCTGTTGAGTTTTTGAGCCTTCTCATTGTCTTTCAGGCGAAGGACCTCGTCACCACCTGGTCGACAAAGCCGCCGAACCGAGACTCTCTCGACCAAACAACATACACCGCATGTCGATTCATACGTATTAGTCCTTATGGTGACCTGCCGGCACTCACCAATCCTTCGGTCCGTCGTCGACAGACTGTCACCGGGCGTGGCGTCAAACGGAGAGGACCATCATGCCGACGACCGCCAGGCCCATGACACCGGTCGCGGCCCACCCGATCATGCGCAGGGCGAGCGGCGCGACGAAGGGGCCGAGGTGGGCGCGGCTGGAGACGACGAGCATGGTCGCCACCATCAGCGGCACGGCGATCACGCCGTTGAGCACCGCGCTCCAGAACAGGGCCCTTATCGGATCGATCGGCAGGAACAGCATGAGGAGGCCGGTTGCGAAACAGGCGGCGATCACGCCGTAAAAGGCTTTCGCGTTCTCTGGCTTCTGCTCGAGCCCGATCCGCCAGCCGCGAAGTTCCCCGACCGCATAGGCCGCCGATCCCGCAAGCACGGGGAGCGCCAGGAGACCGGTCCCGATGATGCCGAGACTGAACAGAAAAAACGCGAAATCGCCGGCGATCGGCCGCAGGGCCCGCGCCGCGTCGGCCGAGGTCGCGATGTCGCTGATCCCCGCCTGATGCAGGGTAACGGCCGTGGTGAGCACGATGAAGAACGAGATCAGGCTCGAGAATCCCATTCCGACGATCGTGTCCCAGGCAATTCGGCTGAGCTCCGCCTCCGCCTTATCCGGTTGGTCGAGCAAGGGCCCCTCGCCCGCAAGCTGCTCCTCCTCGACCTCCTCGGCGCTCTGCCAGAAGAACAGATAGGGGCTGATCGTCGTGCCGAAGACCGCGACGACGGCGATCAGCATCTCGCGCGAGGCGGCGATCCGGGGGTGGACAATACCGGCGATGACCGCATCCCAGTCGATCGTGACCGAGAAGACGACACCGACATAGGCGAGCAGACTGAGCGTCAGCCATTTCAGGACATGGACGTAGCGGTGATAGGGGATGAAGACCTGCAGGAACAGCGAGATCGCCGCAAAGAGCACGGCAAATACCGTCCCACCCCAACCGATCACGAGTTCCGCCGCCGCGCCCATCGCGGCGAGATCGGCACCGATGTTCACGACGTTCGCGACGATGAGGAGGCACACGACGCCCCCGACGACCGGCCGCGGCAGGACGCGCGTCATGTTCGCGGCAAGGCCCTCGCCGGTCACGCGGCCGATGCGGGCGCAGATCGACTGGATCGCGCTCATCAGGGGCAGGGTGAGGAGAATGGTCCACAGGAGATCGAAGCCGAAGGCCGCGCCGACCTGGGAATGGGTGGCGATGCCGCCCGGATCATCATCCGCCGCGCCGGTGATGAGGCCAGGACCGAGGCGGCGAAACCAGGACGGGACACCGATGGCGATCAGGTTCCGCAGCGTGCCCATCAGAGCTTGACCCGTCCTGCTTGACCTGTCTGTGGTAGGACACGGCGCCGTCGGACACCACACCGAACCCATCACCACCGGTCGATCGGGCGTTTTGGCGGTGGATGGCTCGCCAGGTGCCCCCGGGAGGATGAATGGCTGAGCCCCGCATCATCGAGATCGGCGAGGTGCCGCTGATCCGACATGCCTTCCCGGCGACGACGACGTTTTTCTCAACCTTTCCAGACCGGCCCGGCGACCTCGCGCCCGGCGATCGCCACGTCACGCTCGCCGCCCTGCCCCGGCTCCTGCGGCTTCTGCGCAGCCAGGAATCCGATCTCATCGTGGTACAGCCGGCACCCTCATCGCCGCTGTCGCTCGACGGGCTGTCGCGCGCGCTGTTCCGCCGCTCGACGCTGCGCGGTCGCCCGGCTCTGTCGCGCGGATGGGCACAGCTGCTCGTGCGGCTCGCGTCCGACATTCCCGTCGCGGTCTGGGACAGCGGTGATGCGCCGCTGATCGCCCGCCACACGCTGCCGCTGCTTGACCGGGCCCGCGTCTATTTCAAGCGCGAACTTCCGGTCGACCGCTGGCAGCTGTTCATGGGCGGACCGTCGGGGCGTGTGCCGACACCGCGCTACCGTACCGTGGAACGACACCGGGAGCGTATCGACAAGTTTCGACCGATCGCGCTTGGTCTCCCCTTCGGCACACTCGACCACCCGGACGCCGTGCCAGTGCCGGCGTCGCAGAAGACCGCCGACGTGTTCTTTGCCGGACAGGTCCACGCCTCCTCGACGGTGCGGGCGCGGGGGATCGCCGAGCTCTCGGCCTTGCGCGAGACCGGTCTGCGCATCGACATTCCCGAGGCGCCCCTGCCGCGCGGCGAGTTCCTGCGGCGCTGTGCGAGCGCTCATCTCGTCTGGTCGCCGGAGGGTCTCGGCTGGGACTGCTTCCGCACCTATGAGGCAGCGCTCTGCGGCAGTGTCGCCGTGCAGAACCGCCCGACGATCGAGCGCCATCGACCGCTCGAGGACGGCGTTCACGTGCTGCACTACGACGTCGAGCCGGGCGCCCTGTCGCGCGTCGTTCGCGCCGCGCTCGCCGACAAACCGCGCCTTGCCCATATGGCGGAGGCGGCAAGGCGACACGTTCTGGAGCACCACACACCCGTGGCCATCGCCCGCCACATGGTCAGCGAGGCGCTTGCGATCACGCGGGGGCAGCCGTGACCGGCGCGTTCGATCCGGAGACGCCACGACCGGCGCGGATGGCCCGGGCTATCGGCAGAATGCTCGCGTCGCTTTCCGCGTTCAGTCTCGCCTCGTAGGCAAGGTGCCAATCGCGATCACGCGCGGCGCTCGTCGACGCATCACCCCGACTGATCTTCGTCTCCAGATCCTCGATCGAGCGCGACCAGTAATGGTTGATCCGCAGAAGATCGAGAACGGGCGAAAGGCCTTGCACGATCGTTCGGTGCTGCGTGTCCAGCGCGTCGCCCGACCAATACTTTGAGACGTGAATACCGGGCTTGTAGACCCGCCGAGGATTGATGATCGATTTGACGGTCGTCACGGAAAGGGGGCCACGCTGCGTATAGGCCTCGAGGATCGACCCCTCGGGTTGCCGTTGGTGTCCCGAAGAACCATAGAAGGCCTGCCAAACGGCAAGGCCCGGATTGTCGACATAGCGCCGCAGGATCGGGCGGATATCGATGGTGGTCGGCGAGAACAGGAACTCGTCTATGTCGATCAGGGCGATCCAACGGGCACGCCGCCACGATGTCCTGATGCAGTCGGCATAAGCCGAGAGCTGCCCGACAGGAACCGGCCAGTTCTTTACCGTGACGCAGCCTGCCGTAACGTACGGCGCGAGCACCGCCTCATAGCCGTCGGTCGAGAAGTTATTGTAGAGGAAGAAATGACTGACGCCGACACCGCGATGGAAATCGATCCATTCCGACAGGAAGGGCGCTTCCTCGCGGAAAATCGCGCAGATCGCGAGATCATGTTCGCACTGGCGTTCCACCAGCCTGTCGCGGACGACCGCACGCAGCACGAAGGGGGCACGAACCAGTCGTCTGGCCAGCGCGAGCGCTGGCCTCCCGGCCTTTGACGCAGCGGGCCCGCTCACGTCTGCCTCCTGCCCCGTTCGCTGGCGTCTGCAGGCTGCGATGGCGGCACGTCGTCAAGACGGCTCCAGCGCATTATGCCAGAGTCACCGCCCCGTGTAGCGCAGGCTCAGGCTCGTCGCGCCGAGTGCGAAGTTCAGGCCGGTCTGGGCCTGGACGCTGAGGGGCTGCAGACCGATCGAATCCTGGAAGCCACCGACGAGCGCATTGGCGCCAAGCCCGAGGATGACCGACGCATTGGCGGAGGCGCCGACATAATCGCCTTCGATCGCCTGGGGCTTCACCTTGCCGGGTGCGATCACGAGCCAGCTCACATTCGTGCGCGAGGTGAAGCCGATGCTGAGTCCCACCGTGACGACGCGCCCGGTGAAGGAGCCGGTGCGCCCGCCCCCCGACGGCTCGAACCGGCAGTTGACGGCTGTCGAGGAGCCGATCAGCAAGCCCATGGTCGGTTCGACCACACAGCGCAGAATGCCGACATTGAGGCCGCGCCGCGCTTCCGCTGGCGAGGACAGGGCGAAGGAGGCGGCGAGGGCTGCGACGGCGAGCGACAGGAAGCGCATGGGATTCTCCCGGATTGTGGGTCCGCCATCGGCGAACCATCGCGAGTGTGGGCCGGTCAAATCACCTTGGCAAGGCGTAGAACGCCGCGCTGGTACCGCAATGGCGAGCGAACACCTCAGATCGAGGTGAAGCCCGCGTCGATCAGCACACATTCGCCGTTGATCAGGTCGGAGGCTGGCGAGGAGAGGAACAGGACGAGGTCCGCGACCTCGATCGGCTTGCCGAATCTCCCCAGAGGCGTGCGGTCGAGCATCGGCTTGCCCTTGGCCGGGTCGCCCCAGACCTTCTCGCCGAGTGGCGTGAGAATGATCGTTGGGCAGACCGCATTGACCTGCACGTTGTGACGGGCCCACTCGCTCATCATCACCTTGGTAAGGAGATTGAGGCCGCCTTTCGAGGCGGAGTAGGAGGCGTGGCCCTCGATGGCGATGACGCCGGCCTGCGAGGAGATGTTGATGATCTTGCCCGATTTCTGCGCGATCATGGCTGGTGCCAGCACCTGCGCGATCAGGAAGGGCGCGCGCAGATTGATCGCCATCGTCAGGTCCCAATTGGCGATGCTGGTCTCGAGCACCGGCTCGATGATGGCGATGCCGGCATTGTTGACGAGAATGTCGATCGTCCCGAAGGCGTCGAGGCAGGCCTTCGCCGCGCGCACCGTATCGGCGGCGTCCGCGAGATCGGCCACGGCGCTGACGTAGCGCCGGCCATGCCGGGCGACGACCGCGCCGGTCGCATCGAGACCCGCCTCGTCGCGGTCGAGCCCGGCAATGTCGGCGCCGGCGTCGGCCAGCACCGAGCAGATCTGGCTGCCGATGCCTCCCGCGGCCCCGGTCACCAGCGCGCGCTTTCCCGCAAGCGAGAATCGATCCGTCCAGCTCATGGTCGTCCCCCGTGTCCGATCGTGAGAGGATCGCGTCTGCGCGGGTGCGTCAAGCCGCAGCCACACGCTCGCGCCGGTTGCCGATTGACCCGGCTTCGTGTTCCGTTGCGGGGCGGCGGCGGGCGCCGACGGCGCACCGGCCGGGTGCCGGCGCGCGATCCGCGCGGAAGCCCCAGTGTTAGAGGGATGTGATGAAGCCGAGCCTGCTGCGCCGCCTGTCTGCCGCCCTGACGCGTCTCGGCTACCGGGTCGTGTACTATTTCGCCGCGGCCATCATCCTCGTGCTCGTCGGCGTCTTCGGCGTCCGTGTCTTCGACGCGGTCACCGGACCACCCCTCGCGCCATGGCACCTGTTCGTTCCGGAGGAACTCGACGCGGATGCGATCGACCGGGCAAGCTGGGCCGACTGGATGGCGGCGGAGACGCGCATCTTCGCGGACGTCCGTGCCAATGTCACCGACGCGCTCGAGCCGGAGTTTCAGACACCGGAGAACCGCTACTACGCTGGCAGCCCCATCCACAACGCCGGCCAGACGAAGGACTGGAACCGGTCCGCCATTCTGATGCCGGAGGGTGCTCCGGTCGGCGCTGCGGTCTTCATCCACGGTCTCACCGACGCACCCTACAGTCATCGCCATCTCGCCGAACATTATCGGACCCGTGGCTTTGTCGCAGTGCTCCTGCGGGTGCCGGGTCACGGCACGGTGCCGGCGGGGCTGACTGACGCGACCTGGCAGAGCTGGGCGGCGGCCGTGCGGCTCGCCGTCCGCGAGGCGGTGAGGCTTGCCGGCCCCGGCAAGCCGCTGCATCTCGTCGGCTATTCGAATGGCGGCGCGCTCGCCGTCGACTACACGCTGTCGAGCCTCGAGACGGAGGGACTGGCGCGCCCGACGCAAGTGGTCCTTCTGTCGCCGATGCTCGGCATCACGGAATTCGCGCGCTTTGCCGGTATCGCCGGCTGGCCGTCGGTCTTCCCGTCCTTCCTGCGCGCCGCCTGGTTCTCGACGCTGCCGGAATACAACCCCTACAAGTACAACTCCTTCCCCGTGAACGCGGCGGTGCAGGCCCATGCCCTGACGGTCGCGATGCAGGCGAGGATGACCCGCCTGTCGGCATCCGGCGCCCTTTCGCGGCTGCCGCCGATCCTCACCTTCCAGTCGATCGTCGACCATACGGTGAGCACCCAGGCCGTGATCCGCAGTTTCTACGAACGCCTGCCGCCGAACGGCAGCGAACTGGTGCTGTTCGACCTGAACCGGGCGGCGCAGGTCGGACCCTTGTTCCGACCGACCAAGGACACCATCCTGGACCGCCTGCTGCCGGCCCCGCCCCGCGCCTATCGTACCCTCGTCGTCACCAACGCGGCACCGAACGACCCCACCGTCGTGGTGCGCGACACCGCCGCCGGTGCCTCGGTCGAGGAAATCCGGCCGCTCGGCGTGACCTATCCGCGCGACGTTTTCTCGCTCTCGCATGTCGCGCTGCCCTTTCCTGAGACGGACGGGCTCTATGGCCGCCGACCGGATCCGGCGGACCGGGTCGGCATTCACCTCGGCGCCCTGTCGACGCTTGGTGAGTTCGGCGTGCTCGTGATCGGGCTCGACCAGTTCAACCGAATGACCTGGAACCCGTTCTTCACGATGATGCTGGCGCAGATCGACACGACGCTGCCGCCGCGATCCGCACCGTGAACGGGTGACGCGTCGCGGCGGACCGATGCCTCACCCGCACATGTCGTCGATCAGGGAACCGTGCACCCAGCCTTTGACCCCGCGGTCCAAGCCTCGCTCCTCGAGCCGGCTGAGGCCGGGCCACCAGGTGACCGAGAGCCAGGGTCCACTCGTTTCGAGGCCGGGCATGACCTCGTCCTCGGGCTTCATCCGGGCGATCAGCTTTGCCGCCTTGCTCGGGCCGGCCCGCAGCGCCACGAAACCGTCGGCGGTCTCGCGCAGATGGCAGAATTCGGTCGCCGAACCGGGCACGGTGCCGAGGAGGAGGGCGAGGGCGGCGGCGAGGAGGAGACGAGGGTGCATGGCGGATCCCGGCAGATTTTGACCCTGCTTGCCCGGACCACTCGCCCACCTCTGTGCCGAGACGCACGGCATCGATACGCTCAGGCGTGCCTCACTCCTCGCGGAAACTGCGGGCGAAGCGATCGAGGATCGGCTTCATCATGTAGCTGGCAAAGGTGTGCTGTGTCGTCGCGACGAAAACCTCGGCCGGCATGCCGGGGACGAGCCGGACATTGTGTCCGAGCCGCTCGACCTCTCCCGGCTTCAGCTCGACGCGGATCTGGTAGAAGAGCTGGCGCGTCGCTTCATCCGCGATGAGTTCGGCGCCGACGCGCCGGACCGTGCCGTGAAGCTCAGGGGTCGTGACCCGGTTAAGACCGGAGAGACGGACCTCGACGTCCTGCCCCTCCCGCACCGTGTCGATGTCTCCCGGCTGGACCCGCGCCTCGATCGCGAGGCCATCGGCGTCCGGCACGATCGTCATCAGCTTCTCGCCCGGACCGATCACGCCGCCGATGGTGCGCACCCGCAGATCATGGACGATGCCCGCATGGGGGGCGCGGATCTCGACGCGCGCGAGGAGATCGAGCGCCGAGGCGCGCCGTTCGTCGAGCTCGTTGATGTGGGCATCGGTCTCGCGCAGTTCGCGCATGGCGTCCGCCACCCGGCTGGCATCGACCGACAGGATCTGCTGCTCCATCTCGGCGATCTGGCCGCGCGCCTGCGCCACCGCCGCGCGCAGCTGGCCGATCGTGCCATCGAGTTGCACCGCCTCGCGCTGCAGGGCGTTGACCTTGGTCACCTGCACGAGGTTCTTGGCGTAGAGCTTGCGGATGCCTTCGAGCTCCGGCCGGATGATCTCGGCCTCCGCCGTCTTGGCGGCGATCTGCGCCTCGAGACCGGCGATTTCCTCGCGCGTCTGGTCGATCCGCTCGCGCAACTGCAGTTTCTGCGAGCGCGCCGCCTCGTTGCGGGCCGACAGGAGCCGCATCTCGGCGCCGATCGCCTGCTTGACGGCCGGATCGTCGATGCGGGGTGCGAGCAGCGGCGAGACGGTCATGGTCTCGTTGCCGAACTGCTCCGCCTGCAGCCGCCCGGCCCTCGCCGCCATCTGGTCGATCTGCCCGGTGAGGATCGCGAGGTTCGAGCGGGTCACCGTGTCGTCGAGACGGATCAGGAGATCGCCACGGGCGACGCGGTCGCCATCCTTGACGGCGATGGTCGCGACGACGCCGCCGGACGGGTGCTGGATCTGCTGGAGATTGCTCTCGACCACCAGGCGACCCGGCGCGATGACGGCGCCCGCATAGCTGCCGAAGACCGCCCAGACGATGAAGCCGCCGAAGAACAGGCCGATCGCGGCAAGCCCCGTCCACAGATGGCGCGACAGCGAGGCGGCGTAGTGCATCCGCGGCGCCGGCGCCCTCGCAGCGACGGGGGATGACTTGCGGGCGATCATGCCCGCTCCGCCCCGCCCGCGGCACGCAGCGGCGTGACGCGCGCTGCGGCGGCGGGACGCTGCAACTGGCGCAGCACCTCGTCGCGTGCGCCGAAGGACTGGATGCGACCTTGCGCCATCAACGCGACGAGATCGACATGGGTCAGCGCGGAGGGGCGATGGGTGATCATCACCACGATGCCGCCGCGCGCCCGCACCGACTGGATCGCAGCGTTCAGGGCGACATCACCGTCGCTGTCGAGGTTCGAGTTCGGCTCGTCGAGAATGACGAGGAAGGGGTCGCGATAGAGCGCGCGCGCGAGCGCGAGACGCTGGCGCTGACCACCCGAGACCGCGGTTCCTCCATCGCCGAGCCGGGTCTCGTAGCCATCCGGCAGCGACAGGATCATGTCGTGCGCGCCCGCGGCCTTGGCGGCCGCCACGATGGTTTCGGGCGTCGCCTCAGAGTCGAAGCGGGCGATGATCTCGGCGACCGTCGCGTCGAACAGGCCGACATCCTGCGGCAGATAGCCGACATGACGGCCGAGGTCGCGTCGATCCCAGTGCTGCAGCTCGGCACCGTCGAGGCGGATGGTACCCCGCGTCACCGGCCAGACGCCGACGAGGGCACGCGCGAGGGTCGACTTGCCGGAGGCGCTCGGGCCGATCACGGCGAGTGCCTGTCCGGCCATGACGCTCAGGCTCGCATTCTGGATGATCGGGGTCGCGGATCCAGGAGCTGCGACCGTCGCGTCGTCGAGGACGAGTCCTGCCTTCGGGACCGGCAGACGGAGACGCCGACCCTCGGGCGGAAACTGCTGAAACAGCCGGCTCAGCACGGCGTAGCCCTGTCGCGCCTGCAGAAAGCCGCGCCAATTGGCGAGTGCGGTCTCGACCGGCGCGAGCGCCCGCGCCGCCATGATGGAGGCGGCGATCATGCCGCCGGGCGAGAGCTGCTGCTCCATGGCGAGGTAGGCGCCGGTCCCCAGAATGGCGGACTGCAGCATCAGCCGGAACACTTTTGCGAAGGCACCGATGCCGCCCGAGGCGTCGGCCACCACGACGCCATCGCGGCGGCTGGCGCCTTCCTGCGTCAGCCAGCGGTCGCGCAGGGCCGCGCGCATACCCATGGCCTCGATCGCCTCAATGTGACGGCGGGTCGTGTCCATCACGCGATTGCGCTGCTGGTTGCTCTGGGCAAGCGCCCAGGAGGGTCCACGCGCCCGCCAATCGGCGGCAAGCGTCAAGCCGATCAGCACCACGCCGCCGCCAATCACCATCATGCCGAGGAGCGGATGGAGAAGAAAGGTCGCAACGAAGAACAGCGGCATGAACGGGATGTCGAACAGCGCCGTCGGCCCGAAACCGGACAGGAACAGGCGAACGCTGTCGAGTTCGCGCACCGGATCGACGCGTTCGGCCGCCGCGCCGGCCGCGAGCGGCAGCCGGGCCGCGATGTCGAAGACGCGCGGGGCGAGTTCCTGCGAGAAATCCGCGCCAATCCGCGCCAGCATGCGGGCGCGCAGCGTGTCGAGAAATCCCTGCAGGACGAAGGCGACGAGCGCGATCAGCGACAGCCCGATCAGCGTGTCGACGCTGTGGCTGACGAGAACCCGGTCATAGACCTGCAGCATGTAGAGTGAGCCGGTCAGCATGAGCAGGCTGACGGCCGCCGAAAAAATGCCGACGCCGAGATAGTCGCGCCAGCGTCGGCGCATCGCGGCGGCGACCTCGGATGGGCGCGACGGCGCGGGTCGCCCGGCCTTGGAAGGCTGATCCGCCGTGATCGTCATGGGGCCAGGGCCCGTCGACGGCCGGCGCTTCGACTCTTGCTCGCGCCCTTGCGTTCCGGACAGGTCGGTTCAGCCTGCATCGTTTTCCCTTGCCGCTCTCGGATGCTCGTGGCTGATCGGGGCGCCCGCTCCGGGCGGACCAGCGAGGGCATCTCTCGCCGCGACTCAGCCGTTACGCATCAACGCTTACGAAGAGTTAACCATCCCAAGCTGACAGATTGCTGAAGACGCACCCATCGATCATCGCGGGACGCCACGCTCCAAACTTCCCCGCAGCCGCCTTCATGCGCCTGTCATGCAAGCACGGCACATGCATGAAACGGTCATATGGTGCTGGGAGCGGGGCATGGTCGACATCTCGATGGGCTTCATCGACGACCCCCAGAGCGACGCAGAGCCCTCGCGCGCCGGCGTCCGCTTTTCCTATTCGCGGCCGGAGCACCCGTTTCTCACCCGCTCCGTGATCCGCGCCATCGAGTTCATCAGCGGGCAGCCCCGCCTCGCACGGCTCTATCGACGCTGGGCGGCCGAGGACAAAGCTGGCGAAACACTGTTTGCCGCCGGACTTCGTCTGCTGCGCATCCGTCTTGAGATCGACGAGGCGGCCTGGTCGACGATCCCGCGCGAGGGGCCGCTCCTACTGATCGCCAACCATCCCTTCGGCGTCGTCGACGGGCTCTTGATGGGTTACATCGCGACGAGCCTGCGGCGTGACGTGCGGATCATGACCCACAGCCTGCTGTGCCAGCCGCCGGAGCTTCAGGACTACATTCTCCCCGTCGATTTCGGGGGGACGGAAGCGGCGCGCCAGACCACGCTCGACACCCGCCGCCGGGCCGTCGACTGGTTGCGCGACGGGCATGCGCTCGTCGTCTTTCCCTCAGGCAGCGTGTCGACGGCACAAAAGCCCTTCAGTGGTCCGGCTCTGGAGAGCGTCTGGGCGCCTTTCGTCGCGAAACTCGCGACGCTTCCGGACGTCACCACGATACCGGTCTATGTTCACGGCCGTAACTCGCGTCTCTTCCAGATCGCGAGCCATCTCCACTACGCGCTGCGAATCGCGCTTCTGTTCCGCGAGACTCGCCGCCTGACGGGTCGCACCGTCCGCGCAACGATCGGTTCGCCGGTCGATGCCGCGACGCTGCGTACGCTGCCCGACCGGAGTTCCATTCTGGCCGATCTGCGCCGTCGAACCCTGTCGATGGCCGGGCCGAGTGGTCCTGATCCCGAAGAGACCTTCGTCTGGCCGTCCCATATTCGCTGGGACTGACCGGTCGAACCGCCGGCAAGCGCCGGCGCGGCGGCAAGCCGCGCCGGAACACATCGCCTCAGAGCGTGTAGCTCCAGTCGGCGGCGACATATTTGAACGCGTCGCCATCCCGAAGGACACGGCCGAACCCGGGGAAGGAGACATGTGTGCCGGCGACGAGCATGCCGTCCGCCGAGATCATGTCGAAGATCCGTCGACGCGAGGCCGCGGCCTGTACCGGATCGACGTCGAAGGCGAAGCCGGTCTGGGGACGGCGGGTGTGGATCGCGGCATTGTGGATCGTGTCGCCGATCAGGAGAAGCTGATCGGAACCGGACGTCACACGGAAGACGCTGTGACCGGGGGTGTGCCCGGGAGCCTCCTCCAGCACGATGCCGGGCCCGACTTCGCCGGCCTTCACCGTCCTGACCCGCGCGGCATAGGGCTTGAGAGCGTCGCGGGCTGCGGCGAACAGCGGCTTCATGCCGTCCGGCGCGCGCGACAGATTGCCGTCATCGGCCCAGAAAGCCTGTTCGGTCTCGTGCAGGACCACTTCGGCATTGGGGAAGCGCGCCTGCCCCTCGGGCCCGAGAAGACCGACGATGTGATCGACATGGGCATGGGTGAGGAGAACCGCGTCGATGCCGGCGGGATCAATGCCGGCAACCGTCAGATTGGCGGCGAGGCGACCGAGCGTCGGGCCGAAGGCTTCGCTCGAGCCCGCGCCGGTATCGACGAGATAGGTACGGTTCGGCGTGTTGACGACGAAGGCGTTGACCGCGGTTGGGAGGTTTTCGGTCTGGCCATTGGCCGCGAGGATCGCCTTGAGCTCGGCGGGATCGGCCCCGATGAACACCTGCGTGTTGAGCGGCACGAAACCGTCGAGAATCGCCGTGACCTCAATGTCACCGACCTTCCGACGATAGACGCCCGGAACCTGCTGACCACTGGCGGGAACGAGCGCGGCGGCAGCCCGCGGCAGGGCGAGCGCGGCCATGCCGGCAAGGCCGGTCGCGAGTGCATGGCGACGATTGAGCAACATGGGAAAACCCTTCGATTGTTTGGCTGACACCCCGTCAGGGCAACGCAGTCGTGTTAAGCGCTCACTCGATTGACGTCAATTTGATTGTGCACAATTTATTTTGATGAGCGGATGATTGAATTGCGCGCCGCGACCGGATAATGCGACTGCATCTGGCGGGCGAATGATGGAGCCGGCATGCCCCCTGCGCGCGTACCGCCCCTCGACAAGGCTCTGTGCTTCAACCTCTATGCGGCGACCCACGCCATCACGCGCGTCTATCGCCCGCTCCTCGACGAACTCGGCCTGAGCTATCCGCAGCTCCTCGTTCTGCAATCGCTGTGGGAGAGGGACGGACGATCCGTCCGTGACATCGGCGAAAGGCTGATGCTCGATTCGGGCACGCTGAGCCCGGTCATCAAGCGCCTTCAGGCGGCGGGTCTCGTCGACAAGAGCCGGTGCAGCGAGGATGAGCGGCAGGTGAGCGTGACGCTGACGGAGAAGGGCCGGCAATTGCAGCCGGCGGCCCAGGCGATCGGCGGCGTGATCCTCGACCGGACCGCCCTCGATCAGGCGGAGATCGACGCCCTGGTCGAAAGGCTGGCGACGCTCATCGACCGGCTGCAGGACGACACGGCCTGAGGTCGGGCATACTGCCGCGGCAGGGCCGGCAAGGGGAGGCGTTGGCATGAGCGTTCCACCAAGGACCATGGCGGCGGTGCAGCTTGTCGGCCATGGTGGTCCGGACAAGCTCGTGTTCCGCGACGACGTCGCCGTGCCCTCCCCCGGGCCCGGCGAGGTCCTGATCCGGGTCGCGGCGGCGGGCATCAACAACACCGACATCAACACGCGCATCGGCTGGTATGCGGGCTCGGAGGCGGCCGGGACCGACGAGGCGAGCGGCAAGGGCGGCGTGACCGGCGAAGCCGGCGACTGGACGGGCGGTGGCCTCGCCTTCCCGCGCATCCAGGGCGCGGATGTCTGCGGTCGCATCGTCGCGACCGGTGTGGGCGTGACGCAGGCCCGCATCGGCGAGCGCGTCATCGTCCAGAGCTGTCTCGTTTCGCTCCGGCAGGGACGTTTCACGCCCTGGCTCGGCTCGGAACGGGATGGTGCCTTCGCCGATTTCGTCTGCGCCCCGGCGGCCGATACCCACGCGGTCGAGAGCGAGCTCTCCGACGCCGAGCTCGCCGCCCTCCCCTGCGCCTTCGGAACCGCCGAAAACCTCCTCGCCCGCGCCGGGATCGGCCCCGGCGAGACCGTGGTCGTGACCGGTGCCTCCGGCAATGTCGGGCTCGCGGCGGTCCAGCTCGCGCGCCGCCGCGGCGCACGGGTGATCGCCATCGCCGCCGCCGAAAAGCACGGCGCGCTCGAACAGGCGGGCGCGGCACGCTGCCTGCCGCGCGATGCGGACCTCGTCGCCGCCTTGGGGAGCGACAGCGTCGACGCCGCGATCGACGTCGTCGGCGGACCGCGCTGGCCGGCCCTGCTCGAGGTTCTGCGCCCGGGCGGTCGCTATGCGGTGTCGGGGGCGATCGCGGGCCCCATCGTCACGCTCGACCTCAGAAAACTCTATCTCAAGGACCTGACGCTGCACGGATGCACGATGCAGGAGCGCGCGGGCTTCACATCGTTGCTCGGCTATCTCAGGCGTGGCGAGATCAGACCCCTGGTGTCGGCGGTCTATCCGCTCTCACGGATCGGCGAGGCGCAGGCGGCATTCTTGTCGAAGGCTCATCTCGGCAAGATCATCCTCGTCCCGCCGGGCAGCGCAGCCGGCTGAACGCGGCGGCCGCCGCCTCGCTCGGCCTTGGGCTTATCCACCGTTTTCCTTCGCCGGCAGCCTTTTGCATCACGCCAAGAGCCCCGGACGGTGACGCGTTCACGGCTTCCCGCCTTGCCGCCCGTGACCCTCGATCCGCCACCATCCTCCCCGGTCCGGGATGCCGGGGCCGAACGGCATCCGGGTGGACGGCGAGGTCCCGATCAGACGTCGCGCATCTGGCCCGGCTGTGACGAAACGGCGCGACAGCAACCGTTTGCGCGTGATGTTTGCCGTCCCGCGACCTGAACTGACGGATTCTGCTTCGGAATCGGCGATTTTCGCGGTCACCGAGGTCGTGCGGCAACGACAGATCATTCCAATTGTAACCAGATGGGCACTCTACGTAGGATCAATTGCAGATGCGTTCGGGCATCAAGCGATTAGCATTCAGTTGCGTACGGAATGACCGTCCGGGCCCTGAGCCGGATGCTCGCGCGACCGCCAACATGCGGCCATCCGTGCGTGGAGGCGACGGCTCGTCGTCTCCATTTCGCAGGGTGGGGCTTGCGATGAAACACGACGCAGTTGACGGGGGTGCCTTGCGCGGGGCGGCGCAGGCTGCGGACCGGCACATCGGCGAAACCGCCCATCGGCGCAATGAAGGCCGGGTCTCGGCCGACATGGCGTCCTTGCTCAGGGCGATCATCGAAGAGGCGGTGATCCCCGAACTCGTCGCTCAGCATCGTGCGGCGGACAGGCACTCGCACGAGTCCGAGCCGCATGCGCCTGGCCCGGCCGACGTCGGACCCCGTCACACCGTGAGACGGGCGATGCACGGCGACCGCCACGGCAACGGGCACGCCGCCGCCGTCCGGATCTGACCCCCCGCTAGGCGGCCGACTGGGCCGCCGCCGCACGCAGCAGCATGCCGAAGAGATCGCGCGGCTCGTCCGGATCCGCGAGCATGTCGAGTTCGTCGAACAAGCCGGTGCGCTTGAGCTGGTCGCGGACATAGCGCAGCGCGGAAAAATCCTCGACGGCAAAGCCGACGGAATCAAACAGCGTGATCTGGCTCGCCGAGCGTCGCCCCTCGACGCGGCCCGCGATCACCTGCCAGAGCTCGATTACCGGGTGGTCAGGCTCGAGCTGCTGGATCTCGCCCTCGATCCGCGTCTGCGGCGGATATTCGACGAAGATGTCGGAGCGCAGAAGGATGTCCTTGTGCAGTTCCGTCTTGCCCGGACAATCACCGCCGACGGCGTTGATGTGCAGGCCGGTCCCGACCATGTTGTCGGTGAGGATCGTGGCGTACTGCTTGTCGGCGGTCACCGTCGTGACGATCTCCGCCCCTTCCATCGCCTCCTCGACCGTCTTGCAGACGGTGATGTCGAAGCCGAGCCCGGCGAGGTTGCGCACGCATTTGAGGCTCGCGCTGCGATCGATGTCGTAGAGACGCAGCCGATCGACGCCAAGAAGGGCCTTGAAGGCGACGGCCTGGAATTCAGCCTGCGCGCCATTGCCGATCAGCGCCATGGTGCGCGCGCCCTTCGGCGCGAGATGTTTCGCCGCCACGGCAGAGGTCGCCGCCGTGCGCAGGGCGGTGAGGATCGTCATCTCCGACAGGAGCACCGGATAGCCGTTCGCGACATCGGCGAGCACGCCGAAGGCTGTGACGGTCTGGCGGCCCTCCTTGGTGTTCTTGGGGTGGCCGTTGACATATTTGAAGCCATAGACGTCGCCGTCGCTCGTCGGCATCAGCTCGATCACGCCCTCGGCGCTGTGGGAGGCGACGCGTGGCGTCTTGTCGAAGGATTCCCAGCGCCGGAAGTCCGCCTCGATATAGCCGGCGAGCTCAACCAGAAAGCGCTCGACGCCGATGGCGAGCACGAGCTTCATCATGTTGTCGACGCTGACGAAGGGAACGACGTTGAGCTTGGCGGTCATGGTCAGTAGCTCCGGGTCGGTCGATCCATGATCCGCCGGCCCATGAGGCTCGCGACGAGATCGACCTGAAGGAGCGCGGTGCGGCCGCGCTCGTCGAGGAAGGGGTTGAGTTCGGTAAGATCGAGACTGGTGACGAGGCCGCTGTCGTGGAGGATCTCCATGACGAGATGAGCCTCGCGGAAGGTCGCGCCGCCCGGCACGGTGGTGCCGACGCCGGGCGCAATGCCGGGATCGAGGAAATCGACGTCGAAGCTCAGATGCAGCTGCCCGTTCGCCGCCGCGACGCGCTCGAGGAAGCGGTTGAGGAGCGGGGCGACGCCGTGCTCGTCGATGGCGCGCATGTCGTGCACCGTGACGCCGGCGGCCGTCAGCGCCGCGCGTTCGGCCGCATCGACGCTGCGGATCCCGAGCATGCAGACATTCGCCGGCTTGATCGGCGCGACGACGGGCGGGAAGACCCCGTCAAAGCCGCGCTGACCGGTCGCATAGGCCACCGGCGTGCCGTGCAGATTGCCGGACTGCGTCGTCTCGAGCGTGTGGAAATCGGGATGGGCGTCGAGCCAGAGCACGAAGAGCTCACGCCCGTTCTCGACCGCGCGCCGGCTGAGCCCGGTCATGGTGCCGCCGGAGAGGCTGTGGTCACCGCCGAGGAAGATCGGCATGCCGAGTGCGCTCTCGCGATAGGCGACGTCCGAAAGCGTCTCCGTCCAGCCGACGATCTCGGGCAGCGCCTTCAGCGCGGCGTTGGGGTGACGGGCCGGGCGGAACGGGGCGGGCGCGACATTGCCGCGATCCTCGACCGCGAAACCGAGATCGCGCAGGGCCTCGTCGATGCCGGCGGCGCGGAAGGCGCTCGGGCCCATCTCGCAGCCGAGCCGGCCGGAACCGGATTGCACCGGCACGCCGATCAGGATGCAGGGCCTGTCGGTCTTCGTCGCTGCCACGCTCATTTGCTCGCCCTCCAATCTCAAGGACAGAGTAGCCGAGGCATGCGGCGGAATGAACAGGCTAAACTGACACCTCGGGCAGGGTTTTTTGCCAAAACGCTCGATATGATTTATCACTCTGGTCGATATGGACGAGCTTGATCAGGCCCTCATCACCCTGCTTCGTCACAATGGGCGACGCAGCATCTCCGACCTCGCGCAGGAGACCGGCGCGTCCCGCGCCACCGTCCGCGCCCGGATCGAGCGACTGGAGCGCAGCGGCGAAATCGTCGGCTACACGGTCATCCTGCGCGCCGACGCCGTCTCGCTGCCCGTGCGCGGCATCACGCTGATCGAGGTCGAGGGGCGGGCGAAGGACCGGGTCGTCGACGTGCTGGCGGGCTATCCGGAGGTCGCGGCGATCCATACGACCAATGGCAAATGGGATCTTCTGATCGAGATCGGCGCCCAGAACCTCACCGATCTCGACGCTCTGCTCGGCCGGATCCGTCTCATTCCCGGCGTCACGGCGAGCGAGACCAATCTCCTGCTGGCGACACCACGCAGCACGCGCGCGAGGCTGTGAAGGGAGGCGACGCGTCTGGAACAGCAGGCCGCACGCGCACGCTGCTAGCCTGCCGCCGTTCCGACCATTGATCGCTTGCCCGGTGACGCCCATGACCAGACGCCGCATCATGATCACCGCCGCCGCAAACGGCATCGGCCGCGTGATCGCGGAAGCCTTCGCGGCGGAGAGGGCCGAGATCATCATCTCCGACATTGACGAAGCGGCACTCTTTGCGACGCGCGCGGCGCATCCGGACTGGTCCGTCAGCCATGTCGACGTCACGGATCCGGAGGCCCTCGACGACTGGTTTGCACGCAGCCGGATCGACGAGGCGGGCCTCGACGTCCTGATCAACAATGCCGGCATTGCAGGACCGATCGGGCCGGTCGAGACGATCGATCTCGCCGGCTGGCGTCAGTGCATGGCGGTCGGGATCGACGCGCAGTTCGTCACCTGCCGCAGGGCGGTGCCGGTGTTCAAGCGCCAGCGACGCGGCACGATCATCAACATGTCCTCGACATCGGGTCTCTACGGCGTCGGCCTGCGCTCACCCTATGTCGCCTCGAAATGGGCGGTGATCGGCTTCACGAAATCGCTCGCGATCGAACTCGGCGACTGGAACGTCACCGTCAACGCCATCTGTCCCGGTACCGTCGCGGGCGACCGCATGACGCGCGTCATTGAGGCGGAGGCGGCACAACGCGGCCGGACGACGGATGAGGTGCGCGGTGACTATGTCGGCGGCCAGTCGATCAAGCGCTTCGTTGAGCCGCAGGAGATCGCGGCACTTGCCGTCTATCTCGCGAGCCCGGCGGCCCGCATCATCACCGGGCAGGCACTTGCCGTCGACGGCCACGCCGAGGTCTATCACATCGGCTGAGGGCCGTTCAGAAGCCGCCGCCGGTACGGAAGCCGCCGCCGCCGCCACCCGAACTCGAGCCACCGCCCCAGCCGCCACCGAAGCCACCGCCGAACCCGCCTGACCCTCCCGGCCAATTGCCGCCGAAGCCGCCGGATGAGCGGGTCTCGCGGCGCCTGAAGCCGTCCCGCATCGCCTGTTCGAGGTCGCGGCTGCGCAGGACGCCGCCGACGATGCCGCCGATGATCTCGCCCAGCATCCGGTCATTGACGAAGCCGCCCATCGGATCGTCATAGCCCGAGCGGCGGAAACCGTCCTGCGAGCGCTCGAGTTCGGTGCGGCGACGCGCGAGTTCGAGCGTCGTCTTGCGCGTCTCCTCGATCTGGCTGTCGACGCGCACCATGGCGACCGCGATGTCGCGCAGCACGGCGACAAGCTTTTCGTCCTCCGGCGTCGGCGTCTTCAGGGCCTCGTCCTGGAGCGACCGCAGGTCCTCCCGCGACAGGGCCTGGGCGATCTCGTCCAGCGCCTCGCGCAGCACCGGATCGCCGCTCTCGGCCGCGGCGCTCCTGGCGTCCTGGTCGCGCAGCGACTGCTCGAGCTCGTCGAGTTTCGCCTGTGCCGCCGCAAAGCGATCCTGCGCCTTCTTGAGATCCGCCTCGAATGCCTCGACCCCGTCGGCGACGAGAGCCGCGCGCTCGAGCTTCGCCTGCTGCTCGGCAATGGCGGCAGCTTCCCCCGCCAGGCGATCGGCATGCTCGCGCAGACGCAGCGGGATCTGGTTCAGCATGAAATAGTCCTGCCGCGCGGCCTCGTAGCCGATCAGCCGCGCAACCCAGGCATCGCCCATGCGCGTCAGGCCACTGCCTGTGTAGGCTGAGGTGCCAAACCCGCGTTGCCAGAGATAGATGAAGAGGTCGTCAGCCTCGTAGGGCTGCTTCTTGCCGTCCTTCTCGGCCTCGGAACGCGCGGCCTTGTCGGCGGCGGCCTTGGCGGTCGCGGCGGCATGATCGGTCGCGGCCGCCGCGGCCTGCCAGGCGGCGTCGCCCTTGAGACGCGCCTGCGTCTGAGCGCGCCGCTCGTCGAGCGCATCGATCGCCTTCTCCACCACGGTCGCGGCGTCGGCCTCGGCCGCCTGCGCCTGCGCGATCGAGGAGACGAGCGTCTTTCTGGCCTCGACGGCGCGGGCGAGCGCGTCCTTGCGGTCGTCGATGAGCTGGAGCGCCCGCCGCTCGGCCGATGTCAGGGCGCCGGTCACCCCCTCCTGGCGAATGGCGTCGAGACGCATCCGCGCCAGCGCCCTGAAGGTTTCGGCCTGACGGGTGCGCAGCCGCGTCGCCTCCTCCATCGAGGCGTTGAGCAAGGCGGTCAGCCTGTCTTCGTCTCGACGGACACCCGTCAGGGCCGCCTGGAGACTGGAAAGCGCGTCTCGGGAGGACAGCATGGCTGCTACCATTTCGTGATGCGACCGGGCAGGACCGGTCGGCTGAAGGCGATGTCGAGCGATCCGCGCGGCTTCTGGCCCAGAATGTTCGACTGGATGATGCCGTCATCGAGTTTGTCGGCCCGCACCCGGTCGAACTCTTCCTTTGGTACGCGGACGCCGAAGATCCGCGCGGATTCGATCGCGCCGGTCTCCTCATTCGTGACGTTGACCGCGATCACCTCGCCATTCGGCTTCACCGGCTCGACGATCAGATAATAGTTGCGGGCATTGCTGTTGACGTCCGGGATCCGGAAGACGCCCGACTGCACACCGGACCGGTTGACGACGCGCAGATCATACGTCTCGACGATCTTCTCCCGCAGACCGGTCAGATCGCCGATCTTCTGGCGGGCCGCCGCCGCATCGCCGCGCCCGAGCGCCGCCTCGGCATCGGCGACGAGGTTTTCGACCGCCTGCCGGGCGCCGTTGTCGCGGGCCTCGGCAAGCGCCGCCTTGCCGGCAGTGGCGAGGTCGCGGGGCAGCGTCTCGGCAAGCTCGATGCGCATCGCCTCCGCCTGCCGCGCCGCCTGCCCGCTTTGCCACAGGCTGAAGCCAAGGAACCCGCCGCCGACGAGGAGGGCGACGGCGAGCGCATAGCCGACGCGGGCACGGCGCACCCAGAGGCCGGCGAGGAAGCGGTTGAAGCCGCTGCCGCGTCGCTCATAGGTGAACCTTGCCTCCTTCAGCGCCTTGATGCCGGCGTCGAGGATGCGGTCGGTGACGACGAGGCCCTGGCCCTCATAGATCGTGCGCAACCGCGCCTTCAGCGCCTCGTCGCGATCGTCCTGCCCCAGTTCCTTCTCGACGACCGCTTCCTGATGACGGAGCGTGTCGACCACGTCCATCGCCAGCATCAGTTCGTCGAGCTTCGGCGCGGCCGCCGACCCCGCATCGGTCATCGTCATGGTTCCCGCCCTGCCGCCGGATCAGCTCCCGGACGACAGCAACAAGGCGTTGCCGTCGGCAGCGAGCTTGGCAATGCGGCGCTTGCCGTCCTCGACCGCATCGCGGATCTCGTTCGAGTTCTGCGTCGACATCTTGCGCATCTCGGCGATGATTCCGGTCGACTTCTCCTGGAAGGAGACCACGCTGTCGACGAGCTTCTTCACGGCGTCGGCCCGCACCGTCGGGCCGTAGCCCGCCTTCACCGCCTCTTCCTGGATCTTGCCGCCGATCTCGGACAGGACCTCGATTGACTTCGACACGCCTTCCTTCATCTCGTTCAGCGTCCGCGTCGCCTCATGCAAGCCGAACATGCCGGTAAAGGAGGCCTTCAGCGCCGTCAGCACGCTCTCATTCGTCGAGAAGAACGAGACCGCCTGCTGGTAGACGCGCTCCTTGGCGTTCGTCGTCTGCAGGAGCCGCGCCATGATCACCTCGGAGGTGTTGTAGCCGATGGTCAGGTTGTCCGCGAGATCCTTGGCGATCTGGTAGCGGCCATCCTCCTCCTGCATCCGGCGCAGATACTCGTCGCGCACGAGTTCGAGCTTGGCGCGCTCGGCAGGCTCCGTGCCCGAGAAGGTCGAAACGGCCTCGGAGGCCTTGTTCAATGCCGCCTTGGCGTCCTCCAGCCTAGTCTCGGCCAGCTTGAGGATCTCGAGCGCGGAGACCTCGCCCTGCTTCAGCGCACCGCGGAAATCACGATAGGCATCGAGGATCAGGTGCTCACGCTGGATGTTCTCCTTGGTCGCCTTGGCGACGTCGAGATAGGTCGTCTTGATCGCATCGAAGCGGTCGGCAATGTCGCCGCGCGAGATCTTCATCCAGACGTTGGTGGCGCGCTCGAACAGGCTGATCTTGCCGTCTTCGATCTGGTCGACCATGGCCTTGGCATCGTCGCGAATCGAGTTGAAGGACTGCGTGATCTGCTCGTAGCGCTGGCCGACATCCATCGCCGAGACCTGTTCGCGGACGATCTCGTTGAACACCGACATCTGACCAAGCGTGCGGGTGATGACCGCGATCTTGTCCGGCGAGATGTCGGTGATCTTCTCAAGAAGGCCGACGATCGGCGCCTCTTCCATCTTGGCCGGCGCCAGTCCCAGATTGCGCAACGTGCCCATCGCCTGGTCGAGATACTGCAGCGGCGTCTTGATGACGACGTCGTTCATTGATCGAGCCTCCTGTTCCGTCCTGTTCCGATCGCGGCGGTGCCGGTTGTCGATACCATCGCCGAGCGATGGAACGAAGACAAGGACCAGCGCCGCGCCCGCGCTCTCTTTGCCGGCGATTGCGTCGAGACGATGCCCAAGAGACGTATCGCAGCCCGCGGTCGAAATCGCAGCCCGCGCCGTCGCCATGCTTGCATCCTCTGGTTGGCTCGGCCAGAAGCGTCGTCGACATACGCCACGAAGAACGGACTGCCTGTCTTGATTGCCTCCTTCTACATGCATGAACTCCCGATGACGCTTCCCGCCCATGATGCGCTCTGGGCGGCAGTCGCGCGGCGGCTGCGGGCGCTCGGCGTTGACGGCGTGCCGACGACACTCCAACGCAGCGAGGACCTCATGGGGACCTGGCTTGCCGAGGATCTCATGCTGGGGACGACCTGCGGCTATCCCTATGTGACGCAGTTGCGCGGCCATGTCGGCCTGATCGGCGCACCAATCTATCGCTGGCCCGGATGCAATGGCGCGCTGCATCGCAGCTTCGTCATCGTGCGCGAGGACAGCCCGATCCGCTCACTCGCGGAGTGCCGCGGCACGCGTTTCGCCATGAACACGACCGACAGCAATTCCGGGATGAACCTCGCGCGCGCCGTGTTCGCGCCCCTGGTCCGCGAAGGGGGCTTTTTCGGCGAGATCATTCAGAGCGGGGCGCATCTGTCGAGCCTCGCCATGGTCCGCACGGGCAGCGCCGACGTCGCCGCGATCGACTGCGTCGTCCACGGGATCGCCGCCCATCACGATCCGGCGCTCATTGCCGGAACGCGCATCCTCGCCGAAACCCCGCCGACCCCCTGCCTGCCCTTCATCATCAGCCGGCGTCTCGCCGAAAGCTACGGCGCGGCAGTGAAGGCCGCGCTCGCGGAGGCGATCGCCGATCCCTCGCTCACCCTCGTTCATCGCGATCTCGGTCTGATCGGGCTCGCCGACGTCACCGACGAGGACTACGAGGTGGTGCTCGACTATGAGCGCGCGGCCGAGGCACGCGGCTATCCCGCACTCGCCTGATCGACGCGTTCGGCCAATTGCCCGGCGGCGCGTATCAGGCGGCGTTGTCCCAGTGGCGACGGATCACGGCATAGCTCTCGCGATAGAGCGTGTCGGTGTCGGGGAAGAGATCGCGCCACACTCGGGTCGCGGCCGCGAGCGCCGGCAGCGCACGGCCGAAGGCCTCGACCGTCAGCCAGCCCTGATAGCCGGCCTCGCGGGCTGCCGCGATCGTCGCGCGAAGCGGCGTGTGCCCCCGGCCGGGAATGCCGCGATCATTCTCCGAGATGTGGATGTGCGTGATCTCGCTGGAAAACGCCTTGTAGGCGCCGACGGGATCACGCTCCTCGATATTGGCGTGGAACGTGTCGTACATGAAGCTGAAGTTCGGGTGGTTGACCCGGCGTCGCATCTCGCTCGCCTGAGCCATGGTGTTCAGCATGTAGCATTCGAAGCGGTTCAGGGCCTCGAGCGAAAGGTGTACGCCGGCCGTCTGGCCGTAGGCCGACGCCTTGCGCAGCGTGTCGGCGCAGTGGGACAGTTCGGTGTCGGTCGGGTTCGTGCCCGAGAAGACGCCGAGCGGCGAATGATAGGGGCCGCACAAAACCGTCGCGCCCAGCGCGGCGGCATTGTCGATCGCCCAGCGCAGGCGATCAAAGGCCTTGTCGCGGATCGCGGCGTCGGGGCTTGCGGGATTGGTGTCCTCCCCCATCACCGTGACGATGGTCGAGTCGAGGCCCATATTCTTGAGATGCTTGCCGATGGCGCCGTAGTGCTTGGGATCGCCATCGAAGACCGGCAGTTCGACGCCGTCATAGCCGATCTGCTTCAAGAGTTCGAAATGCGGAAGGTGCTCCTCCGTCACGTGGCCGGTCGCGGCCAGCAGGTTGAACCCGATCTTCACGGCGCCGTCTCCCCCGGTGCGTCGGCTTTCGCCGGTATTTAGGTCTTGATGCGGTAGCTGCGCATCGCCTCGAGCGTCTTGTCGAAGGACTCGATCCCGGCATCGGAGCCGAGGCCGCTGGCGACGAGCGCGGCGCTCGCCTGAGCGAAGCGCAGGCTGGTCTCGACGTCCATCTTGTGATGCAGGGCGGCGATCATGCCGGCATCGAAGGCATCGCCGCAGCCCGTTGTGTCGACGACCTTGATGTCGTAGGCGGGCGACTTCAGCCGGGTGCCGTCGCGATGGGCGTAATAGGCACCCTCACCACCCAGCGTGAAGACGCAGCAGGTTGCGCCCTTGTCGAGATACCAGTTCGCGCAATCGACCGGCCCCTTCTGGCCGGACATGTCCTGCGCTTCCTCGATGGAGGGCATGAAATAGTCGATAAAGGGCAGAAGCGGCGTCACGAGATGGGCGGTCTCGGCGCTCGCGGCGATCAGGTCGAAGGTCGTGACCCGACCGCGCGCCTTGGCTTCCCTGAGGATCGTGACGCTCGCCGGGCCGTCGAGCTTCCTGAGGAGACCGGTACCACCGAGGTGGATGATCGGCGCGTCGAACACCTGATCATAGAGGTTCGTGGGTACATCGAAATGATCGGAGGCGCCGCGCACATGCAGCGCCGGACGATCGCCGTTCGGGCGGACGTTGAGGATGGTGGCCGAGGTCGGCACGCCCTTGATCCGCTGCATCGCCGAGACGTCGATGCCGTGCTTCTGCATGGTCATCAGCACCCAGTCGGCCTTCTCGTCGTCGCCGACCGCGCCGACGGCGAGGCTTTTGAGGCCGAGCTTGGCGGTGTCGACGACCGTGCCGCCGGCCGTGCCGGCGACCGTCAGGCGGATTTCCTCGATGAAGTCGACATTGCCGCGCTCGGGGATCTGGACGACCGGGCGGCCGAGCACGTCGAGAATGTAGAGACCGATGACGGAGACGTCGTAGCGCATGTCTGCCTCAGGAACCGCGGCGCGACCGCAGGAACAGGGTCGCGGCGAGCGCTGCCGCGATGCCTGCGAGCCACCAGACGAAGGGCTGCATGTAGAAGGGCGGGGTGGCGAGCTGGATGCGACCCGCCTGGGTGTTGGGATCCGGCGGCTTCAGGAAGAACACGCCATAGAGATGGGCCGCCGAGATCGAGATCAACAGCACGATGCAAAACACCATCGCCACGACGATACTGATGGTGACGATCGACCGGACCGGCACTCCCGGACGGGCCAATGGCAGGATGTTGTTGATCAGCCCCGCGAGCACCACCAGGCCAGAGCCGATCGCAAACAGCGTCAGGCTGAAAGGCTGGAAGATCAGCACGAGCGCGAAAACGCCAAGGCCGATGATGAAAAACTCCATGCGCAGAGCGCCGGCGGGCGACAGGCCACCCTTGTTCTCTTGCTCGCTCATGCGCGCACCGCCTTTCCGTCCTCGCCGAAAAAGTGGGTCTGCTTGGGATCGGGCCGCAGATGCAGGTTCTCGCCGATCTTGACCCGCATTTCGCGCGGCACCACCACGCGGATGTCGCCGCCGTCGGGCGTGCGCGCATGGATCAGCGTTTCCGCCCCCATCGGCTCGATCAGCTCGGCCTGGGCCTCGATCGTGTCGCGGGCGCGTTCGGAGGCCGGCGTGAAGGCGCGCGGACGGATGCCGATCATCACCTTGGACGGTCCGAGCCGAGCAACGGCCGGATCGCCCGGCACGTCGACGGTTTCGCCGGCGAGGGCGACGGTCGCGACACCGTTGGCGAAGGACTGGAGCTGCGCCGGCACCAGATTCATCTGGGGCGTGCCGATGAAGCTCGCGACGAAGACGTTGGCGGGTTTGGCGAAGACGTCGTGCGGTGTGCCGACCTGCTCGATGACACCCTCGCGCATGATGGCGATGCGGTTCGCCATGGTCAGCGCCTCGAGCTGGTCATGGGTGACGATCACCGTCGCCTTGGAGAGGCCCTGAAGCACCTCCTTGATCTGGCCGCGCATCGAATGGCGGAGTTCGACGTCGAGACGCGACAACGGCTCGTCGAAGAGGAAGCAGTTCGGGTCGCGGATGATGGCGCGCGCCACGGCGACGCGCTGCTTCTCGCCCTCGGCGATCTGGCCGGGCAGGCGGTCGAGCACGTCGGTCAGATGCAGGATCTCGGCGACCTTGCGCACCCGCGCCTTCGCATCCGCGCTCGACAGCCGCTCATAATGCAGCGGCATGCCGATGTTCTCGCCGACGGTGAGGGCGGGATAGAGTGCGTAGAACTGGAACACCATGGCGATGTCGCGCTTTTCCGGCGGCAGGTCGTTCATCCGTCGACCGGCGATGACGACATCGCCTGAGGTCGCCCGCTCAAGGCCCGCGATCATGCGCAGCGTCGTCGTCTTGCCGCAGCCGGAGGGTCCGAGAAGGCAGACGACCTCTCCAGCCGCAACCGACAGATCCGCTTCCTTGACCGCGACGAAGTCTCCAAAACGCTTCGTGACGCCTTTGATCTCGATCGTGGACATGGCTTACCGCTTGACCGTGCCGAAGGTGACGCCGCGCAGCAGATGGTTCTGCAGGAAGAACGTGACGAGGAAGACCGGGATGAGGAAGAGCGTCTCGATCGCGGCCAGCAGGCCCCAGAGGACGCCGATGCCCCCGCCGCCGACCGCCTGGTTCATCGCGACCGGCACGGTGCGCGTGTCGACGCCGGTGAGGAGCAGGGCGAACAGGAACTCGTTCCAGGTCAGGATCAGGCCGAAGACGAAGGTCGCGGCGAGACCCGCGAGCACCTGCGGCAGGCAGATCTTGAAGAAGACCTTCACTTCCGAGGAGCCGTCGAGCCGGGCCGCGTCCTCGACGTCGAGCGACAATTCGTCGAAGAACGACTTCATCATCCAGATCGTGAACGGCAGGTTGAAGGCCGTGTAAAGCAGGATGATGCCGATATAGGACCCCGACAGTCCGACCGCACGGAACATCAGGATCACCGGAATGATCACGACGATCGCCGGCAGCATGCGGGTCGTCAGGATGATGAAGAGATAGGTGTCGTTGCCCTTGAGCGGGTAGCGCGAGAAGCCGTAGGCCGCGAGCGTGCCGATCACGAGAGCGAGCATCACCGAGATCGAGGCGATGAAGATCGAGTTGAAGAAGAACCGGTCGAAGCCCGTGCTCTCCGCGGCGCCGCCGGTCGTGAAGGAGCGCGAGAAGACCGAGGTGAAGTTCTCGAGCGTCGGCGTGAAGACGTAAACGTCGGGGATCAGGCCGAAGAAACTCGTCGGAAAGAGCTTGGGCGGGGTCGCCAGTGCCTCGGTCTGGAGCTTGAACGAGGTCACGATGATGATCAGCACCGGCAGGAAGTAGAGCAGGCTGATAAAGGCCGCGAAGACGGTGTAGCCCCAGCCGGCTTCACCGACGCCCGACGCCTTGCGGAAGCCCAGCCGTTCCATCAGGGGGATGTTGGCGGCCATCGGGTCAGGCTCCCTGCGAACGACGATTGGCGATGTAGAGATAGAGGTTCGTCAAGACGATCACCACGAAGAGGAGCAGGTAGGAGAGCGCCGCGCCCTCGCTGGTCTTGTTCTGCTCGTTGGCGATGCGGATGACGTGGTAGGAGATCGTCATCGTGTCATTGCCGCCCTTGGTGAGCAGGATCACGAGGTCGGCGAGCTTGAAGGCCTCGATGGTGCGGAACAGGAGCGCCAGCATCAGGAGGCCGCGGATATAGGGGAAGGTGATCGTCCAGAACTGGCGCCAGGAGGACACGCGGTCGATCGCCGCGGCCTCATAGAGATATTTCGGCACGCTGACGAGACCGGCGAGCACCAGAAGCATGACGAAGGGCGACCACATCCAGGCGTCGGCGAAGACGATGCCGGCGACCGCGCCCGCCTTGCTCGACATCAGCACGAACTGGTCGCCGGTGATGGCGTTGATGAACTGGCTGAGGAGACCGAAGGTCGGATCGTAATAGTAGGAGAAGAACACGCCGACCGCGACGACCGAGAGCATCATCGGCGTCAGCACGAGGATCAGAAGGTAGCGCCGCAGCGGGAACTGCTTGGCGAAGAGCATGGCGAGAAGGAAGCCCACGACCATCTGGGCAAGAACGGTCAGGACGACGAACATGGCCGTGTTCGTCATGTTCGCCCAGAGTTCCGGCGCCTTGAGTTCGTTCGTCAGCAGGGTCTCGTAATTGCGCAGACCGACAAATCGGATGGTCTGCTGGTTCGACTGATAGGCGAAGAAGGATAGGCCGAGCGACCACAGCAGCGGGAAGATGTTCATCACGAACAGGACGGCGATCGCGGGCGCGACCAGCAGGCCGCCGATGTAGTGCCGGCGATAGGCGTTCACCGCGAAGGCGGCGCCGACCATCGCGACCATGGCGCCGACGATCCAGAAGGCCGCATCCGGCGGCAGCGCGACGATGGCCAGAACCGACACGACCAGGCCGACGAGGATCGCGAGCTTCCAGTTGTGCAGGGCCGGGGTCATCAGACCCGGCGCGGGCGGCATGGCGACTGAGCTACTCATCAAGCGAACCGTCTGTCCGATCGGGGTCTGGAAGGGCGACGCGCGCGGGAATACCGCGCGCGTCTTTGGTCGATGAACCGGGCCTCACTGAATGAGGCCGGCTTCCTTGAGCAGGTTCTGCTGGAACTTGGCGACGTTATCGAGCGTCGTCTTCGCGTCCTGCTTGCCGGTGATGGCGAGGTCGAACTGGTCCTGCTGCTGGGTCAGGAGCTCGAAGAACTGCGGCACGTGCCACACGTCCTTCTGCCAGTCGAGCTGCGTGGCCCAGGCGCGGTTCCACGGACGATAGGTGACGTACTTCGGATCGGTGTAGACCGACTTCACCGCCGACTGGCCACCATTCGCCGCGAACTGGTGCTGGATCTCCGGCGACAGCCACCACTTCACGAAGTCCATCGCTTCCTTGTTCTGCAGGTCCGTGTTCCAAGTCATGAGAACGAAGGGCTGACCGCCGAGGTTCTGCCAGCGCACGATCTTGCCATCCGCGCCACGCACGCCCGGCGCCATGCCGAAGGCGAGCTTGTCGGAGACCTTCGAGGTCTTCGGATCGAGCGAGGCTTCGCCGAGGCCGATCCAGTTGATGTTCATGGCCACCTTGCCTTCACGGAACAGTTCGTCCGTCTTGAAGATGTCCATGGTTCCGGTCTTGGCGACCGGCGGCATGTACTGGATCAGGCGCAGATAGTGCTCGAGTGCCTTCACCGCTTCCGGCGAGTTCACGACGCCTTCGGCCTGGCCGGTCGGGATCTTGGTCTCGTCCCAGATGTTGCCGCCATACTGCCAGATGAAGCCGTTGATCTGCATCGACGAGAAGTCGTAGCCCTTACCGGCCTGGTAGGCGATGCCGTAGAAGTCGTCCTCGAGCACCTGACCGGCGAGCTTGTCGCCCTTCTTGCGCAGGAAGAACTGGCCGATCTTCTCGAACATGTCCCAGTCGATGTCGTCGAGCTCTTCCGGCGTGCAGGGGAGCTTGACGTTGAACTTCGCCTTGAACGCGGCCTGCTCTTCCTCGTGACAGACGACGTCCTTGCGGACGAAGTTCACGAGCACGTCCGGGAACTGCGGGAAGCCGTAGATGTTCTCGGAGGTGTAGGGATAGGTCGAGTAGGCATTGAAGAACGCCGGATGGATCTCGGCCAGCGTCGCCTTCAGCGCCGGGTCGGCCTCGATGAAGTCATTGACCTTGCGGAAGTAGCCGCCCTCGACGAAGGCGCCCAGCCACTGCGAGTCCGACACCGACATGTTGTACTTCTGCTCGCCCGACGTCAGCGAGGCGTTGACGCGGGTATAGAAGTCCGGCCACGGAATGAAGTCGATGTCGAGCGTCACCTTGTTGCCCGACGGCGCCTTGTACTGCTCGTCGAAGAACTTCTTCATGATGCGGGTCGGCGGCCAGTCCGGCACCGCCATGCGCAGCACTACTTCTTCAGCAGACGCGGCGCCCGCGCTGCCGAACGTCATGACCGCCGCGACAGCGGTCGCGCTGAGCAGCGCGCCGATGGTCGTCCGGCGGGACACGGTCTTGTCAGTCATGTCTCCATCCTCCCTGGTGGGTTTTTTTCTTCTCGCTTGCGACGGTCAGCGGATCGCCAAACCGTCGCTCGCGCGGAAGACCTGAATTCTCGAGGGGTCGAAGGTGATCGGCGTGGCGTCACCCGGATTGAGGCCGACCGCCGCCTGCTCGGGCAGGACGCAGCGCAGGACCGACCCGGCCGCATCGAAAGACACGACCGTCACGTCGCCGAGCGGCTCGATGAGATGGACCGCCGCCCGGATGGCGCCGCCATCGCCCGACGCGAGGCGGATGTCGCTCGGCCTAACCCCGATCACCGTCTTCTCACCGCCCGACACGCTGCGCGCGGTGAGCGGAAGACGCCCGAACGGCGTGTCGACGTCGCCGCCGCCGGCGCCGACGACGCCGGGGAAGAGGTTGATGGTCGGCGACCCGATCTTGCCCGCGACATAAAGGTTGGCCGGGCGGTCATAGACGTCGTCGGGTGTGCCGACCTGCTCGATGGCACCGTCGCGCATGATCGCGATCTCGTCACCCATCGACAGGGCTTCGAGTTCGTCCGGCGTCGCATAGATGATGGTCATGCCGAACTGGCGGTGAAGCCGCTTGAGTTCGGCCCGCATGTCGTGGCGCAGCTTGGCGTCGAGATTGGTGAGCGGCTCGTCGAGCAGAAGGAGGCTCGGTCGCCGGATCAGGGACCGGCCGAGCGCGACGCGCTGCTGTTCGCCGCCCGACAGCGTGTTCGGCTTGCGCTCGAGCCTATGAGCGAGCTTGAGCATGGTCGCGGTCTCGCGCACCCGCTTGTCGATCTCCTCACGTCCGACCGCCGCCTCGCGCAGAGGATAGGCGAAATTCTCGTAGACGGTGAGATGCGGATAGAGCGCGAAGGACTGGAATACCATTGAAACGCCGCGTCCGGCGATCGGTGCATCGGTGACGTCGACACCATTGATCTCGAGCCGTCCGGCATCCGGCCGGACGAGCCCGGCGATGGTGCGCATGGTCGTGGTCTTGCCGACGGCGGACGGACCGAACAGGACGAAGAAGCGACCTTGCTGCACGTCGAGGGAAAGCCGATCGAGGGCTCGAACCTGACCATAGTTTTTTGAAACAGCCGTCAGTCGCAGCGCGGATTTCCCGCTCTCCCCCATCGACCATGCCTCCCGCGTTTCCCGTCGGCCGATGTCGCTTCTTGGTGAGGAATGAGCGACTTTCGACCATACACCGATCATACGATGAAATTTTGTAGCGGAGAAAAACCACACCGGCAAGCGCCTTGATGGGCGTACCTAAAATGTGCGATGAAGCGATTTAAAGCGACCTCGTGACTGTTGTTGCGCTGCAGTATGTTTGTGCAACGCAAAAATGCAAGAATGAGAAGCATGCATACTCGTCAATTGCTCAGCGAGCGCATCGCATACACGGGAAGTTACAGAAGACTTTGACGATACACTGTGACGACACGGATCATTGCTTTGTCGTTGCGGGACGGCCAGCGCCGTGACTAGACTGTTACAGGAAACCAACGCGAGTGCCGCTCACGGCACCGATCGAGGGAGAACGTCATGGCGACCACCAACAGCTATCCGAAACTCCACAATGCGATGTGGCCGGGTCTCGTGGGCAAGGGATCGGACAGCGAACCCTTCATCAGCCTTGACGCGATGCTCGACGTGACCGCCGCGGCCGAGGTCGACGGCGTGCGTTTTGACGGCGTCGACCTGTTCATGAGCGATCCGCATACGAGCATCGATTCGACCAGTGATGACATCAAGCGCCTCGCCGACAAGATCGGCGGAAAGGGTCTCGCGGTCGGCTCGCTCGTCGCCCCGGTCTGGCCGCCGACCGGCGGCGGATCGGCCATGGGTACCGCCGACGAGCGCAAGGCCTTCCTCACCGCCGTCGACAAGGCATGCCGCCTCGGCCGCATGCTGCGCGACACGGGCGTTCGCCGCTACGGGGTCGTGCGCATCGATTCGGCGACCGGCGTCGAGGCTTGGGCAGCCGATCCGGTCGGCAACTCCAAGATCATCGCCGAGACCTTCAAGCAGGCCTGCGACATCGCCGAGAGCCATGGCGAGCGGCTCGCTGCGGAGGGTGAGATCTGTTGGGGTGGCATGCAGGGCTGGAAGAGCATGGTCCATCTGCTCGAAAGCGCCGGCCGTCCGCAGACGCTCGGCTTCCAGGCCGACATGGCGCACACGCTGCTCTACACCATGGGCTACAATGCCGAGGACGAGCGCATCCTCCCCACCGATTTCCAGTGGGGTCAGACCGAGCGGCTCGATGCCGCGCTGAAGACGGTGACGGACGCCCTCAGGCCCTGGACGATCGACTTCCACGTCGCCCAGAACGACGGCACGGTCCATGGTACCGGTTCCCACGACAAGACCGGCCGGCACTGCACGCCGACAGATCCGAACGGACGCCTCGACATCGTCAAGCATGCGGGCCTCTGGATGCGCGGCGCCGACGGCAAACCGACCGGGGCCTTCCAGCACATCTGCTGGGACGGCTGCATGTTCCCCAACGCGATCATGCTGAAGCCGCAGCTGTGGAACGACGTCCTCGCCGCCATGATCAAGGTGCGCGACGCGCATGGCTGGAACTGAGACCGCAAACAGATCGGGAGCCGGATGATGAGCACCAAGAAACCCCTGAGCGTCGGTCTGATCGGCTGCGGCTTCATGGGCCGTACCCATGCGAACGCGTTTCGGCAGGTCAGCCAGTATTTCCAGCTCGGCCACCAGCCGGTCCTCAAGGCCGTCTGCGCCCGCAACCCCGAGAGCGTCGCGGCCTTCGCGGCGAATTGGGGTTTCGAGAGCCATGAAACCGACTGGCGCAGGCTGATCGAGCGCAAGGACATCGACCTGATCGACATCGCCACGCCGAACAACAGCCATGCCGAGATCGCGATCGCGGCGGCGAAGGCCGGCAAGATGGTGATGTGCGAAAAGCCGCTCGGTCGCAGCGGCGCCGAATCGGAAGCCATGGTCGCTGCCGTCGAGGCGGCCGGCGTCGCCAACATGGTCTGGTACAACTATCGCCGCGTGCCGGCGGTGACGATGGCCAAGCAGCTGATCGACGAGGGCAAGCTCGGCAAGGTCTTCCACTATCGCGCGAAATTCCTGCAGGACTGGACGATCTCCAAGGATCTGCCCCAGGGAGGCGCGGGCCTGTGGCGGCTCGACGTCGGCGTCGCGGGCTCCGGCGTCACCGGCGACCTTCTCGCCCACTGCATCGATACGGCGATGTGGCTCAATGGCGGCCTCGGCGAGGTCACGGCCATGACGGAGACCTTCGTCAAGGAGCGCATGCACAACCTGACCGGCAAGGTGGAGAAGGTCGGCATCGACGATGCGAGCGCCGTTCTCGGACGCTTCGACAACGGGGCGCTGGCCATGTTCGAGGCGACACGCTACGCCCGCGGCCACAAGGCGCTCTACACGCTCGAGATCAATGGCGAACACGCCTCGATCGCCTGGGATCTGCACGACCTGCATCGGCTGCAGTATTTCGAGCATCGCGACGAGGGGCGGCTGCGCGGCTGGCGGTCGATCCACATCACGGACGGTGACCACCCCTACATGAAGCACTGGTGGGTGCCGGGCCTGCAGATCGGCTACGAGCACACCTTCATCCACCAGGCGGCGGACTTCATCGAGGGGCTCGAGACCGGCAGGGCGGCCGCGCCGACCTTCCGCACCGCGCTTGCGACCGACTACGTCACCGATGCCATCCTGCGTTCGGCGCAGTCACGGCAGTGGGAAAGCGTCAAGCGCGCCTGAGGCCCGGGCGATACGGGCCGCGGCAGTCGTTTTCGCGCGCGGCATGCCTGCTCGATCAAGGCGCGGGCCGGGCGGACCGTGGGGAAACGGTCCGCCATGGCGGGATCTTCGACAACGGATGAGTGAGGACGGACGTGAGCTGGACCGATCGTTTTTCTCTGCGGGGCAAGCGTGCGCTCGTGACGGGCGCCTCGAAGGGCATCGGCGAAAAGATCTGCGAGGTTCTGGCCGATGCCGGAGCCGACATCGCCGGCGTCGGGCGTGACGCGGCTGGTCTCGCGGTGACGAGCGCCGCGGTCGAAAAGCTCGGCCGCCGCTTCGTCGCGATCGAGGCCGATCTCTCCGATGCCGATGCCACGGTACGCGCGGCCCATGCGGCGCTCGACGGCCTCGGCTCGATCGACATCCTCGTCAACAATGCCGGCGTTGCGCTGAACGATCCGCTCGTCAAGGCGACGGTCGCCGACTGGGACAAGACGATGGCGATCAATCTGCGGGCGCCCTTCCTGCTCGCGCAGGTCCTCGCTCCGGCGATGATCGAGCGCAAGGCGGGCAAGATCATCAATGTCTCCTCGCAGGCCGGTGTCATCGGCCTCGACGATCACGGTGCCTACTGCGCCTCCAAGGGGGGTCTCAACATGCTCACCAAGGTGATGATGAGCGAGTGGGCCCGCCACAACATCCAGGTCAATGCCGTGTGCCCGACCATCATCCTGACGCCGATGGGCGAAAAGGTCTGGGGTGAACCGGCGAAGGGGCAGCCCATGCTCGACAAGACGCCGGCGCGCCGGTTCGGCCAGCCGATCGAGGTCGCGGATCTGGTGCTGTTCCTCGCCTCCTCGGCCTCCGACCTGATCAACGGCGAATGCGTGCTGATCGACGGCGGCTTCTCCTCGGTCTGACGCGAGCGATAACCAAGCCGCCAAAATGCATGGATCGCGCGGGATGGCGCGTGCGGTCCTTGCTTGATTTACGCCACGTCATGCCGCACACCCGTTCCCGCGTTGGAACGAGACGAGCGGCATACGAGCATGAGCAGCCCGATCACCCCCCTGATCCTGTGCGGCGGTTCCGGAACGCGGCTGTGGCCCGCGTCGCGCGGCAGCCGACCCAAGCAGTTTCTGCCGCTCTTCGGCGCGCTTTCGACCTTTCAGGAGACGGTTCGTCGCGTCGCACGCGCGGATCTCTTCGGCAGACCGGTGATCGTCACCAACGCCGACCACCGCTTCCTCGTCGCAGACCAGTTGCTCGCGATCGGGGTCGAGGCCGACATCCTGCTGGAACCCGAGGCGCGTGATTCCGGCCCGGCTTTTGCCGCGGGCACCGCCTTCATCGCCGGCCGCGACGGCGAGGGCGCGATGGTGCTGGCGCTCGCCGCCGACCACAAGGTGCGCGACGTCGAGGGTTTCGAGAAGGCCTGCCAGGCGGCGCTCGAGGGCGCGAAGGCGGGCAGGATCGTCACCTTCGGCGTGGCACCGACGGAACCCGCGACCGGCTACGGGTACATCGAGCCCGGCGAAGCACTCGTCGGCAGCGTGCGCGCGGTCGCCCGCTTCGTCGAAAAGCCGGATGCCGAGACGGCGACGCGCTATGTCGCCGAGGGCTATCTGTGGAACTCGGGCAATTTCCTGTTCGGCGCGTCGGGTTTCCTGCAGGAATATGCGGCCTTCGACGCCGACACGGTCAATGCCGCCCGCGCTGCCGTCGAGGGCGCCAAGATCGATCTCGGCTTCGTCCATCTCGACAAGACGGCCTTTGCCGGCTCGGCGAAGCGCTCGGTCGACTATGCAGTGATGGAAAAGACCGCGAAGGCCGCCGTGACGCCGGCGACCTTCGACTGGTCGGATGTCGGCTCGTGGTCGGCGGTGCGCGACCTGTCGGCGCAGGACGAGGCCGGCAATTCAGCCCGCGGAGAGGCGGTCTTCGTGAACGCCCGCAACAATCTCGCCGCGAGCGAGGGCCCGCTGGTCGCGGTCGTCGGTCTCGATGATCTCGCGGTCGTCGCGACGCCCGACGCGATCCTCGTTGCCCGGCGCGAGGACGCCGCCGGCGTCAAGGCGCTGGTTGAGCGGCTGAAATCGGTCAAGCCCGGCCTCACCCGCGAGCATCTGCAGTCGTTCCGCCCCTGGGGCAACTACCGCTCGCTCGACATCGGCACGCGGCACCAGGTCAAGCGCATCGTCGTCAAGCCGGGCGGCCAGTTGTCCCTGCAGAAGCATCATCACCGCTCCGAGCACTGGATCGTCGTGCGCGGCACGGCGCAGGTGACCGTCGACGAGACGGTGCGCATGCTGCACGAGAACGAAAGCGTCTACATCCCGATCGGGGCGGTGCACCGGATGGAAAATCCCGGCAAGATCGATCTCGAGATCATCGAGGTGCAGACCGGCAGCTATCTCGGCGAGGATGACATCATCCGGCTGGAAGACGTCTACAACCGGCCCGCGCGATAAAGGAAAAGCCCATGGCCTTCCCGACGCCCCGGTCGAGCCTGACCGCCAACACGGCTGCCTTCGAGAGCCTCCCGCTCGTCAAGGCGACCGGCTTTCGCGAATATGACGCCCGCTGGTGGTTCGGCCATCCGGGCTCTGCCAAGGCGCCCGATCTCAATCTGATGGGCGTCCAGGCGCTCGGCCTCGGGCTCGCGACCTTTCTGGGCGAGCGCGGCGTCAAGCGCGAGATCGTGACCGGCCATGATTTCCGCGGCTATTCGAGCGCGATCAAGCAGGCTTTGATCACCGGCCTGATGGCGGGCGGCTGTCGGGTGCACGACATCGGCCTCGCCCTCTCGCCCATGGCCTATTTCGCGCAGTTCGACCTCGACGTGCCGGCGGTGGCGATGGTCACCGCCTCGCACAACGACAATGGCTGGACCGGCGTCAAGATGGGCTTCGACCGCCCCGTAACCTTCGGGCCGGACGACATGAGCCGGCTCAAGGAGATCGTTCTCTCCGGCGCCTTTGATGAACGGGGCGGCGGCTCCTACGTGTTCCACGAGGCCTATCCCGATCGCTACATCGCCGACCTGACGAAGCGGCCGACCCTCACGCGGCCGATCCGGGTGATCGCGGCCTGCGGCAACGGAACGGCGGGCGCCTTCGCGCCGAAGATCCTGTCAGCGCTCGGCGCGGAGGTCATCCCGCTCGACTGCGAGCTCGACCATTCCTTCCCGCGCTACAACCCCAATCCGGAAGACATGGAGATGCTCCATGCCATGGCGGCGGCGGTGAAGGAGCATGGTGCCGACCTCGCGCTCGGCTTTGACGGAGACGGCGATCGCTGCGGCGTCGTCGACGAGAAGGGCGAGGAGATCTTCGCCGACAAGATCGGCGTCATGCTCGCGCGCGATCTTGCGACCGTCTATCCGACGCCGACCTTCGTCGTCGACGTGAAGTCGACCGGCCTCTACATGACGGATCCGGTCCTGAAGGATCTCGGCGTCACCACGGACTATTGGAAGACGGGGCACAGCTACATCAAGCGCCGCGTGCGCGACATGAAGGCGCTCGCCGGCTTTGAGAAGTCCGGGCACTTCTTCTTCAACGCCCCGATCGGGCGCGGTTATGACGACGGCATCGTCACCGGCATCGCCGTGCTCGACATGCTCGACCGCAATCCGGGCAAGAGCATCGGGGACCTCTACGCCGCCCTTCCGCGCACCTGGGGCACGCCGACCATGTCGCCGCACTGCGACGACGAGAAGAAATACGCCGTGATCGATCGGATGATCGCGCGGGCGCAGGATCTGAAGGCCACCGGCGCGAGCCTCGGCGGTGCCCGGGTCGTCGATCTGAACACCGTCAACGGGGTGCGGATCGTGACCGAGGACGGCACGTGGGGTCTTGTGCGGGCCTCGTCCAACAAGCCCGAACTCGTCGTCGTCGTCGAAAGCCCGGTGTCGGAGGCGCGGATGCGCGCCATGTTCAGGGAGCTCGACGCGCTGCTGCGCGAGAATCCGGAAGTCGGCGCCTACAACCAGACGATCTGAGCCGCCCGGTCCGGCCCCGGCTGGCGGCGCGCGACGGCGGCCGCGCGTCAGGCTGCCTTGTCGTGCTGACCCTGCGCGATCGCCTGCAGCCGCGAGAAGAACTTCCGCACCTCGGTCGACAGGCGCGAGGACTGTTCGCTGAGCGACGAGGCCGTCGTCAAGACGTCGCCGGCCGAGGCGCTGGTGTGTTCGATCGCCTTGTTCACCGAGGTGACGTTGGTCGACAGCGTCGTCGTTGCGCGGGCCGCCATCTGGACGTTGCTCGAGATCTCGCGGGTGGCGGCACCCTGTTCCTCGATCGCGGCGGCGATCGTCGAGGTGACCTCATCGATCTCGCGCATGGTCTCGGCAATTGAACGGATGCTCTCGACGGCGGTTCCGGTCGAGGACTGGATGTCACCGATCTGGGTGGCGATCTCGTCGGTCGCCTTCGAGGTCTGAGCGGCGAGCGCCTTGACCTCCTGGGCAACGACCGCAAAACCCTTGCCGGCATCGCCCGCCCGCGCCGCCTCGATCGTCGCGTTGAGGGCGAGGAGATTCGTCTGGGCCGCGATAGCCTGGATCAGGCCGACGACGTCGCCGATCTTCTGGGCGGAGGCCGACAGGCGCGCGACCTGAGCCGAGGAGGTCTCGGTCATGCCGTTCGCGCGGCGCACCACGTCGGTCGCCCCGTTCACCTGACGCGAGATCTCGGCGATCGAGCTCGTGAGTTCCTCCGTCGCGGCGGCGACCGTCTGGACGTTGACGGAGGTCTCCTCGGAAGCCGAGGCGGCGGACAGGGCTTCGCTCGAGGCGTCGGCGGCGACACCCGTGAGCCCCTGTGCGGTCGACTGCATCTTGCCGGCACTGGCGTCGACGCTGCTCAAAACGCCTTCTACCTCACCCTTGAAGCCCATGACGGCCTCGTCGATGAGCCGGCTTTGCGCCGCGCGCTCTTCCATCAGCATCTCCTGATAGGTCGAGAGCGCGAAATCGAGATCGATGAACACCGCCTTGTTCATGGCCGAAATCAACGCCGCGGCCTTGCTGGGGCTGTACCAGTACTTCTTCAGGATCACCGCCGTGAGATCCGACAAGGCCAATTGGTAGCCGGCAATGTACCACCGCGGCTCAAGGCCGATCCGGACATGGGCGCGGCCGATCCGGTTGATCGACTGCACATAATCCTCGTCGAAGGCCGCCTTGAACAGGCGTGCCCAATGCTTGGTCTGCGCGGATTCCAGATGCCCCTGACGGTCTCCGACCATCATCCCCATCTTCGGCTCGCAGCGCAGATGCTCGTAGAAGCGCTTGAGGATGGGCGGCAAGGCCGCCTCGATCGTCGGCCAGACCTCGCGCAGCGTATCGCGCGTAGCGGCATCGATGTTCGCGAAGCGCAGCCGCCCACCCATGTCCTTCTCTTCAACAATCGACGCCATAGCGGAGGTTCCTTCTCAAGCGGTGCCATGATGATGCCGCAGCGAGGTAAATTATTACTAAAAACCCGAGATGCTCTGTTGAATGCTGCGCTGATTTCGCAGGCAACCGCCTGATGCCGCGGAGAAATCTACGTATTAACACGTATTCTTTGCGGCAACAGGTATCTCAAAACCGTCCAACGAACCGCAGAAAGACGGCCTACCGCTGGCGAGCCCGGCGGCAGCATCCGGCGGGGCGATACTGGCCCTGTATCCCGCTCAGGTCAGAGGCGTCCGCAAAAGTCCGCGCGTGATGCTGCCATCTGTCGGCAGAAGCGGAATGAGGCAGGCCTGAAGCGCGTGGTAGAGATCGGGACGTCCGACGAAAACGCGATTGACGGGCCTAAGGTCCTCGCCGAGCTCCGGAATCCAGCCCCCACCCGCCCGATCGACGAGATGATTGGCGGAAAAGCTCCATATGCGCCGATACCAGTCCTCGAAGAAGGGATCGGGATCGACCGAAGCGAGGACGGCCGCGGCGCCGATCCCCTCGGCGCAGGGCCACCAGTAGCGGTCCGACCGATGCGGCCGGTCGTTCCAGTCGAGCGTGTAGTAAAAGCCCCCTGATGCCGTGTCCCAGCCATCGGTGACGGTGCGGCGGAACAGGCCCTTCGCGGCCTCCGGCAGCCAGCCATGGCGGCGCTCGCCGAGTTCCCAGAGCTGGATCAGCAGGCGGCTCCATTCGAGCGCGTGCCCGGGCGTCGTGCCGTAGGGACGGAACATCGGGTTACCGTCATAACTGCGATCCGCCTCCCATCGACCGTTGAAGTGCTCGGGAACGCGCCAACCCTCGGCCCGGGCGTGGCGGCCGATGATCAGGCTCGCGATGCTTTCCGCCATCGCGAGGTAGCGCCGTTCGCCGGTCGCCTCAAAGGCGGCCATGGTCGCCTCGGTGAGGTGCATGTTGGAGTTCTGGCCGCGGTAATCGCCGAGCGGCGACCAGTCGGCGGCATATTCCTCCGACGTCGCCCCGGCCTCACGCTCCCAGAACCGGGTGTCGAGGATCGTGGTGACATCGTCGAGCAGGCGGTCGGCGTCGGGATGGCCGACGATCTTGGCGCTCGATGCCGCCAGCAGCACGAAGGCGTGGCCATAGGCCTGCTTGGTGGAATTGGTCGGGCCCGCATCGTTGACGCCCCAGAAATAGCCGCCATGGACGCGATCACGATGCGCGGTCCACAGATAGGCCATGCCGTGATCGACGATCCGGTCGGCGCCCGGCACACCCATCAGATGGGCGATGGCGAAGCAATGCACCATGCGGGTCGTGTCGTGGATCTGCCGTTCGACGCCCCCCGCAGGATCGGAAGGCGGCAAAGGCGCCCCCTTCGCGTCGAGCGTGAAGAAGCCGCCGCGCGAATTGACGGTGGTGTGCTGGAAGAACTCGATCAGGCGCTGCGCCTCACCGAGCAGCCAGCGCCGATGCACCGGTCGCTCGACAAAGCGGGGTCCCAGAACGGGCAGAGCGGACATGGCCTTTCCTCCTCGGTCGCTCCCCTGCGCCTAGACCAGTTTCGACGGCGGCGAAACGGGGTGGGGCATGAAAATCGCTGCTAAACTCAGGTCCGCCCCCGCAAGCGCGCTCTGGCGCCCTCGCCCGGCGCGCCCCACAATGCGACCTCAGTCGGGAGGGCGGTGCGATGGGCCAGCGGATCGAGCGTGACAGTTTCGGGACGATCGCCGTCGACGAAGAGCGCGCCTGGGGTGCGCAAACCCAGCGGTCTTTGGAAAACTTCCCCATCGGTGGGGCGACCGAGCGCATGCCGCTGCCGATCATCCACGCGCTCGCCCTGATCAAGGCGGCGGCGGCGCGGGTCAATCGCGATCTCGGCCTGCTCGATCCCGCCCGCGCCGAGGCGATCATGGCCGGGGCCCACGCCGTCGCCGAGGGCCGACATGACGGCGAGTTTCCGCTCGTCATCTGGCAGACCGGATCGGGCACGCAGACGAACATGAACGTCAACGAGGTGATCGCCCGCCTCGCCGAGGCGCGCCACGGCGGCGCGCTCCGCATCCACCCCAACGACCACGTCAATATGGGCCAATCCTCGAACGACGTGTTTCCGACCGCGATGCACATCGCCGCCGCGACAGAGATCGAGCGGCGCCTTCTGCCGGCGCTCGCCCATCTGCGCGACGCGCTTCTCGCCAAGGAGACCGCCTTTGCCGCCATCGTGAAGATCGGCCGCACCCATACGCAGGACGCGACGCCGCTGACGCTCGGCCAGGAGTTTTCGGGCTATCGCACCATGGTCGAGAAGGGCATGGGCCGGCTCGCCCTCGCCCTGCCGGATCTCAAGGCGATCGCGCAGGGCGGCACCGCGGTCGGTACCGGTCTCAATGCGCATCCGGCCTTCGCCGAACGGATCGCGGCGGCTCTCTCCGATCTGACCGGCCTTGCGCTCGTCAGTGCCCTGAACAAGTTCGAGGCGCTCGCGACCCATGACGCGCTCGTCTTCGCCCATGGCGCGCTCGAGACGGTCGCCGTGTCGCTGCACAAGATCGCCAACGACATCCGCTTCCTCGGCTCAGGACCGCGTTCGGGCCTTGGCGAGTTGATCCTGCCCGAAAACGAACCGGGCTCCTCGATCATGCCGGGCAAGGTCAATCCGACACAGGCCGAGGCGCTGACCATGGTCGCGGCGCGCGTGGTGGGCAACCAGGCAACCATTGCCTTTGCCGGCGCGCAGGGTCATTTCGAGTTGAACGTGTACAAACCGGTGATCGCGTCGGCTGTCCTGCAGTCGATCCGACTGCTCGGCGATGCGGCACGCTCCTTCGCCGATCGCTGTGTCGCCGGTCTCAGGGCCGATGAGGCGCGGATCCGCGACCTCGTCGAGCGCTCGCTGATGCTCGTCACCGCGCTTGCGCCGACGATCGGCTACGACAAGGCCGCCGCGATCGCCAAGGCCGCCCATGCGCGCGGCACCACCCTCAGGGAAGAGGCGATCCGTCTCGGCCACGTGACCGCGGAAGAGTTCGACCGACTGGTGCGCCCGGACGCCATGATCGGTCCCGGCTGACGCCCTCAGCGCAGGAAGAACATCGCGCAGAGAAAGGCGCCGGTGGCGATGACCGTGATCCGGATGACGATCGCCGGCACACGGCGTGCCAGAGCGACGCCGCTCCAGCCGCCGATCGCCGCCGCCACCATGATGGTGATCGCCTGCGGCCAGGCGACCATCCCCTGGGCCACGAACATGACGACGGCGATGATCTGGATGACGAAGGCGAAGAGATGCTTGGCGGCGTTGTTGACGTGATAGTCGTCCCCCTCGGTGATCGCGAGGGCGGCGAGCATCATGATTCCCATGCCGGCGCCGAAAAACCCGCCATAGATCGATGTCACGAACTGTACGCACGCCCCGACGATGCGCCAGACGGGCGAGCGATCCCCTCCCGAGAGCGAGCGCGCCGCACCTGCGATCCAGGGGCTCGCCGCAAAGAGCAAGGTCGCAAACAGAAGGAGCCACGGCACGAGATCACGGAAATCCTCATTGCCGATCCGTGTCAGCGCATAGGCGCCGAGCCCGCCGCCGGCGAGGCTGACGCCCGTCAGAAGCGCGAGGCGGCGGAAATGCCGGACGATCTCGCGCCGATAGCCGAGTGCGCTCGCGACATTGGCGGGCGTCACCCCGACGGCGCTCGTCGCGTTGGCGAGCACCGGCGGCAATCCGACTGCGATCAACGCGGCGAAGGTGAAGAAGGTTCCCCCGCCGGCAACGGCGTTGACGGTTCCGGCGGCGAGACCGGCCGCCGCAACGAGCAGGATGTCGGGGAACGTCATGGGCCCAGCTACCGGCACGATGCGCCGGGGTCAAGCAAGCGCGGTGGAATTGTGCTCCGATAACCCGACCAAAGGCGGGATCGCGGGGCGGGAAGCGCGCTTTTTGGTATCTCGTTAACAACGGGATGTAGGTAAAACTTAAGTTCGAGCGAGTATACGGGTCGCTGGTGCGTCGTGTGACGCGCGGGCTTACCGGGACCCTTATGGATCAAGGACGGGACATTCGCTCGACCGGCTGCGAGACGCGACACCCGTCGCGCGGCGACGGCATCGTTACCCCTGATCCGGCAGTCGTCGCGCCCATGGCCGATTTCGCGACCGGCATGCCCGGGCTGTTGTGCACGCTGAAAGCCGACGGACGGATCCTGAGCACCAATCCGGCATGGCAGGCCGCTGTCGGCTGGCGCGATGCGGAACCCTTCGGGCGCAAGATCGCGGATCTCACCCATCCCGACGACCGCGCCGGGCTGTCGCGCGCCGTGGCGGAGGCTGGGGCATCCGGGTCTCCCCGATCGACCGACGCGCGTCTGCGCATGGCGACGGGCGCATATCGGCATCTGCGCTGGACGCTCTGGACCATGCCGCCGGGCGGGGTCATCAACGCGCTTGCCGTCGATATCTCCGACGTCATGCGCATGGCCTTCGAGGGCCGTGTCCTCGGGCAGGCGTCGCACATCGGCGTGTGGGACCTCGATCGGGAAACCGGGATCGTCGGTTGGTCTGCGCAGGCGCGCACCCTTCTCGGCTGCCCTGATGCCGGCGAGACCGCGACGATCGAGGAGGCGCTGCGGCTTTTCCCGACCGAGACCCGCGCCACGATCATGGCGGCCTTTCTTCGGCTGCGTGAGCAGGGCACGGATTTCTCGATAGAGGCGGCCTGTCCGGCGCCGGACGGCGCGGAGCGGCGGATGCGGATCGCTGGCTACGCCGCGATGTCGGATGGGCACATCCTTGCCACGCATGGAACGGTGGAGGACGTGACGGTCGCCCTCGCCGATGCCGAGCGCCAAGCCCGCAACGAGCGACGCCTGCGCGCGCTGATCGACGGCACCAATGTCGGCTCCTGGGAATGGAACGTCATCACCGGCGAACAGCTTATCAACGAGCGCTGGGCCGGCATCATCGGCTACACCGCCGCCGAACTCGAACCGGTGACGATCGCGACCTTCGAACGCCTCGTCCATCCCGACGATCTGCGCGAGGTCGGCCAGCGCCTGCAGCGGCATTTCATGCGCGAGCAGGAATTCTTCGAAGCCGAGATCCGGATGAAGCACAAGGACGGGCACTGGGTCTGGGTCCAGACCCGGGGCAGCGTCGCGGTCTGGACGGCGGGCGGGGAACCGCACCTTGTCGCCGGCACCCATCAGGACATTACGGCCCAGAAGACGCGCCAGATCGAACTGCAGACCATGTATGCGCGGCTCAACGCCATCATCGAGAATGCCGGCTGCGGCATCGCCCTGCTCGACGCGGATCTGCGCTATGTGGTGTGCAACCAGCGCACGCGCGAAATGTTCGACATGCCGGAATGGCTGTTCGAGGGGCTTCCGCCGCGTATCGAGGATTTTTTCCGATTTGCCGCCCGCCGTGGCGATCTGGGACCTGGCGACGAGGACGAACTTGTCGCGGCGCGGATGGCGCCGTTGCTCGCGCGAAAACCCTATGCCTATTACCGCACCCGCCCGAACGGCCAGACGATCCACATCAACAGCGTGCCGATCGCCGGCGGCGGTGTCGCGACGATCTACACGGACGTCACGGCCGAGCGGGAATCCGCGGCCAAGATCGACTATGCCGCGCATCATGACGTGCTCACCGGCCTCGCCAACCGCGCCGAGCTGAAGCGCTGCATCGCCGAAGCGTTGGACGCCCATGACACGGATGGCGTCGAACGCAGCATCTTCGTGCTCGATCTCGATCGGTTCAAGGCGGTCAACGACACTTTCGGCCACGCGATCGGCGACGGGCTGCTGAAGGCTGTTGCCGACCGGATCTATTGCGTCGTGCGCGACGGCGACGTGATCGCGCGGCTCGGTGGCGACGAATTCGCCGTCCTGCTGCGCACCTATGGCAAGCAGCGCGAGGAGACCGGAGCCATCGCCGCACGGCTGCTCGCCGCCATCTCGGCGCCCTATGAAATCGAGGGCCGGCTGCTTCACATCGGCGTCAGCATCGGCGTTGCGCTGGCGCCCGAGCATGGCCGCGACGCCGACACCCTGATCCGCAACGCCGACTTTGCTCTCTATAAGGTCAAGGCGCAGGGCAAGAACGGGTTCCGCGTCTTCGACGCAGAACTCGAGGTCGAGGCCAATGCCCGTCGCGAGCTCGAGGCCGATCTGCGACAGGCGCTCGCGCTCGGTCAGTTTGAGCTTCACTATCAGCCGGTCGTCGCGCTCAGCGGTCGGCGGATCGTCGGCGCCGAGGCGTTGCTGCGCTGGCGGCACCCGACGCGCGGCTTCGTTCCGCCCGATACCCTCATCCCGATTGCGGAAGAAACCGGCCTGATCGTCCCGATCGGTGAATGGGTGATCCGCCAGGCCTGTCGCGAGGCCGCGCTCTGGCCCGCGGATGTACGGCTTGCGGTCAACATCTCCACCGCACAGCTCGGTCGCACCAACCTGGTCGAGGTTGTCACCGAAGCGCTGCGTGAATCCGGACTGCCAGCCGAACGCATGGAAATCGAAGTCACCGAGACGATCTTCCTGCGCAATGACGAAGCGCTTCTCGCTGACCTGCGGCGGTTGCACGAGCTCGGGGTCCGTCTCGCGCTCGATGATTTCGGCACCGGCTATTCGGCGCTCGGCTATCTGCGCAAGCTGCCCTTCGGCAAGATCAAGATCGACCGGTCGTTCATCAGCGACCTCGGACATGATGTGCAGTCGGCAGCGGTCGTGTGCGCCGTCGCCAATCTCGCCTGCAGCCTGTTCATCGAAACCACGGCCGAAGGGGTGGAAACCGAGGATCAGGCGCGCCTCGTCACCACGGCCGGATGCACCCACGCCCAAGGCTATCTTTTCGGCAAACCCATGCCCAACACATCACTCATCGATCTTGTGTCGACACCGCCGGGACGGAAGGTCGCATGAGCGCAGATCTCGGTCTCGTTCTCGCCGACATGGCCGCCGTCGCCGATTCCAGCCGGCGCAGCGACATCTTGTGGCGCGTCGTCGATCTCTATGAGCGTGACATGGCTGCGCTCGGCGTCGATCAGGTGGCGGTCTTCGATACGGTTCTCGTCAATCTGGCCGGGAAAGCGGATCTGACGGCCCGCTCCGCGCTTGCCGAGCGGATCGCCGACGAGAGCCGCGCCCCGCCCGGGCTGGTCGGTGCCCTCGCCTTCGACGTCGCGGTCGATGTCGCCGGACCGGTCCTGACCCGTTCGCCCGCGCTTTCCGAGGAACAACTCATCGCCTGCGCGCGCCAGCACGGCCAGGGCCACCTCCTCGCAATTGCAGGCCGCGCGGCCGTGCCCGCCACCGTCACCGACGTCTTGACCGAACGCGGCGACCTGCCGGTGCTCAGCCGTGTCGCCACCAATAGCGGGGCCCGGTTCAGCGATACCGGCTTCGCCACGCTGATCGTCCGTTCGAAGGCCCAGGATGAGCTCGCCAGGGTCGTCGGCATGCGCCCCGATCTGCCGCGCCACCAGTTCCTGCGCCTGATCGCCGACGCGCCCGAGACCCTGCGGGCAAACCTGCAGGCAGCGAGCCCGCACCGGTCCCCCGATGTCGACGCCACGATCGCGCAGGTCTCGCGCCTGATGCGCGACCAGAAGACCGAGGCCGCCCGCGATTTCGGGCCGGCACTCGAGCGGCTGCGGGCACGACACGCCGCCGGCGCCCTCGACGAGAAGGCGATCGCCGGGATTGCCGCGGACGGCGCCATGGAAGACCTCGTGGTCGCCATGGCACTGCGCTGCGACCTGCCGCTCGGCACCGTGGAGCAGGCGTTCACCGGTGATCGGACGGAGGGCCTCCTCGTCATGGCCCGTGCCATCGGGCTCGGATGGGCGACGACGCGCACGCTGGTGCTGCGCAAGGGCGGGCGGCCCTGCACGCCGCAGATCCTCGAACAGGCAGCCTTTGGGTTTGAACGCCTGAAGCCCGCGACGGCCCAGCAGGCGCTCGGCCTGCAGCGGATGCGCGCGCGCGCCGCACAGTCTTGACGACTGCTTACCGCGACCGCGCGAAATCGACCGGTTGCCTAGACGGGATCGAATGAGGCCGTGTGATAGGCCAAGACGTGTTCGCGTAGGGTGGCGACCTCGATGCTGAAGCAGCGTTTCCTCGATCATGCCGGGCTCATCCGCCTGTCGCTCGGTCTCCTGTGTCTCGTCGCGGCCGGGCTGTTTGCGTTCAACGGCTACGCCGTCGTCAACCGCATCGACGACGCCTCGCACCGGCGCGATGTCGCGGCGCTGAACAAGGGCCTGCATCTGCTCGGCGAGATCACCGCATCCGAGCTCGTCGGCCTGTCGGTCTGGGACACGGCTTTCGACCGACTCGTCACCCGCCAGGATCTCGGCTGGATGCGCCAGAACCTCGGCGAAGAGATCTATGATGGGACCGAGGAGCGGGTACTCGTCGTGTCCCCCTCCGACACCATCCTCTTCTCCAGTCGGACGAACGGCCCCGGTGCGGCGGACGAGGCGCTGACGGCGGCGACAGCGATCATTGCCCGTGTCCGCGCCCAGTATGCCGACGCGCTCATCGCCGACGACAATGCCTTCCGCCTCGAACTCGGACGGGCGGGCGCCCTGTTCGAGGGGCTCTACGACTATGACGTCGCGCTCGTCGACGGCATGCCGGCGATTCTGACCGTCTCGGCGATCGTCCCGGAGCACAACACCGCGGCGCTGACCAAAAGCCCGCCCATGGTGCTGCTCAACGTCCGCACGCTCACCGGCCCGAACATCGCGCGGCTGTCGGAACTGTCGCAGCTCAGCGAGATCGCGGTGCGACCGGTCGCGTCCGCGGAACAGACCGGTCCCGGCGTGCATGTGCTCCTCAACCGCGACAAGCAGTCGATCGGCGTCGTCACCTGGCGGGCGGAGCCTCCGGGCAGTGCCGTCGCCTTTGCGATGCTGCCGATGTTCGGTGCGTCGATCGTGCTGATCCTCATCGTCGCGGCCGGCGCCTCGCGGCTGCTGACCCTGGTCGCGACGGGTCTCGCCAAGCGCGAGGCGGCTGCCGTCCATGCGGCGAGCCATGATGCGGCGACGGGCCTTTCCAACCGCCCCGCCTTCCAGAGGGGACTCGCCGAGGCGCTCGCGACGGCCGGGCCGACGCAGAGCCGGGCTGTGATCCTGATCGATCTCGACTATTTCAAGAGCATCAACGATACGCTCGGCCATGCGGCGGGCGACGCGGTGCTTGTGGCGACCGCCCAGCGCATGCGCAGCCTCGGCGCCGAGGCCGCGGTCCTCGCGCGGCTCGGCGGCGACGAATTCGCGGCCGTGAGCCTTGCGGCTGCCGACACCACGACGCTGACCGAGTTCTGCGCGCGCCTCCATGCCGTCATCGCGCTGCCGGTGACCTATGAGGGGCACTCGATCCGGGTGAGCTGCAGCATCGGCGCGGCGATCATCGATCGTCCGGGGCTCGCCCCCTCGGAGGCCCTCAACGCCGCCGATCTGGCGCTCTACCGCGCCAAGCGGGACGGGCGCGGCTGCTGGCGCCTGTTCGACCCGGCTCTCGACGTCGAGGCGCATCCCGATACGGCGGCGCTGAAGGAGATCGCCGCGCAGGCCAGCGAACGCACGGCCGCCCCCTACCCGATCGCAACCCGCGTCGCCTGATATCGCAACGCCCAGGAAACGGGCACCGCGCTGCGCGAACCGGCATCAGGCCGCCGAAAAGGACCGCAAGGTAAAGGAATCACTACCGTTTCCATGCGCTTGCCGCAATGCAGCGTCCCGGTCATGGTCATTGTGCAATGCAAAAAGTGCCCCACATTGGAGGGGTCTGGGGAGAGGGACCAGCGTCACGTTCCATGGAAAGGACCATGCCATGCTCTTCGCCTCTCTGATCGCACGAATAAAGGACCGCGCCGAGAAGCGCGCCCGCTATCTCCGGATCATCAAGCAGATCGACGAGATGACCGACCGGGATCTCGCCGACATCCGCGGCAACAAGGAAGAGATGCGTCGTCACGCCTATCTGGAGATCTATGGCCAACAGGCCAATGCCTGAGGCATTCATCCGGCGAATGGCGGCGTTCGCGCCGCCGTTCGCCGCGCCTCATTTCACGCTCAGCCATTGCCGCTCGCGGGAGGAGCGGATGGCGAGATCGATGATCTTCTGAATCTCCCACGCCTCGCGGAAGTCCGGCCCCTTGTGCGGGCCGCCCTCGATGGCAGTGAGGAAATCCCGCACCTCGATCGTCTTGAGATCGTTGAAGCCGATCTGGTGGCCCGGCGCGACGCAAAACGCGACATAGGGATCGTGAGCGGGTCCTGCCTCGATCCTCGTATAGCCGAGATGCCGGGCATCGCCGCCGGTCCTGTAGAGCTGCATCTCGTTGAAGCGCTCCTGGGTGAAGACCAGAGAGGCCTTGGTGCCGACGAGTTCGAAGCCGAGCTGCATCTTGCGGCCGGTCGCCACCCAGCTTGCCTCGATCGAACCGGAGCAGCCGCGGGCGAATTTCACGATCAGCCGGGCCTGATCATCGACCAGCACCGTCCGCTTCTCGCTCGCGCCGGGCGCCACGGGTCGCTCGGTGACCGTGGTTTCGAGATCCGCGATCAGGGACGTGATCGGCCCGATCAGGAAGCGCGCCATGCCGATGATGTGGCTGCCGAGATCGGCGATCACCCCTCCCCCGCCCGACGGGTCGACACGCCAGTTATAGGGCACGGCGGGATCGGCCATGTAGTCCTCGGCATGGATGCCGCGAAACGACACGATCTCGCCGAGTTCGCCCGCCGCGACCATGTCCCTGGCCATCTGCAGCAGCGGGTTCTTGATGTAGTTGTAGCCGACCTGCGTGACGATGCCGGCCTTTTCCGCCGCTTCCATCATCACCCGTGCATCCTCGGCCGAGGGCGCGATCGGCTTCTCGCAATGCACATGCTTGCCGGCCGCGATGGCGGCCAGCGCCATCTCGCGATGCACGACGTTCGGCGTCGTGATCGACACGATCGCGACGGCCGGATCGGCGACCAGCGCGCGCCAGTCGGTCGTCACGCGTTTGAAGCCGAGCTGGCGATGGGCGCGTTGGCCGGCCTCCGCATTATTGTCGGCGACGACCTCCAGCACCGGCGTTCGCGCCGTGCCGAAGACGCCCGAAACCGCCCGATAGGCGAAGGCGTGCGCCTTGCCCATGAATCCCGTGCCGATGATGCCGACCCCGATCTCGCTCATGATGGCCTCACAGATGGACGACGCGGCCGGACGCCGCCGATTCGACCGCCGCATCGGCGAGTGCCAATGCCTGCCGGCCATCAAACGCCGTCACCGGCATGGGCGCGCCGCCCCGGACCGCCCGCACGAAGGCGTCGAGCTCGAGTCGATAGGCCTCCTCGTAGCGCTCCAGGAAGAAGTTGAGCAGCGGACCGCGCGCCTCGGTGACGTCGGCGCCGTAATGGCGGACGGTCGTGGCGCGGACGTGGTCGTTGAGCAGCATGCCTGTCGACCCGAAGATCTCGAATCGCTGGTCATAGCCATAGACCGCCTGGCGGCAGTTGTTGATGTGGCACTGACGGCCCGACTTCGTCGTCATCACCACCATCACCGTGTCGTAGTCGCCGCTCGCGCCGATCGCGGGGTCGACGAGGCAGGAACCCGTGGCGAAGACCGACACCGGCTCCTCGCCGAGCAGCCAGCGCCCCATGTCGAAATCATGGATCGTCATGTCGCGGAAGATCCCGCCCGAGGCCGTGTAGCCGGGCGGCGGCGGGGACGGATCGCGGCTCGTGATGATGACCTGCCGCACATCGCCGATCGCTCCGGCGAGGATGGCGTTCTTCAGTGCCGTCGCGCTCGGATCGAAACGCCGGTTGAAGGCGATCATGGCCGGCGTCTGCATCGCCGTGAGCTCACGCAACGCGGCGTCGGCCTTCCTGATGTCGAGGTCGATCGGCTTCTCACACAGCACCGCCTTGCCGGCCTTGCCGCAGGCGATCATCAAGTCGACATGGGTGTCGGTGGGTGAGCCGACGATGACGGCGTCGACGTCAGCCCGCGCGATCGCGGCATAGGCGTTTGTGGAGGCCTCCGCCCCGAGGCGCCCGGCCAGCTCGCGGGCCGCCGCCTCCACGGCATCAACTACCACGACCAGCGTGCAGTCGGGGTGGCGGGCGACGTTGGCCGCATGGATCTTGCCGATCCGACCGGCGCCGATGACCGCGAAACGCATCCTAGCCTCCCTGTTTCAGAACCTGGGGGTTGACGACGAGGCCCGGGTCGAGGCGACCGGCGAGGCCGTCGAGACAGTTTTCGGCGGCGACGCTTGCCATGCGCGCCGCGCATTCCTCGGTGAGCGCGGCCGAGTGGGGCGAGAGCACCACGCTGTCGAGCGCAGCGAGCCGGTGCCCGGCAGGAAAGGGCTCCTCGGCGAAGACGTCGAGCCCCGCCCCACGCAGGCGCCCCGCGACGAGGGCGTCGGCGAGGGCCTCCTCGTCGACGATGCCGCCACGCGCCGTGCAGATGACGACCGCGCCGGGCTTCATCTGTGCGAGCGCCGCGGCATCGATCAGGTGCCGCGTCTGAGCCGTCAGCGGCACATGCAGTGTCACCACATCAGCGATGGCGAGCGCCTCGGGAAGTGACGTGAACCAGCGCAGGCCATCCTCGGCCGGCGCTGCCTGAAACGGATCGAAGGCAGCGATCTGCATGTCGAAGGCGCGGGCGATGCGGGCGACGGCGCGGCCGATGCGGCCATAGCCGATGACAAGCAGCGTCTTGCCGGCGACCTCCCCCGCCCGGAGGCTGTCGCGAAAGCCCCATCGCCCTTCGCGCGTCGCCTTGTCATAGGCGATGCCCTGCTTCATCGCGGCGAGGATCAGGAACATCGTCTGCTCGGCAACCGACACGGCGTTGACCGGACCAACGATGGTGAGAGGGATGCCCGCCCGGTTCATCGCATCGAGATCGACATTGTCGTAGCCGACGCCGTGCCGCGAGACGACCCGCAGGCGGGTCGCCGCCGCGATCGCCTCGGCGCTCAGCCGGCTCGTGCGCAGCAGGATGGCGTCCGCCTCGCGTGCGGCGGCGGCGACTGTCGCCTCGTCGGCCTGATCGAGGTACTGCGTCTCGACATCGGCGGCCGCAAGCCGCGCGACGCCGTCGCCATGGATCTTGCCGACGACAAGAATGCGCGGGCGCGCCATCTCAGTAGGTTCCCTCGCGCGCGGCCGGCGCCACGCGCATTTCGGCGATCGTCTCGGCAGCCTTCGCCGCCATGAGGCGCGCGTCGGAGGCGATGGTGACGAACTGATAGCCCTTGGCGATCATGCGCTTGGCGTAAGCCGGCGTGCCGTTATGGATCCCCGCGACCCGGCCATGCTCCCTGGCCTTGCGCACGATCGCGTCGATCGCCTCGACCACGACCTTCTCCTCCTGGTCGAATTTCGGCATCGCGCCGAGCGCGAGCGACAGATCGGCGGGGCCGACATAGACCGCGTCGAGCCCCGGCGTGCGCAGGATGGCGTCGAGGTCGGCGAGCGCTTCCGCCGTCTCGATCATGGCGAAGAGGGCGATCTCCTCATTGGCGTGGGTCGCGTAATCCGCCCCCGCATAGAGCGTCGCCCGGATCGGCCCGAAGGAGCGCCGTCCGCGCGGCGGATAGCGGCAGGCGGAGACGAAGCGCTCGGCATCGGCGGCGGAGTTCACCATCGGACAGATGAGGCCATAGCACCCGGCATCGAGCATCTTCATCAGGATGCCTTCCTCGAGCCAGGGCACCCGCGCCATCGGCACCGTGGCCGTCGTCGCGATCGCCTGCATCATGCCGATCGCGGTCATGTAGTCGTTGACGCCGTGCTGAAGGTCGATGGTGAGCGAATCCCAGCCCTGATGCGCCATTGTTTCGGCGGCAAAGGAGTTTGGTATCGCCAGCCAACCATTCACGACGGCGCCGCCGGCGCGCCAGATCTCCTTGAGCCGGTTCGGGCGCATCAGATCACCATGTGGGTGTATTTGGTTTCGAGATAGTCCCGGATCCCCTGCGAGCCACCCTCGCGGCCGAAGCCGGAGTCGCGGATGCCGCCGAAGGGCACTTCGGCAGCCGCCAGCGCGAAGGTGTTCACGCCGACCATGCCGGCGCGGAGCCCGGCGGACATCGCATGGGCACGGGTGAGATCGCGGGTGAAGAGATAGCTCGACAGGCCGTATTCGGTCGCATTGGCACGCGCCATGACCTCGTCGACGCTCCGGAAGGACGCGATCGGCACCACCGGCCCAAAAATTTCCTCGCGCATCAGCCGCATGTCGTCCGTGACACCGGTGATGACCGTCGGGTCGTAGAAGAAGCCCTTGTTGAAACCGGCGCTGCGGTGACCGCCGATCCGCACCGTGCCGCCCGCGGCGCGGGTCTCCTCGACGAGCGCCTCGATCGCGGCGAGGCGCTTGCGCGAGCCGAGCGGGCCGACATCGGTATCGTCGGCCAGTGGGTCGCCGACCTTCAGTTTCTTCGTCTCGGCGACGAAGCGCTCGGTGAAGGCGTCGAGCCGGCTTTCATGCACGAAGAAGCGGCTCGGCGAGACGCAGACCTGGCCGGCATTGCGAAACTTCACCTGCACGGAGAGCGCCGCCACGGCGTCGATGTCGGCATCCTCGCACACGATCACCGGCGCATGGCCGCCGAGTTCCATCGTCACCCGCTTGAGCGTGTCGGCGGAGGCCCGAACCATCGCCTTGCCGACATCGGTCGAGCCGGTCAGCGACACCTTGCGCACGAGCGGTGAACCCATCACGACATCGCTCACCAGCCTCGCCTTGCCGATGACGAGATTGACGAGGCCTGGCGGCACGCCGGCATCGGCGCAGCACCTGATGAGCAGCATCGCGGTTCCGGGAGTCTCCTCGGAGGGACGGCAGACGATGGCGCAGCCGGCCGCGAGCGCCGGCGCGATCTTTCTGGCCAACAGCACCATCGGGAAATTCCACGCGGTGAAGGCCGCGACGACGCCGACGGGCTCGCTGGTGACGGTGATGCGCCCGCCCGGCAGGCGGCTCTCGACCGTCTGGCCATAGAGGCGCTTCGTCTCTTCCGAGAACCACTCGAACTGATCGGCCGTGAGCATGGTCTCGCCGTCGACATGCTTGGCCGGCCGGCCGAGTTCCAGCGCCACCATGCGCCGGAAATCGGCGGTGCGCTCGCGGATCAGGTCGGCGATGCGGCGGATGATCCGCGCCCGTTCCCAGGGCTGCGTGCCGGCCCAGGCGGGCTGGGCGCGGGCGGCGGCCTCGATCGCGGCCGTCACATCCTCGGCCGTCGCGCTCGGGACCTCGCCAAGAGCCTCTTCATTGGCCGGATTGCGCACCGGCAGGGTGCGCCCGTCGGCAGCGGCGCGCCATCGGCCGTCAATAAAGAGACCTAGCCCCTCATACACCGGCTTCCTCCCGACGCGGATCGCGTCGCAACATTCGTTGCATTTTTCTCGATTAGGCTCCGCATGTTGCATTTTGTCAATGCGTCGGGCATCGTGCCGGCCTGTGGCGTGTGCCGCACGCAGGGAGCGAGGATGTCCGGCCCGATCAGTTACGAGCAGCTCATCAACACCATCACCGCACGCTACGAGGGGATGGGGAAGCGCTCGCGCGACATCGCCCGCTACATCGTCCAGAACCCCAACGACATGGCCCTGTCGACCGCCAAGACCATTGCGGAACGGACCGGCGTGCAGGCATCGAGCCTGGTGCGCTTCGCCCAGGCGCTGGGCTATGACGGCTTCAACGACATGCAGCGGGTCTTCCAGTCGCGGCTCGTCACCGCTGCGCCGAGCTATGTCGAGCGCCTCGAGGCCTTGCGCCGCGACCTTGGCGGCCGTCTCGGCAACACTAAGGTCGGCCTCGTGCGCGAGGTGGCGATCCGTGACATCGCGGCCCTGCAACGCCTGATCGAGACGATCGAGGAGCCGGATCTCGAGGCTGCCGCCGCCATTTTGAAGGATGCGCCGACGATTCACGTGCTCGGGCACCTGCGCGCCTACCCGGTCGCGGCCTATTTCCACTACGCGCTCACCCGGCTCCGGCGCGACGTGCGGCTGATCGACGGCATGGGCGGGCTCGGCAGCGACCAGGCCGATCTCGTCGACCGCTCGCATTGCCTGATTGCCATCAGCTTCCGCCATTACGCGCGCGAAGTGGTCGACATCGTCGAGCGACTGGCCGACAATCAGGTGCCGATCATCGCGATCACGGACAGCCAGTTGTCGCCGCTGGCGAAGCGCGCTGCCGTCACCTTCCTGGTGCCGGAAGCGGAGAACAATTTCGCGCATTCGCTCGCCGCGCCGATCTGCATCGCACAGGGTCTGGTCATGGCCATGGCCCATGCGATAAGGCCGGACGTCGCGGCCGAGGCGATCAGCGCCGATGCACTGCGCGCCCCGGCCGGTCTTTGATGGATGATGTGTTGCGCCGCCGATCTTGACGCAACAAGTCGTGCAGGTTCATGGTGACAAAAACCCGGCAGGCCTCCGCTGCGGTGGAAGGCGAGCACCGGAAGGGAGGAGTGTCCGATGAAAACGATCCGCCTGACCATGGCGCAGGCCCTGGTGCGCTATCTGTGCGCGCAGCGCACGATCGTCGACGGCGAGGACGTCCCCCTGTTCCCGGGATGCTTCGGCATTTTCGGTCATGGCAACGTCACCTGCCTGTCCGAGGCGCTCGAGGCGGTGAAGGACACGTTCCCGACCTGGCGCGGGCAGAACGAGCAGACCATGGGGCTCGCGGCCCTCGCCTTCGCCAAGGCCCGGCGCCGTCGCCAGATCATGGTGTCGATCTCATCGATCGGGCCGGGCGCGACCAACATGATCACCGCCGCCGCAGCCGCGCACACCAACCGCATCCCGGTGCTGTTCCTCGCCGGCGACACCTTCGCCAGCCGCCTGCAGGATCCGGTCCTGCAGCAGATCGAGCAGTTCACCGATCCGACCATCACCGCCAACGACGCCTTCAAGGCGGTGACGCGCTATTGGGACCGGATCACCCGGCCCGAGCAGATCCTTGCCTCGCTGCCGCAGGCGATCGCGACCATGCTCGACCCGGCCGATTGCGGCCCGGCGCTGATCGCCCTCGCGCAGGACGCCCAGGCGGAGGCTTTCGACTATCCGCTCGCCTTCTTCGAGACGCGCGTGCACCGCATCCGCCGCCCGCGCCCGGACACGGAGGACGTGAAGGCGGCCGCTGCCGTCATCGCCAAGGCGAAGAATCCGCTGATCATCGCCGGCGGCGGCGTGCTCTATTCCGGCGCCGAGGCGGCGTTGGTCGATTTCGCCGCGCGACGCGGGATACCGGTCGTCGAGACCGTCGCGGGACGCACGGCGCTTCTGCATGACGATCCGGTCAATGCCGGCGTCCTCGGCGCGCTCGGGTCGAACTCCGCCAATGCGCTCGCAGCCGAGGCCGACGTCGTCATCGCCGTCGGCACGCGTCTTGCCGATTTCACCACCTGCTCCTGGGCGGTGTTCCAGGGCAAGAAGTTCAGGCTCGTCACGATCAACACGGCACGGTTCGACGCCACCAAGCACCTTGCCGTCTCGGTCGTGGGCGATGCGCTCGAATCGATCGGCGAACTCGACAAGGCGCTGAAGCGCTATCGCGCACCAGAAACCTGGCTCAAGACCGCCAAGGACCACTACAGGCAGTGGAACGCCTATATCGATGGCCGCATCAAGCCGACGAACCAGGATCCGCCGAGCTATGCGCAGGTCGTCGGCGTGGTGAACCGGCTGGCGGGCGAGAAGGACCGGGTCATGACGGCCGCCGGCGGCCTGCCCGGCGAACTCGCCATGAACTGGCGCGCCAAGTCGCCCGGCACCTTCGACTGCGAATGGGGCTATTCGACCATGGGCTATGAGATCGCCGGAGCCTGGGGCGCCAAGATGGCGACGCCCGATGCCGAGGTCATCACCATGACCGGCGACGGCTCCTATCTGATGGCGAACTCCGACATCTATTCGTCGGTGCTGACCGGGCACAAGCTGATCGTCATCGTCTGCGACAATGGCGGCTTTGCCGTGATCAACCGGTTGCAGAACGCCAAGGGCGTGCCCTCGTTCAACAACCTGATCAAGGACTGCAAGATCGTGAAGCCCTTCGCGGTCGATTTCGTCAAGCACGCCGAATCCATGGGAGCGATCGCGGAGAAAGCCGCTTCCCTCGCCGATCTGGAGCGGGCGATCGAGCGGGCGAAAAAGGCCGACCGCACGAGCGTCATCGTCATCGATGTCGGGTCGCATGACTGGACCGAGAATGTCAGCTGGTGGGACGTGGGCGTGCCCGAAGTGTCGAGCCGCCCGTCGGTGCAGGCCGCGTTCAAGGAACACAGCGCCACGAAGAAGAAGAAACAGCGCCTCGGCGTTTGAAGTCGACAAAGGAGAAGAGACATGGCGATCCGCTTCGGCGTCGCGCCGATTGCCTGGACCAACAGCGACCTGCCGCAGCTGGGCGGCGACACGACGCTCGAGACCTGCCTGCGCGAGAGCCGCGCCGGCGGGTTTTCGGGCACGGAAACCGGCGTCAAGTTCCCGATGGACGCGGCGACGCTCGGGCCGATCCTGAAGGCGCATGACCTCGCCCTCGTCTCGGGCTGGTTTTCGGGCGAGCTCCTCAGCCGCAGCGTCGCGGAGGAGAAGGAGCGGATGCGGGCGCAGATGGCGACGTTCAAGGCGCTGGGCGCGCCCGTGCTCGTCTATGCCGAGACGAGCGGCAGCGTTCAGTCGAAGATCGACGCGCCGATCTCCACGCGCCCCCGGCTCGATGACGGCGCCTTCCGCGATTATGGCCGCAAGCTGACCGCGCTCGCGGAGTGGATGGCGGATGAGGGCGTGCCGATGACCTATCACCACCACATGGGCACGGTCGTCGAGACGCAGCGCGAGGTCGATCTGCTCATGGCCAATACCGGCTCGGCGGTCGGCCTGCTGCTCGACACCGGACACCTCACCTATGCCGGCGCGGACGTGCTGGAGACGACCCGCCGCCACCAGCGCCGGATCAACCATGTCCATTGCAAGGACATCCGGCCGGACGTGCTCAAGAGCGCCCGCCAGAAGGATCAGAGCTTCCTCTCGGCGATCCTCGACGGCGTCTTCACCGTGCCGGGCGATGGCATGATCGACTACTACGCCTTCGCGCGCCTCCTCGGCGAGATGGGCTATGAGGGCTGGGTCGTGATCGAGGCGGAGCAGGATCCCGCCAAGGCGCCGCCCTTCGAATACTCGCGGATGGGGCGGCTCCATCTCGTCGAGGCCTTCCGCGCCGCCGGCTTCACCATCACGGAGTAGCACCCATGGCCATCGCTCCCGACGCCTTCGCCAAGGCATCCTTCGCCGGCAAGGTCGCCCTCATCACCGGCGGCAGCCAGGGGCTCGGGGAGCGGATCGCCCACACGCTCGCCGATCGCGGTGCCGCCGGCATCGCGATCTGCAGCCGCACCCCCGCCAAGGGCGAGGCGGTGCGCGCAGCCCTCGAAGCCAAGGGCGTGAAGGCGATCTATGTGCAGGCCGATGTCGGATCGGTCGAGGACTGCCGCGCCGCGGTCGCGGCCTGCGACAAGGCCTTCGGACGGCTCGACGCCCTCGTCAACGGCGCGGCCAAGACCGATCGCGGCACGATCCTCGACACGGATCCGCAGCTCTTCGACGAGATGTTCGCGATCAATGTGCGCGGACCGTTCTTCCTCACCCAGGAAGCCGCCAAGATCATGATCCGCGAGGGACGCGGCGGCACCGTGGTCAACATCATCTCGATGTCGGGCCATGGCGGCCAGACCTTCATCTCCGCCTATTGCGCGTCGAAGGGCGGGCTTCTGACGCTGACCAAGAACGCGGCCTTCTCGCTGATGCGCCACAAGATCCGCGTCAACGGGCTCACCATCGGCTGGATGGACACGCCGGCCGAGGACGCCATCATGCGCAAATACCATGGCGCGCAGGACGGCTGGAAGGAAAAGGCCGAGGCCGGCCTGCCATGGGGGCGGATGCTGAAGACGGATGAGGTCGCCCGCGCGGTTGCCTATCTCTCGACTGATGAATCGGGGCTCATGTCGGGCTCTATCATCGATTTCGACCAGCAGGTCCTCGGTTGCGCCGAAAGCGCGCCGCAGCCCCCGCCGCTCTGAGGCGTTTCCGCCCGCTTTCTTCACGGACGACCAACCGGACCTGTCGACGGGTCGGGTTGCCCCTCGCTTGACGGCGGGATTGCACTTTGCCCTACTGTGAAAATGACCCTCGGGCCCGACGATGTGCCGGGTTCCGGGGCTGGTGCGGCCGTCTTGGTCGGACACCGCCCATCACGACAAAAAAGGGGAGACCGCAATGGCATCCATCGTCAAGGCACTCGCAGCCGGCGCGCTTGCGCTGATGCTCGGCCTGTCGGCCGCATCGGCGGAAGTCGTTTACAACCGCGGCACGGCCGCGGACCCGGAGACGCTTGATCCGCACAAGACGTCGACGACCTATGAAGCCGACATCATGCGCGACCTGTTCGATGGTCTCGTCATGCCGGATTCGAAGGCGAATCTCATTCCGGGCGCTGCCGAGAGCTGGACGATTTCGCCCGACGGCCTCGTCTACACCTTCAAGATGCGCCAGGGCGCGAAGTGGTCGAACGGCGACCCCGTGACGGCCGAGGATTTCGTGTACTCGATGCGCCGGATGGTCTCGAAGGATCTGGGCGCGGAATATGCCTCGATCCTCTATCCGATCAAGAACGCGGAAGAGGTGAACTCAGGCAAGGTGCCGCCCGAGGAGATGGGCGTCAAGGCGCTCGATCCGATGACGCTCGAAGTGACGCTGAAGGGACCAACGCCCTATTTCCTGCAGATGCTGTCGCACCAGGCGGCCTATCCGGTGCACAAGGGCTCAATCGACAAGTTCGGCGCCGACTTCGTCAAGCCGGGCAATCTCGTGTCGAACGGCGCCTACATGCTGAAGGAGTTCACGCCGAACTCCCGCGTGCAGATCGTCAAGAACCCGAATTTCCATGACGCGGCCAACGTCAAGATCGACGTCGTGAACTATATCCCGACCGAGGATCGTGCCGCCGCGATGAAGCGCTATGAGGCGGGCGAGTTCGACAGCTACAACGATCTGCCGACCGAACAGCTCAATGATCTGCGCACCAAGTTTGGCGATCAGGTCCGTGTCGCGCCCTATCTTGGCACCTACTACTATGCCTTCAAGACCGACAAGAAGCCTTGGGACAATGCCGAGCTTCGCCGCGCCATCTCCATGGCGATCGATCGCGACTTCCTCGCCGAGAAGATCTGGTCGAACTCGATGATCCCCGCCTATTCCTTCGTCCCGCCGGGGATCGCCGGCTACACGCCGGCCGTTGCCGACTACGCGACCATGTCGCAGCTCGACCGTGAGGATGCCGCCAAGGCGATCCTCGAGAAGCTCGGCTACGGCCCCTCCAATCCGCTGAAGATGGAAATCCGCTTCAACACCTCGGAAAACCACAAGAACACCGCCGTCGCGATCCAGGACCAGCTCAAGCCGCTCGGCATTGAGGTGACGATGGTCAACACCGACACCAAGACCCATTACGGCTTCCTCAAGGAAAAGGGCGACTTCGACATCGCCCGTGCCGCCTGGATCGCCGACTATCAGGATGCGCAGAACTTCCTGTTCCTCGCCGAGTCCAACAACGGCAACAACTACGCCCAGTACAAGAACCCCGAATATGACGCGCTGATGCAGAAGGCGGCCGTCACCGCCGATGCCGCCGAGCGCGGCAAGCTGTTGACCGCCGCCGAGGCGATCTTCATGCGCGACACGGCGAACGTGCCGCTCTTGTTCTACTCGTTCCACAACATCGTCTCGCCGAAGCTTTCCGGCTTCGATGACAATGTGATGGACCAGCACCCGACGCGCTTCATCTCGAAGGCGATGTGAGTCTGCGGGCCGGCCGTCGGCCGACGCCGCGCCGCTGATCCCGCCGCAACCGTCACGCTCCGCGCCCCCTCACCGGGGGAGCGGGCGTGCGGCACGGCAGGGTGGCTGATCGCGGCGTGCGACCGGCGGCGCCCGCGACGCCTCGGAGATCCGCCATGCTGCGCTTCGTGCTGCGCCGGTTCCTCACCGCGATCCCGACCCTGTTCGTGATCGTGACCGCCTCCTTCTTCATGATGCGGTTCGCGCCCGGCGGGCCGTTCGACCTCGAAAAGCCGCTCGACGATCAGGTTCTGGCCAATCTCAAGCGGATCTATCGGCTCGACCAGCCGCTCTTCACGCAGTATCTCGACTTTCTCGGCAATCTGGCGCGAGGCGATCTCGGCCCCTCCTTCTTCTGGCGGGATTTCACGGCGGCGGAACTCTTCGCCAAGGCCCTGCCGATCTCGGTCAGCCTCGGCCTGTCGGCGCTCGCGCTGGCACTGATCATCGGCTGTACGCTCGGGGTGATCGCGGCGCTCTACCAGAACAAGTCCGCCGACTACACCGTGGTGGCCGTCGCCACCGCCGGCATCACCATTCCGAACTTCGTCGTGGCACCGCTGTTGCAGCTCTTCTTCGGGCTCAGCCTGAAATGGCTGCCGATCGGCGGCCTCGATTCCGGTGTTAAAAGCTATATCCTTCCGATCCTGACGCTGGCCCTGCCGCAGATCGCGGTTATCGCGCGGCTGATGCGCGCCTCGATGATCGAGGCGCTGCGCTCCCACCACATCCGCACTGCGCGCGCCCTCGGCCTGCCCGGCACCACCGTCGTGCTGCGGCACGCTCTGCGCGGGGCGCTCTTGCCGATCGTCTCCTATTCCGGGCCCGCCGCCGCGGCACTCCTGACCGGTTCCGTCATCGTCGAGACGATCTTCGCCATTCCCGGCATCGGCCGTTACTTCGTCGAATCCGCGCTCAACCGCGACTACACCATGGTGATGGGCGCGGTTCTGGTCGTCGCCGTCTTCACCATCCTCTTCAACCTGATCGTCGACGTGCTCTATGCGCTGCTCGATCCGCGCGTGAGGCTCGAATGACCGCAACAGACCTCGCGGCGGCGCCTGCCATCCAGGGCCGCTCCCTCTGGGTCGATGCCTGGCGGCGGCTGCGCGCCAACCGGGCCGCCGTCATCAGCGGCATCTATCTCATCGTGATGGCGTTCGCCTGCATCGTCGGGCCCTGGGTCGCGCCCAATGCCTATGACGATGTCTTTCCCGACTATGTCCGCGTGCCGGCGAGCCTTGATCCCTATCCGCGCGCCGAGTCGATCGAGCGGGGCCTCGCCGATGCGCTGAAGCGGGCGCGGCTCGAGGCAAGAGATATCCGCGTCGAGGGCAACCGCATCACCGCGACGGTCACGTCGCCCAAGCCGATCGACGAGCGGTTCCTGCGCTATGTCGACCGCTCGGACCTGTTCGAGGAGGCCCGCATCGACACCAAGGCGCCGGACGGCCTGTCGGTGACGCTGTCAGCCTCTGTGCGACGCGTGGTCTTCTATTTCGGCACCGACGCCAATGGCCGCGACCTCATGACAAGGACACTCATCGCCGGGCGGGTGTCGCTCGGCATCGGCCTTCTCGCGGGCCTCGTCGCAGTGACGATCGGCGTCCTCTACGGCTCGATCTCGGGTTTTGTCGGCGGGCGGGTCGACGATCTGATGATGCGCATCGTCGATGTCATCTACTCGCTGCCCTACATCTTCTTCGTCATCCTTCTCATCGTTTTCTTCGGTCGCAACATCATCCTGATGTTCATCGCGGTCGGCGCCGTCGAGTGGCTCGACATGGCCCGGATCGTCCGCGGCCAGACGCTGTCGATCAAGCGGCGCGAATATGTGCAGGCTGCCGAGGCGCTTGGAGTCTCGCCGCTCGGCATTCTGCGGCGCCACGTCATCCCCAACACGCTCGGACCGGTCGTCGTCTACATGACGCTGCTTGTGCCGAAGGTGATCCTGATCGAGAGCTTCCTGTCCTTCCTCGGTCTTGGCGTGCAGGAACCGCTGACGAGCTGGGGCGTGCTCATCGCTCAGGGCGCCCGCAACATCGAGAGCGCCACCTGGCTCATCGTCTTCCCCTCGCTCTTCCTCACCTCGACGCTGTTTGCCCTGAACTTCCTCGGTGACGGCCTGCGCGACGCGCTCGACCCGAAGGAGCGCTGAGATGGAGGAGATCCTGTCGATCGAAGACCTGCGCGTCGCCTTCAAGACCAATGACGGCACGGTCGAGGCGGTGCGCGGTGTAAGCCTCGCGGTGAAGGCCGGCGAGACGCTCGCGATCGTCGGCGAATCGGGTTCGGGCAAGAGCCAGACCATGATGGCCGCGATGGGGCTCCTCGCCGCGAACGGAACGGCGAAGGGGCGCGTGCGCTATCGGGGGCGCGACATTCTCGGCCTGCCGACGCGCGCGCTCAACGAGGTGCGCGGCCGGCATGTCGGCATGATCTTCCAGGAGCCGATGACATCGCTCGATCCGCTGTGTCGCATCGGCGACCAGTTGATGGAGCCGATCCGCCATCATCAAAAGATCGGGAAGGAGGCCGCACGGGCGCGCGCCATCGACCTCCTGACGCTCGTCCGGATCCCGGAGCCGGCGCTCAGGATGCGCTCCTATCCCCATGAACTGTCCGGCGGCCAGCGCCAACGGGTGATGATCGCGATGGCGATCGCGAATGAGCCTGACCTGCTCATCGCCGACGAGCCGACGACCGCCCTCGACGTCACCATCCAGGCCGAGATCCTGGCGCTGTTGAAGGATCTGCAGCGGCGGCTCGGCATGGCGCTCGTCTTCATCACCCATGATCTGGGGATCGTCCGCCGCATCGCCGACCGCGTCGTCGTCATGCAGGGCGGCGGCATCGTCGAGACGGGCGCGACGGCGGATATCTTTCGCGCCGCGACCCATCCCTACACCCGCGCGCTGCTTGCGGCGGAACCGACCGGACGCAAGGAGGCGGTCGCATCCTCCGCACCGGTGATCCTGTCCGGGCGCGACGTGCGCATCGTCTTCCATTTGAGCCGCGGCTTTCTGGGCGGACGGTCGCTCGCCCTCACTGCCGTCGACGGGGTCAGCCTGTCGCTGAGCAAGGGACAGACGATCGGCATCGTCGGCGAGTCCGGCTCCGGCAAGTCGACGCTTGCGCGCGGGCTGCTGCGTCTCGTGCCGTCAGAGGGCCAGATACGCTTCGAGGGACGCGACCTCGGCACCCTCGACAAACGGGCCATGCGGCCGCTGCGCAAGGGCCTGCAGATCGTGCTGCAGGACCCGTTCGGCTCGCTGTCGCCGCGCATGACGTCGGGCGAGATCGTCACCGAGGGTCTGCTCGTGCATGATCCGGGGCTCAGCGCACGCGAACGCGACGCCCGCGCGGCCGAGGCCTTCCGCGAAGTCGGCCTCGATCCGGCCCTGCGAAACCGCTATCCGCACGAGTTCTCGGGCGGACAGCGCCAGCGCATCGCCATCGCCCGGGCGATCATCCTCAAGCCGAAGGTGGTCGTGCTCGACGAGCCGACATCCGCCCTCGACCGGCAGGTGCAGCGCCAGGTGATCGATCTCCTGCGTGACCTCCAGACCCGGCACGGCCTGTCCTATCTCTTCATCAGCCATGACCTCGCCGTGGTGCGGGCGATGGCCGACTACGTCATGGTGATGAAGGACGGCCGCGTCGTCGAGGAAGGGCCCACGCCGGCGCTGTTCGACGCGCCGCGCGAAGCCTACACGCAACGCCTGATGGCGGCGGCGCTGGGGTAGCGCCGCGCGCCGTTGGCGCTCGGCCCTATCCGGACCGTGTCAGGCGAGCCGGTACACCCGCTTTGCCGTGTCGACATAAAGCTTGCGCCGGTTCTCGAGGCTTTCGCCGGCCACGACCTCGTCGAGCAGCGCGACCCAAGCCGGGTATTCATGGGTGAGGTTGCTCACCGTCCAGTCGCTGCCATACATCGAGCGATCAAAGCCGAAGCACTCGATCGTGTGGGAGACATAGGGCTTGATCCGCTCGGCATCCCACCCGCCATGGTCATCCTCGGTGATGACGCCCGAGACCTTGCAGACGACGTTGGGCAGGCGCGCGAGTTCACGCATGCCGCTCCACCAGGGTTCGCGCAGGCCATGCTTGATGCCGGGCTTGCCGATGTGATCGAGCACGAAGGTCACGTCCGGGCAGCGCCGCGCGAGTTCGATGCCGAAGACGAGTCCCCAATGTTTCACGCAGATGTCGAAGGTGAGCCCGTGCGCGCCGCAGCGCCGCACGCCTTCGAGAAAGGCGGGCTCCAGCGCGAAGGACTGATCGACCTCGCCCTGCATCAGTCGCCGGATGCCGCGCAGGCTCTTGAAGCGCGAGAGCGCCTCGAGATCATCCTCGACCGAGGCCCCCTTCTCGACCGGCGCATGGGCGACCATGCCGGCCAGACGCGGATCGGCGTCGGCCATCTCCTGCACGAACTCGGCCTCGCGGATGTGCTGCCCCTTGCCGACCGCGACCTCGGCGAAGACGAGGCTTTCGATCGCGACGGAGCCGACCGCCGCGTCGAAATCGGCAAGGCCGTAGGAGCGGTTGATCGCGGGCACGCCGGCGAGCCAAGGGTAGCTCATGCGCTCGATGTCGTAGAGATGGACATGGGCGTCGATGATCGGAAACTCAGGCACGATTCCCTCCCCCCGTTGTTTTTCCTGATCAGGCCCTGTCGGGCGTCCGCCGTCAACCGGGGACGCCCGCGGTCGTCGGGCTATTCGGCGGCGACCTCATAGGGGATCGACGGCGTCCAGCGCAGAACAGGCTGGCGTGCGGCCCGCGTATCGTCGAGGCGGCGGCGCGGCGCATGGGAGGGCGCGCCGGCGAAGCGCTCCGTCTCGCCACGCCGCGCGCTCATGGCGAGATCGCGCAGCGTCATGATGAAGAGATCAAGCGACGCCTTCGACTCGCTTTCCGTCGGCTCGATCAGCATGGCGCCATGGACGACGAGCGGGAAATACATCGTCATCGGATGATAGCCCTCGTCGATCATCGCCTTGGCGAAATCGAGCGTGGTGACGCCGGTGTCCTTGAGCCAGGTGTCGTCGAAGAGCACCTCATGCATGCAGGGCTGATCGCCGAAAGGCAGCGACATCAGATCCTGAAGCCCCGCGCGAATGTAGTTCGCCGACAGCACGGCGTCTTCCGAGGCCTGGCGCATGCCATCCGACCCATGGCTCAGCATGTAGCCGAGGGCGCGCGTGAACATGCCCATCTGACCATGAAACGCGGTCATGCGGCCGAAGGGCTTTTCGGTACCCGTCGTCTGCGACCGGGTCTCGACCAGATCGCCGGCGCGCAGGAACGGCAGCGGGGCGAAGGGCGCGAGCTTGCTCGACAGCACCACCGGCCCCGCGCCCGGACCGCCGCCGCCATGCGGCGTCGAGAAGGTCTTGTGCAGGTTGATGTGCATGGCGTCGACGCCGAGATCGCCCGGCCGGACCTTGCCGACGATGGCGTTGAAATTCGCGCCGTCGCAGTAGAAATAGGCGCCCGCCTCATGCACCGCGTCTGCGATTTCGACGATGTCGCGCTCGAAAAGCCCGCAGGTGTTGGGGTTCGTCAGCATGATCGCCGCGACGCCGGGATGCAGGGCCTTGCGCACATCCGCCGGATCGATGGTGCCGTCGGCGCGCACATGCACCGGCTCGACGCTGAAACCGATCAGGGCGGCCGTCGCCGGGTTCGTGCCGTGCGCACTGTCCGGCACGAGGACGACCGTGCGCGTCTCGCTCTCGCCGCGCTCGGCGATGGCGGCCTTGATCGCCATCATCCCGCAGAGTTCACCATGGGCGCCCGCCTTCGGGCTCATCGCCACCGCGCTCATGCCGGTGAGTTCGAGGAGATACCGGGCGAGTTCGTCGATGAGCGCCAGCGCGCCCGGCACGGTCGAGACCGGCTGCAGCGGGTGGATGTCGGCGAAGCCCGGCAGCCGCGCCATCTTCTCGTTGAGACGCGGATTGTGCTTCATCGTGCAGGAGCCAAGCGGGAAGAGCCCCGTGTCGATGCCGTAGTTCTTCTGGCTGAGGCGCACATAATGGCGCATCGCCTCAGGTTCTGTGAGCCCGGGCAGGCCGATCGGGTCGCGCCGCTCGAGACCACCGAGCCGGTCGGTGAAGGGCTCGGGTTCGTCGACATCGACACCGGTGACGCTCTGTCGCCCGATCTCGAAGATCAGCGGCTCCTCGATCATGAGGGCGCGGTTCGAGGTGAAGGTCCTGGCTTCTCGCACGCCGCCGGATCCCGGCTGGGTGGGGCGTCCCTGGTTGTTCAGCATGACGGATGACCTGTCGAGGAGGAGGGGAAGGGGGTCAGCATGGCGCGCTCAGACGAGAACCGCCGCGAGGGCCGCGGCATAGGCTGCGCGGTCCTCGTCCGTGTTGACCTCGGTCGAGGCGACGAGGATCAGATCATCGAGCCCCGCGCCGGGCAGGAGCCGCGAGACCGGCACGCCGCCGAGAATGCCGCGGGATGCGAGCGCCTCGATCACCGTCGCCGCGTCACCCGGAACCCGGATCGTGAACTCGTTGAAGAAGGTGCGATTGAGGACGGAAACCCCCGGCACGGCGACGAGCCGGTCCGCGAGATCGACCGCATTCGCATGGCAGAGCCGGGCGAGACGCCGCAGGCCGGTCTCGCCGAGGAGCGACATGTGGATGGTGAAGGCGAGGCAGCACAGGCCGGAATTGGTGCAGATGTTCGACGTCGCCTTGTCACGCCGGATGTGCTGCTCGCGGGTCGAGAGGGTCAGCACGAAGCCGCGCCGCCCCTCCGCGTCGACCGTCTCGCCGCAGAGCCGGCCGGGCATCTGCCGCATGTATTTCTGACGCGTCGCGAAAAGACCGACATAGGGTCCGCCGAAGTTCAGCGCATTGCCGATAGACTGGCCTTCCGCTACGACGATGTCGGCCCCCATCTCGCCGGGCGAGGCGAGCGCGCCGAAGGAGACGGCCTCGGTCACGACCGCGATGAGGAGCGCGCCGGCCGCGTGAGCGGCGGCCGCGATCGGGCGCAGGTCGCGCGGGTTGCCGAACAGGTCAGGCGTCTGGACGACGACACAGGAGGTGTCCGCGTCGATCCGGGCGATGACGTCCTCGCCAGCCGCCACGTCCGGCACCAGCCGCTCCACCGTGGCGCCGGCCATCGACGACAGCGTCTCGACGACTTCGGCATAATGGGGATGCAGACCGCCAGAGAGCACCGCCTTGTGCCGGCGGGTGATGCGATGGGCCATCAGCACCGCCTCGCCGCAGCCGGTCGAGCCGTCATACATCGAGGCGTTGGCGACATCCATGCCCGTCAGCAGGGCAACCTGCGTTTGGAATTCGACGAGATATTGCAGCGTCCCCTGCGCGATCTCCGGCTGATAAGGCGTGTAGGAGGTGAGAAACTCCGAACGCTGGATCAGATGGTCGACGCTCGCCGGCACGTGGTGCTTGTAGGCGCCCGCTCCGACGAAGAAAGGAACGGACGAGGCCGGAACATTGCGCGCGGCCATTGCGCCCATCAGGCGCTCGACCTCCAGTTCGCCTTTCGAGCGGGGCAAGTCGGGCGCTTTTTGCAGCAACTTGTCGGCGGGTACGCCGGCAAAGAGCGCATCGATGTTCGGGGCGCCGATCTTGGCCAGCATCCCGGCGCGATCGTCGTCAGTCAGGGGCAGATAACGCATGGCGTTGATTTCCTTCGCGCTCAGGCGCCGATCATGGCCTTGTAGGCGGCTTCATCCATCAGCGCGTCGAGCTCCGCCGGGTTGGCAAAGCGGATCTTCATGAACCAGCCTGCGCCCTGCGCATCCTCATTCACCGTGCCAGGCGCATTCGGCAGCTTGTCGTTGACGGCGATAATCGTGCCAGAGACGGGGGCATAGACCTCGCTCGCCGCCTTCACGCTTTCAACGACTGCCGCTTCCGCGCCCTGCTTCAGCGTGGCGCCGACCGAGGGCAGTTCGACGAAGACCACATCGCCGAGTTGCGACTGCGCGTGATCGGTGATCCCGATCGTGCCGATGTCGCCGTCGATGACGACATATTCGTGGTCCTTGGTGTATTTCACGGTGCTCATGGCGATCCTCAGCGGTGGAAGCGGTGGGGGGTGAAAGGAAGGGTGGCAACGCTCGCGGGCACATCGCGTCCGCGAAGATCGAGCAGCAAGGGCGTTCCGGGGGTGGCGAGGGCACGCGGCACATAGCCCATCGCAACGGGTCCGTTGACGGTCGGGCCGAAGCCGCCAGATGTCACGACGCCAACCGGTGTTCCGTCGGCAGCCTTGATCGCCGCGCCCTCGCGGACAGGCGCGCGGCCCTCCGGCACAATGCCGACGCGCAACCGCGACGGCCCTTCGGCAAATTCACGCTGGATGCGCGCGGCGCCCGGAAAGCCGCCCTCGAGACGCCGCCGCGTCTGGATCGACCAGCCGATGACGCCTTCGACAGGCGATGTCGTGCCGTCGAGATCATGGCCGTAAAGGCAAAGCCCCGCC
>JBKDKQ010000062.1:0-280214 GCA_046344875.1 Labrys sp. (in: a-proteobacteria) | reverse complement strand
GGCGGCGAGAGCGAGCGAAGCGGTGGTGAGGGTCTTGATCATGGCCGTGTCTCCTTGAGGTTGGATCCTGGCGCCCATCGCCCTGATCCGATGAGGAGAGAATGACCCATTCCCGATCCGTGAAATGTGCCGCTTCGCACGCCGCGGTCGAACCGGCTCGAACGCCGCACATGACCTGCCTGAGCGAGACCGATGAGGCGTTCGCGGCCGGTGGTGAGCAGGCCCGAGTTCTGATCAGGCGCCCTCGGCAAGCAGCGTCTGCGTGTTTAGAACCCTCCGTCACAGTACCTCTTTGTGTTCCGCGGGAAAGTGCTGCATGATGCAACCATAATGGCATGCCGGGTTGCGAGGTTTGGACGACGGAGGCCACGGGGGCGCGTGCGTATTTCATTGCCGCAATTTATCCCCCGCTGGACACCGGACGAGCGGCACCTTGGCGGGTTACGGCGATCAAAGGTGTTGCTTGGACGAAAAGTTCAGTAGAAGACCAAAGGTATCAAAAAACCGGCCCGTTACCTTGTTGGACATTGCGCGTGCCGCCCATGTGTCGACGGCAACCGTGTCGCTCGCCTTGCGGGACAACACGTCGGTGTCCCCACAGACCCGCGAGCGCGTCAAGCAGACGGCGCAGGACCTCGGCTACATCTACAACCGCTCGGCCGCAAGCATGCGCACCCTGCGGTCGGGCATCATCGGCGTCACCGCCAACCGCTTCGACAATCTGTTCATGGGTGCCTTTCTCGAGGCCGTCGAAGGACGCATCGCCGCGTTTCGCAGCGGCCTCCTGATCGGCTCGGTGCGCGAGGACGTCGCGGTGCAGCGCGCCTCCCTCGAGCGTTTCCTCCAGTTCAAGGTCGACGGCATCATCATCAGCCCGGCCGGCGCGACCACGGCGGAGGACCTCGCCTTCCTGCGCCGCACGGGCATTCCGGTCGTCCAGGCCATCCGCGAGATCGACGGTGTCGACCTTGATTTCGTCGGGTGCGACAACGCATCCGGCACCGACCTCGCGCTGAACCATCTGCTCGATCTCGGCCACCGGCGCATCGCCGGCATCGGGGGGCGGATCGAATCCTCGACCGGTCGCGCCCGCAAGGCCGCGATCGACGCGTTCCTTGCGCGCCACGGCCTGCCCTGCCCGGCGGGCTTCTGGCAGTTCGGCGAGATGACCTTCCAGGAAGGGGTACGCGCCGGCCAGCGCCTGCTCGAACTCCCCGAGCGGCCGACCGCGGTCCTGTGTTTCAACGATTCGATCGCTTTCGGTCTCGCCTCGGCCCTGCGCGCGGCGCATGTCGCCGTGCCCGACGACATGTCGATCGTGGCCTTCGACGACACACCGGACGCGGCCCTGCACTATCCGGGACTGACCGCGGTCGCCTCGCATCAGGACGAAATCGGGGCAATCGCGATCGACCTCCTGTTCGAGCGCATCGAGAATGGCGACCTGCCGGCCCGGCGCCACGTCCTGACGCCGACCCTGCATGTCCGCGCCTCGAGCGCGCCGCCGCGGGCCTGAACGCGGTCAGGGCGCGTCGAGCGTGATCTGACGATCCGACGGCCAGGACACCGTGTAACCCACCGCAATCGTGTCGGTCGCGCCGGCAGCAAGATCACGCGTCCAGACGAGGACGCCACGCCGCCCGTCGGCGTCGGTCACCGTCGGCGGTGTCGTCGCGGCCGTCATCTCGACCCGGATCTCGGCGATTTCACTCACCGGCAGTGCCTCCTCGATCGACAGCCTGATCGGTGTCGGGCGGCCGTTGCGCACGGCGATCTCATATTCGCGCCGGTCGTTCTTCGAGGTCGAGACCAGCCCGGTCTCGCTCTGCTGGCGGCGCACAGCGCGGCGTTCGATCTTGATCAGATCATCGGCACCGAAGCCGAGCCGGACGGTTTCGCCGGCGGTGGCGAGGCCGATCGAGGAAACGCCGGCATAAAGCCCGTCGCGGTAGATCGCGACACGACCGGGAAAGAGGGGCGTCTCGCCCGCATGGGCAAAGCTCGCCTCGAGATAGGCGGTCGGATCGATGGCGGGCACCGACCGGGCGACGAGCGCCGGGTCGATCGCCATCGCGTCGAGGCGAAGCGAGCGCGTCGCCGGCCCGGAGGCGACGGTGACGGCACCCGGCAGGCGCCAGACGCTCTGAAAGCCACCGGTGTCGAGCGTCGCGCCGGCCTCCGCCACCGCGACCTTGGCCGCCCGCGGCGCGGCGGCCTCGACCGCTGGCGCCGCCGGCTCGGCGAGCGCAAGGTCGTTGCGCAGGCGCTCGGTTTCGCTCGCCCCCGCCATGGCGGGCACGGGTTCGACGAACTGGACGAAGCGGGTCTGGAGCGTGGGCGCCGCGGCGCCCGCGGTCGCGCGGGCCGTCGAGATGGTCATCGCGACATCGGTCCAGTCCTCGCCGGTCGACTGGCTGACCTCGGCGCGGCGCACGAGGTCGAGCTTGCCTGTCACCGTGTCGAGCCGGGCGTCGTAGAGCGGCGTCCAGCGTGCACCGCCGACGACATAGCTCACCGACACCGACCCTTTCGCTGCCTGCGCTGCCGAGACCGCGATCCGGATCTCCATCATCTCCGCGCCGGATGCCCGGCCGTCGCGATCGGCTTCCTTGCGCGCAATCGCCTCGTCGAGGTCACGCATCCGGATGCGCGCGAGCCGCAGCGCCTCGTTGACGGCCGACAGATCCTCCCCGACCGTCGTCCAGGCCGCGCGAAGTACCGCCGGGTCGATCGGCCGCGCCGTCTCCCCCGCCCCGAACAGGGCGGTCGATCCGGCGACGCGCTCGATGAAGGCCTTCTTCACCGCGAGCGCGTTGATCTCGCCGTCGATGCCCTCGCGCTGATCCTGCAACGCCCGGATCGCCGCGGTGAGCGCGAGATCGGGCCCCGGCGCCTCGACATAGACCTGCCGGGCGTCGACCGCCCCGATCACCACCGCCGTGTCACCCTCGCCCTGCAGGCGGATCGAGGAGGGGTCGAGACCAAGCGGGAAATCACGCGCAACGAGCGTGGCGTCGCCTGCGCCAAGGTCGAAGGGGATGACGCGCGTGACCGTCGCGCCGTCCGGGTAGAGCGTCACCGCGGCGACACGCGAGGTGACGTCGATGTCGGCTGCAAATCCGGGCCCGGCGACGAGAACAAGGCAGAGTGCGGTGACAAGGCGCATGGACATCCTCCAATCTCCAGGCCCGGCATGGAGATTGTCGAATGAGGCGCCACCAAGGCGCCTACGTCCTTACCCGTTCAGGCCCGGCCCCGAGCGGACTTCGTCGGCCGCACATAATGCTCGACGAAGTTGCGGATCTCGCGCAGGCGCCGGTTCTCGTCGGTGATGTCCGGCCCGATACCGTAGCGCCAGGCGAGATCGCTTCGACCCTTGGGATTGGCGACGAGCGCATCAAGGTCGGCAACCCAGCCGTCGACGCTCGCCTCGTCGCGGAAAAAGCCTTCCGCGAGAAGGGTCGGCTTGTAGCGGCGCATGATCACGGCGAGTTCGTTCAGCGAGAACTCGGGATGATACTGGATTCCCCAGAACATGCCGCCGTCACGCCGGATCTCGACCGCCTGCACGTCGCTGACCGCGTTGGTGGCGAGCACGGTCGCATCGTCCGGCAGCGTCTCGACTTCATCGCCATGGACGCAGGGGCTGGTGAAGATCGGCGCCTTGCCCTCGTAGAGCTTGTGGCCGCGCCCGGCCTCGGTGAGGGTGAGGTCGCGGGCGATGCCGACCTCGCGCCCCTTCGGATTCTGGCGCACGCTGCCGCCGGCGGCGACGGTCGCGACCTGCAGGCCCCAGCATGACCCGAAGAAGGGTGTCCCCGATCGGTAGACGTCGCGGGCGAGCTCGACCTGGCGCATCGCCTCCGGCTCGTTCTTCCAGATGTTGAGGGCGGAACCGGTGATGACGACGCCGTCATAGCTCTCGAGGCCGGCGGGATCGGGCAGGTTGGCGCCCTCATCGGCCGGAAGGGCGATGTCGCAGACCGCGTCGGGGGCGAGGCGGCGCAGAACGGCGGAATAGGATTCGGAGGGTGTCAGGCCATAGGTCGAGCGGTGCCGTTCGCGGGCGGCGCGGACATTGCCTTCGACGACGAGAAATCGCAGCGTGGACATTACAGCATCCATTCGGGTTCGCGCCGATGTAGCAGCGCGGCGGCCCGGCGAAAAGGCCGGTCTAGCTGGGTTGCGCCGGACGCAGGCCTTTGCCCGCCGCCCTGAGCGCCGTCGACGACGTCGGATCGAGCGGCGCGTGCAGGAAGATCCAGGCGGGTGGTGAGGCCGTCGCAAGCCGGCGCGCGGCGGGTTCGGGACGTCGCGCGGTGGCAAGGACCCGGGCCGCCTTGCCGAGCGGTCCGCGCACCGTCGCGCCCGGCCGCGCGATCACGACGAAGGGCACCAGAGCGGCGATGTCGCGCCACCTCTGCCAATGATGAAATCCGGCGAGATTGTCCGCACCCATGATCCAGACGAAATGCACGCCGGGGCAGCGCCGGCGCAGTGCCGCGATCGTGTCATGGGTGAAGCGCGCCCCGATTCGTGCCTCGATCCCGGTCGGCACCAGCCGCGGATGGGCCGCGACCTGCCGGGCGGCCGCAATCCGTGCCTCCAGCGACGGCAGCGCCGAATTGTCCTTGAGCGGATTGCCGGGCGTGACGAGCCACCAGACCCGGTCGAGGCCGAGACGCGTCAGCGCGGTCAGGCTCGCATGGCGATGGCCTTCGTGCGGCGGATTGAACGAGCCGCCGAACAGACCGATGCGCATGCCGGGTGCGAAGGCCGGCAGACGCGTCACGGGCGAAAGGTCGTTCCCGATCGTCAAGGAGCCGCACCCGGCGGCTCGAGCCGCGCCTGCGCGACCGGGGCACTCGTCGCCGGATCGAGCCGCAGATTGACCCGCGCGATCACGAATTTCACATATTCACCGAGGATCACGCGCCGCATCTGGCCGTCCCGCCACCAGTTCTCGATGTCGAGACCGCTCGCCACGACCGGATAGGGCGTCAGCGTGATCTCGGGCGCGAGCCGCGACAGTTCCAGCATGGCGCGCGGCATGTGATAGCTCGATGTGACGACGATCAGCGAGTGGAAGGCGTTGGCGCGCGCCCAGCGCACGGTCTCCAGCGCATTGCCGAGCGTGTTGAGCGCGTTGCGGTCGATGTCGACGCAGCAGGCGAAGAGCTCGCGGTAGCGCGGCGCGGCCGCGGTCAGGGTCGCAACCCCCGTATTGGCGTTGACGCCGGTGATCAGCATGCGGCGCGCCCGGTGCCCGGCCATGAGATCGAGCGCGTCGGCGATGCGCTCGGCACCACCCGTCAGGGCGACGAGGCCGTCGGAGGCCGCGAGCGCCGAGGGCTCCCGCGCCTCGATCGAACCGACGAAGCGCGCGAAATCGACGAGAGTGACCACGAGAAGGACCAGCAGCGCGGCCATCGCCGCCTCGCCGAGCCGTCGCGCCAGACCGCGCGGCGCGCGCAGCGGCCCGAGACGCCGGCTCGGTCGATCGGATGATCCGGTCTGCATGTGCGGTGCCGTATCCCTGGCTGCACGGTCGACGCGAAAGGATAAAGTCATCCGGTCGGCGCGCAAGATCTGTCGCAGACCGGTCAGGACCGGCGCGACAGGCTGTCGACGAGCCGCTCGAGCCGGGAGGCCGTGTCGTTGATCGCGGCCACGACCTGCCGCTCGCTGTCCTCGACCCGCATCATCGTGGCGGCCCGCGCGTCGCGCTGGCCCTCGAGTTCACGTTCGAGACTGCGGATCCGGCGCTGTGCCTCGGCGAGTTCGTCAGCCACCATGATGCCAGCCATCACCGCGAGGCGCATGTCGCCGATCTCGCCGAAGGCGGCGCGCAGCGTGTCGATTTTTCCGTCCAGCATGCGGCCGAGCCCCAGCAGATGCTCTTCCTGGCCATCGTCACAGGCCATGCGATAGGAGCGCCCCGCGATGGTGACGGAAACATGCGGCATGCTTCAGCCTTCCTGCGCCTCGAGGACGGTCCGGATCGTCTCCATCGCCGCGTCGAGCCGGCGCGAGACGTCGCGGTTGGCGTGCTCGAGCCGGGCGGCGCGGGCGAAGACCTCGTCGAGTTCGCCAGCGAGCCGGGCGCGGTCCTCGTTCAGCGCCTGGGTCTCGATCTCACGCGCAGCATGGGCGCGATCGGCCTCGCGCCGTCGCTCGACCGCGTCCTCGAGACGGGCGAGGACCGCCGACAGGCGTTGCAGGCTCTGGTCGAGGGTGGGCGGGACGCTCATGGCGCGGCACGACATCTCGCAAGGGAAACCGACGTCGAATCGCGACCATGTCGCGCAGATGACATTCTTAACCCTAGTTGCCCGACGCGGGTGGCGTCAATCCGCCAGAGCCATGCTGAAGGTCGCCGGACAGTTCCTTGACTCTGCGGCCGTTTCCAGCCTAGAAGCCCCGGTCGCGGCGCGGCCTCACGGTCGCGCTGCGCCTTTTCATGGGGTTCGCAGCGTCGAACCCTCCCATCAACGACTGAAAAAGCCGGCCGTCGCCTCCTCGCGGGACGACAGAATGCCGGGTCCGAACGAGGAAAGACATGTTCGCAGTCATCAAGACCGGCGGTAAGCAGTACCGCGTCAAGCAAGACGACGTCATCACCGTCGACCGTCTCACGGCAGCGCCCGGCGAGACCGTCCTGTTCGCCGACGTGCTCATGGTCGGCGGGGACGCCGGCGTGACGCTCGGCAGCCCCGTCGTTTCCGGCGCCACCGTCGCCGCCGAGGTCGTCGAGGCGACCCGCGCCGCGAAGGTCATCGCCTTCAAGAAGCGTCGTCGCCAGAATTCGAAGCGCAAGCGTGGTCATCGTCAGCATCTGACGACGGTGCGCATCGCCGAGATCCTCACCAACGGCGCCAAGCCCTCCAAGACCACCTCGGCCGCTCCCGCCAAGGCCGCCGCCGCGCCCGTGGCAGCAGTCGCCGCTCCGGCCGGTGCGCTCGACACCTCGAACCTCTCGCTGATCGCCGGCATCGGCCCGACGATCGAGAAGAAGCTGCGCGCGGCCGGGATCACCTCCTGGACCGACATCGCCGGCTGGTCCGACGAGGACCTCGAGAAGTGGGACAAGGAACTCGCGCTGCGCGGTCGCGCGACGCGTGAGGAATGGGTCGCGCAGGCCAAGGAACTCCTGGCGGGCAAGCCGCCGCGGGCCAAGGTCGACCAGGCCGAAAAGGCCTCCGGCAAGGACCTCTGACGCAAATCGCTCGACATGCCCGGGCTTTTCGGGCATGGTCCACCCCAATCAACCTTCATCGCGCCGTCATGACGGCTGCGTATCTGTGATTCGAGGAGTACAGCCATGGCTCACAAGAAAGCCGGCGGTTCATCGCGCAACGGTCGCGATTCCCACGGTCAGCGCCTGGGCGTGAAGAAGTTCGGTTCGGAAGCCGTTCTCGCCGGCAACATCATCGTTCGTCAGCGCGGCACCAAGTGGCATCCCGGCGTGAATGTCGGCATGGGCAAGGATCACACCCTTTTTGCCCTCGTCGAAGGCCGTGTCGACTTCCAGGCCAAAGCCAATGGCCGAACCTACGTCAACGTCGTACCGGCCAATATGGCCATTGCAGCAGAATAATCCGGCGAACTTCCTGAAGGTTCCGCCGGCTCCATCGGACCGGCGGACCTGAAGAAGACGACCCGAAAAGGGTCGACGGGTCGAGAAGCAGGGGCGGTGGAGAGATCCACAAGCCCCTTTTTCTTGACCGGAGCCTTCCCATGCACGCCGAAGCGAGCGGACCTCTCGAAACAGAGCTCCAGACAGCGCGGCTCCTGCTGCGCGCCCCACGCCACGCCGACGCCGCCCGGATCACCGCGCTCGCCAATGACGAGGGCGTCGCCTCGATGACGGCGCGGCTGCCCTATCCCTACCGGATCGAGGATGCCCACGCCTTCATCGCTGGACGCCGGGGGCTGGGTGGCGGTCCAGAGGCCGCCCTCGACATGGTCTTCGTGATCGAGCGGCTCGGGGACGGCGAGATTCTCGGCTCGATCGGGCTCGCCCAGAAGAATGCCGGTACCGCGACGCTCGGTTTCTGGCTCGGTCGGCGGCACTGGGGCGCTGGCTATGCGACGGAGGCCGCGCGCGCCGTGGTCGATCATCTGTTCGAGGCGACCCATGCCGGCGCGGTCGTCGCCTCGGTGCGGGTGATCAACGAGGCGTCCCGGCGCGTCGTCGAGAAGTGCGGGCTGCGCTATGTCGAATCGGGCCTCGAGCCCGCGCCCGCCCGGGGCGGCGCGCTGCCCGTCGACCGTTTCCGCCTGTCGCGGCGCGACTGGGAGAGCTTCAAGGCCTGGCGTCCGGCGCTCGTGCGTGCCCGCACCGCGACGGAAGTGCTCGCGCCGGGCTGAGTGTCCACGACCGGCCGGGGCGCGGTCTGCGTCCCGTCCGGCCGCTTCCCGGCAATCGCCGGGACGAGACCCGGCTTGCGCGAAACCCGGCATGTGTGGTGCAAGGTGCCATGCACAGCCGCCCGATCGACCTCATCTTCACCGACGGATTCAAGGGCTACCGGCTCGTCGACCACGGCGGCGGCCGCAAGCTCGAGCGCTTCGGGCGCTATCTCGTCGACCGGCCCGAACCCCAGGCCCTCGTCACCCGCCGCCAGCCGGAACTCTGGGAGAAGGCGGACGCGGTGTTTCTCGGCATGAACGCCGATGAGGACGGGTCGGACGGACGCTGGAAGTTCCGCGGCGCGCCGGTCGAGCGCTTCCCGACCGCCTATGGCGACATCGCCTTTCACGGCCGCTTCACGCCCTTTCGCCATCTCGGCTTCTTTCCCGAACAGGCGCCGCATTGGGACGACATCGCCGCGCGCGTCGCGGCTTTGGGCAAGCCGGCGCGGGTGCTCAATCTGTTCGGCTACACCGGCATCGCCTCCCTCGTCGCCGCCCGCGCCGGCGCCGCCGTGACCCATGTCGACGCGTCGAAGAAGGCGATCGGCTTTGCCCGCGAGAACCAGGCGCTCGCGGGCCTCGACCAGGCGCCGATCCGCTGGATCGTCGACGACGCCATGAAGTTCATCGCCCGCGAGGAGCGGCGCGGTTCGCTCTACGAGGGCATCATCCTCGATCCGCCGAAATATGGCCGTGGTCCCGCCGGCGAGGTCTGGGACCTGTTCGAGGATCTGCCGCGCCTCATCCGGCTGTGCCGGGCGATCCTGTCGGAGCGCGCCTCCTTCATGATCGTGACGACCTATGCGATCCGGGCCTCCTTCCTCGCGGTCGACGCCCTGATGCGCGAGGTCTTCGCCAATCGGCCGGGCGTCATCCGCTCGGGTGAGCTCGCGGTGCGCGAGGAAGGGTCGGATCGTCTTCTGTCGACCTCCCACTTCGCCCGCTGGAGTCCGTCGTGACCCGGCGCCGCTTCACGCCGCCGCGCCCGCTGCCGCCACGGGCGGCCGTCGAGGCCGCGCCGAAACTGGTGACGAGCCTGCAGAACCCGCTCGTCAAGGACATCCGCGCGCTCGCCATGCGCAAGACGCGCGAGGAGGCCGGCCTCTTCGTCACGGAAGGGCTGAAGCTCGTCGCCGACGCGATCGACGGCGGCTGGCCGATCCGCGTTCTCGTGCACCGCCAGGGCGAGGACAAGCCGATGCTGGCGCGCGCGATCGCGGCGACCCGGGCGGCGGGCGGGGAAGTGGTCGCGGTCACGCAGGACGTGCTCGAGAAACTCTCGCGCCGCGACAATCCGCAGACCGTCATCGGCGTCTTCCGCCAGCGGCTTACTCCCCTGACGTCCCTCGCCCCGGCCAGGGACGCCCTCTGGGTGGCGCTCGACCGCGTGCGCGACCCGGGCAATCTCGGCACCATCATCCGCACGGCGGATTCGGCCGGCGCCGCCGGGGTGATCCTGATCGGCGACACGACGGACCCCTTCGGCATCGAATGCGTTCGCGCGACCATGGGATCGATCTTCAACGTGCCGCTGGTCGCAGGCAGCGCCGGCGCCTTTCTCGACTGGAGCAGGAGCTATCGCGGTCGCATCGTCGGCACGCATCTGAAGGGTTCGACCGATTACCGCACCGTCGACTATGCCGGCGGCCGCATCCTGCTGATGGGCAATGAACAACAGGGGCTTCCCGAGGATCTCGCCGCCGCCTGCGACGATCTCGTCCGCATTCCGATGCTGGGGCGGGCGGATTCGCTCAATCTGGCGGTCGCGACCGGCGTGATGCTCTACGAGATGATCCGGCACCGGCCGATCTGAGGCCGGTCGGTCTGGCCCTCGAGGGAACCCGCTCGGTCTGCGGCGGCATGGCGCTTCGCTTCCCCCCCGATCTCGGCTATGGATCGCTTATGACAGACAGGCATGACGTGGTGATCGCCGGCGCGGGCTTTGCGGGTCTCGGGCTCGCCGTGGCCCTGCGCGACGCGCTCGGACCCGGTTTCTCGGTCGCGGTCGTGGACCCGACGCTCGCTTCGGCACCGGGGCGCGACGGACGCGCGACCGCCATCGCCGCCGCCGCCCGCCGCTTTCTCGAGGCGCTCGACGTCTGGCCTGCGATCGCCGCGGGAGCCCAGCCGATCCTCGACATGGTCATCACCGATTCGCGCGTCAACGATCCGATCCGGCCGACCTTCCTCACCTTCGCCGGCGACGTCGAGGAGGGCGAGCCCTTCGCCCACATGGTCGAGGACAGCCAGGCGATCGCGGCGCTGACCGACCGGGCGCGCGTGCTCGGCGTGACGCTGATCACCGGCCGCGTCGCCGGCTACGCCGCCGATGCGCAGGGCTGCCGGGTGACGCTCGCAGACAACATCGTGCTCGAGGCCCGTCTTCTCGTCGCCGCGGACGGCGCCCGCTCGCGCCTGCGCGATCTCGCCGGCATTGCTCTCTCCGGCTGGGACTATGGGCAGAGCGGTGTCGTGACGACGGTCGGCCACGAGCGCGACCATGAGGGGCGGGCGGTCGAGCATTTCCTGCCCAACGGACCCTTCGCCCGCCTGCCGCTCACCGGCAACCGCTCATCGGTCGTGTGGACGGAGACGACCGCCGAGGCGAACCGGCTGATCGGCCTGCCGGCGGACGCCTTCCACACCGAGATCGAGCGGCGCTTCGGCCTCGAGCTCGGCGAGATCACCGTTCTGGCCCGGCCGCGGGCCTATCCCCTGTCGATGAAGATCGCGAGAAGCTTCATCGCCGACCGCGTGGCGCTCGTCGGCGACGCCGCCCACATCATCCATCCCATCGCTGGCCAGGGCCTCAACATGGGCCTGCGCGACGTCGCGGCGCTTGCCGAGTGCGTGACAGACACGGCGCGGCTCGGGCTCGACATCGGGACGGCCGAGACGCTCGAGCGCTACCAGCGCTGGCGGCGGTTCGACACCGTCGCCATGGGTGTCGCGACGGACGGCCTCAACCGCCTCTTCTCCAACGATCTCGCCCCGGTCCGCCTGCTGCGCGACATTGGTCTCGGCCTCGTCGACCGGCTGCCGGCCGCCAAGCGCTTCTTCATCCGCGAGGCCTCGGGCCTGACCGGCGAGACGCCCCGGCTGATGCGCGGCGCCCGGCTGTGATCCCGGATTGACAGGCGGAACCGTCGATTTCTTCAGCGACGTTGCGAAATTGCCACGGCCCGACAGTGGCAGTTTGCGTCATTTACGGTAAAGAAGGCGTCGCACGAAAGCGATCAGGACATTTCTCCCATGCGCCGTCTCCGCAAGGTCAAGATCCTCGCCACGCTCGGACCCGCCTCGTCCTCGCCGGCGATGGTCGCCAAACTGTTCCGCGCCGGCGCCGATGTGTTCCGCATCAACATGAGCCACACCTCGCATGACCGCATGCGCGAGCTCGTGGCGATGATCCGCGGTGCGGAGAAGGAATGTGGCCGTCCGATCGGCATTCTCGTCGACCTTCAGGGACCGAAACTGCGCGTCGGTGAGTTCCGCGACGGGCCGGTGCAGCTCGAGAACGGCGCCGCCTTCACGCTCGACAGCGACCCGACGCCCGGCGACGTGACGCGCGTCCACCTGCCCCATCCCGAAATTCTCGCGGCGTTGAAGCCCGGTCACGCCCTGATCCTCGACGATGGCAAGGTGCGGCTGGAGACGACCGCCATCTCCGAAGGGCGCGCAGAGACCCGCGTCATCGTCGGCGGCGCCCTATCGAACCGCAAGGGCGTGTCGCTGCCCGATACCGAGATCCCGGTCTCGGCCATGACCGAGAAGGACCGCGCGGATCTCGAGGCCGCGGTCAACACCGGCATCGACTGGGTGGCGCTCTCCTTCGTGCAGCGTCCCGAGGACGTCGCCGAGGTGCGCAAGATCGCCCGTGGACGGGCGCTGGTCATGTCCAAGATCGAAAAGCCGCAGGCGATCGCCCGGCTCGAGGAGATCATGGAAGTGTCGGACGCGCTGATGGTGGCGCGCGGCGATCTCGGCGTGGAAATGCCGCTCGAAAAGGTTCCGGGGATCCAGAAGCGCATCACCCGTGCCGCCCGTCGCCTCGGCAAGCCGGTGGTCGTGGCGACGCAGATGCTCGAATCGATGATCACCTCGCCGGTCCCGACCCGCGCCGAGGTGTCGGACGTCTCGATCGCCGTGTTCGAAGGTGCCGACGCGATCATGCTGTCGGCCGAAAGCGCCTCGGGCAAATACCCGATCGAGGCCGTCTCGATGATGAACAGCATCGCCGAAGAGGTGGAGCGCGACATCAACTACCGCTCGATCATCAACGCGCAGCGCTCCGAGCCCGAGCAGACCGGCGCCGACGCCATCGCCGCCGCCGCCCGCACCATGGCCGAGACACTCGACCTGTCGGCGATCATCGCCTGGACGGCCTCGGGCGCGACCGGTGCCCGCATTGCGCGCGAGCGTCCGATGGTTCCGACCATCGCCCTGTCGCCGAACCTCGTCACGGCCCGCCGCCTCGCGCTCGTCTGGGGCATCCACGCGGTGTTCACCGAGGACGCGCGCGACGTCAACGATATGGTCGAGCGCGCCTGCCGCTTCGCCTATCGCGAGGGCTTCGCCAAGCCCGGCCAGCGCGTCCTGATCGTCGCCGGCATCCCCTTCGGCACGCCGGGCGCGACCAACATGGTGCGCATCGCCTTCGTCGGATCGGACGACATCGACGGGGCCTGAGCCTTCTACCCGTTCCCGGGTCTCAGGGGTTCCCGCGCTCGCGCGCGGCGCGGGCAACCGCCTCGATTTCGGCGAGGACGGTCGGCCTGGCCGCGTGATGAAGCATGTGGCCGATGCCGGGCAGCAGCGTCAGCCGGGCGCCCGCGATCTTCTGTGCCAGCGGAATCGAGTGGATCGAGGCGTAGACGGTGAGATCCGCCTCGCCGTGCAGGATCGCCGTCGGGACGCGGATCTCGCCATAACGCGGCGCCTGCCGGACGATGAAATCATACAGCGCGTCGACGTCCTGCGCATTCCACCCAAACGTCTCCGGCCGCAGGATCAGGGCCGCCGCCGCATCGCGGCTGTAATGGGCCGGCGCCGCGTTCGGCGCGAAGGAGGCCTCGATCGCCTGCTGAAACCCCCAGGAGCCGATCGGCGCGATGAGGGTCTGGGTGAACAGCGTTCCGATCACCGGGCGGGCCGCGAGGCGGTAATACCAGTTGATGCCGCCCGGCCAGGGATGGGTCACCCCGGCGAGCACGACGAGACCGCTGACGCGGGTCGGATGGTCGAGCGCGAGGTTCGTCGCCACCGCCCCCGCGAGCGAAAAACCGACCACGACGACACGATCGAGGCCGAGTTCGTCGAGGGCCGCGACGATCAGGTCCGCCTGACGCGCCGGCGAGGCGCTGTCGGCGCCACCCACGCGATCGCTGAACCCGTGCCCCGGCCGATCGATCGCGATCACCCGATGATGCCGCGACAGCGCGTCGCCCAGCGCCAGCACCATGTCGCGCGCATTCGCCGTCGCCCCGTGCAGCAGCAGGATGGTTTCGCCGGGCGTCGGATCGCTCGCCGGCAGATCGAACAGGTGAAGCCGCCCGCCCGCGACCGACACCATCCGCCCGCCGGGCTCGATCTCGGCCGCGATCGAGGCCGTGATGACCCGTGTCGCGACCAAGAGGGCGATGAGATGCGCCGCTAGGATCACGGCCAGGGCTATCAGGACGACGGACATGCGGGAGTGACTTCGAGGGCGAGGCGTCATAGGCCATATACGCATGCTTCGCAAAGAAAGTTCCCGTCATCGCCGGAACGTCGGGTGCGCTGCCGCATCGATGCGGGCCGGCGCGACACTCCCGCCCCCTTGCGCTTTCCGCCCCATCTGGCATTCGTCGCAGCGCTGACAGTCCTGGAGCCCATGATGACGTCCCCGGCACCGGCCGAAGACCGCAAGAGCCGATCGCTGCGGCCGCTTCTCGCCCTCGCGCCCTTCGCGCTGCGCTACAAGGGGCGCATCGCGCTCGCCTTTCTCGCCCTCGTCGCGGCCTCGGCGGCGACGCTGTCGGTGCCGATCGCGATCCGGCGCATGATCGATCACGGCTTTTCCGCCGAGAATGCCGATTTCATCGACAGCTACTTCCTGATGATGGTCGTCATCGCGGCCGTCCTCGCGGTGGCGAGCTCGTGCCGCTACTACCTCGTCATGACGCTCGGCGAGCGGGTGGTGGCGGACCTGCGGACAGCCGTGTTCAACCATCTCACGACCCTGTCGGCATCCTTCTACGATTCCGCCAAGATCGGCGAGATTGTCTCGCGCCTCACCGCCGACACCACCCAGATCAAATCCGTCTTCGGCGCGTCCGCCTCTCAGGCGCTGCGCAATTTCTTCCTCTTCATCGGCGCGGCCTCGATGATGGTCTATACGAGCCCGCGCCTCTCTGCCCTGATCCTCGGCGCGATCCCGCTCATCGTGCTGCCGCTCGTCGCCTTCGGCCGATCGGTCCGCCGCCGGTCACGCGAGGCGCAGGACACCCTCGCCGATGCCTCGGCCTACGCCTCCGAGGTGATCGGGGCGATGCGCTCGGTCCAGGCCTTCACCGCCGAGACCATGGCGCGGGGCCGCTTCGGCCAGGCGGTGGAGCGCGCCTACACCACCGCCGCGACCTCGACGGGCGCCCGCGCCACGCTCACCGCGGTCGCGATCTTTCTCGTCTTCGCCTCCGTCGTCGGCGTTTTATGGTACGGCGCCCATGACGTCGTCGCGGGCCGGCTCTCGGCCGGAACGCTCAGCCAGTTCGTGCTCTATGCCGTCTTCGCCGCCGGCGCCGTGTCGGAACTCAGCCAGGTCTGGGCCGAGATCAGCCAGGCGGCGGGCGCTGCGGAGCGGCTCGGCGAGCTTCTCGACGAGCGCCCCGCCATCGCCCCACCCCGCAAACCCGTCACACTGCCGAAACCCGGTCGCGGCGCCATCCGGTTCGACGGCGTCGACTTCGCCTATCCGGGCCAGCCCGACCGGCTCGTCGTCGAGGGGATGAGCTTTGCGATCGAGCCCGGCGAGACGGTCGCGATCGTCGGGCCGTCGGGCGCGGGCAAGAGCACGCTGTTCCATCTGCTCCTGCGCTATTACGACCCGATCTCAGGCCGCATCAGCCTCGACGGCGTCCCCCTGACGGAGGCCGATCCGACCGATCTCAGGCTTCGCTTCGCCATCGTCCCGCAGGAAGCGGTGATCTTCGGCGCGACGGCGGCCGAAAACATCCGCTTCGGCCGGCCGGACGCCAATGACGCCGAGGTGGCCGAGGCCGCTCGGCTCGCCGCCGCCGACGGGTTCATCCGCGACCTGCCGCAGGGCTACCAGACCCTCATCGGCGAGCGCGGCGTGACGCTCTCGGGCGGCCAGCGCCAGCGCATCGCCATCGCCCGCGCCATCCTCAAGAACGCACCGGTCCTGCTCCTCGACGAAGCGACCTCCTCGCTCGATTCGGAAAGCGAGACACTGGTGCAGGAAGCGCTCGACGGCCTGATGAAGGGCAGGACGACCCTCGTCATCGCCCATCGGCTCGCCACCGTGCTCGCCGCCGACCGCATCCTCGTCATCGATCAGGGGCGGATCGTCGAACAGGGCCGTCACGAAGATCTGGTGGCCCGTGGCGGCCTCTATGCCCGGCTCGCCCATCTCCAGTTCCGCGAGGCGGCCTGATTTCTGAACGGCGTTCAGATCACGTTGAGTTCGAACACCGGCGCGTTGCGGGTGATGCGGCCATAGCCGAAGATCGACAGGTCGAGCGACTGGAACCGGCCCGTCGTGATCAGTTCAGCGATGGCGCGCCCGACGGCCGGCGCCTGCTGCAGGCCGTGGCCCGAAAAGCCATTGGCGAAATAGAAGTTCGCGATCCGAGGATGGGGTCCGATCACGGCGTTCTGGTCGAGGACGTTATAGTCGTAATGCCCGGCCCAGGCACGCACGAGCTTCAGCGCCTCCATCGCCGGAATGCGGGTCGCGAGCGTCGGCCAGACCGTCTCCTCGAAGAGCCCGTAATCAACCTCGAAATCACCATCCGCGCGTGGATCCTGCGCCTCGTCGGGGGAGATGCCGGTGATGTAGACCTCGCCTTCCGGCCGTATGTACACGCCCGAGGGATCGACGATCAGCGGCATGTCGGCAAGCGGCGTCCGGCAGGCGACGACGAAGACCGAGCGCTTGCGCGGCTCGACCGGCAGGGACAGACCGGCCATGGCCGCGACATCGCCCGCCTGCGGCCCCGCCGCGTTCACCACGGCGCCGCAGGCGATGCGCTCGCCGCCCGTGAGCCGCACCGCGCACACCCGGTCCGCCTCGACCTCGATCGCGTCCACCGTCCCCGTGACCATGACCGCCCCCGCCGCCCGCGCGTCCTTGCGGAAGAGATCGAGCAGCGAATGGGCGTCGAACCAGCCCTCGCCCGAGCGACCCCAGGCACCGAGCGCCACGCCGTCATCGGAGATCCACGGGAAACGGGCGACGAGCGCCGCCGGGTCGAGCGCGAGAATGTCGGCGCCCTCACGGTGCTGGACCGCGACGTTCGCCTCCAGCACCGGCCGCCCGGCCTCGCTCGCGAGGAGCAGATAGCCCTTCTCCTTGAAGCCGATGGTCGATCCGGGTCCGAATCGATCGACGAGCCCGCGGATGATGTCGATGCCGAACCGGCTCATCCGGATGTTTTCGGGCGTCGAGAACTGCTGCCGGATCGAGGCGGCGGACAGGGTCGTCGCCGACCGCGCATAGGTCGGATCGCGCTCGATGACGGTGACGCTGCCGGCATAGCCCAGATCACGCTTCAGGAAGGCGGCGACGCAGCTGCCGATGATGGCGCCGCCGATGATGACGATATCCGACTGGGCAGGGATCACGACGAGACCTCGTTCAGGCGCACCCCGATACGCCCGTTCCCCGCCGGCGTCCAGCCGCACGCGCCCGGTCCGCACCGCCTGCGCCCTCCGGCATGATCCCGATGCTGCGGGACGCGGAGGCTCCCGCTATAGTCGTCGAAAGAGGAGCGTAAACGGTATGGTAGCACGGGTGGCGACCGTGTCCTTCGAGGGAATCGAGGCGCGCGGCGTCGATGTCCAGGTCCAGATCACGCCCGGTTCGGTCGTCTTCACGCTGGTAGGTCTCCCCGACAAGGCCGTGTCGGAGGCCCGCGAGAGGGTGCGCGCCGCCCTGATCGCCTCGGGCCTCGCCCTGCCGGCGAAACGCATCACGGTGAACCTCGCGCCGGCCGACCTGCCGAAGGAGGGGAGCCATTTCGACCTGCCGATCGCGCTGGGTGTGATGGCGGCGATCGGGGCGATCGCGCCCGATGCGCTGGAGGGCTACACCGTGATCGGAGAGCTCGCGCTCGACGGCACGATCACCCCGGTGGCGGGCGCCCTGCCGGCTGCCATGGCGGCGCACGCCCGCGGCCACGGCCTGATCTGCCCGGCCGCCTGCGGCAGCGAGGCGGCCTGGGCGGCGGCGGACATGGACATCCTCGCGCCGCGATCGCTGATCCAGCTCGCCAACCACTTCAAGGGCACGCAGGTCCTGTCCCGTCCGACGCCGCGCATGGCGAGCCCGACGACCGCCCTGCCGGATCTGCGCGACATCAAGGGGCAGGAGACCGCCAAGCGCGCGCTCGAGATCGCCGCGGCGGGTGGCCACAACCTCCTGATGAACGGGCCGCCCGGCTCGGGCAAGTCGATGCTGGCGCAGCGCCTGCCCTCGATCCTGCCGCCGCTGACCCCGCGCGAACTCCTCTCCGTCTCGATGATCCATTCGGTGGCGGGCCTTCTCGCCGGCGGCACGCTGACCGATCGCCGCCCGTTCCGCTCGCCCCACCACTCCGCCTCCATGGCGGCTCTTATCGGCGGCGGGCTTCATGCCCGGCCCGGCGAGGTGTCGCTCGCCCATCACGGCGTGCTGTTCCTCGACGAGCTGCCGGAGTTCCAGGCTCCGGTGCTGGACGCACTGCGCCAGCCGCTCGAAAGCGGCGAGGCCGTGATCGCGCGCGCCAATGCCCGCGTCACCTATCCGGCAAGGCTTCAGCTCGTCGCCGCCATGAATCCGTGTCGTTGCGGCAAGGCGACGGAACCGGGATTTGCCTGCCGGCGCGGGCCGGTGGAGCGCTGCGCCGCCGACTATCAGGCGCGGCTGTCCGGTCCCCTGCTCGACCGCATCGACCTGCACATCGAGGTGCCGGCCGTCTCGGCGGCCGATCTCATCCTCCCCGCCCCGACGGAGGGGTCGAGCGAGGTCGCCGCCCGCGTCCTGCGCGCCCGCGACCGGGCTGCGACCCGGCATGCCGGGCTGGGCCTCGGCGAGGACGCGACGAATGCCAGCATTCCCTCCGCCGCCGTCGAGACCGTCGCCCGTCCCGCCGGCGCGGCGGCGACCCTCCTGCGCGAGGCGGCGGAGGCGATGCGCCTGTCGGCGCGGGGCTTTCACCGCGTGCTGCGCGTCGCCCGCACCCTCGCCGATCTCGACGGCACCGATCAGGTGGACCGGATCCACATCGCCGAGGCCCTGTCCTATCGCGCCGCCGCCGACAGGGTCGGGTCGAGGTCAGGCCCGCGCTGAGAGAAAGGGCCACCGGTGCGGGGCTTGCAACCATCCTCGACCGCGCCAATCTCATAGGCATCGTTCACGGAGAGCCCGATGGCCCTTTTTCGCACCGGAATGCTGCTCGCGGCGCTGACCGCGCTGTTCATGGCGATCGGTTTCGCGCTCGGCGGGACCGGCGGCATGATGATGGCGCTCATCTTCGCCGGCGGAATGAACCTGTTCAGCTGGTGGGGATCGGACAAGATGGTGCTGAACATGTACGGCGCCCGCCCGATCGACCGTCAGACGGCGCCCGATCTCTATGAAATGACCGAGCGTCTCGTGCAGCGCGCCGGCATGCCCATGCCAAAACTCTATGTGATCGACAACGAGCAGCCCAACGCCTTCGCCACCGGACGCAACCCGGAGAACGCGGCTGTGGCCGTGAACACCGGCCTCCTGCGCATGCTGTCGCGCGATCAGGTGGAGGGCGTGATCGCGCACGAACTCGCCCACATCAAGAACCATGACACGCTGTTGATGACGATCACCGCGACGGTCGCGGGCGCCATCTCGATGCTGGCCAATTTCGGCTTTCTCTTCGCCGGCCGTCGCGACGGCAACTCGCCCTTCGGCGCGATCGGGACGATCCTGATGATCATTCTCGCGCCGCTCGCCGCCATGGTCGTGCAGATGGCGATCTCGCGCACCCGCGAATATGAGGCGGACCGGGTCGGCGCCATGATCTCCGGAAAGCCGATGGCGCTCGCGGGCGCGCTCGCCGGCATTTCCGGCGCGGTTCACCAGATCGAGAACATGGACGCCGAGCGCAATCCCGCGACCGCCCACATGTTCATCATCAATCCGCTGTCGGGCGCACGGATGGACAATCTGTTCTCGACCCATCCGGCCGTGGAGAACCGCATCGCGGCCCTGCGCGCCATCGCCGACGAGATGGGTTCTGGCGCGGGTGGACAGGACGACGAGCCCCGCGCGTCGGGGCCCTGGGCCGCCGATCCGCGCCGTTCGGCGATCAGCCGCCCCACAGGCAAAAACCCCACGAGCCGGGGGCCGTGGGGCTGAGCTGCAACCGCTTGATTCGCCGATTTTCGATCAGGCGACCTTCGGATCGAGGCTGCCGGCCTTGTAGCGCTTTGCCATCTCGGGCAGCGGGATCACCTTGATCTTCGAGGCCTTCCCGGCCGTCGAGAATTCCTCGAAGCGCTGCTTGCACAGCTTCTGCATCGCTTCCATGGCGGGCTTGAGGTATTTGCGCGGGTCGAACTCGCCCGGATTGGTCGCAAACACCTTGCGGATCTGTCCGGTGATGGCCATGCGGCAATCGGTGTCGATGTTGACCTTGCGTACGCCGTACTTGATGCCGACCTGGATTTCCTCGACCGGCACGCCCCAGGTCTGGGGCATCTCGCCGCCATACTGGTTGATGATGTCCTGCAGGTCCTGCGGCACCGAGGAGGAGCCGTGCATGACGAGATGCATGTCCGGCAGGCGCTTGTTGATCTCCTTGATGACGTTCATCGCCAGAATGGCGCCGTCCGGCTTGCGCGAGAACTTGTAGGCGCCGTGGCTGGTGCCCATGGCGATGGCCAGCGCGTCGACCTTGGTCGCCTTGACGAACTTCACCGCCTCATCCGGATCAGTGAGAAGCTGGTCATGCGACAGGGCGCCCTCGGCGCCATGGCCGTCCTCGGCCTCGCCATGACCGCTCTCGAGGCTGCCGAGCACGCCCAGCTCACCCTCGACTGAAGCGCCGACCCAATGCGCCATGTCGACGACGCGGCGCGTGATCGCGGCATTATACTCGTAATCGGCCGGCGTCTTGCCGTCGGCCTTGAGCGATCCGTCCATCATCACCGAGGTGAAGCCGTTCTGGATCGCGGTCAGGCAGGTCGATTCGTCATTGCCGTGGTCCTGATGCACGCAGATCGGAATGTCGGGATACATCAGCGTCGCTGCTTCCATCATCTTCGACAGCATGATGTCGTTGGCGTAGGAGCGGGCGCCGCGCGAGGCCTGCATGATCACCGGCGCGTCGACGGACTTCGCCGCCTCCATGATCGCGATGACCTGTTCCATATTGTTGATGTTGAAGGCGGGAACGCCGTAGCCGTGCTCGGCGGCATGATCGAGAAGCTGTCTCAGGGTAATCTTGGGCATCACAACCCCCTTGGGTTCACATGTGACGGGTCGGACCGGGCGGGACACGAGGCGAGGGTACGAGACCCCGGCGCATCGTTCCGCCGGACCTGATGAAAGGCCTTACTTGCGCAGGATCTCGACGCCCGGCAGCGGTTTGCCCTCGAGCCATTCGAGGAAGGCGCCGCCGGCTGTCGACACATAGCTGAAACCTTCGGCTGCATGGGCATGATTGAGCGCCGCGACCGTATCGCCACCGCCCGCAACCGACAGGAGCTTGCCGGCCTTGGTCCGCGCGGCGGCATGCTTGGCGGCAGCCACCGTGCCCCGGTCGAAGGGTGTGAGTTCGAAGGCGCCGAGCGGACCGTTCCACACCAGCGTCTCGGCCTCGTCGATGGCCCCCTTCACCCGCTCGATCGACTGCGGGCCGATGTCGAGGATCATGCCGTCATGCGGGACGGTGTCGAGGCCATAGGCGTGGTTCGGCGCATTCGCGGCGAACTGATGCGCGACGACGGCGTCGACCGGCAGCACGATCGCGCAATTGGCCTGCTGCGCCTTGTCGAGAATGGCCCGCGCCGTGTCGGCGAGATCGCGCTCGGCGAGCGACTTGCCGATGTCGACGCCCTGCGCATAGAGGAAGGTGTTCGCCATGCCGCCGCCGATCACCAGCGCGTCGACCTTCGTCACGAGATTGCCGAGGAGCTCGAGCTTGGTCGAGACCTTAGCGCCGCCGACGATCGCGGCGACCGGACGCTTCGGCTTTTCGAGCGCCTTGGACAGGGCCTCGATCTCCGCCTGCATGGTGCGACCGGCATAGGCCGGCAGCACGTGGCCGAGGCCCTCCGTCGAGGCATGGGCGCGATGAGCGGCCGAAAAGGCGTCGCTGACCCAGATGTCGCCATTGGCGGCGAGCGCCTTGACGAAATCGGGATCGTTCTTCTCCTCGCCCTTGTGAAAACGCGTGTTCTCGAGGCAGAGCACGTCGCGCGGCGCGAGCGCTGCTACGGCCGAGGCGGCGACCGGCCCGATGCAGTCATCGGCGAAGGCGACGGGCTTGCGCAGAAGCTCGGCGAGCTTGGCCGCGACCGGGCGCAGGCTTTCCTTCGGATCCACACCCTTCGGACGGCCGAAATGGGCTAGAAGGATGACCTTCGCGCCCTTCATCGACAGTTCCTCGATGGTCGGGATCACCCGCTCGATGCGGGTCGCGTCGGTGACGATGCCATTTTCCATCGGCACGTTGAGGTCGATGCGCAGGAGGACGCGCTTGCCGGCGACATCCACGTCATCGAGTGTCTTGAACGGCGAGGTCATCGGCGTCGCCCCTTCCTTCTGGATGGGGCCGCCCGACCGGCGGTCCCATCCGCCAGGTCGGGACAGCCCGGCTGTGCTGCGCTCAGATCAGGCGGCCGATCAGAACCGAGGTGTCGACCATGCGGTTCGAGAAGCCCCACTCATTGTCGTACCAGCTCATCACGCGCACGAGCTTTTCGTCGATGACCTTGGTCTGGTCGAGCGCGAAGGTCGACGAGGCCTGGTTGTGGTTGAAGTCGGAGGAGACGAGCGGCTCGTTGGTCGTCTCGAGAATGCCCTTCAGCGGACCGCGGCGGGCAGCCTTGAGGATCGCCTCGTTGACCTTCTCGACCGAGACCTTCTTCTTCGACACGAACTTGAAGTCGATGACCGAGACGTTCGGCGTCGGAACGCGCACCGACGTGCCGTCGAGCTTGCCCTTGAGCGCCGGAATGACGAGGCCGAGCGCCTTGGCGGCGCCGGTCGAGGTCGGGATCATCGACAGGGCGGCGGCACGGGCGCGGTAGAGGTCCTTGTGCATCGTGTCGAGCGTCGGCTGGTCGCCGGTGTAGGAATGGATCGTCGTCATGAAGCCGTGAACGATGCCGAAGGAGTCGTTCAGCACCTTCGCGACCGGCGCCAGAGCATTCGTCGTGCACGAGCCGTTCGAGATGACCATGTGGTCCTTGGTCAGGCCGTCATGGTTGACGCCCATGACGATCGTATAGTCGGCGCCGTCGGAGGGGGCCGAGACCAGAACGCGCTTGGCGCCGGCCGTGAGATGGGCGGCAGCCTTGTCGCGGGCGGTGAAGATGCCGGTGCACTCGAGCGCGACGTCGACGCCGAGCTCCTTGTGCGGCAGCGTCGAGGGATCCTTGATCGCGGTGACCTTGATCTTCTTGCCGTTGATCACGATCGAATCGCCGTCGACCGCGACCTCGGCGGGGAAACGGCCATGCACCGAGTCATGGCGCAGCAGATGGGCATTGGTCTCGACCGGGCCGAGATCATTGATGCCGACGACCTCGATGTCCTTGCGCTTGCCTTCGACGATGGCGCGCAGGACGTTGCGGCCGATCCGGCCGAACCCATTGATGAAGACGCGAACGGTCATGGACAAATCTCCTTGATGTCAGGACGGCGGTTGGCGCGCCGGTCAGCCATTGTGCCGGCGCAGCGCGGCCTCGGCGATCGCCTCGGCCGTGATGCCAAAATGCTTGTAGAGCTGCTCATAGGGTCCGGAGGCCCCGAAACTCTTCATGCCGATGAAGAGGCCGTCCGAGCCGATGATCGCATCCCAGCCCTGGCGGATCGCCGCCTCGACGCCGATCCGGATCGGCGCCGAGCCGATGACGTCGCGACGATAGGCGTCGGGCTGTTCGGCGAAGAGCTCGAAGGAGGGCACGGAGACGACCCGCGTCGCCACGCCCCTGGCCTCGAGGAGCGCCTGCGCCTCGACCGCGATCGACACTTCCGATCCCGAGGCGAAGAGCGACACGGCGGCCGGCCCCTTCGCCGGCGCGATCTCATAGGCGCCGCGCGCCACCATCGAGTGCGCGTCGTAGCCCCGGCGCAGCTGCGGCAGGTTCTGGCGCGTCAGCGCGAGGACCGACGGCCGATCGGTCTGCTCGATCGCCAATTGCCAGCATTCCGCCGTCTCGACCGTGTCGCAGGGACGGAACACGAGCACGTTCGGGATCGCCCGCAGCGAGGCGAGGGTCTCGACCGGCTGATGCGTCGGACCGTCCTCGCCGAGGCCGATCGAATCATGCGTCAGGACATGGATGACCCTGACGCCCATCAGCGCGGAGAGCCGCAGCGCCGGGCGCAGATAGTCGGCGAAGACCAGGAAGGTGCCCGACATCGGGATCAGCCCGCCATGGAGCGCGAGGCCGTTCATCGCCGCGGCCATGCCGTGCTCACGCACGCCCCAATGGACGTAGCGGCCGGCATAATCGCCGGGCTTGAGTGAGACGAGCGCCTTGACCTTGGTGTTGTTCGACCCGGTGAGGTCCGCCGAACCACCGACGAGTTCCGGCAGGGACGCGGCGAAGGCGTCGATCGCGCTCTCCGACGCCTTGCGGGTCGCGGCCGTGACCGGCGTTTCGGCCAGCTTGCGCTTGTAATCGGCGATCGCAGTCGCGAACGCCGCCGGAAGATCCCCGCGCATGCGACGCTCGAACTCCGAACGCTTTCCAGCCTCGCTGCCGGCGAGACGGTCCGTCCAGGCGCGATGGGCGGCGACACCGCGCTGCCCGGCGGCGCGCCAGTCGGCGAGGATGTCGGCCGGGATCTCGAAGGGGGCGTGGGGCCAGTCGAGAGCCTTGCGCGCGCCCTCGATCTCTTCCGCACCGAGCGGCGATCCGTGCGAATCCTTGCTGCCAGCCTTTTTCGGCGCACCATAGCCGATCGTGGTGCGGCAGGCGATCAGCGTCGGCCGGTCGGATCGATGCGCCGCCTCGATCGCCGCGGCGATCGCCTCGGGATCATGTCCGTCGACGCGGCAGGCCGCCCATCCGGCGGCCTCGAACCGCATCAGCTGATCGCCCGACTCGGCGATCGAGAGGGGGCCGTCGATCGAAATGCCGTTGTCGTCAAACAGCACGATCAGGCGATTGAGCTTCAGATGGCCAGCGATCGAGATCGCCTCATGGCTGATGCCCTCCATCAGGTCGCCGTCGGAGGCCAGCACATAGGTGTGGTGATCGACGAGATCGGCACCGAACTCGGCCGCCAGCATCCGCTCGCCGAGCGCCATGCCGACGGCGGTCGCGATGCCCTGGCCGAGCGGGCCGGTCGTCGTCTCGATGCCCGCGGCGTGACCATATTCGGGATGACCGGCGGTCTTGGCACCGAGCTGACGGAAGCGCTTGATCTCGTCCAGCGTCACGTCCTCATACCCCGTCAGGTAGAGCAGCGCATAGATCAGCATGGAGCCGTGGCCGGCCGACAGCACGAACCGATCACGGTCGGCCCAGCGCGGAGCGGCGGGATCGAACTTCAGGAAGCGCGAGAACAACACGGTCGCGATGTCGGCGGTGCCCATCGGCATGCCCGGATGCCCGGACTTGGCCTTCTCGACCGCGTCCATCGCCAGGGCACGGATCGCATTCGCCATGCGAACATGTCTTGCACGGTGATCCATGGGATTTCCTTGAGCGGGTGCAGCAAATGGCGCGGCCGGTTCTTAACACCTCACTTCCCCCTGTCAATGACAGCGACAGGCACGCGGGGACCGGTCTAACGCGGATACGGGCGTCACCGCTGGTGTTTTTTCAAGAAGCGACCGTCAGCACGATCTTGCCGATATGCACGCTGCTCTCCATCAGCGCATGCGCCGCGGCAGCCTCGGCGAGCGGGAACGTCGCGTGCACGAGCGGCAGGCAGCGCCCGGCACCGAGCATCGGCCAGACCCGTTCCTCGAGCGCCCGCGCGATCTGCGCCTTGGCGGCAACAGACTGCGGCCGCAGCGTTGAGCCCGTGTAGGTCAGGCGCTTCGTCATCAGCCGCAGCCAGTCGATGTCGAGACGCGAACCCTGCAGGAAGGCGATCTGGACGAGGCGGCCGTCGAGGGCGAGGACGTCGAGGTTCTTGGTCACATAGTCGCCGCCGACCATGTCGAGCACGACGTCGACACCGCGACCGCCGGTCGCCTCGCGCGCCACGGTGACCCAGTCCTGCGTCCGGTAGTCGATCGCGACATCGGCGCCGAGCCGCTGACAGGCGGCGCATTTCTCGGCCGACCCCGCCGTGACGATCACCGTCGCGCCGAACGCCTTGGCGAGCATGATCGCCGTGGTGCCGATGCCGGACGACCCGCCATGGACGAGAAGGGTCTCGCCCTCAGCCAGCCCGCCGCGTTGGAAGACGTTGTGCCAGACGGTGAAAAAGGTCTCCGGAATCGCCGCGGCCCGCACGAGGTCAAGACCCGTCGGCACCGGCAGGGCCTGGACCGCCGGCGCCACCACATATTCGGCATAGCCACCGCCCGGTGTCAGCGCGCAGACCGCGTCGCCCACCTTGTAGCGGCCGGCTTCCGCGCCGAGCGCCGCGACCACTCCAGCAACCTCGAGGCCCGGCAGATCCGAGGCTCCTTTGGGAGGGGGATAGCTTCCCGATCGCTGCAGCACGTCGGGCCGGTTGACGCCGGCGGCCGCGACCTTGAGCAGAATGTCACCCTCGGCGGGGCGCGGCACCGGGCGAGTCTCCGGGATCAGCACCTCGGGACCACCCGGTCGTGCGATCGCGACGGCCTGCATGGTGTCGGGAACGATCATGGCGGTCTCCTCCGGCGGGGCGGGCTTTCTCGTCCGAGACAAGGCCTATCGCCGGCGCTTCCGGCGTGCAACCGGCAGGATTGGCCTCACCGAGCACGCGCGCTAGTCTGGCGATGCGACCGCGATGACCGGGGAGGAGATGATGGCCCTGTTTGACGACCCGCCGCCGAAAAAGAAGACCACCCACGAGATCGGACAGGATTTGAGTGCGCTCTCCGTGCATGAGATCGACGAGCGGATCGCCCTGTTGCAGGCCGAGATCGACCGTCTGGCAGCGGCGAAGGCAGGCAAGCTGGCGTCAAAATCAGCGGCGGATGCGTTCTTTTCTCGTAAAGGTTAACGCGTTAACCGGTGGTTAATCTTTTTGTCTTACCGTCCGTTCATCCAGTCTTGCTGGATGCCGAGTGGTTCCTGTCCACTCCGTTTGACGCCTCCCTGTATCGACTTTCCCTTCAGCCGCGGCTCGCCGCGGCTGTTTTTTGGCGTGTTTGCGCCTGATTCACCAAGAATCGGAAATCACAGACGCCGAACGCCAACTGGCCCCAACCTTGCTGCATTCCGCTCCGAATGTCGGGTCGTGCCGGAACGGGACGCGCGGTGGTAGCCTTGGGTGGGTGACCACCGGCTTGCTCCGCCCCACGACGCCATGCAAGGCTGAAGGTGAGGAGTGCGTCTGATGTCGGAAACAAGAGAAGTCGAAACGCTGGTCCCCGAAGCCGTGTCCTTCGGCGAGAAGCTCGTCACGTCGACCGCCTTCAAGGCGCTGTTCCGCGAGGGCATGACGCTGGTCGAGGAGACCGCCGCCTATCTCGACGGCCCGGGCCGCACGGATTCGCGCGATCTTCCGCGCGTCTCGGCACTCGCCTACGCGACGGAGAGCATGCGGTTGACGACACGGCTGATGCAGCTCGCCTCCTGGCTCCTGCTCCAGCGCGCCGTCAACGAAGGCGAGATGACGAGCGAACAGGCGAACGAGGAAAAGAACAAGGTCAAGCTGTCGAGCCTCGCGCCCGAGCCCGACGCCTATGGCCTGTCTTTGCTGCCCGAAAGGCTGGCTGAACTCATTGGCGCCTCGCTGCGGCTACAGGCGCGGATCCGCCACCTCGACGAAGCATCTCGCCAGGCCGTGACGCCGGAGGCGCCTGCGGCGGTGAATGTGGTCAGCAGCCAGATCGATCAGCTCCGCGCGGCCTTTCAGCGCCCGATGTAAGGGTCGGCCGGATCGCTTTGTCTGAAGGCGGTTCGCCGCGGCTCAGTTCGCCTCGGCGGACATGGTCGGCGTGGTCGACTGAAACTGCCGCGCACCGATCACGAGCCGCCCGACCTGCGTGGCAACGACGATCTTGAACGGCGCCAGCACGCGCGTCCCCTCGACGGGTGCGAGCCACACTTCCATGTCGCGATTGTCGGCCATGTAGCGGATCTGCTCGCGGCGGGCACGATGGCCCGAGATCGGCACGTAGCGGGCCGAACAGACGATCGCCTCGCCACGATAGCCGCCCTTCGCGTCGGCGATCTTCTCCGTCCGGTCATAGCTCAGCGTGATGTCGTAGCGCTGGGCACCATCGAAGATCGGCAGGGTGCGGTTGCACGAGGCCGGCGCCAAGACGTCGCCTTTGCCGGCGACCGGCATCAGGAGGGCTGAAACAGGATCGATGACGCCGCGCTTGTGCGCCGGTGTCACCGGGATGCGATCCGGCCGCGGCGGCGGCTCGGGATTGATGGCGAGGTCCGCGATCGACCCGTCCGACATCGCCATGCGGACGGTCGTCACCCGCTTCTCGCTCTGGCTCGACAGGGCGTAGCTCGCGACCCGCGGGCGCTCGGCCCCGATCCGGCCATTGGCGGAGGCGGATCCGCGACCATCGCTGACGAGCGACAGAACCCCACCGATCTTGGCGGAGACGTCGGCACGGTAATTCTTGTTTCGGATCAGAACGGTAAGACTCGCGGACCCGATCGGCAGGCCGGCGATGCTCAGGTCGTAGCGCACCGTCGCCACGCCGTCGTCGGCAAGGCTCGGTCCCGCCATTGCCCCCATGAGAACACCGGCGGCGAGGATGCGGCGACACTCGATCATCGGTACACGACCCTTGCTTTGGCGACCGCTCCCGGAAGGCGGCCGGATTGCGCGGCCTCGCAGGCTTGGCGGCAAATTACGCCGAAACTGCGATGAGAGCACAGCACAGAATTGGTTAACCATACCACAACAAAGCGCCGCAGATCGGCGACCGCGCGCATTTTGACGGTCAGGCGGCGGTCGTGTCGCGTCGGATGCCGTAGCGATTCTCGATGTAGTCGATCACCATCTGCTTGAAATCGGCGGCGACGGTGGGTCCGCGCAGCGTTGCGGCCTTCTTGCCGTCGATGAAGACTGGCGCTGCCGGCTGTTCGCCCGTGCCCGGCAGGGAGATGCCGATGTCGGCATGCTTGGATTCGCCCGGCCCGTTGACGATGCAGCCCATCACCGCGACCTTGAGGTTCTCCACCCCGGGATAATGCGTCTTCCAGGCTGGCATGCTGTCGATGATGAAGCGCTGGATGTCCTGCGCCAGTTCCTGGAACACCGTCGAGGTGGTGCGGCCGCAGCCGGGGCAGGCTGCGACGAGCGGCACGAAGGTGCGGATCCCCATCACCTGAAGGATCTCCTGCGCGACCTTCACTTCAAGCGTGCGGTCGCCGTTCGGCTCCGGGGTCAGCGAAACGCGGATCGTGTCACCGATGCCGGCCTGCAGCAGCGGTGCAAGCGCCGCCGCGGATGCGACGATGCCCTTCGAGCCCATGCCCGCCTCGGTGAGACCGAGATGAAGGGCGTAGTCCGACCGTCGCGCGAGCTCGCTGTAGACGGCGATCAGATCCTGCACCGCCGACACCTTGGCCGAGAGGATGATGCGGGATTTCGGCAGACCCATCTCGACCGCCCGGTCGGCGGAGAGCAGCGCCGACTGGACGAGCGCCTCCCAAGTGACCGTGCGGGCGTCAGCAGGCTGGGCAGCCTTCGCGTTCTCGTCCATCAGATGGGTGAGGAGCTCCTGATCGAGCGAGCCCCAATTGGCCCCGATGCGCACCGGCTTGTCGTAGCGCATGGCCATGTCGATGATTTCGCCGAACTGGCGGTCGCGCTTGTCCTTGAACCCGACATTGCCCGGATTGATGCGGTATTTGTCGAGCGCCTCGGCGCAACCCGGAAACGCCGCCAGCAGGCGGTGGCCGATATAGTGGAAATCACCGACCAGCGGGACATCGAGGCCCATGGCAAGGAGCCGTTCCTTGATCTGCGGCACGGCCGCGGCCGCCTCGTCGCGGTCCACCGTGATCCGGACGAGCTCGGAGCCGGCGCGGGCGAGCGCCGCGACCTGACGCACCGTCGCCGCCACATCCGCCGTGTCGGTGTTGGTCATCGACTGGACGACGATCGGCGCCTCTCCACCGACCGTCACGCCACCGACATCCACCGCGACGCTACGGCGGCGTGCCGAAAGACCATAGGCGGCATAGGAGGGGATCATGGCGCAGTTTCCATGCTTGCACTCGGCCGGACACGGGAGTTGGCCGGATCGACTGCCGTGAGGGTCGGAAACGGTGACGGCGCGAGCCCCGATCCGGACGGAACGAGGCTGAACTAGCCCGAAAATCGAACACAGCCAAGAGAGGGCAATTCGCGATGGCGTGATCGGGTGAAGTCTCGACCCTCGCGCACGCCGTCGTCGGGTGCTAGATCGGCACCGCCGGTCATCGCCGGAACGGACAACGCCGACCATGCTGCAGGATCCATTCTTCTGGCTCGCCGCGATCATCGCGGTGTCGGTCGTGGGCATCGGGAAGGGCGGTTTCGTCGGTCTAGGCGTTCTCGGCACGCCCATCCTCGCGCTGGTGATGTCGCCGGTGCAGGCTGCGGCGATCCTGCTGCCGATCCTGTGCCTGCAGGACATCGTGACCATGGCGGCCTATCGCGGTTCCTTTGATCGGCGGATCCTGGTGATCTCGCTCGCCGGCGCCATGATCGGCACGCTCGGCGGCTATCTCCTCGCCTCGACCGTCACCGACGCCCATGTCCGCCTGATCGTCGGCCTCGTCGCCGTCGCCTTCGCCGCGAACTGGTGGATCGGCGTGGCGCAGCGCCGCGCTCTCGGCCCCAAGCCCGGCCCCGTCGCCGGCGTGGTCTGGGGCACGATCGCCGGTTTCACGAGCTTCGTCAGCCATGCTGGCGGGCCTCCTTTCCAGTTCTACGTCCTGCCGCAGCGCCTCGAGCGCGATGCGCTCGTCGGCACCACCGCCTGGTTCTTCGCGATCCTGAACGCGGTGAAGCTGATCCCCTACGCCGCGCTCGGCGAGTTCGACGCGACGAACCTGACGCTGTCGGCGGCACTCGCCCCCGTCGCGATCCTCTCGACCATGGCCGGTGTCTGGTTGGTCAGACGGATCGAGACCGAGCGTTTCTATAAGATCGTCTATACGCTGCTCGTCCTTGTCGGCGTGAAACTCGTCTATGATGGCCTGACGGCGATCCTGTGAGCGCCTCGCGGCGGCGCTGCTCGTTTCGCGCTTGCGTGCCGGCACGAGCTGTCGCATAGAGACGGCGGGAGGTTGGCGGTGGACGCAACACTCGCCAACCGGGTCAGGTCCGGAAGGAAGCAGCCCTAACGAGACCGCTGCGGGTCTCTGTCCAGCCTCCTACCCCTCGATCGCGAAGACGTTCATGGCCGACGCCCGTCCTTTTTCGAACGACAAGGCGGGGGGGTACCGGGTTCTGGCCCGGAAGTACCGCCCGACCACCTTCGACGATCTGATCGGACAGGACGCCATGGTCCGGACGCTGTCGAATGCGTTCGAGACGGGCCGGATCCATCAGGCCTACATGCTCACCGGCGTGCGCGGCGTCGGCAAGACGACGACGGCACGCATTCTCGCGCGCGGCCTGCAGTATGAGCCGCTCGAGGGTCCGCCCGGCGGGCCGACCATCCGCCTCCCGGCGCTCGGCAAACATTGCGAGGCAATCATCGAGTCCCGTCACATCGACGTGCTCGAGCTCGACGCCGCCTCGCACAACGGCGTCTCCGACATTCGCGAGATCACGGAAAGCCTGCGCTACGCACCGCAATCGGCGCGGTTTCGCCTCGTCATCATGGACGAGGTGCACATGCTGTCGACGCCGGCCTTCAACGCGCTCCTCAAGACGCTGGAGGAACCGCCGGCGCATGCGAAGTTCATCTTCGCCACGACCGAGATCCGCAAGGTCCCGATCACCATCCTGTCGCGCTGCCAGCGCTTCGACCTGCGCCGCGTCGATGCAGCCCTGCTGTCGCGCCACCTCGAGCGAATCTGCACCGCGGAGGGCGTGACCATCGACACCGAGGCGCTCGCCATGATCGCACGGGCGGCGGAAGGGTCGGTGCGCGACAGCCTCTCGCTCCTCGATCAGGCGATCGCGCACGGCAATGGCCGGGTCGATGCCGAGAGTGCCCGCCAGATGCTCGGCCTCGCCGACCGCAGCCGCGTCATCGATCTGTTCGAGGCCGTGATGGCGGGTGACGCGGCCCGCGCGCTCGCAGAAATGCGGGCGCAGTACGATCTAGGGGCCGATCCCGGCGTCATCCTGTCGGAGCTTGCCGAGTTCAGCCATTTCGTCACGCGCCTGAAAGTCTCGCCGGACGCGGCAGCCGATGCCAGCATCACCGAGGTCGAACGCCAGCGCGGCCAGACGAGCGCTGGCGCCCTGTCGATGAAGGTTCTCACCCGATTCTGGCAGATGCTGCTGAAGGGGATCAGCGAGGTTCAGACGGCACCAAAGCCGCTCGCGGCGGCCGACATGCTGCTCGTGCGCCTGTGCTACGCCGCCGATCTGCCGTCGCCCGAAGACCTGATCCGCAGTCTCGGCGACGGACCTCCGCGCCCGGGCGACCGTCCGCCGTCGATCCAGGGCGGTTCCCCGCCCGCGCCCGGACCGCGCGCGATGCTGGCAACGGCCCAGCCAGCGCCCAACCCCACGCCATCGGCGGTCGCAGCGCCCGCGGCAGCGCCCCATCGGGCGATCGCAAGCTTCACCGATCTCGTCGCGTTTGCTGCGGAGAAATGCGATCTGCCGTTGAAGCTTGCGCTGGAACGCTTCGTCCGACCGGTGAGCCTGGCCGATGGCCGCCTCGACATCGCGCTGGAGAGCGACGCGCCGGGCGGTCTCGTCGCCGAACTCTCGCGCAAACTGGGCGACTGGACCGGGCGGCGCTGGGTCGTCGCCCTGTCGAGCGACGGCGGTGAACCGACCCTGCGCCAGAAGGCGGAGGCCCGACAGGCGGCGACCCTCACCGGAATCCGCGCCGAGCCGCTGGTCCGCGCCGCGCTGGAGAAGTTCCCGGGCGCCGAGATCATCGACATCAGGGACAACAGCCCCGAGCCCGCGGCACCCTATGCGCCTATGGCAGAAGCAGCCGGCGCCGACGTGGTCTACGCGGACCCGGAGGAGACCGGCTACGACGCCGACGACATCTGAGGCGTCGGATCCCGTCTCGCTGGCGGCATCACCCGAGCGGTCCCGCTTTTAGTTTTAACCGTTTCTTCAGGATGATAACGGGTCCGAATCGAGTCCGGATCACGCCGTGTCAGGCCTGGAGCCTGCGACAGACTTCGTCGAGTTGGTCGAGCGAGCGGTAGCGGATCTTCACCTCACCGCTGGCGCCACGATGATCGATCGACACCTTCAATCCCAGCGCATCGCTGAGCGCCTTTTCAAGCGCCAGCGTGTCGGCATCCTTTTCGCCGCGGGCGCGGGACTTGGCGACCTTGCCGACGCCCTCCGCCTCGACCTGCGCGATCGCCTCCACGTCACGCACGGTCAGCCCATCCTTGACGATGCGCTCCGCCAATCGTTCCGGATCAGAAACGGAAAGGAGGGCGCGGGCATGGCCGGCGCTGAGATCGCCGGCGATCACCGATCGTTTCACCGCGTCCGGCAGTTTCACGAGCCGCAGCGTGTTCGCCACATGGCTGCGGCTCTTGCCGATCACCTTGGCGAGATCATTCTGCGAATACTCGAACTCCTCGATCAGCCGCCCATAGCCGGCGGCCTCCTCCATCGGATTGAGATCCTCACGCTGGACGTTCTCGATGATCGCGAGTTCGAGCGCTTCGCGATCCGAGGCCTCGACGATCATCACGGGGACGTCGTGGAGACCGGCGCGCTGCGCTGCGCGCCAGCGTCGCTCGCCGGCGATGATCTCATAGGCGTCGACGACGCCGATCAGCGACCGGACGAGGATGGGCTGCAGAACGCCCTTCTCCCGGATCGAGGCGGCCAGATCCTCGAGTTCGGCATCGTCGAACCGCAGCCGCGGATTGCGCGGATTGGCGCGCAGGAACGAGACCGGGACGCGCTTCTGCCCGCGCGCCCGCTCGATCGCGCTTTCCTCATCCGCCACATCGCCCAGAAGGGCGGCAAGGCCTCGGCCGAGCCGGGGCCGGATCTTCTCGTCGGACATCGCCATCTCCCGCCCCTCAGGCCGCCCGCAGCACGCGCTCGCGCTGGATGATTTCGGAGGCGAGACGAAGATAGGCCTGGCTTCCCGCACATTTCAGATCATAGAGGAGCGCCGGCTTGCCATAAGACGGCGCCTCGGACACGCGCACATTGCGCGGGATGATCGTCTGGTAGACCTTGTCGCCCATGTATTGACGAACGTCCGCGACGACCTGGCTCGAGAGATTGTTGCGGGCGTCATACATGGTCAGCACGACACCATGGATGGTGAGGCGCGGGTTGAGCGTGGTGCGCACCTGCTCGACCGTCTTGAGAAGCTGCGACAGACCTTCCAGCGCGAAGAATTCGCACTGCAGCGGCACGAGAACCGCATCCGCCGCCGCCATGGCGTTGATCGTCAGCAGATTGAAGGAGGGCGGACAGTCGACGAGCACATAATCGTAGGGGCTCTCGCCGCCCTGGCCCAGGGCGGCAATGGCGCGGCGCAGACGCTGCGTGCGGTCCTTCTCCTGCGCGATCTCGAGTTCGACCCCCAGCAGATCGAGCGTCGAGGGCGCGACATGCAGCCTCGGAACCGCCGTCTCGATCGTTACGGAGGCGATATCGCTCTCACCGACCAGAACGTCATAGGTGGAGCGCTGGCGCTGCTTGTAGGAGATGCCGAGACCGGTGGAGGCATTGCCCTGCGGATCGAGATCGACGATCAGGACCCGTTCGCCGATCGCCGCCAGGGCGGTCCCCAGATTGATCGCGGTCGTCGTCTTGCCGACGCCGCCCTTCTGGTTGGTCAAGGCGAGCACGCGGGGTTCGCTCATCGTCAGTCTCCGGTTTGCATCATCCCCCTGAATGCGGTTCAGCGCGTCTGACATGAACGATGCGCGCACGCTCATCCGTCAGACTGGGGATCAACACGAACTCGATTCTCCAAGATTTGGCGGCTTGGGTCAATTCCTCCTCTAGATCTTGTCCCTTGAGGAAGGCTGCTTGCGCACCGGTTTTCAACAGCGGTGCGGCTAGCGTGAGCAGGGCATCGAGCGGCGCGAGTGCCCGGGCGGTCACCATGTCGGCCGAGACGACGCCTTTCCCGATCACGGATTCAATGCGATCAGCATGGACGGTCGCCCGCACGCCGGTCGTGCGGATCGCCTCGCGCAGGAATGCCGCCTTGCGCTGGTTGCTTTCGATCAGATGCACATGGGTGTCGGCCCGTTGATGCAGCAGGATCGCGACGATCAGGCCGGGCAGGCCGGCGCCACTGCCGAGATCGACCCAGATCCGCGCTTCGGAAAAGAGCGCGACGAGCTGGCCACAATCGAGCACATGGCGTGACCAGACCTCGGCGAGCGTCGAGGGGGCCACGAGGTTCTGCACGCGCTGCCAGGTCTTGAGGAGATCGACGTAAAGGTCGAGCCGGGCGGCCGTTTCACGTGAAACGTCGAGCCGCTGAAGAACGCGCTCCCGCTCCGATTTAGTCGCCGCAGCCATTTCAGGAGGCGGCCCGCAGGCCGCGCTTGCGGATCGTCGCCAGCAGCAACGTCAACGCGGCCGGTGTCATGCCGTCAATCCGTGCCGCCTGTCCGAGCGTCGCCGGTCCAACGGCGGCAAGTTTGGACTGAACCTCATTCGAAAGACCCGAAATCGTCGTGAAATCAAGATCCTGCGGAATCTCAAGCCCTTCATCGCGACGGAAGGCCTCGATATCGGCGGATTGCCGGTCGAGATAGACGGCGTATCGCGCATCGATCTCGACCTGAGCGGCGATGCCCGGCGCAACGCGACCGGCCTCGGGCCAAATGGCAGCAAGGTCGCGAAAATCGATCTCGGGATTGGCGAGAATGTCGAAGGCCGTCCGTCGCACGCCGTCCTTGTTCAACCGCAAACCATGGCGCTCCGCCTCGTTCGGGGACAGGGACACCGAGCGTGCCCAGGCGGTCGCCTCGGCGAGCGCTGCCTTCTTGGCATTCCAGTGCCCGGAACGGCGCGCACCGACGAGACCGAGCGCCATCCCGCGGTCTGTCAGACGCTGATCGGCATTGTCCGCCCGCAGGCTCAGCCGGAACTCGGCGCGCGAGGTGAACATGCGATAGGGCTCGCTGACGCCGCGCGTGACGAGATCGTCGATCATGACGCCGATATAGGAACGGGAGCGGTCGAACACCTCGCCATCCTGCCCCCCTGCGCGCCGCGCGGCATTCAGACCGGCGACGAGCCCCTGTGCCGCCGCTTCCTCATAGCCCGTCGTGCCATTGATCTGTCCGGCGAGAAAAAGACCCGCAACCCGCTTCGTCTCGAGGGTAGACCGCAACTCACGCGGATCGACGTGATCATACTCGATCGCATAGCCTGGCCGCACGATCCGTGCCCGTTCGAGGCCCGGTATCGTCGCGATCATGGCCCGCTGCACGTCTTCCGGCAGGGAGGTCGAGATCCCGTTCGGATAGACCGTGCTGTCGTCGAGCCCCTCGGGTTCCAAAAAGATCTGGTGCCCCTCGCGATCGCCGAAGCGGACGATCTTGTCCTCGATCGACGGGCAATAGCGCGGCCCACGGCTCTCGATCTGACCGGAATACATCGCCGAACGATGAATGTTCGCGCGGATGACCTCATGTGTGGCGGCCGTGGTCCGCGTCACGCCGCAGGCGATCTGCGGGTTCGGCAGGCTCTCCGTCAGCGTCGAGAACGCTTCGGGGTCCTCATCGCCCGGCTGCATCTCCAGCGAGGCCCAGTCGATCGTCGTGCCGTCGAGCCGCGCCGGCGTCCCGGTCTTGAGCCGCCCCAGCGTCAATCCCGCCCGTTCCAGCGCCAGCGACAGGCCGAGCGCCGGCGCCTCGCCAACCCGGCCCGCCGGAATCGTCACGTTGCCGATATGGATCAGTCCGCGCAGAAAAGTCCCGGTGGTCAGCACGATCGAACCGCAGGCGAATCGATCGCCATCGGCCGTGATGACGCCCGCCACCCGGCCATCCTCGATCAGAATGTCGCTCGCCTCACCCTCGATCACGGCAAGACCGGGCGTCGCCGCGATCGCAGCCTGCATCGCCGCGGCATAAAGCTTCCGATCCGCCTGGGCCCGAGGCCCACGCACCGCCGGACCCTTGCGCCGATTGAGAAGACGGAACTGGATGCCGCCAAGATCCGCCACGCGGCCCATCAACCCGTCCAGCGCGTCGATCTCACGCACGAGATGGCCCTTGCCGAGGCCGCCGATCGCCGGATTGCAGGACATGGCGCCGATCGTCCCGGCACGATGCGTCAGAAGCACCGTGCGCGCGCCGGCGCGCGCCGCTGCGGCCGCAGCCTCGCAGCCGGCATGGCCGCCGCCAATCACCAGGACGTCGCAGGATGTCGCGCTCATGAATGCTCCGGAACTGCCGCCATCTAGCCGAAGCACCGGTTTCCGGCAAGCCATCCGTCCGAATCGGGCCTGTCGGCGGGCCAACCCCTACTTGCCGATGCAGAAGGTACTGAAGATCCGATCGTAGATCTCGTCGATGTCCACCCTACCAGTCAGCCGTCCCAGAGCGCGCAGCGCCAGGCGCACATCCTCTGCCAGCAGTTCCGGCGCCGAATCGATCGACGCGGTCGCAACCCGCCGCAGGCAGTCGAGCGCTGTCGACAGTTCGACGCGATGTCGGATCCGTGTCACGAGCGCACTCTCGCCGCCCGCCATCGCCTTTCGGGCCCGCTCCTCGACGAGGGCGAGAACCCGATCGAGCCCGGACCCGGACAGAGCGGACACAGCCAGTTCGTCGCCGACCGGCGACATCGCCTGACCGCTCAGATCGGCTTTCGTTCGGACAAGGAGCGCCCCATCGGGCCGCTCACCGACCGGATCGCCCACCGGCACGAGCCACAGCACCAGATCGGCGTCGCGGATCCGCGCGCGGCTGCGCTCCATGCCGAGCGCCTCCAGCGGATCGGCGCTGTCATGGAGACCCGCCGTGTCGATCAACGTCACCGGCAGTCCACCGAGGTCGAGCCGGACCTCGAGCGCGTCGCGCGTCGTGCCCGCGATCGGGGAGACGATCGCCACGTTACGCCGTGCCATCGCGTTGAGGAGCGTCGACTTTCCGGCATTGGGCGGACCGGCGAGAACGACGACGGCGCCCTCGCGGACGCGCTCGCCGGCATCCGCTCCTCGAAGCACGTCCTCGAGCGACCCAATGAGAACGCGGGCACGCTCGACCACTGCCGGCATCAGCACGGGTACGTCGCCTTCATCCGGAAAATCGATCTCGGCCTCGATCAGCGCGGCAAGATCGAGAAGATCGTTGCGCCAGCGAATCGTCTGCTGCTCCAGCGCCCCTGAGAGGCCATGAAGGGCCTGGCGTCGCTGCAATCCCGTCTCAGCGGCGACCAGATCGCTGATGGCCTCGGCGGTCGTCAGATCGAGCCGACCATTCTCCACGGTGCGGCGTGAGAATTCGCCGGGCCCGGCAAGCCGCCACCCCGCCAGCGCGGAGAGGCGGGCGAGAAGATCACGGATGACCGCCGCTCCGCCGTGAACGTGGAATTCGGCGACATCCTCGCCGGTAAAGCTGCCGGGACCGGGAAAGAAGAGGACGAGCGCTTCATCGATGACGGAGCCATCCTCCGCACGCAGCCGCCGCAGCGTCGCGCGGCGTGGATCGGGGAGGGTACCTGCAACGGTTTCGAGGCCGAATCGAACGCCCGGACCGGAGGCCCGGAGGACGGCAACGCCAGCTCGACCGGAGCCGGAGGCGAGGGCGACGATGGTGTCAGGGCTCATGGCGTGTCAACGTTCGCGAGAGACCGCCGCGCATCAGCATCGTTGCGCGTCCGAATCGATGCAGCACCGCCGCGCCAGCCCCCCGCCGGCCTCGCCTGATTCACGTGAAACAGGCGAGGCCCACGGAGCCACCCGTCAGGTGTTCATCGAATCGAAGAAATCGGCGTTGGTCTTCGTCTGCTTGAGCTTGTCGACGAGGAACTCGATCGCGTCGACCGTCCCCATCGGGTTGAGGATGCGCCGCAGCACATACATCTTCTTGAGGATGTCGGGCGCGACGAGGAGCTCCTCCTTGCGCGTGCCGGAGCGGGTGATGTCCATCGCCGGGAAGACGCGCTTGTCCGAGACCTTGCGGTCCAGGATGATTTCGGAGTTACCGGTGCCCTTGAACTCCTCGAAGATCACTTCGTCCATTCGCGAACCGGTGTCGATCAGCGCCGTCGCGATGATCGTGAGCGAGCCCCCTTCCTCGATGTTGCGGGCGGCACCGAAGAAGCGCTTCGGCCGCTGCAGCGCATTGGCGTCGACACCGCCGGTCAGCACCTTGCCGGAGGACGGGACAACCGTGTTGTAGGCGCGGCCAAGGCGCGTGATCGAATCGAGAAGAATGACGACGTCGCGGCCATGCTCGACGAGGCGCTTCGCCTTCTCGATCACCATTTCGGCGACCTGGACGTGGCGCTGCGCCGGCTCGTCGAAGGTCGAGGAGACGACCTCGCCCTTCACCGAGCGCTGCATGTCGGTCACTTCCTCCGGCCGCTCGTCGATCAGCAGCACGATGAGGTAGCATTCCGGGTGGTTCGCCGTGATCGACTGGGCGATATTCTGCAGGAGCACCGTCTTGCCGGTGCGCGGCGGGGCGACGATCAGCGCGCGCTGACCCTTGCCGATCGGCGAGACCGTGTCGATGACACGCGCCGACATGTCCTTCTTGGTCTGGTCGCCGATTTCGAGCTTCAGCCGCTTGTTCGGGTAGAGCGGCGTCAGATTGTCGAAATTGACCTTGTGCTTGACCCGCTCTGGATCCTCGAAGTTGATCGTGTTGACCTTGAGCAGCGCGAAATAGCGCTCACCGTCCTTGGGGCTGCGGATCACGCCCTCGACGGTGTCACCGGTGCGCAGACCGAACTTGCGGATCTGCGACGGCGAGACATAGATGTCGTCCGGTCCCGGCAGATAATTCGCCTCGGGCGAGCGCAGGAAGCCGAAGCCATCCTGCAGAACCTCGACGACGCCCTCGCCGACGATCTCCACTTCGCGCGCCGCGAGCTGCTTCAGCACCGCGAACATCAGTTCCTGCTTGCGCATGGAGGAGGCGTTCTCGACCTCGAGCTCCTCCGCGAAAGCGAGCATCTCGATCGGTGATTTCTTCTTCAGATCCTGGAACTTGATGTCCCGCATCGGGTTTTCTTGGATCGTCGCGTCACTTGCCATTGTGCTGTGATTCTTCGGGCCACTTGGGGCCGGACATTCGGGAGGGAGGGGTCTGCCGCAGATCGCCGCCCGGGGCGGCCACCGAAACGCTCAGGGGTGACCCGGCGCGGTGAAAGGCGGAAACAGGAGGAACGCAGGATACATAGACTTGGATTCGCCGGATGGCAAGACGACGCAGGCGAAAGGCCCGCGTCGGGCACGACACCGGAAACCCGGCCGGCCGCTGGAAAAAGGGCGGCGCCGAAGCACCGCCCGATCTTCTCCGCTCGATACGACGGGCCTCACTCGGCCGCGTCGCCCTCAGCGGCCTTGGCCTTCTTCTCGAGGTCCTCACCGGTCGCCTGGTCGACGGCCTTCATGGACAGGCGGACCTTGCCGCGCTCATCGAAGCCGAGCAGCTTCACCTTCACCTTGTCGCCTTCCTTGACGATGTCCGTGACCTTGGCGACCCGCGCAGGCGCGAGCTGCGAAATGTGCACGAGACCGTCGCGTGAGCCGAAGAAGTTCACGAAGGCGCCGAAATCCGTCGTCTTGACGACCGTGCCGTCATAGATGGCGTTCACTTCCGGCTCCGACGTGATCGACTTGATCCAGTTCATCGCCGCCTTGATCGCCGTGCCCGAGGCAGAGGCGATCTTCACGGTGCCATCATCCTCGATGTTGATCTTGGCGCCGGTCTTCTCGACGATCTCGCGGATCACCTTGCCGCCGGTGCCGATCACTTCACGGATCTTGTCGACCGGGATCTGGATCACCTCGATGCGCGGCGCGTGTTCGCCGAGTTCCGGACGGGCCGAGGTCAGCGCCTTCGACATCTCGCCGAGAATATGGAGGCGGCCCTGCTGGGCCTGATCGAGCGCAACGCGCATGATCTCCTCGGTGATGCCGGCGATCTTGATGTCCATCTGCAGCGAGGTGACGCCGTTCTGGGTGCCCGCAACCTTGAAGTCCATGTCGCCGAGATGATCCTCGTCGCCGAGAATGTCCGACAGCACGGCGAAGCGATCACCTTCGAGGATCAGGCCCATCGCGATGCCGGCCACCGGCGCTTTGAGCGGCACGCCGGCATCCATCAGCGCGAGCGAGCCGCCGCACACCGTCGCCATCGAGGACGAACCGTTCGACTCGGTGATCTCGGAGACGACGCGGATCGTGTAGGGGAACTCGTGCGCCGCCGGCAGCATCGGCCGCAGCGCGCGCCAGGCGAGCTTGCCATGGCCGATCTCGCGACGACCGGGCGAGCCCATGCGGCCGGTCTCGCCGACCGAGACGGGCGGGACGTGGTCATGGAGCATGAAGCGCTCCTTGAAGGTGCCTTCGAGCGAATCGACGAACTGCTCGTCCTCGCCCGTCCCGAGCGTCGCGACCGCGATCGCCTGGGTCTCGCCGCGCGTGAACAGCGCCGAGCCATGGGTGCGCGGCAGGAAGCCGACTTCCGCCACGATCGGGCGCACCGTCTTCACGTCGCGACCGTCGATACGGATGCCCTTGTCGAGAATGTTCCAGCGCACGACCTTGGCCTGCAGATCCTTGAAGACCTCGGCGAGTTCCTGCTTGGAATAGGCCGGGGCGGCTTCACCTTCCGGCATCAGAGCGGCCATCAGCTTCGCCTTGGCGGCGTCGACCGCCTTGTAGCGCTCCTGCTTGGCGGTGATCGCATAGGCCGAGCGCAGATCCTCCTCAACGATGCCGCGAACGACCTTCTCGAGTTCCGAGCGGTCTGCCTGCATGAAATCACGCGGTTCCTTCGCCGCCTTCTCCGCAAGGCGGATGATGGCTTCGATCACCGGCTGGAAGCCGCGATGGCCGATCATCACCGCTTCGAGCATCGTCTGCTCGGAGAGTTCCTTGGCTTCCGATTCGACCATGAGCACGGCGTCGGCCGTGCCGGCGACGACGAGATCGAGGGCGGAATCCTTCATTTCATCGATCGTCGGGTTGAGCTTCAAGGCGCCACCGACATGGCCGACGCGGGCGCCGCCGACGGGGCCCATGAACGGAACGCCCGACAGCGTCAGCGCCGCAGACGCCGCGACCATTGCGACGACGTCCGGATCATTGACGAGATCGTGTGAGAGAACCGTCACGATCACCTGCGTATCGTTGCGATAGCCCTCGACGAAAAGCGGGCGGATCGGGCGGTCGATGAGGCGAGAGACCAGCGTCTCGCGCTCGGTCGGACGGCCTTCGCGCTTGAAATAGCCACCGGGGATACGGCCCGCCGCGAACGCCTTTTCCTGGTAATTGACCGTGAGCGGGAAGAAATCGACGCCGGCCTTCGGCTCCTTGGCCGAGACCACGGTCGCGAGCACGGTCGTGTCGCCATAGCTCGCCATTACGGCGCCGTCGGCCTGACGGGCGACCTTGCCGGTCTCGAGGACCAGCGTACGGCCCGCCCACTCAAGCTCTTCGCGATAAATCGTAAACATCCATCTGTCCTATCGGGTTTGATCGGCCCGAACACGAAAAGCCATGAGCAAGACGGCACGATGCATCCGGCGGGCGGAGCCCCCTCGGTTTGCATCGTGCGATCCTGCCATGGCGTACCGTTCGTCGGGCGGAAGGTGGAGTGGCAGCCCCATGCCGCCACATCCGGTTTCGGGGCCTCATCAGGCCCGCATCACATGTCGGCGCCTGGGCGCCGGGCCGCGATTAGCGGCGGATACCAAGGCGCTCGATCAGCGTCTTGTAGCGCGCTTCGTCGCGCGACTTCAGATAATCGAGCAGGGAGCGGCGCAGCGACACGAGCTTCAGGAGGCCGCGACGCGAATGGTTGTCCTTCACGTGCGACTTGAAGTGGCCCGTGAGGTTGGTGATGCGTTCCGTCAGGATCGCAACCTGCACCTCGGGCGACCCGGTATCGCCGGGCTTCGTGGCATACTCGGTAATCAGCGCCTGCTTGCGCTCGGCTGTAATCGACATCGGTCCATTCCTTTCATGCAGGCAATGCCACGCCGTGGCACGGCCTGTTTCGTCCTTCGACGCGTGGGAGCGGCTCAGCCGCGAGAAACCTGGGGCCGGGCCCGGCCGGGATGTCGTCCAGCGGGGTCCATGGCAGGCTGTTCACTGTCGGAAAGCATCCGACGGCGGGCCCATATCGTATGGATGCCGCAAAATCCAGCAAAATCGCATCAGGCGCCGCCCGACGCCCGGTGCGGCCTACTGGTAGCGCCGCCAGATCGCCCCGTCACCAAGGTCAGCGACGAAGGCGGCGTGCCGGCTCACATCCTCGTCGGCAAGACGCGAGGGAAGGGGCGCAGGGCGCTGCGTCACCCCCGATCGGACACGCGCCGTCGCGGTCGCCGTCTGCACCGCGAGGCCGAGTGCGGTCTGGCGACCCCCGGTCAGCTCGATATACACCTCGGCGAGGATCTCGGCATCGACGAGCGCGCCGTGCTTGACGCGCTTCGAGGCGTCAATCCCGTACCGGGCGCAGAGTTCGTCCAGCGACACCCGCGCGCCCGGATGCTTGCGCCGCGCCATCGCCAGCGTATCGACCACACGGTCCATCCCGATGGCCGGCTTCGACAGCCGCGCCAGTTCGGCATTGATGAACTTCATGTCGAACGTGGCGTTGTGAATCACGAGACGGGCGCCGTCGATGAACTGCAGAAAGGCGTCGGCGAGATCGGCAAAGAGCGGCTTGTCCGACAGAAATTCGCGCGACAGCCCGTGCACGGCGAAAGCCTCCTGCGGCATGTCGCGCTGCGGATTGAAGTAATGATGAAACGTCGCGCCGGTCGGGATGCCGTTGATCATCTCGACGCAGCCGATCTCGACCAGCCGATGACCCTCGGCCGGTTCGAGCCCCGTCGTCTCGGTGTCGAGCACGATCTCGCGCATCATGTCCCCTTCGATCCGAACCCGCGCACGCCGCCCTGGCCTGACAGCGCGCGCAGCAGATCATCGACCTGACGCCGCGCCGCCTCAAGCCCGAGCCCGGTCTCGACCACAAAATGCGCGCGACGGCGTTTTTCTGCATCCGGCATCTGTCGTGCCAGAATGCCTTCGAATTTCTCCGCGCTCATCCCGGGCCGGGCGAGGACACGCGCGCGCTGCATGTCAGCCGGGCAGCTCGCGACGACGATGCCGTCGCAACGCCCCTCGGCACCGGTCTCAAACAGGAGCGGGATGTCGAGGAGGACGAGCGCGGCTCCGGCCTGCCGTGCCGTCTCGAGAAAAGCCGTTTCCGCTTCCCGCACGAGCGGGTGAATGATCGCTTCGAGCCGCTGCATCGCCTCGCCCTGTCCGACGACGCGTGCCGCGAGCGCAGCCCGGTCGACGACGCCCGACCGGACGACGCCCGGGAAGGCGGCCTCGATCAGGGGCGCCGCCACGCCGGCATAGAGCCGATGGACCGCGGCATCGGCATCATGCACCGGCACGCCACGCGCCCGGAACATCGCCGCCGTCGTCGATTTCCCCATGCCGATCGATCCGGTGAGCCCGAGACGAAACACGGCCGCTCACCCGCTCTTTGCCACGACATCCGCCTCGATCAGCGCCCGCAGCGCCGGCGTCACGCTCGGTCGCACCCCGAACCAGCGCTCGAATCCCGGCACGGCCTGGTGCAGCAGCATCCCGAGCCCATCGACGATCGGATGGCCCGCCTCGCGCGCCATGGCGAGAAGCGGCGTGATCAGCGGCACGTAGACGATGTCGGTTACGAGCGCGCCCGTCGGCAGACGGGCGAGCGACAGATCGAGCGGCGGCTGCCCCTTCATGCCGAGCGACGTCGTGTTGACGAGGATCGACACGCCGTCCATCGCCGCCTCGACATCGGCCCAGGCCACCACCTCGACATCCGAACCGAACAAGGCCGCCACCTCGGCGGCACGGGCCTGCGTCCGGTTGGCGAGGCGGACGCGCCCGATCCCGCGTGACAACAGCGCATGGACGATTGCCCGCGAGGCGCCACCCGCCCCAAGTACCAGAGCTGTCCCGGCATCGCGATGCCAGCCCGGCCGATCGGCATCGAGACTGGCGAGAAAGCCCGCGACATCGGTGTTCATCCCGCGCAGGACGCCGTCCTCGAGCCAGAGCGTGTTGACGGCCCGCAAGGCCCGGCCGACGGGATCATCGACCGTCGCCGCCGCAAAGGCCGCCTCCTTGTTGGGAACCGTGACGTTGCACCCGACATAGCCGCGCGCGCCCAGCTCCGCGATGAAGGCCTCGAACGCCTCGGGCGAGACATCCTCGCGCCCATAGGCACCGTCGATGCCGTATTCGCTCAGCCAATGGCCATGGATCATGGGCGAGCGCGAATGCGCCACCGGATGACCGACGATGCAGGCACGCCTCACCATGATCCTCCCAGGAGCTTTTGGTCCCGCAGCGCCCCGAGGAGCGCCAGGAGCGGCAAACCCAAAACCGTGAAGTAGTCGCCCTCGATCCGCTCGAACAGGCGCACGCCGACGCTTTCGAGCTGATAGCACCCGACGCTGCCGAGAATGGCCTCACCCGCCGCATCGACATAGGCGGCGATCGCCCCATCATCGAGCGGACGCATCGTCATCAGGGCCGTCGAGACGCCGGAAGCGAGAACGGCTCCGTCGCGAACCACCGCGAAACCCGAATGCAGCGCATGGGTACGGCCGGCAAGACGCCGTATCTGCGCGATCGCCGCCTCACGGTCCGTGACCTTCGACAGGCGGTCCTGACCGACCGCCAGCGTCTGGTCGGCACCGATGACGAGACCGCCGGGATGGCGCGTCGCGACCTCCCGCGCCTTTTCGACCGCGAGGGAGCGCGCCACCGTATCGGGCGGCATCCCCGCCGCGACCCAGGGACCCTCGATGGACCGCTCGTCGATCCGCGCCGCCTCAAGCGCGATCGTCAGCCCGGCATTGCGCAGGAGCGTGGCGCGGATCGCGGATTTCGACGCCAGAATGAAAGCCGGTTCGGTCATGACGCCCCCTCAGGTCTCGACGATGCGCGCCCGCTGGTGCTCCTTGAGGAGCCCGAGGATCGCCGCCGCCGTCTCCTCGATCGAACGCCGCGTCACGTCGATCACGGGGCAGCCGCGACGCGTGAACAGGCGGCGGGATTCGGCGATCTCGTCGGACACCGCCATGCGGTCGGTATAGGCGGTCGACCCCTGCAGCGGCGCGTTGGCGAGAATGCGGTTCTCGCGCACCTGCACGATCCGCTCCGGCGACGCGATCAGGCCGATCACGAGCGGCTTGCGCACGGTCTCGAGGTCGCGCGGCAGGGGCACACCCGGGACGATCGGGACATTCGCGGTCTTGATCCCGCGATTGGCGAGATAGATCGCCGTCGGCGTCTTTGAAGTCCGCGAAATGCCGAGAAGCACGACATCCGCCTCGTCGAGCTCATGGGTCAGTTGCCCGTCATCATGCATCATCGTGTAGTTCAGAGCATCGATCCGCCGAAAATACTCGGCGTTGAGCATGTGCTGGGCGCCAGGCTTCACGAAGCTGTCGACGCCAAGATAGACGCGAAACAGGTCGAAGATCGGCCGCAAGACGGACAGAACCGGCGATCCGCTGTCGCGACAAGCCTCGATCAGCCGGTTCTCGAGCTCTTCCTCGACCAGCGTGTACAAGACGATCCCCGGCGCGGCCTCGATCTCGGACAAGACCCGGTCGAGCTGCTGGCGGGTGCGCACCAGGGGATGCATGTGTTCGAGGGCAGTGACGCCCGGATACTGCGCCGCGACCGCCCGCCCGACATTGATCAGGGTCTCGCCGGTCGCGTCCGACACGAGATGGAGGTGGAAATAGCTGCGCGCGGGCATCGAACCTCCGTTGGTGTTGGCGTTAGCGCGGGACGGCACTGTGGACAAGTGGGGATGGATCGGCGCCCAGCGGCCTCACCCGGCGCGGCTGTGGACAGGACGGCCCGGTCATCCACAGGCCTGCCAGACCAGCGGCCTTCAAGGCCCCTTGTGTGAACAAGACTCGCAACCCTTCCTTTCCGCCATCGGCAACCGCTTCAACACCGGCGGCGGAGCTGCCTGAAAAAGTTAAAAAATCCTTAATCCATTACCCGGCCAGCGATCATCGATTAACTCTTTCCCCTCAAGCGCCCTCGGTGGGGATCGCCTGTGGAAAAAGCCGGGCTCCGCGATAACCACCGAAACCGGGTGCCCAAGACTCAAGAGACACTAAGGATTTATCCTTTCATTTTCTGTTTGGACTTTCCGGCGGGCGCATCGCATGATCGGCCCGATGACCAAGCCTCTTCTGCGCGTTCTGTCCGGCGAAAGCCTTTCCCGCCCTCCCGTTTGGATGATGCGTCAGGCGGGCCGCTACCTTCCGGAGTATCGGGAGACCCGAGCCAAGGCCGGCGGCTTCCTCGATCTGTGCTACACGCCGGCGCTCGCCGCCGAAGTGACGCTGCAGCCGATCCGGCGATTCGGCTTCGACGCGGCGATCCTGTTCTCCGACATTCTCGTCGTTCCGGACGCGCTCGGCCAGCCCGTCCGCTTCGAGGAAGGTGAGGGGCCGCGCCTCGATCCGCTCGAGAGCGCCAAAGATTTCTCACGCCTGCACAAGAGCCTCGATCTCGTGCGCCTCGCGCCGATCTTTGAGGCGATCCGGCTGATCAAGCCGGCCCTGCCGCCGGAGGTGACGTTTCTGGGCTTTTGCGGCGCGCCCTGGACGCTCGCGACCTACATGATCGCCGGGCGTGGCACCGATGACCAGGCTCCCGCTCGCCTCTTCGCCTATCGTGACCCGGATGCCTTCGAGGACCTCATCGATCTCCTCGTCGAGAGCTCCGTCACCTATCTCTGCGCCCAGATCGAGGCGGGCGTCGACGCGGTTCAGATTTTCGACAGCTGGGCCGGCATCCTGCCCGCCCACGAGTTCCGCCGCTGGACCATCGATCCGATCGCACGCATCACCGCCGGCGTGAGGGCCATCCATCCCGATGCCCGCATCATCGGCTTTCCGCGAGGGGCCGGGTCGCTCTATGTCGACTTCGCGAGCCATGCCGGTGTGGATGCGGTCTCGCTCGACACGACCGTCGATCCGAACTGGGCGCGTCAGGCCATCCAGTCGATCAAGCCCGTGCAGGGTAATCTCGATCCGCTCGCGCTGATCGCCGGCGGCCGAGCGCTCGACGAAGGCGTCGACGCGATCCTCTCCACGATCGGGAGGGGGCCACTGATCTTCAATCTGGGACATGGCATCACGCCGCAGACGCCGATCGCCCATGTCGAGCAGATGCTCGCCCGCATCCGCGGCGCCGGCCGGGCGTGACGGGGTGAGGGCCGGCGCATGATGATGGACTATGGCAGCCTCGGCTATAACCTGATCCTGTCGGCCCACATCGTCTCGGTCATCGCCTGGATGGCTGCGATCCTCTATCTGCCGCGCCTCTTCGTCTATCACGTCGACGCGCCACCGGGATCGCAGACGAGCGAAACGTTCAAGATCATGGAGCGCCGGCTGCTCAAGGCGATCATGACGCCGGCCATGCTGTCGAGCTGGTTCTTCGGGCTGTGGCTCGCGGTTTCCGCCGGGTTTTTCGTCATGGGCTGGCTTCACGCCAAGCTCGCGCTGGTTCTGGCGATGACGGCCGTCCATGGTTTTCTTGCCCGGATCGTCAAGGATTTCGCCGCCGATCGCAACACGCGCTCGGCCCTGTTCTTTCGTGTGCTGAACGAGATCCCGACGCTGTTCATGATCGCGATCGTTGTTCTCGTCGTGGTCAAGCCGTTCTGATCGCGATGACGGACCCGTGCCGACCAAGACTATAGGATGACGGCATCATCCGTGTCGTGATGTTAACCTTTGCGTGGTGTTCTGGGTGAGTTGGATCCGGACAAGATCAGGGCATGACTTGCGATGTTCGATGGTTCAAAGAGTGATCAGCGGTTCAGCGGCTTCGGCGCCTTCCAGCTTCCGGTCTATTCGATCTATGAGATGACCCACGCGGCGCTGTCACCCGCCCGCGCACTCACCGATGCCACGCGGCTTTACTTCCGCAACCCGGTCAATCCGCTGTCCCACACGCCATGGGGCAAGTCGATGGCGGCGGCATGCGAAATCTTCGAGCGAGTCACGCGCCGCTACGGCAAGCCGGAATTCGGCATCGACACGACGCTCGTGGGTGGCGAACGCGTTCCGGTGCGTGAGGAAGTGGTGTGGCAGAGGCCGTTCTGCCGCGTCGTCCATTTTTCCCGCCAGATCACCACCAGCCGTCGCGCTGATCCGAAGGTCCTGATCGTGGCGCCGATGTCGGGCCATTACGCGACGCTGCTGCGGGGCACGGTCGCGGCCTTCCTGCCCAATCACGAGGTCTACATCACCGACTGGGAGGACGCCCGCATGGTGCCGCTCTCGGACGGCACCTTCGATCTCGACGACTATATCGACTACGTCATCTCGATGCTGCACGCGCTCGGCCATGACACCCATGTCATCGCCGTGTGCCAGCCCTCCGTCCCCGTGCTCGCGGCGGTCGCGCGCATGGAGGCCGAGGATGATGCCTATGCGCCGCCGACCATGACGCTGATGGGGGGCCCCATCGACACGCGTCGCTCGCCGACGGCGGTGAACACGTTGGCGACCGAGAAGGGCCTCGACTGGTTCCGCCGCAACGTCATCGCCAAGGTGCCGTTCCCCCATCCGGGCTTCATGCGCGACGTCTATCCGGGGTTCCTGCAGATCAGCGGCTTCATGACGATGAACCTCGATCGGCACATCGACGCCCACAAGGAACTCTTCTTCCACCTCGTCAGCGGCGACGGCGATTCGGCCCAGAAGCACCGCGAGTTCTATGACGAGTATCTCGCCGTGATGGATCTGACGGCCGAGTTCTATCTCCAGACCGTCGACACCGTTTTCATCCGCCACGCGCTGCCGACCGGCACCATGACCCATCGCGGCAAGCCGGTCGATCCGGCCGCGATCCGGCGCGTCGCGCTTCTCACGATCGAGGGCGAGAAGGACGACATCACCGGCGGCGGCCAGACCGAGGCGGCGCAGGCGCTGTGCAGCGGCATTCCGGACGATCGAAAGGCGCACTACACCCAGCCGGGCGTCGGGCATTACGGCGTGTTCAACGGGTCGCGCTTCCGCTCCGAAATCGCGCCGCGGATCGCCGATTTCATCCGCACCCACGGCCAGACGCGGGCGACCGGCGATCTCGTCGCCCTCACCGACGCCAAGCGGCGTCGCTCTCGGATCAAGGCCGTCTGAAAGGCCGTCTGAGCAGGGTTTCGGCTGCACACGACCCCTCGTCGTCCCGCACGCCATGCGGCGCGCAGTGCCGCAAGACGGATCCGGCATGACGCGGCGAGGCCTCGTCGCCCGGTATCGGTGGTTCCTTCGGGGGACCCCCCCGTCAGCCCCTCAGTTCCTGCTTTGACTGGATGCGGGTGTCCGCACCGAGCGTGTAGACGATCGGCACGCCGGTCTCGAGCTCGCGCTTGACGATCTCGGGACCCGTCAGGCCCTCCATCGCCATGATCAGGGCGCGCAGCGAATTGCCGTGGGCGGCGACGAGCACGGTCTTTTTCGCCATCACGGCCGGCAGGATGTCGTGGACGTAGTAGGGCAGGACGCGCGCGGCGGTGTCCTTGAGGCTTTCGCCGCCGGGCGGCGGCACGTCATAAGAGCGGCGCCAGATGTGCACCTGCTCTTCGCCGAAGCGCTGGCGCGCCTCGTCCTTGTTGAGGCCGGACAGATCGCCATAGTCGCGTTCGTTGAGCGCCTGGTCCCGGATCGTGGTGAGGTCGGGCTGGCCGATCTCGCCGAGAATCAGCCGGCAGGTGTGCTGGGCGCGGGTAAGGACCGATGTATAGGCGATGTCGAAGGACAGGCCGAGCGCCTTCAGCCGGCGGCCCGCCGCCTTCGCCTCCTCGATGCCGAGCGGCGTGAGATCAGGGTCGCGCCAGCCTGTGAACAGGTTCTTGAGGTTCCAGTCGCTCTGGCCATGGCGGCAAAGGACGAGCGTGCGCGACATTGTGAAGTCTCCGAGGCTTGCAAACGGCGTCATATACGAAGAGCGTTGGTTTGTGCACCTCTCGCATGGATGGAGCGCGACATGCGGCGCCTGCTTCTAGCCGTCCTGCTTCTGGCAGCCGCACCACCGGCACGGGCGCAGTCCTCCGTCGAAGCACTCTTCGACAATGCCGATTTTCGCCGCTGCGTCGCCTGGATGCTGGAGGGCTATCGCGGCGCGCTGATCCAGAACCCCTGCGTCGAGCACTACAACCTGCCGGCGCCCTCGCTGGTCCTGTGTGCCCGCAAGGTCCGAGATGGCTTTGATTCGGAAACCGACCGCGAGACCTGTGCCATCGTCTTCGACGAGCAGGCGAAGAAGACCCGCGCCGGCTATGTGCGCTAGGGCCCAAAACCCCGGCGCGCCCTTCTCTTTCGCGGCAAAACCCGGTATGGCCATGGGTGATCGATCACCAAGGGGACCCGACGCGCGCCCATGACGAGAAGTTTCACGGGAGCGAGGCCCACCGGAGAGGCGGCGGCGGCACCAGCCTCGCGCAGCGTCTTCATCAAGTCCTATGGCTGTCAGATGAATGTCTATGACAGCCAGCGCATGGCCGATGCGCTGGGCGCGGAGGGCTATGTCGAGACGGCGGTGATGGAGGAGGCGGATCTCGTCATCCTCAACACCTGCCATATCCGCGAGAAGGCGGCCGAAAAGGTCTATTCCGAGCTCGGCCGCGTGCGCGATCTGCGCGAGGAACGCCGCGCCGGCGGCGGTGACATGGTCATTGCGGTCGCGGGCTGCGTCGCGCAGGCCGAGGGCGCCGAGATCCTTCGCCGCGCCCCGTCGGTCGATCTCGTCGTCGGCCCGCAGGCCTATCACCGTCTTCCGGGCCTGCTCGCCGAGGCGCGGAAGGGCTCGCGGCCGGTCGACACCGATTTTCCGGTCGACGACAAGTTCGCCCACCTGCCCGCCGCCCGCGCCGAGACGACACGACAGCGCGGCCCTTCCGCCTTCCTCACCATCCAGGAGGGGTGCGACAAGTTCTGCACCTTCTGCGTGGTGCCCTATCCGCGCGGCGCCGAGGTCTCGCGGCCCGTATCGGCGATCATCGCCGAGGCCGAGGCGCTCGTCGGGCTCGGGGTGCGCGAAATCAGCCTGCTCGGCCAGAACGTCAACGCCTATCATGGCGAGGGCGGCGACGGCCGAACCTGGTCGCTGGCGCGCCTGATGGAACGCCTGTCGCGGATCGAGGGTCTCGAGCGGCTGCGCTACACCACCTCCCATCCCCGCGACATGGCGGACGACCTGATCGCGGCGCATCGCGACCTGCCCAAGCTCATGCCCTATCTGCACCTGCCGGTGCAGTCGGGATCCGATCGCATCCTCGACGTCATGAACCGGAAACACACGGCGGCGCAGTATCGCGCCCTGATCGACCGCTTGCGGGAGGCAAGGCCCGACATGGCGTTCTCCTCCGATTTCATCGTCGGCTTTCCGGGCGAGACGGATGCCGAGTTCGAGGCGACGATGCGGCTCGTCGAGGAAATCGGCTTTGCCGCCGCCTATTCCTTCAAGTACTCGCCCCGGCCGGGCACTCCCGCCGCGACCATGGCGGATCAGGTGCCCGAGACGGTGAAGTCGGAACGGCTCGCCCGGCTGCAGGCGGTCTTGTCCGAGCAGCAGAAGGCCTTCAACCGGGCGACGGTCGGCCGCTGCGTCGAGGTGCTGTTCGAGGGCCGCGGGCGCAAGCCCGGCCAGATCACCGGCCGCTCGCCCCATCTGCAGGCGGTCCAGGTCGACGCCGACGAGAGCCTGATCGGGTCGATCCGGTCAGTCGACATCATTGGAACCGGCACTTGGTCGCTCAACGGCGTCCTGTCGGGTTCCGTGCCGAGGGAGGCCGTGGCGTGAAGGCGGACGAGGACCGGCGCTCGCGCGTGACGATGGCCAATGCCGACGGAATGGCCGAGATCGTCTGCGCCTTCGAGGACAACCGGCTGGCCATGCTGCTCTTCGGCCAGCACGACCAGCATCTCGCCTTCATCGAGCGCCGCCTCGGCATCGAGGCGACCGCGCGCGGCAATCACGTGGCGTTGCGCGGCCCGCGCGACAGCTGCGAACACGCCAAACGCGCCCTCGATCTTCTCTATCAGCGTCTGAAATCGGGCCAGAAGGTCGGCATCGGCGATGTCGACGGCGCCGTGCGCATGACGCTGGCGCAGGGCAGCCTGTTTCCCGCCGATCCCGGCAAGCCCATGACGACGGGCGGCGCCTCGGTCGGCACCCGCAAGAAGACGATCGCCGCGAGAACACCTGCGCAGGAGACCTATATCCGCGCGCTGCAGCGCCACGAACTCGTCTTCGCCACCGGCCCCGCCGGCACGGGCAAGACCTATCTCGCCGTCGCCCATGCCGCCTCGCTGATCGAGAAGGGCGAGGCCGACCGTCTCATCCTGTCGCGACCGGCGGTGGAGGCGGGCGAACGGCTCGGCTTCCTGCCGGGTGACATGCGCGAGAAGGTCGACCCCTATCTGCGCCCGCTCTATGACGCGCTCTACGACATGATGCCGCCCGAGCGCGTCGAGCGCGGGCTCACCTCCGGCATGATCGAGATCGCGCCGCTCGCCTTCATGCGCGGCCGGACATTGGCGAACTCGATCGTGCTGCTCGACGAGGCGCAGAATTGCACGGCGATGCAGATGAAGATGTTCCTCACGCGCCTCGGCGAGAATTCGCGGATGATCATAACCGGCGACCCGAGCCAGATCGACCTGCCGCCGGGCGTGCGCTCGGGCCTGTCGGAGGCGCTCGACCTCCTCGCCGACATCCCCGAGATCGCGATCTGCCGCTTCAACGCCGGCGACGTGGTGCGCCATGAACTCGTCGCCAAGATCGTGCGGGCCTATGAGGCCAAGGGCGGGACCGGCGGATGAGATCCCTCGTCATCGATGTCAGCCGTGAGGACGAGGCTTGGCCCGCGATCGAGCCGCTCGTCGAGGACGTCATTGCACGCGCCCTCGCCTTCACCGGCCTCGTCCATACCGAGGGCGCGGAACTGTCGGTCGTTCTCACCGATGATGCCGGCATTCGTTCCGTCAATGGTGCCTGGCGCGGCAAGGACAAGCCCACCAACGTCCTGTCCTTTCCCGCCGTGCCGCCGAAAGACATCGCGACCGCGCCACTGCTGGGCGACATCATCCTCGCCCGCGAGACGATCGAGGCCGAGGCGGCGGAAGCCGGGCGGCGCTTCGAGGACCATCTGAGCCACCTCGTCGTCCATGGCCTGCTCCATATTTTCGGGTATGATCACGAAACCGAGGCCGAAGCTCAGACGATGGAAACGCTCGAAACCCGCATCCTGGGCGAACTCGGCATCGCCGACCCCTATGCTGACGCTGCCTGACACACGATGTCCGATTCTAGCGACCGAAGTTCCCAGAACCACGGGCCGAACGAAGGCCATGCGGGCGAAAGCTTTCTCGATCGAATCAAGATCGCGCTTGGCCTGAAGGCCCCGGCGTCGATCCGCGAGGACCTCGCCGACGCGCTCGAGAACACCGGCGGTTCGGAAGATTCGGGCTTTTCGCCCGAAGAGCGCGCCATGCTGAAAAACATCCTCAGCCTGCGCGAGAAGCGGGTCGACGACGTGATGGTTCCGCGCGCCGACATCGTCGCCGTGCCGATCGACATCTCGCTCGCCGATCTTCTCAAGACCTTCCAGACCGCCGGCCATTCGCGCCTGCCGGTGCATGGCGAGACGCTCGATGATCCGCGCGGCATGGTCCACATCCGCGATTTCATCGCCTGGCTCGCCTCGCGCGCGGCGATCGCGTCGGGCAAGAGCAAGCGCGCCAAGACGAGCGGCGCCTTCGCGCTCGGCGACATCGACCTCACCCAGTCGCTCAACTCGGTGAAGTCGCTGATCCGCAGCGTCCTTTTCGTGCCGCCCTCCATGCCGGCCATGGATCTTCTCGCCAAGATGCAGACCTCGCGCACGCAGCTCGCGCTCGTGATCGATGAATATGGCGGCACGGACGGGCTCGTCTCGATGGAGGACATCGTCGAGATCGTCATCGGCGACATCGAGGACGAGCATGACGACGACGACGCCCCCGCCGTCGTCGCGGTCGGGCCCGGCGTCTTCGCGGCGGATGCGCGCGCCGAGCTCGAGGAGGTGGCGGCGACCATCGGCGTCGATCTGACGACGGAGGAGGACGCCGCCGACGTCGACACGCTCGCGGGCTGGCTCGTGACGATCGCCGGCCGGGTGCCGGTGCGCGGCGAGATCGTGCAGGGCCCGGGCGCGATCGAGTTCGAGATCATCGACGCCGATCCGCGCCGGGTGAAGCGGGTGCGCATCCATACCAGCGGCGACAGCCGCCTGCATGCGACCGCGCCGCGTCGACGCAAGACGGGAGATGCAGAGACCGAAGCGGCGCCCGCGGGATCGGCCACCTCGGAAGAGGCTTCCCCGGACACGGCGGCCGCGTCCGAAAAACCGTCGTGATGCGGCGCCTCATTGATTTCGTCGTGCTTCTGCACGGCTGGCGCCGTGCCGTCTTCGCGATCGCGATGGGCGGGCTCGGCGCCCTCGCCATGCCGCCCTTCGGGTTCTTCCCCGCCTTGTCGATCGCGCTGGTGGCGGCCGTCTGGCTGCTCGACGGCGCGGTCGGACCGCGCGGCGCGCGCTGGCCGGCGCTGCGACAGGCCTTCGCCATCGGCTGGTGTTTCGGGTTCGGCTATTTCCTCGCCGGGCTGTGGTGGATCGGCTCGGCCTTCCTTGTCGATGCCGACCAGTTCGCCTATCTGCTGCCGTTCGCCGTTCTCGCCCTCCCTGCGGGTCTCGCGCTGTTTTTCGGGCTCGGCTTCACGGTGGCTCGCCTCCTCTGGCTGCCCCACCCAGTCCGCGTCCTCAGCCTCGCCGTCGGGCTCGGTCTCGCCGAATATGCCCGTGGCCATGTGCTCACCGGCTTTCCGTGGAATGCGCTCGGCTATGCGCTCGCCAGCGAGATCCATCTCGCGCAGATCCTCTCGCTCATCGGCCTGCCGGCGCTCACGGGTCTTACGATCGCGCTCCTCGCGGCACCGGCGACGCTCGCCGACGACAGCGCCTGGCGCTGGCGGGCGCCCGCGCTCGCTCTTGCCGGCCTCGTCCTGATGGCGGGTTTCGGCTTCTGGCGGCTGTCGGGGGACGGGTCCGCCATGGTCGAGGGGGTGCGGCTGCGCATCATGCAGCCCGCGATCGCGCAGGACGAGAAGTTTCGCCCGCAGCAGCGCGACGCGATCCTCGCAACCTATCGCGCCCTGTCGGACCGCAGCCTTTCCGCCGACCAGACGGGGCTGTCCGGCGTCACCCATCTGATCTGGCCGGAATCGGCCTTCCCCTTCATCGTCTCGCGGGATGCCGACGCGCTCGCCGAGATCGCCGACCTCCTGCCGCCGGGCGCCGTGCTGCTGACGGGTGCCGGACGGGCGGAAGATCCATTGCCGGGCGAGGCGGAGCGCCGCTTCTTCAACTCGGTCCACCTGATCGATTCGACCGGCGCGATCCTGTCGACCTACGACAAGCTGCATCTCGTTCCTTTCGGCGAGTATCTGCCGTTTCAGGCCGCTCTCGAGCGCTGGGGACTGCGTCAACTGACCAAACTGCCGGGCGGTTTCACGGCGGGCACGCGGCGGCGGACGATGGACGTTCCGAATGCACCGCCGGTTGGTATCCTGATCTGTTACGAGGCGATCTTCCCGGGCGCCGTCGCCGATCCGGTCCGACGACCCGGCTGGCTCCTGAACGTGACGAATGACGGCTGGTTCGGCCTCACGCCTGGTCCCTATCAGCATCTCGTGCAGGCGCGAGCCCGCGCGATCGAGGAAGGGCTGCCGCTGGTCCGGGCAGCGAATACCGGCATTTCGGCAGTGATCGACGCACGTGGGCGACAGATTGCGGGTCTTTCGCTCGGTGCCGTGGGCGTGTTTGATTCGCCACTCCCGGTTGCCGACCCGCCGACGCTCTATGCAAGAATCGGGGATGCAGGGGCCATCATCCTCCTGCTTTTTTCCACCGTCTTGATAGTGGTTATTGCCTACCGTTTACCACGTACCCAATTTGTGTAGAATTTGCAGACAAATTGACGACAACCATGGCTAAACCGATTATAGGTGCGAACGAGGAACCTGCCAGTCAAACGTGCAGGTGGTTGTGATACCGATAAAAATGTCTGGCGTGCGAGGGAGTTGAGAATGAAGAAGGCGCCGAACCCGATTGATAAGCACGTCGGCAGCCGCTTGCGTATGCGTCGAGTGCTTATCGGCATGAGCCAGGAGAAGCTCGGCGAGGCCCTCAGCCTGACATTTCAACAGGTGCAGAAATACGAGAAAGGCACGAATCGCATCGGCGCGAGCCGCCTTCAGCAGATTTCGAGCATTCTCGATGTACCGGTGTCTTTCTTCTTCGACGGCGCCCCCGGTGCGGACGCGCAGGAAGGGATGTCGGAAGCAAGTTCCTCTGCCTATGTCGTGGACTTCCTCTCGACGACCGAAGGTCTCCAGCTCAACAAGGCTTTCGTGCAGATCAAGGACCCCAAGATCCGCCGCAAGATCGTCGAGCTCGTGAGCGCCCTGTCGTCCGAGCAGGAATGAGCTCGCGCGTTCTGAAAAAAGAACAAAGCGTCCGTTCAAAAGCTTGACCCGGTCGTCAGCTCTCGCCAAAAGGATCGTCAAAGACGCTTTTTGGCGGAGGTCCATACCGTGTCTCGTCAGGACTATGTGTTCACCAGCGAATCCGTGTCGGAAGGTCATCCCGACAAAGTGTGCGACCGGATCTCGGACGAGGTGGTCGACCTCTTCTTCAAGGAAGCCGTGAAGGCCGGCATGGCCGCCTCCGACGTGCGCGTCGCCTGCGAGACCCTCGCCACCACCAATCGCGTGGTGGTCGCCGGCGAGGTGCGCACCTCGCTTGACCCCAAGACGATGAAATCCAAGGTGAAGTCTGCGGCCCGGCGCGCCATCAAGGCGATCGGCTACGAGCAGAGCGGCTTCCACTGGAAGACGGCGAAGATCGAGGTCCTGCTGCACGGCCAGTCCGCGCACATCGCCCAGGGCGTCGACGCCTCGGGCAACAAGGACGAGGGTGCGGGCGACCAGGGCATCATGTTCGGCTATGCCTGCCGCGAGACGCCGGAGCTCATGCCGGCGCCGATCTACTATGCCCACAAGATCCTCGAGGACCTCACCCGCGCCAGAAAGACCGGCGTGCTTCCCATGCTCGGTCCCGACGCCAAGAGCCAGGTCTCGGTGCGCTACGAGAAGGGCAAGCCCGTCGGCGTCACCCAGATCGTCCTCTCCACCCAGCATCTGGATGAGAGCCTGACCTCGGCCGACATCCGCAAGCTCGTCGAGCCGGTGATCCGCGCGGCCCTGCCCGAGGGCTGGATCGACGCCAGCACCGTCTGGCACGTCAACCCGACCGGCAAATTCGTCATCGGCGGTCCGGACGGCGATTGCGGCCTCACCGGGCGCAAGATCATTGTCGACACCTATGGCGGCGCGGCGCCGCACGGCGGCGGCGCCTTCTCGGGCAAGGACCCGACGAAGGTCGACCGCTCGGCCGCCTATGCCGCGCGCTATCTTGCCAAGAACGTCGTTGCGGCGAAGCTCGCGGACCGCTGCACGATCCAGCTTGCCTATGCCATCGGCGTTGCCGAGCCGCTCGCGGTCTATGTCGACCTGCACGGCACCGGGCGAGTGGACGAGGCGCGGCTCGAGGCGGCGCTGCGTCAGGTCATGCGCCTTACCCCGCGCGGTATCCGCGAGCATCTCGGCCTCAACCGGCCGATTTACGCCAAAACCTCCGCCTATGGCCATTTCGGTCGCAAGGCCGGGCGTGACGGGTCCTTCTCCTGGGAGCGGACCGATCTCGTCGATGCCCTCAAAAAGGCCGTCGCCTGAGGCCTAGGACGATCGATCGACCCCCGTTTCAAGGCCGCGCGGCGCTCCCGCGTGGCCTTCTTCGTTTTGCGACCGCTCTGGGCCTGACCGCCGAACGACGATCGGCGGCGATAAACTCTTGCGCCCGGAATCCGATCATGGCTACTCTCGAAAAAACAAAAGTTCACCAAGGGAGGTCGGAATGGCGAGCGGACTTCAGCTCTCGCGCAAGGATCTGTTGGAAGCCTATACCCGCATGCGGGCGATCAGGGATTTCGAGGATCGCGTCCATGACGAGTTCGCGGCGGGCAACATCCCGGGCTTCGTGCATCTCTATGCCGGCGAGGAAGCCTCGGGCGTCGGGGTGTGCATGCATCTCGACGAGAAGCGCGACACCATCGCGTCGACCCATCGCGGCCACGGCCATTGCATCGCCAAGGGCTGCGATCCGGACGCGATGATGAAGGAGATCTTCGGCAAGAAGGACGGGCTTTGCGGCGGCAAGGGTGGCTCGATGCACATCGCCGACCTGTCGAAGGGCATGCTCGGCGCAAACGGCATCGTCGGCGCCGGTGGCCCGCTCACCTGCGGCGCCGCCCTCACGGCCAAGACGCTGAAGACCGGCGGCGTGTCGGTCTGCTTCTATGGCGACGGCGCGTCGAACCAGGGTGGCCTGCTCGAGAGCTACAACCTCGCCAAGGTCTGGAACCTGCCGCTGATCTTCTGCGTCGAGGACAATGGCTATGCCGAATCGACCTATTCCTCCTGGTCGGTCGGCGGCTCGCAGCTCGGCCGCGGCGCCGGCTTCGGCATGCCGACCAAGATGGTCGACGGCCATGACTTCTTCGAGGTCTATGAGGCGGCCGGCGAGATGATCGAGCGGGCACGAAACGGCGGCGGACCCTCGCTGCTGCACGTCAAGCTCAACCGCTATTACGGGCACTTCGAGGGGGATGCGATGACCTATCGCGACCCGCAGGAAATCCCGACCGTCCGCAAGGAAAAGGACGCGCTGGAGCGTTTCCGCAAGCGCGTCGTCGACGCCGAACTGCTCAAGGCCGAGGAACTCGACGCGATCGACAGCGAGATCGGCGCGAAAATGAAGCAGGCGGTCAAGGATGCGAAGGCCGCGGCCTATCCGACCGAGGCCGATCTCCTGACCGACGTCTACATCCGGTACTGAGGAGCGCAACCATGCCGAAGAAGAGCTATCGTCAAGCGATCAACGAAGCGCTCCGCCAGGAAATGGAGCGTGATCCCCGCGTCATCCTCATGGGCGAGGACGTCGCCGGCGGCACGGGCGGCGATCAGGACACGGATGCCTGGGGTGGCCCGCTCGGCGTCACCAAGGGCCTGCGACCGCTGTTCGGTCCCGACCGCGTTCTCGACACGCCGATCTCGGAAACGTCGTTCATCGGCGCTGCCGCGGGCGCGGCCGCGACCGGCCTTCGCCCGATCGCTGAACTGATGTTCGTCGACTTCATGGGCGTGTGCTTCGACCAGATCTACAACCAGGCGGCCAAGTTCCGCTACATGTTCGGCGGCAAGGCAGTCACCCCGCTCGTCGTGCGCACCATGTATGGCGCGGGCTTCCGCGCAGCCTCGCAGCACTCGCAGTGCCTCTATCCGCTTTTCACCCATATTCCGGGTCTGAAGGTCGTGCTGCCCTCGAACCCTTACGAGGCCAAGGGGCTGCTGATCCAGTCGATCCGCGATGATGATCCGGTCGTCTTCTTCGAGCACAAGGCGCTCTACGACATGGAGGGCGAGGTGCCGGACGAGGCCTACGCCATCCCCTTCGGTCAGGCGAACGTCACCCGCGAGGGCGACGACGTCACCATCGTCGCCTTCGGGCGCATGGTGAACCTCGCCAATGCGGCGGCGGATGCGCTCGCCAAGCAGGGCGTGTCCTGCACCGTCGTCGATCCGCGCACCACCTCGCCACTCGACACCGACACGATCCTGGAGACGGTCGAGGAAACCGGCCGCCTCGTCGTGGTCGACGAGGCCCATCCGCGCTGCTCGATGGCGACCGACATCATCTCGCTCGTGAGTGAGAACCTGTTCTCGAAGCTCAAGGCCGCGCCCAAGGCGGTCACGGCGCCGCATGCGCCGGTGCCCTTCTCGCCGGCGCTCGAGGATCTCTACATTCCGAGCCAGGCCAAGATCGAGGCCGCGGTGCACGAGGTGATGGCCGGCGGCCGCAAGCAGGCGGCCGAATAGGTCGTCTTCGAGACGCACTGACCGACACGAGAACCGGGACGACGGCCGCCAGGCGGCGGTCGTCCCTTGCCATGAAGTTTGCCGCGGGAGCCGCACCATGTCCGAGATCAAGCCGATCGTCATGCCGAAATGGGGCCTTGCCATGCAGGAGGGCACCCTCGCGAAGTGGTCGGTCCAGGAGGGCGACACCATCGCGCCCGGCCAGGAGATCATGGACATCGAGACCTCGAAGATCGCCAACGTCTTCGAGAGCCCGGTCGGCGGCGTGCTGCGCAAGCGGGTGGCCGGTGACGGCGAGGTGCTGCCGGTCGGCGCCCTGCTCGGCGTCGTGGCCGAGCCCGGCACGCCGGAAGCCGCGATCGAGAGCTTCGTGGCCGATTTCCTCGCCCGTTTCGCGACGGCCGCGAAGGAAGACGTCGCGCCGCCCGAACCCTCGGTGATCGAGGTCGCCGGCAAGCGCACGCGCTATCTCAAGCTCGGCCCGGATGAGGGAACGCCGGTCGTGTTCATCCACGGCTTCGGGTCGGACCATGCGGCCTGGCTGTTCAACCACACCGCCGCTGCCGAAAGCCATCCGGCCTATGCGCTCGACCTCCCCGGCCATGGCGGCTCGTCGAAGGATGTCGGCGACGGAACCGTCGCGTCGCTCGCGGCCCATGTCTCGGCCTTCCTCGACCAGCTCGGCATCGGCAAGGCCCATCTCGTCGGCCACTCGCTCGGCGCCGCGATCGCGACGCTCGTCGCCGCCGCGAAGCCCGATCGGGCTGTCTCGCTCGCGCTGATCGCTCCGGCGGGCGTCGGTTCGGCGATCAATGGCGCGTTCCTCGACGGCTTCCTTCAGGAAGTACGCGGCAAGAAGCTGCGCCCCGTGCTCGAGGCGCTGGTGGCCAATGCCGACCTGATCACCGGCGACATGGTCGAGGACGTGCTCAAGGCCAAGCGCCTCGACGGCGCGGAGGCGGCGCTGACCACGATCCGCAATGCCAATCTTCCCGGGAATACCCAGGCGATCTCGGTCACCGCCCAGATCGCCGCGCTCAAATGCCCGGTGATGGCGATCGCCGGTGCGCAGGACGCGATCATCCCGGCCGAGCAGATCCAGTCGCTGCCGGCCTCGGTCGCCAAGCACGTCATCGCCGGCGCAGGCCATATTCCGCACATGGAGAAGGCGAACGACGTCAACGCGCTGCTGGCCAAGCTGCGCTGAGCCTCGAGCACGACACCGGTTCCGCGACGGATTCACGTGGAACAGGCGGACGCGTCAAGTTGCCGTTAACGGCTCTGTGGTCATCTGGACGCAGTGAATGTCCGGTGTCCGCATGCTGTCGAACGAAATTCTTGAGCTCGCTCGGGAACCCTCCGCCGAGAAGCGGCGTCTGCTGCTCGGGCGGATCACCGATCTGTTCTTCGACGGTGATTCCGAGCGCAACGTCTCCGAATCGGCGCTGTTCGAGGAAGTCGTGCTGCGCGTCGCGCGCGACGTCGAGGTCATTGCCCGAGCCGATTTTTCCGCTCGCGTCGCCGATGAGCCGCGCGCCTCGCGCCGGCTCGCGATGGCGCTCGCCCAGGACCACATCATCGTCGCCAAGCCGGTTCTCGAACGCTCGCCTGCACTGACGGATGATGATCTGATCAAGGTCGCCTCGACCATGTCGGACGAGCATCTCCAGGCGATCACGCAGCGCCGGACGCTGTCGGAGATTGTCACCGACGTGCTGGTCATGCGCGGCAGCGCGCTGGTGCGTCGGCTCGCCGTGAAAAACACCGGTGCCCATTTTTCGCAGGACGGCTTCGCCCGCCTGATCCGCTTCGCCGAGGAGGATGAGGGGCTCGGAGCCGGCCTCGCCGCCCGTGCCGACCTGCCGCAGGAGGTCGTCGCCGAGCTTGCCCCGATCCTGTCGGAAAAGCTGCGCAAGACGCTGACCGCCATGGGCATCGCCGCCCGTGACCCCCTGCCGCCCTCGATGAGCCAGACCGTCCAGGCGCGTCTCGCGGCGGTGTTCAGCGACCGCGAGCGCGAGCAGCGCGATGTCGCCGAGATCGTCCGCGAGATCAAGGCGGGCGGCACGACGCTGGCGCGCGAACTGCCGCCGCTCGCCCGCGCCGACCGCGCCTACGACATCGCCACGATCGTGTCGCAGCTCGCCGAGGTCGATCATGCGACGGCGATGAAAGCGCTGACCGGACCGTCGGAAGAGCCGCTGATCATTCTCTTCCGCGCGCTCGAAACGCCGTGGGACGCCTTCGAGACGGTGCTGACCCTGCGCGCCAAGCGCCAGCGCCAGAATTATGTCCCGAGCCTCTCGCTCCAGCGCACCTACACCGAGATGGACCGCGGCACGGCCCATCGCGTGCTGCGCTTCCTGCAGTTCCGCCGTGTCGGCGGCAGCGCGCCGAACGCCACCGGCGGCGAGGCGGCCTGAGCCTGCACGTCGCGGCAGCCCTTTCACCCGCGTGAAGTCCGTCGGCGGCGCGAAACCCTTGCGCTTCGGGGGCGGGTCATGCGACCGAACGGGTCATGACACAGCATGACTTCGATCCCAAGGACCCCGTCGCCCTCGCGCAGGCGCTGATCCGCTGCCCCTCCGTGACCCCGACCGAGGGCGGTGCGCAGGCGCTGCTTGCCGGGATCCTCGCCGAGGCCGGGTTCGACGTCCACCGCGTCACCTTCCACGAGCCGGGGGCCGACGACGTCGACAATCTCTTCGCGAGGATCGGCGATCCGGGGCCGGCCCTCGCCTTCGCCGGCCACACCGACGTCGTGCCGCCGGGGGATGCCACGCGCTGGACCTTCGACCCCTTCTCAGGCGCGATCGTCGCGGGCGAGCTCCATGGTCGGGGCGCGGTCGACATGAAGGGCGGCGTCGCCGCGAGCGTCAGCGCCGTGCTGCGCGCGCTTGAAGCGGGGACGCTGAAGGAGCCGATCGCCTTTCTCATCACCGGCGACGAGGAGGGGCCGGCGGTCAACGGCACCGCCAAGCTTCTCGACTGGGCGGTCGAGCGTGGCGAGCGGTTCAGCGCCTGCGTGCTCGGCGAGCCGACCAATCCCGATGTCATCGGCGACATGATCAAGATCGGTCGGCGCGGATCACTCTCCGGCACGCTCACCGTGCACGGCACGCAGGGCCACGTCGCCTATCCCCACCGCGCCCTCAATCCTGTTCCGATCATGGCGCGCATGATCGCCGCCCTCTATGCCGAGCCGCTCGATGCCGGCACCACCCATTTCGACCCCTCGAACCTCGAGGTGACGACGGTCGATGTCGGCAACCCGGCCTTCAACGTCATTCCCGCCGAGGCGACCGCCCGCTTCAACATCCGCTTCAACGAGTCCTGGACCCGCGCGACGCTCGAAGCCTTCGTCGCCGCGCGGCTCGCGGGCGTCAGCAACGAGGCGCGCTACACGCTGAGCTTCGAGAAGACCCATTCCGACGCCTTCCTCACGGCACCGGGGGCCTTTGTCGACCGTGTCGTCGCCGCCATCGAGGCGGAGACCGGCCGCCGGCCGCAGCTGTCGACCTCAGGCGGCACGTCGGATGCGCGTTTCATCAAGAATGTCTGCCCGGTGGTCGAATTCGGCCTCGTCGGCAAGACGATGCACCAGATCGACGAGCGGGTCAGCGTGGCTGATCTGGAGACCCTGACGCGGATCTACACGCGCATCCTCGCCGCGTGATCGATCAGCCGCGGTCGACCGCGAAGGCGCGGATCGCCGCGACGATCGCATCGAACCCGTCGCGCGCGGGCCGGCAGGATGCGCGGGCGCGCATGTAGGAATGGCCGAGCGCCGGTTCGCGCCGCAGCGTCGCGGGGACGCCGGCGGCCTTGAGGCGCTCGACATAGATCAGCGCGTCGTCATGCAGCGGATCATGCGCGGCCGCGGTGACGAAAGCCGGGGGAAGGCGCGAATAGTCGCTCTCGAGAAGCGGCAGCGCGCGGCGGTCATGCCAGGACGGTCCGCCATCCGGGCCGAGGAAAGCGCGAAGATAGTAGAGCATTTCGGCCCGCGACAGGCTCGAGGCCTCGGCATTGCGCCGATAGGACGGCGTGTCGGTGTCGGCCCCCAGAACCGGGTAGATCAGGATCTGGGCGATCAGCTGCGGCAGGCCGGCGTCGCGCAGATGCAGCGCGAGCGCCGCCGTCATCTGGCCGCCGGCGCTGTCGCCCGCCGCGATCAGGCGATCGGGGTCGACGCCGAGGGCGGGGCCGTCGAGGCGCAGATGCGACCAGGCGGCGAGATTGTCGTCGAACTGCGCCGGGTGCGGGTGTTCGGGCGCCAGCCGGTAGTCGACCGCAATGACGACCACATCGGCACCCACGGCGATCTCGGCGCACATGTCGTCATGGGTTTCGAGCGAGCCCAGCACCCAGCCGCCGCCGTGGAAATAGAGGACGCCCGGGCGCAGCCCCTGCGCCGCCGGACGGTAGATCCTCAGGCCCAGCGGCCCGCCGGGTCCCTCGATGGTCAGATCCGTGACCGCGACACCCGGCGGGCGCGGTGCCCGGAAACGGCGACAGACGGCGTTCCAGGCCTCGCGCTGGCGTGACAGCGGCCAGGTCGACGCCTCCGGCGGCGTCGCGCGGGCGATCTCGGCGGCGAAGGCGATCATGTCGGGGTCGAGCGGCAGATCATCGTCTGGCATGGCGGGTCCGGTGCGGGGTCGATCCGGCGGGTGTGCGGGATCAGGTGGCGAAGACGGCCATCAGCCGAGCCTTGATCGCGGTCTGGCGCTGGCTGCTCTCGATCTTCGCGCCGGTGAGATCCGTCACGTAGAAGACGTCGATCGCCTTCTCGCCGAAGGTCGCGATATGGGCGGAGGCGATGTTGAGGTTGAGGCGCGAGATCGTCGTCGTCAGATCGTAGAGAAGGCCCGGTCGGTCGAGACCGGAGACCTCGATCACCGTGTACTTGTTCGACCAGTCATTGTTGACGAGCACTTCCGGCGCGATCTGAAAGGCACGCGGGCGCGGCCTCGACGCGGCCCGGCTCGCGATCACCTCCGGCAGCCGGATGTCACCGCGCAGGGCGCCCTCGATGGCGTTGGCGATGCGCGCCCCGCGCCGCATCTCGTCCTCGTCCTGCGGGAATTCTCGGCCGACGAAGATCGTGTCGAGCGCCAGGCCGTCGGTCGTCGTGTGGATCTGCGCATCGACGATGTTGGCGCCGGCCGAGGCGCAGGCCCCGGCGATGATCGACAGGAGCCGCGGATGATCGGCGGCGAGAACGGTGAGTTCCGTCACGCCGCGAAAGCCGTCGGTCGCGACCTCGGTCGCGAGCTGGCGCCCGTCACGTCCGGCATTGCGGATGAGGCGCGCATGGCGGAGCTTGCGGACCAGATCGACGCGCAGCCAGTAGGGCGGGTAATGGCGCGTCAGATAGGCGTCGATCTCGCTGGTGCGCCAATCGGTGAGGGCGAGGCGCAGCTCGTCCTGCGCCCGCTGCACGCCGGCGCGGCGGTCGATGCTGCTGTGTCCGCCGGCGAGAAGTGGCTCCGTCTCCCAGAACAGGGTGCGCAGGAGCTGTCCCTTCCAGCCGTTCCACACGCCGGGACCAACGGCCCGGATGTCGGCGACCGTCAGCACCAGCAGCATCTTGAGCCGTTCGAGCGACTGCACGAGCGCGGCGAAGGTCTCGATCGTCTTGCGGTCGGAGAGGTCGCGCGACTGGGCGGTCGTCGACATGACGAGGTGGTGTTCGATCAGCCAGGCGACCGTGTCGGTTTCCGCCGCTGTCAGCCCGAGGCGCGGCCCGAGCCGGCGGGCGATCTTGGCGCCGGCGATCGAATGATCCTCCGGCCGTCCCTTGGCGACGTCGTGCAGGAAGGTCGCCACATAGAGTGCCGTCCGGTTCTGGATCGTCGGCATGATCTCGTTGACGAGCGGATGTTCGGCGGCGCCGCGCCCGAGATCGATCTCGGAGAGCTCGCCGATCGAGCGCAGCAGATGCTCGTCGACCGTATAGTGATGATACATGTTGAACTGCATCATCGCGACGATCTGACCGAAATCCGGGATGAAGCGGCCGAGGACGCCCGCCTCGTTCATCCGCCGCAGCACGGTTTCCGGGGCGTTGCGTGACGTCAGGATCTCGACGAAGAGCCGGTTCGCCTCCGGATTGTCGCGCAGCGTTCGGTAGATGAGCTTGAGGCTCTGCGTCACGAGCCGCATCGCATGGGGGTGGAGCGCGAGGGCGTGCTTGTCGGCGAGCTGGAAGATCCGGATCAGGTTCACGGGGTCGCGCGCGAAGACACGATCGTCGGTGACGTCGATGCGGCCCGATTCGACGACGAAGCCCGACCCGCCGGCGAGCGCCCGCCGGCCGGACCCGCGGAAGGGCGACATGAAACGGTCGAGCATGGCCTTGGGCTTGGCCTGTCGCTCCTCGAGCGCCGCGCAGACGATCGCGGTCAGGTCGCCGACATCCTTGGCGATGAGGAAGTAATGCTTCATGAAGCGCTCGACGCCCGACAGGCCCGAGCGCTCGGCATAGCCGATCAGGGCCGCGATCTCGCGCTGGAGGTCGAACGTCAGGCGATCCTCGGCCCGGCCGGTGAGAAAATGCAGCGCGCAGCGCGTCGCCCAGAGGAAATCCTCGGCCCGCTCGAAAAGACGGTACTCACGTGGCGTGAACAGGCCGACCGCGACGAGATCGGCGGTGTCGCGGACCCGGTACACATATTTCGAGATCCAGAAGAGCGTGTTGAGATCGCGCAGCCCGCCCTTGCCCTCCTTCACGTTCGGCTCGACGCGGTAGCGCGAATTGCCGGCCTTGACGATCCGCTCGTCCCGCTCGGCGAGTTTCGCCGCGACGAAAGCCGGGGCGGTTGACTGGACGATGTCGCGGTCGAAGCGGGTCACGAGTTCCTGCGTCAGCGCGCCGTCGCCGAGAATGTGGCGCGCCTCGAGGATCGTGGTGCGGATCGTCATGTCGGTGCGCGCGAGGCGGATGCAGTCCTCGACCGTGCGTGTCGCATGGCCGACCTTCTGCTTGAGGTCCCACAGCACGTAGAGGATCGCCTCGGTGACGCTCTCGCCCCAGGCGGTCTGCTTGGCCGGGAGCAGGAAGAGGAGGTCGATGTCGGAGCCCGGCGCGAGCGTCGCCCGGCCATAGCCACCGACCGCGACGATCGCCATGCGCTCGGAGGCGGTCGGGTTGTGCGTGACGTAGACGAAGCGCGTCACATAGGCATAGATCGCCCGGATGATCTCATCCTCGAGATGGGCGATGGCGCGGGCGCAGGCGATGCCGAGCCGGTCGGCCTCGAACCATTGCCGTGCCTTGTCGCGCCCGTTCTTCAAGGCTGCACGCAGGGTCGCGACGACAGCCTGGCGGAGCGCCGCCGCATTGTCCTCATGCTCGAGCGCCAGCGCCTCGATCTCGGCTTCGAGCGCCATTCGATCGATCAGCTGGGCGGGGTCGCGGGCGGGTCGGGTCAGCATGGGGGGTGGAGCGGCGGGCTCATTCCGGCGGGAGAGGGGCGGGGCTTGTCAGGTCGCCTTCCTTTTCGCGCCATCCCGGACGAGCTTCAATGCAAAAAGCGTCTCGAGCGCCTGTCGAGGCGTCAGATCGTTCGGATCGATGGCATCGAGTGCCTCGGCGACCGGGTCGCGGCGGGGGGGCGTGGCGGCGCGGGGCGCGGCGGCGAAGAGCGGCAGGTCATCGACGAGACGCGTCGTCGGCGACTGCCGGTCGGTCGCCTCGAGCTGTTCGAGGACATGGCGGGCCCGCTCGATCGTGCGGTCGGGCAGGCCGGCGAGTTTCGCCACCTGGATACCGTAAGACCGGTCTGCCGCCCCAGGCGCGACCTCATGCAGGAAGACGACGTCGCCCTGCCATTCGGTGACGCGCATGGTCGCGTTGGCGATGCGCGGCAGGGTTTTCGCGAGCTGGGTGAGCTCGTGATAATGGGTGGCGAAGAGCGTGCGGCAGCGGTTGACGTCATGCAGCGTCTCGATCGTCGCCCAGGCGATGGACAGGCCGTCGAAGGTCGCGGTGCCACGGCCGATCTCGTCGAGAATGACGAGCGCGCGCGGGCCGGCCTGATTGAGGATCGCCGCGGTCTCGACCATCTCGACCATGAAGGTCGACCGCCCGCGGGCAAGGTCATCCGCCGCGCCGACGCGCGAGAACAGCCGGTCGACGAGCCCGATATGGGCGCTTCGCGCCGGCACGAAGGATCCGATCTGGGCGAGGATCGCGATCACCGCGTTCTGGCGCAGGAAGGTCGACTTGCCGGCCATGTTCGGACCGGTGAGCAGCCAGATCCGGCCGAGATCCGCCCCGCCAATGTCGCAGTCATTGGCGATGAAGGCGACGCCGTCCTGTTTCAGCGCCCGTTCGACGACCGGGTGGCGCCCCCCCTCGATGGCGAAGGCGAGCGAGCGGTCGAGGCGCGGGCGCGTCCATCCCTCCTCTTCCGCGAGATGGCCGAGGGCGGCGACGACGTCGAGCATGGCGAGCGCCTGGCCGGCCGCCTTGATCGCCGCCTGATCGGCGAGGAGATCGGCGGCAAGACCGGCGAACACGGCCATCTCGATCGCCAGCGCACGGTCGGCGGCCGAGGCGATCTTCGATTCGAGCTCGATCAGGTCGCCGGTCGAAAACCGCATCGTGCCGGCCATGGTCTGGCGATGGGCGAAGACGTCGCGCAGCGGCGGCTTCAGCAGCGTCTCGCCGGCCTGCTGCGGCACCTCGACGAAATAGCCGATCAGATTGTTGTGCTTGACCTTGAGCTGGCGCAGGCCCGTCATGTCGACATAGCGCGTCTGCAGCGCGGCGATGACGCGGCGGCTCTCGTCCCGCAGGGCCCGGGTCTCGTCGAGGTCGGCGTCGTAGCCCGCGCGCACGAAACCGCCGTCACGCGCCATCAGCGGGATCTCCTCGGCGAGGGCGGCGGCGATGCGCTCGGCGATCGCCTGCGCCGGGCGCGCGAGGGTCGAGGCGATCGCGCCGAGCAGGGTCGGCGCCTCGACGAGCCCCGCGAGAACGGCCCTGATCTCGGCCATCGTCCTCAGGCCGCGTCCGAGGGCGGCAAGATCGCGCGGGCCGCCACGCTCGAGCTGCAGCCGCGCGAGCGCCCGGGCGAGATCGGGGACGGCCTTGAGGCGCGCGCGCAGTTCACCGCGCAGGCGCGGATCGCCGGCGAGGAAGCCGACGGCGTCGTGCCGTTCGCCGAGGCGATCGAGATCGAGGGTCGGCGTGGCGAGCCATTGCGCCAGAAGCCGGCTTCCGGCGGGCGTGACGGTGCGGTCGATCACGGCGAGAAGCGAGCCCTCGGTCGATCCGGCGAGCGTGCGGGTCAGTTCGAGATTGGCGCGGGTCGCCGCATCGATCGCCATGGCGGCGTCGATGCGGTCCTGCCGCGGCGGGTCGAGCGGCGGGCGGGCGCCTTTCTGCGTCCGCTCGACATAGGCGAGGGCGCCGGCGGCGGCCGCGAGTTCCACCCGCGAGAAACTGCCGAAGCCGTCGAGCGTCGCGACGCCGAAATAGGCGGCGACGCGTCCGGGTGCGGCGGCGAGGTCGAAGCCGTCCCGGGCGACCGGCGTGACGGCGGCGCGCGCGCCGCGCCACAGCACCGACAGATCGCCATCCTCGGTCAGACTGTCGGGAAGGATGATCTCGCGCGGATCGATCCGCTCGATCTCGGCCGCGAGGCCACTGCGGCGCGTCTCGGTGACACGAAACTCGCCGGTCGAGATGTCGAGCCAGGCGAGCCCGAAACCGGCATCCCCCTCCGAGAGTTTCTGGCGCGCGACGGCGAGGAGCACATTGGCGCGGGCGGGATCGAGCAGCGTCTCCTCGGTGATCGTGCCGGGTGTCACGAGGCGCACGACGTCGCGACGCACCACCGCCTTGCCACCGCGCTTGCGGGCCTCGGCCGGATCCTCGACCTGTTCGCACACGGCGACCCGATGGCCGAGGCCGATCAGCCGGTTGAGATATTCATCCGCGCGCACGACCGGCACGCCGCACATCGGGATGTCCTCACCCAGATGCTTGCCGCGCTTGGTCAGGACGATGCCGAGCGCGCGCGAGGCGATTTCGGCGTCGGCGAAGAAGAGTTCGTAGAAGTCGCCCATCCGGTAGAAGAGCAGGGCGTCCGGATTGGCCGCCTTGATCTCGATGTACTGCTCCATCATCGGCGTCGGGCGCGCCGCGTCGGGGCTTGATCGGGGCGTGGGAGCGTCCATCCTGTCTGGATTAGAGCAAGCCGCGCCGGAATCAACCGCCCGCGCTAGCCGCCGCCGCGTCATCGGGGGACAAGCCCGGCCTTGATCCGGCGAGCCCGGTTTTCGCAAGCTTTTCGGCCGTTTCAGGTAAAAACGGCGCCATTCCGGAGATGTGTGGTATTCGATTAACTCTACTTTTCGCTATTCGCGCTGTTCAAACGTGGTTACCGGGGGAAGACCGTTACCTGTTAACCCGATATTCAAGCGCAATGCGTAGCTTCCCGATCAACAAGGAGGCACATGTCCCCCCGGGCCGACCGGCCCACGGACAGGCACTCCGCCGTGACACACGTCCCGCGATGCGGGCGAGATTTTCATGCGGGAGCAGGGAAATGGCTGTTGATCTTTCGATGCCGGTGCTTGTGGTCGATGACTACCAGACCATGATCCGCATCATTCGCAACCTTCTGAAGCAGCTCGGCTTCGAGGATATCGACGACGCGGCCGACGGGTCGGCGGCGCTCCAGAAGCTCAAGGAAAAGAAGTACGGCCTCGTCATCTCCGACTGGAACATGGAGCCGATGACGGGCTACGAGCTCCTCAAGGAAGTGCGCGCCGATGAACAGCTGCGCGCCACCCCCTTCATCATGGTCACGGCCGAATCCAAGACCGAGAACGTGATCGCCGCGAAGAAGGCGGGCGTGAACAACTACATCGTCAAGCCGTTCAACGCCCAGACGCTGAAGGCGAAGATCGACACCGTGTTCGGCGCCTGACCGGGGCCAGGTCTGCGCGAAATCGCGTCAACCTGACCGCGAGACGACAAGATCACATACCGTCCCGCGCCCAGGAGGAATCCATGGCTGCCGCCGACAATGTACATTTCAATCGCGTGATTTCCTATCTGCGCGATCGCAAGGAGACAGATGTCTCCCTCAACGACGTGGTCGCGCTCGCCGAGATCACCGCCGAGAGCTTCCAGGCCTTCTTCGCCTCGATGGACGCCGCCATCTACCGCGAACTGCGGGAGATCGCGAGCTACATCACGACGATGAAGGAAGAGATCGGCGCCTTGCAGCCCAATGATCTGAAGGCGCGCCGCATCCCGGATGCCGGCCGCGAACTCGATCTCATCGTCCAGTCGACGGCGGACGCGACCAACACGATCATGGAGTGCGCGGAGGCGATCATGGCCGCCGACGCGACCGATCCGAACGCCTACAAGGCTTTCGTCGACGACAAGATGATCATGATCTTCGAGGCCTGTTCGTTCCAGGACATCACCGGACAGCGCGTCGCCAAGGTCGTCGACACGCTTCAGCAGATCGAAAAGCGCGTCACGCGTTTTGCCTCCGCGATCAACGCGAAGGACGCCAGCGGATTTGCCGACGAGGCGGAACGACGCCGGCTCGAGCGCGCCCAGTCGCTCATGCTGCATGGCCCGCAGGACAAGGGCGCGGCGATCGACCAGACGAATGTCGACGCGCTGCTGCAGGGCAGCGGACAGGACGCGATCGACGCGCTCTTCGACTGACGCTTCGACCTTTGCCAACGAAAAAGGGCGGGCCCCCCCGGATCCCGCCCTTCGCTGATGTGCGATGAGGCCCCTGTCGCACCGCAGGCGGTGGCGGGGCGGATGATCGCCTATTTCTCGGCGCGGGCGCCGATCAGATAGCCGTCCTGCACCGTGCACACCACAACCGAACGACGCGCGACATTCGGGTAGTAGACCGTGATCGCCGCGCGAAACTTCACCGTGTCCTCGCCGGTGTAACGGATCCCGTAGACGCTGTTGATAACAGCGCGACGGGCCCCATACTGCCGAGCGGCCCGCAGCACGCCCTTGCGGCAGATCTCCGCCGCCGAGCGCGGATTGCGCCGGACATAGTCGTGGTAACCCCCGCCCAGATCATAGTCCGGCTCGACATAGCCGTAATCGTTCGGAGCGACGTAGTACTCCTCCGTCGAGGCGTTGGCCGCGCCCCCGAGAATGCCGAGCATGATCGCAGCGCCGGCCACCGCGCCGACGGCTGCAGCCGCGTTGCGACCATTCTTGACGGTGACCACCTGGGACGGCGCGTCGAGCGGTGCGACCGGGCCAGCCGCCGTGGCGGCATGGCAGGTGGCGGCGATCATCACCGCGGCAAGGGTGCCCTTCAGACTGGCAGATCGCATGATTTCCTCACTGTTTTTTCGCATGCCGTAGATACACGTCGCCGTGTCGCAGACGTTGATGGGCTACAGACGGTCGCGCAATGCGTAGTAACTCATAGCCGCGACCATCACCGGCCAGCGCAGCGTTCGGCCTCCCGGGAAGGGCGGCACGGGGAATTTCGCCAGGATATCAAAGGAATCGGTGATCCCCATGACGGTTTCAGCGAGGATCCTGCCGAAATAGGGTCCGAGCATCACGCCGACGCCGGAATAGCCCGCCGCGGTGATGACGTTGGGCCGCAGGCGTCGCACGAAGGGCAGGCGCTTTGCCGTGATGCCGAGCGTGCCGCCCCAGGCATAGTCGATGCGCGCGTCCTCGAGCTGGGGGAACACTTTCAGCATGTGCCCGCGCACGAAACGCCTGAGATCGGGCGGAAAGCCGGACCGGTAGTTCTCACCGCCGCCGAACAACATCCGGCGATCGGCGCTCAGGCGGTAGTAGTTCACGACGAACCGGCTGTCGGCCACCGCGACATCGTCGCGGATGAGCGAGCGGGCGCGCTCCTCGGACAGCGGCTCGGTCGCGAGGATGAAATTGTTGATCGGCATCACGCGCGCCTCGACCTGCGCGTCGAGGCCGGAGAGATAGCCGTCGCCGGCGAGGATGAGCCAGTCGGCGGTGACACGCCCGCCGGCCGTCCGCACCACTGCCTTGCCCCCCGCAGTCTCATGCGACAGGGCGCGGCTGTTCTCGAAGAGCCGCGCGCCGCGGGCGCTTGCCGCCTCGGCGATACCGAGCGCGAAGTTCAGCGGATGCAGATGCCCGCCATCGGCGTCGAAATAGCCACCGTGATAGCCCTTGGCGCCCAGCATGGCGTCGAGCTCGTCCTTGGGAACGGCGCGGGCATGGGGGTAGTCGTAGCGGCTGCGCAAAAACTCGGCATAGGCGGCCGACTCGGCGACGTAATGCGGCTTGTGATCGGCGACGAGAAGGCCTCGCTTCAGATCGCAGGCGATCGCGTGCTCGGCGACGAGCCGTCGCAGATTGGTCTTGGCGTCCTCGGCGATCCGCCACAGCGCGAGGGCGTCGTCGCGGCCGAGCAGGGCCTCGAGATAATCCTGGCCGCGCCGGTGTCCGGTGTGGATCTGCCCGCCATTGCGGCCGGACGCGCCGGACCCGATCTGCGCCGCCTCGAGCAGTACGACGCTTCGCCCCGCCCCCGCGAGACGGAGCGCCGCGCCGAGGCCGGTATAGCCGCCGCCGACGATGCAGACATCGGCGGTGACGTCGCCCGACAGGACCGGTCGAGGCGCGAAGGGATTGGCGGTGGCGGCATAATAGGACCCCGCCGGATGCCCGGTGTTCTGCATGATCGATCCAAGCCAGTGATGTCGTCCCCACCCGCCGGTCCCGCGCCCGCCGACGGGGCGGCGCGGGCCGTGGGTGGCGCGCGGTCTCGTCCCGTCAGACGTTCAGCAACAGATGCTCGCGTTCCCAGGGGCTGATCACGCGCATGAAGGTCTCGAACTCCTGCCGCTTGATCGCCGCATAGGAGGTGACGAAGGACGAACCGAGGATCTGGCGCAGCGGATCGCAATCCTCGAACAGCGACACGGCCTCGAGCAGGCCGCGCGGCAGTTCGAAATCGCGGTTCTTCGCATCGGATTCGATCGGCGACGTCGCCTCGAGCCCCTCGACCATCCCGATATAGCCGGCCGCGAGCACGGCCGCGTGGGCGAGATAGGGATTGGCATCCGAGGATGGCACGCGGTTTTCGACACGCCGCGCTTCCGGCCCGGAGGGCGGCACGCGCAGGCCCGCCGTGCGGTTGTCATAGCCCCACTGCACGTTGATCGGCGCCATCGAGTCGCGCGACAGGCGTCGGTAGGAATTCACGTAAGGCGCCAGCATGCACATGATCGCGGGCAGATATTTCTGCTGGCCGGCGATGAAGGAGAAGAACAGGGGCGTCGGTGCGCCGGTCTCGGCGTCCGAGAAGATGTTGCGGCCCGTCTCGGCATCGACGACCGACTGGTGGATGTGCAGCGCCGACCCGGGTTCACCCGACATGGGCTTGGCCATGAAGGTCGCGTAGATCTTGTGCATCAGCGCCGCCTCGCGGATCGTGCGCTTGAACAAGAAGACCTGGTCGGCGAGTTCGAGCGGGTCGCCGTGCAGCAGGTTGATCTCCATCTGCGCCGCGCCGTCCTCGTGGATCAGCGTGTCGATCTCGAGGCCCTGCATCTCCGAGAATTTGTAGATGTCCTCGAACAGGGCGTCGAACTCGTTGACCGCCGAGATCGAATAGCCCTGCCGCCCGATCTCGGGGCGACCCGAGCGGCCGACCGGCGGCTTCAGCGGATAGTCGGCATCGGTGTTGGTCTCGACGAGGTAGAATTCGATCTCGGGCGCGACCACGGGCTGCCAGCCGCGCCGGCGATAGAGATCGCGCACGCGCCGCAGCACCTGGCGTGGGGCCTGCTCGACCGGACGCCCGTCGCGCGTGAAGGCGTCATGGATCACCTGGCCGGTCGGATCGGTCGCCCAGGGGACAGCGGCAAGCGTCGCCCAGTCGGGCTGCAGGAACATGTCCGTGTCGGCCTCGACGGAATCGACGAGCCCGCCATAGTCGGGATATTCACCGGTGATGCACTGGTAGAAAATCGACAGTGGCAGGTTCATCGTCGGCGATTTGAGGAACTTCTGCACCGGCATGATCTTGCCGCGGGCGACGCCCGCCTGATCGGGCACGACGCACTCGATCTCCTCGATGCCGCGCTCGGCAAACCACTTCTTGGCTTCCTCCACACCCTCCACGCCGCGGGCTGCCGCGACTTCGGATTTCTGCGGTTTCTTCTTCTTGCTCATGATCCACACAGTCGTTGTCCGCTCCGCATGGTGACGGAGGGCGACCCAAACAGTCCCTGATCTTTCCGGTTCGGCGCATGCGCCCACCACGCCGATCCGCCGCCGGTTCGGGCCCTGAGGGGGTTTAACGGCGATCGCGCCGTGCGGATGACCGCACGCGAAAGGGGCGTCAGCCTGTGCCGACGCCCGTCTAGAGTGCCGGTTCGACCCGTGATCTGTCAATCGAGGCCGTCTGCAAGCGTCATCCAACCTTCATTTCCCGTAGACCGGGCCACGAAACGCGGTCTAGGCTGTGGAACCGGGGGCGACACGGCATCAAGCCGGCGCCCTCGCCCCGGGTGACGGAAAGCCGGGAAGAAACGTGTTGGGGGACGTCATGAGTTCGACAGCCGGTGGTACCGGAAGCCCGAAGACGCCGAAGGCGATCGGCGGTGTGCGCCGCAAGTTCCAGCCCTGGTCCGATCCGACCGCCAAACCGCTGATCCGCTTCGAGAATGTGACGAAGCGCTTCGGCGAGTTCACGGCCGTGAACAACGTGTCGCTCGACGTCTACGAGCGCGAGTTCTTCTCGCTCCTCGGTCCCTCCGGCTGCGGCAAGACCACGCTGATGCGCATGCTCGCGGGCTTCGAGGAGCCGACAAGCGGACGGATCATGCTGGGCGACAAGGATCTCGTCGGCGTACCGCCCTATGACCGGCCGACCAACATGATGTTCCAGAGCTACGCGCTCTTCCCGCACATGACGGTCGCCGACAACATCGCCTTCGGCCTGAAGATGGACGGCATGTCGAAGGCCGACATCGCGACCCGCGTCGAGGAGATGCTGAAACTCGTCAAGCTCGAGAAGTTCGCGACGCGCAAGCCGCACCAACTCTCCGGTGGCCAGCGCCAGCGTGTCGCGCTCGCCCGCGCCGTTGCCAAGCGCCCGAAGGTGCTCCTGCTCGACGAGCCGCTCGGCGCGCTCGACAAGAAGCTGCGCGAGGAGACGCAGTTCGAGCTAATGGACATCCAGGTCGAACTCGGCATCACGTTCATCATCGTCACCCATGACCAGGAGGAGGCGATGACCATGTCCGATCGCATCGCCGTCATGGATCTGGGCAAGCTGGTCCAGGTGGCGCCGCCCTCCGAAATCTACGAGCAGCCGAACTCCCGCTACGTCGCGGACTTCATCGGCGACATCAACATCATCGAGGGCACGGTCGAGAGCCAGTCCGGAACGACGGTGACCATCATCGGCGCCAAGAGCGGCGCGCGCCTCACGGCGGAGACGACCGAATCCTGTCAGGCCGGCCAGTCCGTCTTTCTGGCGGTGCGACCGGAGAAAATGCGCATCACGCTCGATGCCCCGCCGCCGGGCACGGCGAACGTGCTCAAGGGCAAGGTCTTCGACATCGGCTATCTCGGTGACTGGACGAATTATCTCGTCGACGTCTCGGGCGTCGAGAAGAAACGGCTGCGGGCCTCGATGGCCAATGTCAGCCGCTTCGTCGAGCGGCCGATCACCTGGGAAGACGAGGTTCACGTCTTCTTCGCGCCGGATGCCGGCATCGTCCTGACCAAGTGAGGGTCCGATGAGCGCCGCCCGCAAGCCCTTCCTGTCCGGCCGAACGCTCGTGATCGCGCTGCCTTATCTGTGGCTGATCACGTTCTTCATCCTGCCCTTCCTTCTGGTGTTCAAGATCTCGCTCTCGGATGCCGAGATCTCACAGCCGCCCTACGTGCCGGTCTTTTCCTTCGACGGTACGTGGGCAAGCATCACCGACTATTTCCAGGCCCTCGACTTTGAAAACTACGTGTTTCTCGTCTCGGATTCGCTTTATGTGAATTCCTACCTCAGCTCGCTCAAGATCGCCCTGATCTCGACGATCTGCCTGCTGCTTCTCGGTTATCCGATCGCCTACGGCATGGCGCGGGCGCCGAAGTCGATCCGACCCACCCTGCTGATGCTGGTGATCCTGCCGTTCTGGACCTCGTTCCTGATCCGCGTCTACGCCTGGATCGGCATTCTCAAGCCCGAGGGTTTGATGAACCTGTTCCTGTCCTGGCTCGGCATCATCGACATGGCGGATCCGATCCGCATCCTCAACACGGATACGGCCGTCTATATCGGCATCGTCTACTCCTATCTTCCCTTCATGGTGCTGCCGCTCTATTCGGCGCTGGAGAAGATGGACCTGACGCTGCTCGAGGCTGCCGCCGATCTCGGCTGCCGACCGATCAAGGCCTTCTGGCTCGTCACCTTCCCGCTCTCCATGCCGGGCGTCATCGCCGGCTGCATGCTGTGTTTCATCCCGATCGTCGGTGAATTCGTCATCCCGGACCTGCTCGGCGGGTCGGAGACGCTGATGATCGGCAAGACCCTTTGGAACGAATTCTTCAACAACCGCGACTGGCCGCTCTCCTCCGCCGTCGCCGTCGTCCTCCTGATCTTCCTGATCGTGCCGATCGTGATCTACCAGAACGCGCAGGCGAAGCAGCTGGAGGCAGGTCGATGAAGAAGGGACTCACCTGGTTCAACCTGACGTCGGTGACGCTCGGCTTCGCCTTTCTCTACCTGCCGATCGTCCTTCTGGTCATCTACTCCTTCAACGACAGCAAGCTCGTGACCGTCTGGGGCGGCTGGTCGACGCGCTGGTATGTCTCGCTGTTTCAGAACGAGCAGTTCATGAATGCCGCCTGGGTGACGATCCGCGTCGGCTTCCTGTCGGCCACCATCGCCACAATCCTGGGCACGGTGGCGGCAATCGTGCTGGTGCGCATGGGCCGTTTCCGTGGCCGGATGCTGTTTTCCGGCATGGTCTATGCGCCGCTCGTCATGCCGGAAGTGATCACCGGCCTGTCGCTGCTGCTCCTCTTCGTCGCGATCGGCATGGATCGCGGCTTCTGGACGATCACGCTGGCGCACGTCACCTTCACCATGTGCTTCGTCGCGGTCGTCGTGCAGTCGCGCCTCCTCACCTTCGACAAGTCGCTCGAGGAAGCGGCGCTCGACCTCGGCTGCCGCCCGTTCAAGGCGTTCTTCCTGGTCACCCTGCCGATCATCGCGCCGGCGGTGATTTCCGGCTGGATGCTCGCCTTCACCCTCTCGCTCGACGACCTCGTCATTGCGAGCTTCACAACGGGTCCGGGTGCCTCGACCCTGCCGATGCGGATCTACTCGTCCGTCCGGCTCGGCGTCACGCCCGAGATCAACGCCGCCTGCACGCTGCTGATCGCCGTCGTGACGGTCGGCGTCGTCATCGCCTCGATCTCGACCAAGCGCGCCGAGATGGAGCGGGAACGGGCCGAGCGGATGGCGGCACGCGGCTGAGCGTGACGGCGCGGTCAGGGCGTCGCTTCGCTGACCGGCTGACGTGAGGCGCCGGGCAGCAGCGGGGCCGCCGCGCCGGACTGCCGGATCAGGACGGCAGGATCCGCCTCGACCGAGGGCGCGAACCACGACCCGCTCACCGTGAAGGGCAGAGCGAAATCGGGCTTTGGGCCGCCGGGCTCGAACACAGCCGCGATACCGGACAGCGACAGCGCCATGGTCGCGATACTGGCTGAGCCCTCGAGGGTCACCGTCACCGACGGGCTGTCGAGGCGGATGTCGGTCGAGCGGGCGACGCCGTCGCGAATGACGAAGCTCGCGCCGGCCGTTTCAAAAGCCGTGCGGCCGCCCCGTCCCGCGAGCGCGGTCGAGAGCGGACGGCGCTGGATGCGCGTCAGCGTGTCGCCGAGATCGATCCCGAGCAGCGCGCCCCCGGTCGCGGCGAGGCGACCCTCGCCGGCGAGACTGCCGATCAACGCCGCGACGCTGTCACCCTCGCCGCTCAGTTCGACGCTGCCTTCTGCCCGGCCGTCGAGGCGCTGCAGCCCGAAAAAGCCGCCGAGCGTCTCGGAGGCGTCGACGTCCTTGAGGTCGACGCGCGCCGACATCGCGACATCGCGTCCGCTCTTGGCCGCCAGTTTCAGCTGGCCGGCCACGGTGCCGCCATAGAGCGCGGCCTCGCCGAGCGTGACCTCCAGAGCGCCGTTGCGCGCGACGACCGACAGCGCGGTCCGCGTCAGCCGACCCTTGGCGACCTGCACCTCATTGGCGGAAAAGCGCAGATCGACATCGGTGTGCCGCAGGGGCGCAAGGTCGATCGCGGTGCCGCGCCATGCCGCGTCACCGCCCGGCGCCGTGACGCCATAGGCGCGCGCATACGGCGTGAGATCGATCGTCTCGGCCGCGAGCGTGCCGCGGATCTGCGCGCGCTCACCGGAGAGGTCGACCGCGAAGGCCCCCTCCGCCTCATTGCCGTCGAGCTTGACGGTGACGCCTGAAAACGACATCGCCTGCGGGCTGATCGCGGCGCGTGCCCGCAGCTCCCCTTCACCGAGCCCGGCGCCATCGCCGGTCGACAGGCCGAACCAGCTCATCGCAGCCCTCAGCGACGGCGTCGTCGCGCCGACGTCGACATCGAGGCGCGGCCCACCGAGAAGCGACACGGACCCATCGAGCATGGTGCGCAGCTTCGCCGTCGTCGCCTTGATCCGCACCGGCGAGGCGCCGTCCGCGAGAAGGGCCGCCGGATCGGAGAGCCGCGCGGTGAGATCGATCGGATCGCCGTTCCATTCGAGTTCGCCCTCGACCGAAACGGGCGAGTTACGGTCGGGCCAGCTGAGACTGACGTCGGTCAGCGTGATCTGGCGGATGCCGCTCCGCGCCCTGGTCGTCCAGGCGACCACCGTGTCGACAAAGCGCAGATCACCCGAGGCAGCGCCTTCGCGCAGTCCCCCTTGTCCCCAACTCGGCTTTCCGTCGGTGTCGAGGCCGATGAAGAGCTGGGCGTCTCGGACCGTGACCAGATCGGTGTCGACCTCACCGGTCAGGAGGCCAAGAAGACGGATCCGACCCTCGATGCGCGAGGCGACGACGAGCGGAGGGCCCTCGGCATCGGTCCCGATCCGGACCGTGTCCGCGACGAGAGCCGGCAGCGGAAACAACACCAGCCGCACGGGTTCGCCGATCGTTGCGGTCATCCCGGTCGCGCCGGCGAGCCTCGCGAGCAGCGCGGCGCGCAGCACCGGCTCCGGGACCAGCCACGGCAGGGCGGCCGTCGCGGCGAGCAGCCCGACCATGGCGGCGGCGAGGATGAGGTGCCAGCGCTTCATCGCGCTCCCGGTCTGTCGGCCTGCATGACGATCCTTCTACTCAGATCCGCTCATCATGGTCAAAGAACGGCCGAACCGGCCTCCGATCCCGAATTCGGCATGAGGGCTGCCGAGGGTCGCATCGAGCCGGTCAGGATCCCGTTCCAGTTGCGGATCTCAGGTCGCAGAAAACGCTCGAACGCGGCTGTCTGTGTCGGCGACATCGGCACGAAGCGCGCGATCATCGCCGCCATCATGATTTCGGCGGCCCGCGTCGCGCCGTCGTCGCATTTGAGCGCCACGCCGAGACCAGCATCGGGAAAGGCGGCGCAGTAGACGCCCTCGGCACCGGTCTTGACGAAGGCGCGGGGACCGAGGAGCGCCATCACCTCGGTGCAGAAGCGGCCGGTGCCGGCGACCATGAACGGGGCCTTCGCCGCGGCCTCGCGGATACGCCGGAACGCCGCCGCCCGACTGGGGCCGACATGCTGGCCCGTCGCCAGCCGCGCGAAACCGCGCGCGATCCGCGCCAGCACGGCCGACTGCGTCGGGATCGAACAGCCGTCGACGCCGACGCCGTCAGGCGCCATCGAAGCTCCCGTCATGTCGCTCACGGCGCCCATGACCATGCGCATGGTCGGATGATCGGCCCGGACATAGCCCGCTGGCTCTCCGCCCTCGCCGCAGGTGAGGCAGATGAAGCCCGCATGCTTGCCCGAGCAGTTGTTGTGCAGCGCCGAGGGCCGGATGCCGGCCTGCACCAGATCATTGGCGGCGCGCTGGAACATCGGCCAATGGGCCCCGCATTCGAGCACGGCCTCGTCGCGCCCCGTTCGGGCGAGCATCCGGCGCGCCGTCTCGACATGGGCGGCTTCCCCGCCATGCGAGGAGACGGCGAGCGCGATCTCCTCGTCGCTCAGGTCCAGCGAGGCGGCGACGCCGCTTTCGATCAGCGGCAGGGCCTGGAAAGCCTTGACGGCCGAGCGCGGAAAGATCGGCCGATCCGTGTCGCCGAGCGCGAGGACGAGACCGCCATCGGGATCGCTGACGGCGATCGCGCCGGTATGGGCGCTCTCGACCCGCGTGCCGCGCAGGACCTCGACGAGAACCGGATTGGCCATGGACGTCCTTTCGTGGCGCGCGCCCTGTTCTGGCGTCTCCGCGCGGTTTTGTGAAGCGGCTCCGGCGTCTGTCCACGTTCAGTGCGGAGTTTGCAGAAAGCCGCTGGTGGCGCAGCGCCCTTGCGCGGCACGGTGCGCCTGCCACATTGCTCGACGGGATCCGGGGACGACCGCCCCGGCTCCGCCCCGCCCCGCCGGAGAGCTGACCCATGCCGCGCCGTTCCCGATCTCAGCCCGTCAAGGAAACGGCGGTCGCGCCGGCACCCCGTGAGCGGACATCAGCACCGTCCGTGGCGCTCGCGCTCGGCGGCGGCGGCGCACGCGGTCTCGCCCACATCCTGATGCTCGAGGCCTTCGATGAACTCGGCGTTCGACCCGTGGCGCTCGCCGGAACCTCGATGGGCGCGATCTTCGCCGCGGCCTATGCCTCGGGCCTCACCGGGCGGGAGATCCACGAGGCCACGGCCGCGACCCTGCGCGACCGTCGCAGTGTCCTCGGCAAGCTGATGGAGGCGCGCGCGGGCCGGATCAGCGACCTGATCTTCGGCCTCGGCAACCCCGTCCTCATCGACCCGGTCGTCTTCTGCGATCTCTTTCTGCCGGAGGCCGTGGCGCTCACCTTCGCGGAGTGCGGGATCCCGCTCACCGTCGTTGCGACGGACTATTACGCGCGCCGCGAGGCGGTGTTCACGACGGGCTCCGTGCGCCGCGCCGTCGCGGCCTCCATCGCCATTCCGGGCCTGATCCGTCCGGTCGAGGACGAGGATCGCATTCTCGTCGATGGCGGCGCGGTCAATCCGCTGCCGTTCAACCATCTGGCGGGCAAGGCCGACATTCTGGTCGCCGTCGACGTCACCGGGGGGCCGGTGCGGCCGTCCCGCGGCACGCTGATGCCGGCCGCCCTCGAATCGCTGCTCGGCACCACGCAGATCCTGCAGCGCGCCATCATCGATTCAAAGCTCGCGGCCGGCGCGCCGGACATTCTCATCCAGCCGCCGGTCGACACGTTCGGCGCGCTCGATTTCTTCCAGGCGAGCGTCATCCTCAGGCTGTGCCAGCCGGCGAAGGAGGAACTGAAGCGCCGTCTCGCCGCCCGCCTCGAAGACGGTTGACGCCGGGCCCCGGTCTCCGCAGGTATGCGGCGAGGAAACCGGAACGCGGCACCCATGGCAGACCAGACACGGACGATCTCAGGCTTTCGCGAGATCGCGGACGGCTATCGCGTCGCGCTGTGCGACATATGGGGCGTGATCCACAACGGCCATGCCTTGTTCCCGGGCGTCGCCGACGCGCTGACGCGCTACCGCTCCGGCGGCGGCATCGTCATTCTGGTCTCCAACGCACCGCGACCGGCCGAATCGGTCGTGCCGCAGCTCGACGGTCTCGGACTGCCGCGCTTGGCGTGGGACGCGATCGTCACCTCCGGCGACGTGACGCGCTCGCGCATCATCGCCGCCGCGTCCCGGCCGCTCTGGCACCTCGGTCCGACGCGCGACCGCCCGCTGTTCCAGGGCCTGAAACTGAACGAGGTTCAGGATCGTGACGACGCGGAGGTCGTTGTCTGCACCGGCCTCTTCGACGACACGACCGAGACGGCGGAGGATTATCGCGACATGCTCGAGGCGTTCCGCGCCCGCGACGTGTCGATGATCTGTGCCAATCCCGACGTGGTGGTCGAGCGCGGCGGGACCCTCATTTATTGCGCCGGTGCCATCGCCGAACTTTATGCCGGCATGGGCGGCGCAGTCGTCACCTGCGGCAAGCCGCATCGGCCGATCTATGACGCGGCCTTTGCGATCGCCGAGTCCCTGCTCAAGCGCCCGATGATGCCGCGCGACGCACTCGCCATCGGTGATTCGGTCCGCACCGACCTGTCCGGCGCCGCAGCGATCGGGTGCGGCGCGCTGTTCGTCGCGGCCGGGATCCACGGTGCCGAGGTGAAGGGCGCGGACGGGCGGCTCGATCCGACGAGGCTCGCCCCCTTTTTCGCGCGCAACGGCGTCACCCCCGACGCGGCGATCACCGCCCTCGTCTGGTGAGGCGCCGGTTCACCCGGGTTGCTGCGATCAACGGGCCACCTCTTCGGCCGTGTCTGCCCGTGTTGAACGGCCCCATGATGGATGCTGCCATTTTCCGGCAGCGGCGGAGGAGTATACTCGGTAGGCATGTCGCGGTCCGAACGCCTTTTCGATCTGCTGCACGCCCTACGCAGCCATCGCCGTCCCGTCAGCGGGAAAGTGCTGGCCGAGGCGGTCGGCGTGAGCATCCGCACGCTCTACCGCGACATTGCGAGCCTTCAGGCACTGGGGGCCGTGATCGAGGGCGAGCCCGGTGTCGGCTATGTCCTGAAGCCGGGGTTCCTGCTGCCACCGCTGATGTTCACCCCGGAGGAGATCGAGGCGCTGGTTCTCGGCTCGCGCTGGGTCGCCGACCGGGCCGATGATCGGCTGCGTGACGCGGCGCAGAGCGCTCTGACGAGGATCGCCGCCGTACTGCCGGGCGATCTGCGCGAGGACCTCGAAGCCTCCGCCCTGCTGGTCGGCCCGGGTGCCGCATGTACGTCCGACGGGGTCGACCCGGCCTTGCTGCGAAGGGCGATACGCACCGAGCGTCGGCTCGCCCTCGCCTATCGCGACGCCTCCGGGGCTGTGTTGGAACGGATCGTCTGGCCCTTCGGGCTCGCCTTCTTCGACCGCGTGCGCGTGCTGCTTGGCTGGTGCGAGCTGCGCGCCGGATTCCGGCATTTCCGCACCGATCGGATCGTCTCGGCGGCGGCGCTCGAGGCCCGCTATCCACGGCGCCGGCAGCTTCTCATGAAGGAATGGCGCGAGATGCAGGGCATCACAGCCCGATCAGATCCAACCCGCGGCATCCTGCCGGAAACTGGCAGCAGCTCCGCCTAGGATCGGCTCCGTCCCACCAAGGATCGGAGCACCATGATGATCGAAAGCCAGACCCTGTTTCTCTACGTCGCCGATCCGGCGGTGAGCGCGCGGGCCTACGCCGCGCTGCTCGGCATCGAACCGATCGATGCCAGTCCGACCTTCGCGCTCTTCAGCCTGCCCTCTGGGCTCGCGCTCGGCCTTTGGGCCAGCGACGAGGTGCAACCGGCGCCAGTCGCGGCAGGGGGCGGCAGCGAAATCGGCTTCAGGGTCGGCAGCCCTGCTGATGTCGACGCCATCCATGCCGAATGGCTGGAAAAAGGGGCGCGCATCGCGTTCCCGCCCACCGATCTCGGTTTCGGGCGCAGTTTCGTCGCGATCGATCCCGACGGACATCGGCTGCGCGTCTACGCGATCGCACGCTTATGACCGACGTCGCGGTGCGCCATTGGATCGCCGTCGCCTCGGCCGAGCATGTCGCGCTCGGCCGGAGCCTCGGCATCATGCAGGTCTGTCACGGCAAGGCAGGGCCGCTGCGGCGGATCGGGCCGGGCGACGGTATCGTCTGTTATTCGCCGGTGTCGCGCTTCGGTGGACGGGAGCGACTGCAGGCCTTCACCGCCATCGGCACCGTCATCGACGGCCCGCCCTATCAGGTCGAGATGGCGCCGGGCTTCAGACCCTGGCGGCGGGACGTGAGATGGCGGGCGGCCGAGGTCGCGCCGATCCGCCCGCTGCTCGGTCGGCTCAGCTTCTCGCGCGACGACGCCAATTGGGGTTACCGGCTGCGCTTCGGTCTCCTTGAGATCAGCATCGAGGACGCCGCGCTGATCGCAGCCGCCATGACGGCACAGCCGTGAGGGCGCTGGTCGGTCCCGTTCCATCCCGGGCGGCGCATCCTGCGCCACCCTGACCGGCTGCGGCGCCGCGACCGCTGTCGCCCGGCGACCCGCTCGGCTAGCGTGCGGTTGATCCGGCGTCGTGCCAGCATCCGTACACGACGATGTCTCGACTGTGACCCCGAGGCCGTCCCTCGCCCCATCGGCCCGCCATGACCCGAGCGCTCAACATCGTCTGGTTCAAGCGCGATCTGCGTGTGGTCGACCACCGGCCCCTGGCGCGGGCGGCGCGATCGGGCCCGGTGCTGCCGCTCTACATCGCCGAGCCCGGCCTATGGGCCGGTGACGATGCCTCCGCGCGACAATGGGCGTTCGCGGCCGAAAGCCTCGCCGATCTTCAGAAAGCGCTCACCGCGCTCGGGCAGCCCCTCGTGATCGCGGTCGGCGATGCGGTCGGCGTGCTGCGATCGATCCACGAGACCCACGGCATCGCCGCCTTGTGGAGCCATGAGGAGACCGGAAACGGCTGGACGTTCGCCCGTGACCGGGCCGTCGGGGCCTGGGCGCGGGGCGAGGGCATCCCCTGGCACGAGGAACGGCAGTTCGGGGTCGTCCGGCGGCTGAAGACACGGGACGGCTGGGCGCGGGCCTGGGACCGCGACATGGCGGAACCGGTGACGCCACCGCCGGCGCGGCTCGGGCCGATCGACGGTTTATGGCCGACGCGCATCCCGACGGCGGCGGAACTCGGCCTTGCGCCCGATCCCTGCCCCGATCGCCAGCCGGGCGGACGGGAGGCCGGTCTCGCGACGCTCGCAAGCTTCCTCACGCGGCGTGGCCGCGACTACCGCTTCGAGATGTCGAGCCCGGTCACCGCCTTCGACGCGAGCTCGCGCCTGTCGCCCCACCTCGCCTTCGGCACGCTCTCGATGCGTGAGGTGGCGCAGGCGACCTGGGCGAGGCTGCGCGATCTGAAGGGAGACGCGAGCCCCGATGCGCGGCGCTGGCGCGGCTCGATGATCTCCTTTGCCGGGCGGCAACACTGGCATTGCCATTTCATGCAGAAGCTCGAGGACGATCCGTCTATCGAGTTCCGGAATTTCCATCGCGCCTATGACGCGCTGCGCCCGGCGGCGGCGGATCCCGAGCGCCTCGCCGCCTGGCGCGACGGCCGCACGGGCTATCCCTTCATCGACGCCTGCATGCGTGCGCTCGACCGCCATGGCTGGCTCAACTTCCGCATGCGCGCCATGCTGATGTCCTTTGCGAGTTACCATCTCTGGCTGCCCTGGCGCGAGACGGGGCTGATCCTCGCCCGCCGCTTCGTCGACTACGAGCCCGGCATCCACTGGCCGCAGGTGCAGATGCAGTCGGGCACCACCGGCATCAACACGGTGCGGATCTACAACCCCGTGAAGCAGGGCCACGATCAGGATCCGACCGGCCGTTTCGTCCGTGCCCATGTGCCGGAACTCGCCGGCGTGCCCGAGGGCTTCATCCACGAACCCTGGCTCTGGCCGGGCGCGTCCGCGCTCGATTATCCGCCGCCGATCGTCGACAACGCCGCCGCGGCGCGCGCGGCACGGGAGGCGATCCATGCGTTGCGCAAGGATCGCGGCCATGCCGCCGCCGCCCGCGACATCGCTGACCGCCATGGCAGCCGCAAGGCGGGCCTGCCGATGACCGGCCGCAAGCGCAAGAAGGCCGCGACCGCGTCGCCGAAATCGCAGCTCACCCTCGATCTGTGAGGGTCGGGCCGTTGGACGCGGCTGCCGCGACTAGAGGGCGACCGGCGGGGTGAGGCCGTGCGCGGCCGCCGTCTCGTGAAAGGAGCGGACCGTGTCGGGATCGACCGGGATGCCGTTTTCCAGCCGGCCGGCCTCGACCGCCCATTCGCGGGTGCCGGGCGCCATGGGGATGCCCGGCGCGTCGGCGGCGGCCGCCGCCTGGCGGATGTTCGCCATGTAGGTCTTGATGATACGGCCATAGGTCTCGCGCAGGATGAAGGCCCCCGGATCGATCGCGAGCGCGAAGCCGCCCATCTGGCGCGGCGTCGAGACGTCCTCGCCGTTCATCGGATAGATTTCGGTCGACAGCTTCATGCCGGTCAGCGTCGCCGAGAGGATTTCGGCAAGGCCCGCGAGGGCGGCGCCCTTGTAGCCGTAATCCCCGCCGAGCGGCGACAGCACGGTGGCGAGATGCGGATCGGTGGTGGTGCGCCCCTGATCGTCGACGGCGACATTGTCGGGAAGCGTGCGGCCGAGCGAGCGGTAGAGGAGCACGCGGTTGAAGGGAATGGCGCTCGTCGCCATGTCGAGAAGCCAGGGTTTTTCCCCCGGCACCGGGGCCGCCCAGGCGATGGGGCTCGTGCCGTGAAAGGCGTCGCGCCCGTCATGAAGGCGGACGAAGGCATCGGAATTGGCGGTCAGGAACCCGATCATGCCCTGTTCCGCCGCCCAATAGGCATAGGCGCCGGCCGCGCCCATATGCGATTGCCGCCTGATGGCGACGGCGCCGATGCCGCTGTCACGGGCGATGGCGACCGCCTCCTCCATCGCGCGATAGCTCGCGAGATGGCCGATCGCGTCGTCGGCATGGAGGACGGCCGTCGCCTTGGCGGTGCGCTCGACGCGCAGCGCCGGCGTCTTGTTGACCCGCCCGCCATTCAGCACCTTCAGATAATGCGGCAGCAGGCGCACGCCGTGGCTGTCGACGCCGAGACGCGAGGCGTGCATCATTGCCCGCGTTGCGGCGCTGGCTGTCGCCGCATCGGCGCCGATCGCGTGAAAAGCCGCCTCGACGAAGGTCGCGAGCGACGTCGCCTCGTAACGGACCGCCTCGGACATCGTGACCTCCAAGCAAGGGTGCGGGCAGACGGGTGTTCGTGAGCCGCCGTCAGGCGTCGGACGGATCGCGCGAGACCGCACTCTTGTCGTCCTCGATGACGGGAATGGCATAGGCGCCGGTGAGCCAGCGCGACAGGTCGATCTGCTGGCAGCGTGGCGAACAGAAGGGGTCGTTCGTCGCGACCGGCGGCTTGCCGCAGATCGGACAGGGTTTTTTCGCAGCGCGCAGCGGCTGCACGGGCGACGGGCCGCCCGCCCCGGCCTTTTGCCGCCCGATCGCGTCGTCCCCGGTCATGGCACCGCCTTGTTCAACCAGCCAGCCCGAACAGAATACCCTTCTCCGTCGAGAAGCGACACGGTCTCGTAAAGCGGCAGGCCGACGACGTTCGTGTAGGAGCCGACGATCTTCATCACGAAGCTGCCGGCGAGCCCCTGGATCGCATAGCCGCCCGCCTTGCCGCGCCACTCGTCCGAGGCGAGGTAGAGGTCGAGCTCCTCGGCGCTGAGGTGCTTGAAGCGCACCCGCGTCTCGACGAGGCGAAGCCGGGTGACGCCGTTCGGCGCGATCACCGCGACGCCCGACATGACGCGGTGGGTGCGGCCGGACAGGAGACGCAGGCAGGCGGCGGCCTCCTCGACCTTCTCCGCCTTGGGAAGCAGGCGACCGGTGCACGAGACCGCGGTGTCGGCGGCGAGAATGAAGCAGTCGGGCAGGTCCGCCCGCGTCCGTGTCAGACCCCGCGCGGCCTCCGCCTTCTGGCGGGCGAGGCGCTGCACGAGGGAGCGCATCGATTCGCCCCTGAGCGGCGTCTCGTCGATGTCGGCTGGTATGAGCGCGTCGGGCTCGATGCCGGCCTGTTCCAGAAGCGCCACCCGTCGCGGGCTGGCGGAGGCGAGCACGAGTTTGGGCTTGTCGGGCATGGGGATTCGCCGTGGGACCTTGGCCGACCTTTGGACCAGCGAGCGGCGGAATGCAACGCGATCGCGGTCGATCGTCCGCGCGACCGTGGCAAAGCCGGGCACAATGCGCTACTCGCAGGCGCACGACCCAGACGGCGAGCGGAGCGCGAGGCGGCCATGAACATCCTCCTGATCGGATCCGGTGGACGCGAGCACGCGCTGGCATGGTCGATCGCGGCGAGCCCGCTCTGTGATCGCCTCTACGCGATGCCCGGCAATCCCGGCATGGCGGAACACGCCGTCCTGGTCGCTCAGGATCCGCGCGATCACGCCGGCATCATCGACTTCTGCCGCGAAAAGGTGATCGATTTCGTCGTCGTCGGGCCGGAAGCACCGCTCGTGGCGGGGCTCGTCGACGATCTCGCCGCGGCCGGCATCAAGGCTTTCGGGCCGACCGCCGCCGCCGCGCGCCTCGAGGGCTCGAAGGGTTACACCAAGGATCTCTGCCGCGAGGCCGGCATTCCGACCGCCTCCTTCGCGCGCTTCACCGATCACGCCGCGGCCCGCGCCCATGTCGTCGCGACGGGAGCGCCGATCGTCATCAAGGCCGACGGCCTTGCCGCCGGCAAGGGCGTCGTCGTCGCGATGACGCTCGAGGAGGCGCTGGCGGCGGTCGACGCGCAGTTCGCTGGCAGCTCCGGTGCCGAGATCGTTGTCGAGGCTTTCCTCGAGGGCGAGGAGGTGAGTTTCTTCGCACTGTGTGACGGCGTCCACGCTCTGCCGCTCGCCTCGGCGCAGGACCACAAGCGCGCCTTCGATGGCGATCTGGGCCCCAACACCGGCGGGATGGGCGCCTATTCACCGGCCCCGGCCCTGACGAACGATCTCGAGCGCCGGGTCATGGCCGAGATCATCGAGCCGACGCTGGCGGCCATGGCCGCGCGCGGCGCCCCCTTTCGCGGTATCCTCTATGCCGGCCTGATGCTCACGCGCGAAGGGCCGCAGCTCATCGAATACAATGTCCGCTTCGGCGATCCCGAGGCGCAGGTTCTGATCCCGCGTCTCAGATCGGATCTGCTTACCGCGTTGATCGCGGCGGCGGACGGCACCCTGCGAAGCCTCGACCTGCGCTGGCGGGAGGAGGCGGCGCTGTGCGTCGTCATGGCGGCGATGGGCTATCCCGGCGCGGTCGAGAACGGGTCGGAGATCCGGGGCCTCGAGGCCGCCGCCTCGCTCGACGACGTTCTCGTCTTCCACGCGGGAACCCGGCGCGAGGGCGAACGGATTCTGGCCCATGGCGGGCGCGTCCTCGGCGTCACGGCGCTCGGTCGCACCCTCGCGGCCGCGCAGGCCAGAGCCTACTCCGCCGTCGACACAATCGACTGGCCGGGCGGGTTCTGCCGTCGCGACATCGGTTGGCGGGCCCTCGGGCGGGGTTGAACGCCGTTCAGGCGCCCTGATGGCGGACCATCGCCGTGACGCGGGCCGGGGCGGGATAGGTGTCGAGAACGAAGCGTGTGAGCCTCTGTCCTGCCTCGCCGAGCGGCAGCACCGCGTCGTATCCGGCCTCGATCAGCGCCTTGATCTCCTCGGAGGCGCGAACGCTGCCGATCAGCACGAGCCACAGGCCCGCGCGCGCGGCACGGCGCAGGGCGATGGCGAAGGGCAGGGCGTCGAGGCCGATCGAGGCTGAATCGACCACGACGAGCGCATGCTCGCCGCGGGCGACCGCCGCAATGCAGTCATCCGTCCACCGGAACGTGTCGATCTCGACCGGCCCCGCGCCACCGACGGCGAGGCGGGCGGTGCGGGCCGCGGTTTCGTCGCGTGCGAAGATGGCCGCGCGAAGCGGTTCTGTCGGCAGGCGTGATGAGGCACTGAAGGAGTCATGAGGCATGGAAGCCTCCGTCAGGCGGTCTGGGATGGCAATCGCCCGTCGCACCAATGGTTTCAATTGTTACCATGGATTATACGTGGTGTCGTCGGAAATCTTGCCCATTAGTAGAGTTTGGTATGGGATCACGCTCGGTGGTGGCAACGCACCTTCGGCACTGACGGTCGGGGATCCTCCGCCCTTCCGCGGGCCCTTGATCCGGGCTATGCAGCCGCGATGACCGTCGGCGACGACCTTTTTCCCGGATTTTCGGCCCATTGGCTCGACACGCGTGCCGGCCGCCTGTTCGCACGCTCGGCCGGGTCGGGGCCGCCGGTCCTCTTGCTGCACGGTTTTCCGCAGACGCAGATCATGTGGCACCGGATCGCCGCCGAGATCGCCCGCGACCGCACCGTCATTCTCCTTGATCTGCCGGGCTATGGCTGGTCGTCGATCCCGCCGACGACCGACGATCACCGGCCCTATTCGAAGCGCGCCATGGCACAGGCGGTGGTCGAGGCGATGGAGGCACTCGGTCACGTCCATTTCGCGCTCGTGGGTCATGATCGCGGCGGGCGCGTCGGCTATCGGCTGGCGCTCGACCATCCCGGCCGCCTGTCGCGACTTGCCGTTCTCGACATCGTCCCGACGCTCGAAATGTGGGACCGGATGGACGCGGCGCGGGCGCTGAAGACCTACCACTGGGCTTTTCTCGCCCAGCCCGACCCGATGCCCGAGACCCTGATCGGGGGTGCGCCGATCGCCTGGCTCGAGCATACGCTCGCGAGCTGGACCAAGGCGCGCTCGCTCGCGGCGTTCGACCGGAGGGCTCTTTCCGCCTATCGCGACGCCTTCAATGATCCCGCCCGCATTCATGCCTGCTGCGAGGACTACCGTGCCGGCGCGGGCGTCGATCGCGAGGACGACGCGGCCGACCGCGCCGACGGCAGGCGGATCGCCGTTCCCATGCTCGCGCTGTGGGGCGCGGCGGGCATTCCGGGCGCCGGGCGTTCGCCGCTCGAGGTCTGGCGGGAATGGGCGGTGTCGGTCGAGGGCATCGCGATCGACGCCGGCCATTTCGTCGCCGAGGAGAATCCGGGCGAGACGCTTGCGGCCCTGCGCTCCTTCCTCGCCGCCTAGGACCAGGACATGGCACCGTTCTTCGCGATCGACTGGCTCCAGCCCGGGACAGGGGCTGGGATAAGGTGATCCGAGCATCTGGTCGAAGCGATGACGTCTGAAACGCGCCCCGCCACCCCCGATCCGGTCGGGTTTGTCCGCCGCCACGCACCAGGGCTCCTCGTCGCGGGTGTGGTCGCCCTGTGCGGCTGGCTCATCGCGCGGGCGACCGGCTGGCCGGGCATCGTCGTCGCGCTCCTCATCGGCATGGCGCTGAACCCGCTCGCGCTCCGGCCGGCGCTCAAGCCTGGCTACACCCTGGCGGTGAAGAAGCTGCTGCGCGTCGCGATCGCGCTCCTCGGCGTGCGCATCGCGCTGGGCGACATCGCCGCGCTCGGGCTCGGGACGGCGGCGCTGGTGATGGGGTCCATGGCGGTGACGCTCCTCGCCGGCATCGCGGCGGCGCGGCTCTTCGGGGCGTCGAGCGCCTATGGGGCACTTGCGGGCGGTGCCACGGCGGTCTGCGGCGCCTCGGCCGCGCTCGCCATCGCCTCGGTGCTGCCGAAGGACGACCGGCGCGACACGGACGCCGCCTTCGTCGTCCTCGCCGTCAACGCCCTGTCGACGGTCGCCATGATCCTCTATCCGCTGCTGGGTCACGCGCTCGGCTATTCCGATCACGTCAACGGCATCATGCTGGGCGCGACGATCCACGACGTCGCCCAGGTGGTCGGCGCGGGCTACGGCATCTCGGCCGAGGCAGGCGACACGGCGACGATCGTGAAGCTCTTCCGGGTCTTCCTGCTGCTGCCGGTCGTCCTGATCATCGGCCTCGCTTTCGCCGGCGCCGATGCCGGTCGCGCCAAGGCGCCGGTGCCGGTCTTCGCCATCATGTTCGTCGTCTTCGCGACCGTGAACAGCCTCGGCCTGATCCCGGAGGCGCTGCGCACCGTGCTGCTCGGTCTCAGCCAGGCGGGGCTGTTCCTCGCCATCGCGGCACTCGGGCTCCAGACCTCGCTCGTCGCCATGCTGAAGCTCGGCTGGCGGCCCATGGCGATCGTCCTTGCCGCGACGCTGGTGCTGCTCGCGGTCGTCGTCCTCGGCCTTTCCGGTCTCGGCATGGCCTGACGCACCGAGGCAGACACCTGTCGCGCTCACCTGTCGCGGCCGCCGCGCCGCGTGCTATAGCGAGCCATTCATCGAGAAAAAGGGTTCTCCCATGCTTCACAAGCTCGAGTTCAAGCGCGAGGCCGCCTATGTCAACGGCCAGTGGATCGGTGCCGACAGTGGCAAGACGGCCGCCGTCACGGATCCGGCGACCGGCGAGACACTCGGTACCGTCCCCGTCTGCGGCCGCGCCGAGACCGCGCGCGCCATCGACGCCGCCTCGGCCGCCCTGCCCGGCTGGCGGGGCAAGACCGCCAAGGAGCGTTCGAAGATCCTGCACAAGCTCGCCGATCTGATCGAGCAGAACGCCGAGGCGCTGGCAACGCTCCTGACCATGGAGCAGGGCAAGTCGCTGACGGAAGGGCGCGGCGAGGTGAACTTCTCCGCCGCCTATGTCCGATGGTTCGCGGAGGAAGCGCAGCGCATCTATGGCGACGTTATCCCCTCGCCCTGGGCCGGCCGCCGCATCCTGGTGACGAAGGAGCCCGTCGGCGTCGTCGCGGCGATCACGCCGTGGAACTTCCCCTCCTCGATGATCGCGAGGAAGCTCGGTCCCGCGCTCGCGGTCGGCTGCACCATGGTCATCAAGCCGGCGGCGCAGACGCCCTATTCGGGTCTCGCCTGGGGCGCGCTTTGCGAGATGGCCGGCATTCCCGCCGGTGTCGTCAACATCCTCACCGGCTCGGCGAGCGAGATCGGCGGCGAGATGAGCGCCAATCCGGCGGTGCGCAAGATCACCTTCACGGGCTCGACCCCGATCGGCAAGCTTCTGGTCGAACAGGCCTCGAAGACCCTCAAGCGCGTCTCGATGGAGCTCGGCGGCAACGCACCCTTCATCGTCTTCGACGACGCCGACGTCGATCGCGCCATCGAGGGTGCGATGATCGCCAAGTACCGCAATTCCGGCCAGACCTGCGTGTGCACGAATCGTTTCCTGGTCCAGTCCGGCATCCACGACACCTTCGTCGCCAAGCTCGCCGCCGCCTCCAATGCGCTCAAGGTCGGCAACGGCCTCGAGCCCGGCGTGCAGCAGGGTCCGCTGATCGACATGAAGGCGGTCGCCAAGGTCGAAGAACACATCGCCGACGCGGTCTCCAAGGGCGGCACGGTCGTCGCCGGCGGCAAGCGCCATGCGCTGGGCGGTTCGTTCTTCGAGCCGACCGTCATCACCGGAGTGACCCCGGCCATGATGGTCGCGCGCGACGAGACCTTCGGCCCGCTCTCCCCCGTGTTCAAGTTCGACACCGAGGAACAGGCGATCGCCATGGCCAACGACACCGAGTACGGCCTGGCGAGCTATTTCTACACCCGCGACCTCGGTCGCGCCTTCCGCGTCTCCGAGAAGCTCCACTACGGCATGGTCGGCATCAATGAGGGGCTGATCACGACGGAAGTGGCACCTTTCGGCGGCGTCAAGGAGAGCGGCATGGGCCGCGAGGGCTCGAAGTACGGCGTCGAGGACTATCTCGACGTCAAGTATATCTGCGTCGGGGGCCTCGGCTGACCAACAAGACGCTGATCGGGTGCCGGCGCTTTCCATGCCGGCGCCCGCAGCACTGCAGGCATGAGACAAAAGGCCCGCGGCCCCGGCCGCGCGGCCATGCGGCGCCGCTTCCGCTAGGCGAAGCCCGCGCGGTCTGCTATGGCGCGCCCCATGAGCACCGAAACCATCGACAATATCCGCAATTTCTCGATCGTCGCCCATATCGACCACGGCAAGTCGACGCTGGCCGACCGCCTGATCCAGGCCACGGGCACGCTGACCGATCGCGAGATGGTCGACCAGATCCTCGACTCGATGGACATCGAGCGCGAGCGCGGCATCACCATCAAGGCCCAGACCGTCCGGCTGCACTACAAGGCCAAGGACGGCAGGACCTATGTCCTCAATCTGATGGACACGCCCGGTCACGTCGACTTCGCCTACGAGGTCTCGCGCTCTCTCGCCGCTTGCGAGGGGTCGCTCCTTGTCGTCGACGCCTCGCAGGGCGTCGAGGCGCAGACGCTCGCCAATGTCTATCAGGCGATCGACGCCAATCACGAGATCGTCCCGGTCCTCAACAAGATCGACCTGCCGGCGGCCGAGCCCGAGCGGATCAAGGAGCAGATCGAGGACGTGATCGGCATCGACGCCTCGGACGCTGTGCCGATCTCGGCAAAGACCGGGCTCAACATCGATCTCGTGCTCGAGGCGATCGTCACGCGCCTGCCGCCGCCGAAGGGAGACCGCGAGGCGCCGCTGAAGGCGCTGCTCGTCGACAGCTGGTATGACGCCTATCTCGGCGTCGTCGTTCTCGTGCGTGTCGTCGACGGCAATCTGAAGAAGGGTTCGCGCGTCAAGATGATGGGGACGGGCGCGGTCTACGAGGTCGAGCGCGTCGGCGTCTTCCGGCCGAAGATGGAAGCCGTGCAGGAACTCGGACCCGGCGAGGTCGGCTTCATCACCGCCTCGATCAAGGAAGTCGCCGACACCCGTGTCGGTGACACGATCACCGACGAGCGCAAGCCGACCGCCGCCGCCCTGCCGGGCTTCAAGCCGGCGCAGCCGGTGGTTTTCTGCGGCCTCTTCCCCGTCGATGCCGCCCAGTTCGAGGATCTTCGTGCCGCCATGGGCAAGCTGCGCCTCAATGATGCGAGCTTCTCCTACGAGATGGAGTCCTCCGCAGCCCTCGGCTTCGGCTTCCGCTGCGGCTTTCTCGGCCTCCTGCATCTCGAGATCATCCAGGAGCGGCTGGAGCGCGAGTTCAACCTCGACCTGATCGCGACCGCTCCTTCGGTGGTCTATCGCGTCAATCTCAACGACGGCAGCCAGATCGAGTTGCACAATCCGGTCGATCTGCCCGACGTGGTGCGCATCGCCTCGATCGAGGAGCCCTGGATCCGCGCCACCATTCTGACGCCCGACGACTATCTCGGCTCGATCCTGAAACTCTGCCAGGACCGGCGCGGCATCCAGATCGACCTCAGCTATGTCGGCAAGCGCGCGATGGTCGCCTATGACCTGCCGCTGAACGAGGTCGTCTTCGACTTCTACGACCGGCTGAAGTCGGTGTCGAAGGGCTATGCCTCCTTCGACTATCATCTGACCGACTATCGCGAGGGCGATCTCGTCAAGATGCAGATCCTCGTCAATGCCGAGCCGGTCGACGCGCTTTCCATGCTCGTCCACCGCGCGCGGGCCGAGAGCCGCGGCCGCGCCATGTGCGAGAAGCTCAAGGATCTGATCCCGCAGCACATGTTCCAGATCCCGATCCAGGCGGCGATCGGCGCCAAGATCATCGCCCGCGAGACCATCCGCGCGCTTCGCAAGGACGTTACCGCCAAATGCTATGGCGGCGACATCACCAGAAAGCGCAAGCTGCTGGACAAGCAGAAGGAAGGCAAGAAGCGGATGCGCCAGTTCGGCAAGGTCGACATCCCGCAGGAAGCCTTCATCGCCGCGCTGAAGGTCGACGAATAAACAGCGACGGTTCCCTACTGGCCCGAACCGTCGAAGTCTGGTTCCCTTCCGGACGTGCCCGACGAAACCGTTCCTATCCCGCCCCGCCTGCCCGATCGCTTCGAGGCCTGGTTCGCCGCGCGCGGCTGGGCGCCGCGCCCGCACCAGATCGCGCTCGTCGATCTCGCGCGCAAGGGCCGCTCGGCGCTGCTGATCGCGCCGACCGGCGCCGGCAAGACGCTCGCGGGCTTCCTGCCGAGCCTGATCGATCTTGCCACATCGGCACCGGGCGGGGAGCAGGAAACGGGGCTTCACACGCTCTATCTCTCCCCGCTCAAGGCGCTTGCGGTCGACGTGGCGCGCAATGTCGAGCGGCCCGTCGCCGAAATGGGCCTGCCGATCCGCGTCGAGACGCGCACCGGAGACACGCCGCAGGCCAAGCGCCAGCGCCAGAAAACCGCGCCGCCCGACATTCTCCTCACGACGCCGGAGCAATTGGCGCTGCTGCTTGCGAGCCGCGAGGCGCAGGCGCTGTTTGCGGGCCTCCGGCGCGTCATCGTCGATGAACTCCATTCAGTCGTGACGTCCAAGCGCGGCGATCTTCTCGCGCTCGGGCTCGCGCGGCTGAAGGCACTGGCGCCGGGCCACACCAGCGTCGGTCTCTCGGCGACGGTGCGCGATCCCGACGAACTGCGGCGTTGGCTCGGCGGCGGCGGGTCCCAAACGCGCGCCGACCTCGTCGAGACGAAGGGTGGTGCCGCGCCCGACCTCAGAATTCTCGAGACGGCGGAACGCCTGCCCTGGGCCGGGCACACCGCGCGCCATGCCATGGCGGAAGTCTATCGGCGCATCAAGGCGCAGAAGATGACGCTCGTCTTCGTCAACACGCGCATGCAGGCCGAGTTCACCTTCCAGGAATTGTGGCGGCTCAACGAGGACGGCCTCGCCATCGCCCTCCATCACGGCTCGCTCGACGTCAGCCAGCGCCGCAAGGTCGAGGACGCCATGGCGGCAGGCCGCCTGAAGGCGGTCGTGTGCACCTCGACGCTCGATCTCGGCATCGACTGGGGCGATGTCGATCTCGTCATCAATCTCGGCGCGCCCAAGGGCGCCTCCCGGCTCCTCCAGCGCATCGGCCGCGCCAATCACCGGCTGGACGAGCCTTCGCGGGCCCTCCTGGTTCCGACCAACCGTTTCGAGGTCCTCGAATGCCGCGCCGCGGTCGACGCCGCGGCGGCGGGCGAGCAGGACACGCCGGTTGCACGGACCGGCGGTCTCGACGTTCTCGCCCAGCACGTTCTCGGCGTCGCCTGCGGCGCGCCGTTCCGGGCGGATGCGCTCTATGCCGAAGTGACCGGGACCGAACCCTATCGGTCGCTCGACCGGGCGACCTTCGACGATGTCGTCGCCTTCGTCGCGACCGGCGGCTATGCGCTGCGCTCCTATGAGCGCTTTGCCCGGATCAGGCTCGGCAAGGACGGGTTCTGGCGCGTCTCCTCGCCTGCGGTCGCCCAAGCCTATCGCATGAATGTCGGCACGATCGTGGAGGCCGAGCTCCTCAAGGTCCGGCTCGGGCGCTCCCGCTCCGCCGCCGCTCCGCCGGCTCCGGCACCCGCACAGAAACCGGTCGCCTATCTGCCCTGGTACATGGACCCCTCCACCTCCGGGCCGCCGCGCCGCGCGACGGCGGAGGGAGCGAGCGTCAAGCGCAGCTTCGGCGGCCGGGTTCTCGGCGAGATCGAGGAGTATTTCGCCGAGACGCTGACGATCGGCGACACCTTCCTGTTCGCCGGCGAGGTGCTGCGCTTCGAGGGCATCGCGGAGCAGGACGTGATGGTCTCGCGCACGGCGCCGACGACGGACCCCAAGATCCCCTCCTTCGCCGGTGGCAAGTTTCCGCTTTCGACCCACCTCGCGGCGCGGGTGCGCGGGCTTCTGGCAGATCCCGCCGCCTGGCCGCGCCTGCCGGACCAGGTGTCCGACTGGCTGTCGCTCCAGTCCCATCGATCCGTCCTGCCCCGGCCCGGCGAACTGCTCGTCGAGACCTTTCCGCGCGGCGGACGGCATTACCTCGTCGCCTATCCGTTCGAGGGCCGGCTCGCCCATCAGACGCTCGGCATGCTGCTGACACGCCGGCTGGAGCGCGCCAAGCTCAAGCCCATGGGCTTCGTCGCCAATGACTACGCCATCGCGGTCTGGGGCCTTTCCGACATGGGCCGCGCCGCCCTCGACCAGCTCTTCGACGAGGACATGCTGGGCGATGATCTCGAGGAGTGGCTCGCCGAATCGGCGCTGATGAAACGCACGTTCCGCACCTGCGCCATCATCGCCGGCCTGATCGAGCGCCGTCACCCCGGCAAGGAGAAGACCGGGCGACAGGTGACCATGTCGACCGACCTCGTCTACGACGTGCTGCGCCGGCACGAGCCCGACCATGTCCTCCTGCGCGCCGCTCGCGCCGATGCGGCCTCGGGCCTTCTCGACATCGCCCGGCTCGGCGAGATGCTGTCGCGCAGTCGCGGGCGAATCATTCATAAGAGGCTGGAGCGGATCTCGCCGCTCGCCGTGCCGATCATGCTCGAGGTCGGGCGTGAGCCCGTCTATGGCGAGGCGACCGACGCGGTGCTCGCGGAAGCGGCCGAGGATCTGATCGAGGAGGCGACGGGTGACGCAGGCGGTGCGCGCGGATGAGGTGGCGATGAGACGCGCGAGCGGCGATGCCGACGTGACCGTCCAGGGTGCCGCCCTCGTCGCGACGACCGACGGTGCGCTCGTCTGGCCCGCCGAAAGCCTTCTCGTCGTCGCCGATCTTCATCTCGAGAAGGGATCGGCCTATGCCGAGCGCCGCGTCTTCCTGCCGCCCTACGACACGGCGGCGACGCTGGCGCGTCTGGGCCGCCTGATCGCGCGTCACGCGCCGCGGCGCCTCGTCTTCCTCGGCGACACGTTTCACGATCGTCGCGCCGAGGCCCGCCTCGCCTTCCCGGATCGCGAGAAGCTGACGGGCCTCCTCGCCCGCCGAGAAGCGGTGTTCATCGCCGGCAATCATGATCCGAAGGCGCCGTCCGATCTGGCGGGGGATGCGATGGCCGAACTCACCATCGGTCCGCTCACCTTCCGGCACGAGCCGCGCGAGACGCCGGCACCGGGCGAGATTGCCGGCCATCTCCATCCCGTCGCCCGCGTCGCCGCACGCGGGCGATCGATCCGCCGGCGCTGCTTCGTCGGCGACGGAACGCGCCTCATTCTGCCGGCGCTGGGTGCCTATGCCGGGGGTCTCAACGTGCGTGATCCCGCTTTCCGGCCGCTTTTCCGCGACGGATTCACCGCCCATGTGATGGGCGATGAGCGGGTCTTCGCCTTTCCGCGCCATCGCTGCCTCGGCGAGTGATGGACGATGGAGGGTGCGGCCCCCATGCCGTCTCGCCGCTTCCATCTCCACGCTTGGCGGCCCATGGCCGTATCGGCTAAAGCCAAGCGATGACACAGCCCCATGTTTCCCGCTCCGGCGGCCGCCTGATCGTCGACGCCCTGATCGCCCAGGGGGTCGAGCATGCCTTCTGCGTGCCGGGCGAGAGCTATCTCGCCGTGCTCGATGCTCTCCATGACGCGGCGATCGCCGTGACGGTCTGCCGCCAGGAAGGCGGTGCCGCGATGATGGCTGAAGCGGCCGGCAAGCTCACCGGACGCCCCGGCATCTGTTTCGTCACGCGCGGGCCGGGGGCGACCAACGCCTCGGCGGGCGTTCACATCGCCATGCAGGATTCGACCCCGATGATCCTGTTCATCGGCCAGATCGAGCGCGGCATGCGCGGTCGCGAGGCCTTTCAGGAGGTCGATTTCGAGAAATTCTTCGGCCCGCTCGCCAAATGGGCGGTGGAGATCGACCGCGCCGAGCGCATCCCCGAGATCGTCGCGCGGGCATTTCGCGTCGCCATGCAGGGCCGACCCGGGCCCGTCGTGATCGCGCTGCCGGAGGACGTCCTCATCGACACGGCGATGGTCGCCGACGTGGCCCGCATCGAGCCAGCCGAGACGTGGCCCGGCAATGCCGACATGATGCGGCTGCAGGCCCTGCTCTGGCAGGCGCGGCGCCCCTTCGTCATCGCCGGTGGCTCGGGCTGGTCGCAGGTCGCCGTCGACCGGCTCGTGCGCTTTGCCGAGCGTTTCGACCTGCCCGTCGGCACCTCCTTCCGCCGCCAGATGCTGTTTCCGGCGGACCATCCCAATTATGCGGGTGATGTCGGCATCGGCCCGAACCCGAAGCTCGCCGCCCGCATCAAGGAGGCGGACCTGCTGATTCTCGCCGGCGGTCGCCTGTCGGAAATGCCGTCCTCCTCCTACACGCTCGTCGACATTCCCAATCCGCGCCAGACGCTCGTCCATGTCCATGCCTCGATTGAGGAGATCGGCCGGGTCTACCAGCCGGCGCTCGGCATCCACGCGACGCCAAAAGCCTTTGCGGCGGCTCTCGAGGGTATGCAGCCGCCAAACGACCTGCCCTGGTCGGGCGAGACCCGGCAGGCCAATGCGGATTTTCATGCCTGGACCGATGAGCCGGCGCCGATCCCGGGTCCGTTTCAATATGGTCAGGCGATGCGCTGGCTGCGCGACCGGCTCCCGGCCGATGCCGTCATCTGCAACGGTGCCGGCAATTACGCCATCTGGCCACAGCGCTATCTGCGCTTCCGCCGGTTCGGCACGCAGCTCGCGCCGACCTCCGGGTCGATGGGCTATGGCGTCCCGGCGGCGGTCGCGGCCAAGCGACTGAACCCGGTTCAGACCGTGATCGCCTTCGCCGGTGACGGCTGTTTCATGATGCACGGCCAGGAATTCGCGACCGCCGTGCAGTACGACCTGCCGATCCTCGTGATCCTGATTGACAACCGCATGTACGGCACGATCCGCATGCATCAGGAGCGCGAATACCCCGGACGCGTGTCCGCAACGCTCCTGAAGAACCCGGACTTCGCCGCCTATGCGGCAGCCTTCGGCGGCCATGGTGAGCGCGTCGAGCGGACGGAGGATTTCGCGCCGGCCTTCGAGCGGGCGGTCGCTTCGGGCAAGCCCGCGATCCTCCATTGCCTGATTGAGCCGGAAGCGATCACGCCGGCGACGACCATCACCGCGATCCGCGACCGCGCGCGCGGCTGAGGCCGGCGCCGCGTCTCAGCGCCGGGCGCGCCGTCGCGCCGCGTCGGCGAAGACTGCCGTGCCCAGTTTCTGGAGCGCGTCGCGCAGATCCTCGTCCGCGATCGGGGCTACCGTCTCGGCGATCTGGCGCGCTTCGTCCGGCGCGACCACGGGTTTCGCCGGCGCCCGGCGCTGATTCGGCCGCGCGACGGGGCCCTGACTGAGACGCAGCTTGCCGACACAGCGCCAGCCGAACACCCCGTTCACGCGCTCGATGATCTGGGCCTGCATCATCTGCACCTCGAAGGCGAAGGCGCTCTCGACCTTGAGCACCAGCGTCGCGGGGTCGGGTGGCGCGTCCGGAGGCGCTGCTTTCGGGCGCGGCGGCCAGACGATTCGCACCGGCATGGACTGGGCCGCGAGCCGCTCGCCGGCGATCTCCGGCCAGCGCCCGAGAATGTCGGCGGCGGCGAAACCCTGCGCCTTCAGCGCGTCGGCGAGCGCCGGCTGCATCAGATCGCCGAGGGATCGGGTCGGGCGGGGCTTGTTCATCCGGCGGTTCCAATGCCACACAGGGCCGGATCCTTCCCCCCGGAGCCGCCATGGTCAAGCGCCTTGCCGCAGTCGAGCTTCTCGCCTGGTACGACCGGCATCGCCGCGTGCTGCCCTGGCGCAGCCTGCCGGGCGATAGGCCGGATCCCTATCGGGTATGGCTCTCGGAAATCATGCTGCAACAGACGACCGTTCGGACCGTCGGGCCCTATTTCGAGGCCTTCACGGCACGCTGGCCGAGCGTCGTCGCGCTCGCTGCCGCCGATATCGAGGATGTGCTGAAGGCCTGGGCGGGGCTGGGCTATTATTCACGGGCGCGCAACCTCCATGCCTGCGCCCGCGCGGTCGTCGCCGAGCATGGCGGCCGTTTTCCCGACACGGAAGAGGGGCTGCGCTCCCTGCCCGGCATCGGCGCCTACACGGCGGCGGCGATCGCGGCCATCGCCTTCGATCGACCGGCCGCCGTGGTCGACGGCAATATCGAGCGGGTGATGAGCCGCATTCACATGATCGAGACGCCGCTGCCGGCCGCAAAACCCGCCATCCGCGCGAAGGTCGCGGCCGTGACGCCCGACCGGCGCCCCGGCGACTTCGCCCAGGCGATGATGGACCTCGGCGCAACGATCTGCACGCCGCGAAAGCCCGCCTGCGTGTTGTGCCCCTGGTCTGGCGCCTGTGCGGCACGGGCGGCCGGGACGCAGGAGCAGTTTCCCCGCAAACGGGCGAAACCGGCACGCCCGCTCCGGCAGGGCGTCGCCTTCTGGGTCGAGCGCGCGGACGGCACGGTTCTCGTGCGCAAGCGGCCCGACAAGGGCCTTCTCGGCGGCATGACCGAGATCCCCTCGACGCCATGGGAGACCGAGTTCGATCCCGCCGCGGCGCCGGCCCATGCCCCGATCACGGCGCGCTGGCGGCAGCTGCCCGGTGAGGCCCGCCATGTCTTCACCCATTTCGAGCTGCGCATCCTCGTCTTTGCGACGACGGTCCCGACCTCGACGCCGGCGCCTGGCGCGTCCCGCTTCGTCCCGCTCGTAACGCTCGATCAGGAGGCGCTGCCGACCGTGATGCGCAAGATCGTGGCTTTGGCGCGAAGCCGGGGCTGACGCTCAGCCGAGCGCCCGGCGCATGACGAGAGCGGTCGCCGGCTTGCCGTCGGCACGGCGGTAATAGCCGACCCGCCGGCCGACCTCGGTGAAGCCGAGGGCCCGGTAGAGCCGAAGAGCCGGCTCATTGTCCTCGGCAACCTCGAGAAAGATCGCCCGGATGCCGCGGCCGGCGAGAAGGGCGAGATGCTGGCGCAGGATGAGGCGCCCGAGCCCGCGTCCACGCGCCTGCGGCTTCACCGCGACGGTGAGGATCTCCGCCTCGTCGGCGGCGAGGCGTGAGAGCGCGAAGCCGAGCGGTTCGCCGCGCCCGCCGGGCCGCGCCGCATGGCCGATCACGGCCGGGTCGGCGAGCATCCGTTCGAACTCGACCGTGTCCCAGCCACGCTCGAAGCCGGTCGCGTGGATCGCCGACAGGACCTGCGCGTCGCCGGCCCGCAGGATCGCGACGACCGGCGGGCGGTCGCGGCCGAGGAGCGACAGGATCATTGGCGTGCGACCCGGCCGCCGGTCTGCGGCGTGACGTCCGGCGGCTTGAGGTAGAGCGGGGCCGGGGGCGCCTCGCGCGGATCGGCTGCCGCGCCGAGGATGCCGATCCAGACGATGTCAGCCGCAGGCCGCGTGTCGACGACCGTGAAGGAGGCGCCCATCGCGGTCGCCTCCTGGCCCAGCAACGCGGCACCGGGGCCTGCGATCTTGATCGTTCCGCCACCGAGCATGCGCGCCGCGTCGCGGACGGGCAGGCATCGCGCCTCGATCAGCGAGCGGGCGTTCGACGCAAAGAGCTGGAAGTAGACGTTGCCATGGCGCGCGTCGATCACCGCCGCGACGGGCTGGCCGTCGGCGGGATCGAGATAGGGCGCGGCGATCGCGGAAAGCGTCGAGATGCCGATGCACGGCTTGCCGAGCCCCAGTGCGAGCGCGCGGGCCGCGGAGATTGCGACGCGCAGCCCGGTGAAGGATCCCGGCCCGACCGCGACGACCAGCCGCTCGATGTCGGCGAATCCGCCTGCCGCCTCGACGACGCGTGCGACCATGGGCATCAGCGCCTCGGCGTGACCGCGCAACATGCCGGCCGTTTCCTGCGCGATCACCATGTCCTCGTCGATCACGGCGACGGAACAGGCTTCGAGGGCGGTGTCGAGGGCAAGAATGCGCATGGTTTTCCGACGCGGACAGTCCCCTCATCAGTGCCGCCACAGGCCCGGTAGCGTCAAGTCGACTTGACGAAACAGCGGTTGCATCGGCATATGGGACAGGACGGCTTGAGGACCCGATGGCGCAAGAAGACCCGATGGCGCACGCCAAACCGCCTCTGCGTATTCTGCTCTGCGCGCCGCGCGGCTTCTGTGCCGGCGTCGTCCGGGCGATCGACGCCGTCGAACAGGCACTCCGACACTTCGGCGCCCCGGTCTATGTCCGGCATGAAATCGTCCACAACAAATACGTCGTCGAGGATCTGAAAACCCGCGGCGCCATCTTCGTCGACGATCTCGATCAGGTGCCGGACGGCACGCGCCCGGTGATCTTCTCCGCCCATGGCGTGCCGAAATCGGTGCCGGCGGAAGCCTCCGCCCGCAATCTCATCGCCATCGATGCGACCTGCCCGCTCGTGACGAAAGTCCATCGCGAGGCCGAGATCCATCATCGACGCGGCCGTCAGGTCGTCCTCGTCGGCCATCGCGGTCATCCCGAGGTGATCGGCACCATGGGCCAGTTGCCGGACGGCACGGTTCTTCTCGTCGAGACGCTCGAGGATGTCGCGACGCTCGCGCCCCGCAATCCGCTCGCGCTCGCCTATGTCACGCAGACGACGCTGTCGGTCGACGATACCAGCGCCATCGTCGCTGCGCTCAAGGAGCGCTTCCCGGCTATCGTCGGTCCGCACAAGGAAGACATCTGCTACGCCACGACGAACCGTCAGGAGGCGGTCAAGACCGTGGCGCCGCAGGTCGAGGCCATGATCATCGTCGGCGCGCCGAATTCGTCCAACTCGCAGCGCCTGCGCGAGGTCGCCGAACGATCGGGTTGTCGGCTCACGGCCCTCGTGCAGCGCGCCGACGAGATCGACTGGGATCGTTTCGGAGCGATCACCTCGCTCGGCATCAGCGCCGGCGCCTCGGCGCCGGAGATCCTCGTCGACGAGATCATCGCCGCCTTCGCCGACCGCTACACGGTGCGGATCGGAACGGTCTCGACGGCCGACGAGACGGTCTTCTTTCCGCTGCCGCGTGAGTTGCGTGCCGCCGTCTGACCGTTCGGCCCGGGCCCGCGCGGTGAAGAAATCTTTGTCGGTTCCGTAGGGTAAGCCCCTTCCCGCAACGCACCACTTCGCTACCCTAGCCGCGACTGACAACCGCCGGACGCCTATGTCGACCCGTTACTCAGCACTGGCTCTGCTCCGCGAGGGGTTGCGTGAGCATCGCGGTTGGCGGCCGGCCTGGCAGTCGCCGCCGCTCAGGCATGATTACGACGTCGTGGTCATCGGGGGTGGTGGCCATGGGCTCGCCACGGCCTATTACCTTGCCCGCAACCACGGCATCCGCCGGGTCGCCCTGATCGAGAAGGGCTGGATCGGCGGCGGCAATACCGGCCGCAACACCACGATCGTCAGGTCGAACTATTTCTATCCCGAGAGCGTCGATCTGTTCGACCTGTCGCTTCGGCTCTACGAGGGCCTGTCGAAGGAACTGAACTACAATGTGATGCTGTCGCAGCGTGGCATGCTGCAGGTCGGCCACACCGATCACGACATGGAAATGCTGACCCGCACCGCGAACGCGATGCAGCTCAACGGCGTCGACGGCGAGATGGTCGGACCGGCGACGATCCGAAAGCTCGCGCCGTTGCTGGCCACCGGGCCGGACGCGCGCTATCCCGTCCTTGGCGGCGTTCTGCAGAAACGGGGTGGCATCGCCCGCCATGACGCCGTCGCCTGGGGCTATGCGCGCGCCGCCTCGGCGCTCGGCGTCGACATCGTGCAGGGCTGCGAGGCGCTCGATTTCCGCATCGAGGCCGGGCGCTGCGTCGGTGTCGAGACAAGCAAGGGCTTCGTGCGCAGCGATCGCATCGCGATCAGCGTCGCCGGCCATTCGAGCGTGCTCGCGGCGAAGGCCGGCCTGCGGTTGCCGCTGACGAGCTATTGCCTCCAGGCCATGGTGTCCGAGCCGGTGAAGCCCGTCCTCGACACGGTGGTGTCGTGCCTTGGCACCGGCGTCTATGTCAGCCAGTCCGACAAGGGCGAGCTCGTCTTCGGCGGCGGGCTCGACCGCATCCCCTCCTATGCCCAGCGCGGCAATCTCGCCGTCAGCCATGCGGTCGTCTCGGGTCTCGTCGAGCATTTTCCGGCCTTCGCCCAGCTTCGGCTGCTGCGGCAATGGGGCGGCATCGTCGACATCTGTCCGGATTCCTCACCCATCCTCGGTCCGACCCCGGTTCCGGGGGTCTTCATCAATTGCGGCTGGGGGACAGGTGGCTTCAAGGCTATCCCGGCCGGCGGCTATCTGATGGCCCATGTCATCGCCGAGGGCACGCACCACCCGATCACCCGTCCCTTCGGCCTCGATCGCTTCGCGCGCGGCGCCGTGGTCGACGAGGCGGCGGGTGCCGGCATCGCGCACTGAGGAGCCCCGCATGCATCTCTTTCCCTGCCCGCTCTGTGGTCCGCGTGACGAGGTCGAGTTCCACTACGAGGGCGAACTCGGCAATCTGCGCCCGGCCCCTGCCGAGAGCGTGCCGGCGGAGCGTTGGGCCGCCTATCTCTACGAGCGCGACAACAGCCGCGGTGTGCGCCGTGAGATCTGGTCGCATCAGGGCGGCTGCGGGCTCTTCTTCGCCATGGAGCGCAACCCGGTGACGCATGAGGTCGCGCGCAGCTTCAGGATCGACGCGGCGGCGGAGGAGCGACGATGACGGGGCCGACGCGCCTCGCGACCGGCGGCCGCGCGATCGATCGCGCGCAGCCCCTGCGCTTCACCTTTGACGGGCGTGCCTATAGCGGCTTCGCCGGCGACACGCTCGCCTCGGCTCTGCTGGCGAACGGCGTGCGGATCGTCGGGCGCAGCTTCAAGTATCACCGCCCGCGCGGCATCTACGGCGCCGGCGTCGAGGAGCCAAACGCACTCGTCGACGTCACCCTCGGCGAGCGGACGCGACCCAATCTCCAGGCGACCACCGTCCCGCTCACCGATGGCCTCGTGGCGCGCAGTGTCAACGCGTCGCCGACGGCCGAAGCCGATCGCTTCGCCGTCATCGACCGCTTCGCGAAGTTTCTACCGGCAGGATTCTACTACAAGACGTTTCTCTGGCCGAACTGGCACCTGTTCGAGCCACGGATCCGGGCGATGGCGGGCCTCGGCCGTCTCGGTCCGACGCCGTCGGACGTCAAGGCCGATCAGGTCCATCGCAGCGTCGATCTCCTCGTCGTCGGTGCCGGTCCGGCCGGGCTCTGCGCTGCGCTCGCGGCGAGCGCGGCCGGACGCTCGGTCATGATCGTCGACGACGGTCCGGCACCCGGTGGCGCGCTGCACGCCCATGATCAGACGATCGAGGGTAGCCCCGGCCCCGTCTGGGCGGCGGAGGTCGCGCAGAGGCTTCAGGATGCGGGTGCGACCCTCCTCACACGCTCGACCGGCTTCGGCGTCTATGACCACGGCCTCGTCGGGGTTCTCGAGCGCGAGGCGGTCGATGCACCCGGCTGGGCCCCCGAGCGGCTGCATCTTGTCCGCGCCCGCCAGATCGTGCTGGCGGCAGGCGCCATCGAACGTCCGCTCGTCTTCCCCGACAATGACCGGCCGGGTGTGATGTCGGCGCAGGCGGTCCAGGCCTATCTGACGCGCTGGGGCGTCCTGCCGGGCCGGCGCATCGTCGTCGCGACCAACAATGATTCGGCCTATCCCGTCGCCTCGTCGCTGGTCCGTGCCGGGGCAACCGTCACGGTGGTCGATTATCGCCCGCGCGTGACGCCGACGATCGCCGACGAGACCCGCGCGATGGGTGTCACGCTGCGGATCGGCGAGCGGATCGAGGGCGTCATGGGCACGCGCGCCGTCACCGGGGTCCAGGTCGGCGCGACGCTGATCGCCGCCGATTGCCTTGCCATGTCGGGCGGCTTCACCCCGACCGTGCACCTCCATTGTCAGGCGCGCGGAAAACTGCGCTATGACGGACGCCTGGCGGCGCTCGTGCCGGGGGATCTCGCTCCCGGCATGCTGGTGGCGGGCGCGGCGAACGGCGCCTTTGATCTCCAGAGCTGCGTCTTCGAGGGGCATGCGGCCGGCGGCGGCGCCATGGGCCGGTCGCCGCGGGTCACCAGCCGCGGCGAGACCTTCGGCATCGAACCCGCCTGGCCCGAGCCCGGCCTCAGGCGCCGTGCCTGGATCGACTTCCAGAACGACGTCACCACCAAGGACGTCGAACTCGCCGCGCGCGAAAACTATCGCTCGGTCGAGCATCTCAAGCGCTATACGACGCTCGGCATGGCGACCGACCAGGGCAAGACCGCGAACATGAACGCGCTCGCCCTGATGGCGGCGATCACCGATCGCAGCATTCCCGAGGTCGGCACCACGACCTACCGCCCGCCCTTCACGCCGGTTCCCTTCACGGCGATCGTCGGGATGCGGCGCGGCACGCTGATGGATCCGCTCAAGCGTCTGCCGGCGGAAAACGCGCATCGCCGGCTCGGCGCCCGGCTCGACGCCTATGGCGGCTGGCTGCGGCCACGATGCTATGGCGGCGGGCCCGACGAGGCCGCCGCGATCCGCGCCGAGGTGATGGCAGCGCGCGGCCAGGTCGGCCTGTTCGATGCCTCGAGCCTCGGCAAGATCGAGGTTTTGGGGCCTGATGCCGCCCGTTTTCTCGATTTCATCTACTACAACACCGTTTCGACGCTGAAGCCGGGGCGGATCCGGTACGGTTTCATGCTGCGCGAGAACGGCGTCGTCTATGATGACGGCGTGCTCGCCCGGCTCGCCGAGGACCGTTTCCTCGTCTCCTGCTCGTCGGGGCATACGGCCGGCGTCCTCGCGGCGCTCGAATCCTGGCGCCACGACAGTTTCGACACGCGCCGGGTCGTGATCCACGATCTCACCGCCGGCTGGGGCACGATCGCCGTCAGCGGCCCGAGGTCGCGGCGACTGGTCGAGGCGCTCGGTCTCGGCGTCGATCTCGACGACGCGGTGTTGCCGCACATGGGCCTCGCCGCCGGGCTTTTCGCCGGGCGCTCTGCCCGCGTCGCGCGGGTGAGCTTCACCGGTGATCGATCCTATGAGATCTCGGTGCCAGCCTCGCTTACTGGGCGCCTGTGGCAGGCCCTGATCGAGGCGGGCGCGCCGCTCGGCGCGACCCCCTTCGGCCTCGAGGCGCTCAGTCTCATGCGCGCCGAGAAAGGCTACATCATCGTCGGCCGCGACACGGACGGCACCACCATGCCGCATGATCTCGGCATGACCGGCCCGCGCGACAAGCGCAGGGACGAGTTCGTCGGCCGTCGCTCCCTGTTCCTCGAGGCGGCGCAGGCCGGGAACCGACGACAGCTCGTCGGTCTCGCGGCGGAGGGCGACGAGCCGCTCGGCAATGGCGCCCATGCCGCCTATCTGGCGGGCGAGCGCCCCAGAAGCATCGGCTATGTGACCACGAGCTATCTCAGTCCGACGCTCGGCCGGCCGATCGCGCTCGGGCTCGTCGAGAATGGCCGCGCGCGGCTCGGGGACATGATCGACATCCACCATCTGGGCAGCAGGCGCCGGGCGCGTATCGTCGAACCCTGCTTCCTCGACCCGAAAGGCGAGCGCCTCGATGCATGACGCAGGCACGTTCTGGCCACCGGCGCTCGACCCCGACGGCGCCCGCCTCGACGGGTACGGCTTCCGCGCCGTGATCGAGGCGCCGCGCCAGACCCTGATCAGCGGCGCGGTCGAAGCCGGTCTCGCGGCGCTGCGGCCCGGGCTCGCGGCACAGGGGCCCTACGCGATCATCGATGATGACACCTATGCGGTGCGGCTCGGCATCGACCGGGTCCTCCTCGTCTCACCGGCCATCGGGGCGTTGCGCGAGGCCTCCGCCTGGGATGCAGCCGGCTATGCGTCGAGCGATCTCGGTGAGGCTCTGGTGATGATCACGCTGACGGGACCGGCCGCCTTTGACGTTCTTGCGCGCGGTGGTGGCGTCGATCTTCGCGCGCCGGCACCGGCCTCGGGCGGCGCGGCGATGATGCGCCATGCCGAGATCACGCTCATCGCCTACCGATATCGTGACGGACTGCGCCTGCACGTCGAGCGCCCACGCCTGTCCTATCTGTGGGAGCTTCTCGGCGCCTATGCCGAGATTCTCTAGGCGGATCGGCGACGCCCTCAGGCGCCGCTCGCATCCTTCGCCATCTTGTCCCAGTTCACGCTCGGCAAGGTTTCCTCATTCGCCAGAACGGGCGCCGATTTCGCCTCGAACTCGGCGACCTTGGTCTTGAGCTTGGCGATCGTGCCGGCGTCCAGCTTGGTCGCGACCTCGTCGCGCTTGCGGCCGGCATCCTCGTCGCCCTGATTGGCGGCGAGCGAGAACCACTGATACGCCCCCTCGAGCGAGGCGGTGACGCCGAGCCCCCGCGCTGTCAGAATGGCGAGATTGTACTGGCTGTCGCGCAGCCCGTGATCGGCCGCCTGACGGAACCAGATTGCTGCCTGGGCGTAGTCCGGTTTGCCGGTCGCGGCGCCCTCGGCATAGAGGACCGCCATGTTGTGCATGGCCTTGACGTTGCCGCCATCGGCTGCCCGGCGATACCAGTCGAGAGCGGTCTTGGTGTCGCGGTTGACGCCCATGCCCTTCTCGTACATCGCTGCCAGTCGGTACTGCGCCGGCACGAAGCCTTCCTCCGCGGCCTTGCGATAGAGGATCGCGGCACCGTCGAGATCGCGCTGCTTGCCCTTGGCATCGGCGAGGCGCGAGCCGAGATCGAACAGGGCGCGCGGAACGCCCTTGTTTACCGCGTCCTCGAGCGCCTCGGGCAGCGCCGCCACCTGCACGCCGGGAACCGAGCCGGTCGTGACCGACAGATCGGCGGCACCCGCCATGGTTTCGTTGAGCGAGGGGACGGAGGGTCCCGCGGCGACGACGGGCGCGGCCGCGGCCGGTTCGGCCCGACCGACGACGGCGTCTGACACCGTGGCAGCCGGTTCGATCGCGCGCGATGCCGGAGCGAGGCTGCCTTGCTGGTCGCCCGCGGGCTTGCCGGCGTCGGCCGGCGCGGCCGGCTGGGCCGGATCGACGACGGCGGGTGCGGGAGCGGCCGGAGCAGGGGCGGCCGGTGCCGAAACCGGCGCGGCGACCGGTGCCGAACGCAGCTGCGGCAGAACGAGCCGCGCCGCCTGCAGCGAACCCAGCGCCAGAACGAGAGCGGCGAGGCCGATCAGAATGGGCCGGCGACGGCGAACATAGAGATCACGGATCCGATGCTGCAGCCCGGACAGGGACTTGAGACCGCCGCCCGCCTTGCCGGCAGGTGCGGCGGGATCGGTCACGACGGTTTCGCCCGTGATCGCCTTGGCCGCCTCGACCTTGGCCGCACTCTTTGCGGTCTCCTTGGTCGGTTCCTTGGCCGCTTCGGGCTTGGCGCCAGGCTTCGCCTTGCCGGCATTCACCTCGGCCGCGGCCGCCTGGGCGGCGCGACGGGCTGCGGCGATGAAGCTCGACCGGGCGTCGAGCGGCGCCGGCGGCTCGGCGGACGCCTCCGCCTGTCCGGTCTGCGTCATATCGGCGGGCCGTGGCGCGGCGCCGGGCTCAAGCGGGAAGTCGGCCGGCAGGTCCGGCATCAGAGGCTGGCGGGCGGCGGGCTTGTCGGCCTCCGCCTTCGTCGGCTCGGTTGCCGCAGCCTCCGTCTTGGCAGCCTCCGCTTTGGCAGCCTCCGCTTTGGCGATCTCGGCCTTCGTGATCTCGACCCTGGCGGTTTCCGCCTTGATGTCGGCCATGGCCGCGAGAGCGGGCGTCGGGCTCGGCGTCGCCCCCTTCAGCGCGCCGCGGGCCTCGACCTCGCTGATCAGCTCGGCCACGATATCGCGCTGCGGCGCAGCCGGCTGGGCCCGCTCGTTGCGCGCGGGCGCATCGGTTTCGAGGTCCGACAGACGCTCGACGACCTTTTCGAGCATTTTGTGAACGGCTTCGAGCGCCGATGTCATGCGCCGATCGGTCGTGTCATAGGCGCTGCGCAGGTCGGCGATGTCGCGCTGGACGCTGTCGCCGCCGGCGGTCTTGCGCTCGATCACGTCCTCGGCGACGCGTCGGGCGGTGTCTGCCGCGACGCTGCGGGTTTCCTCGAGCTGCTTGACGAGTTCGCCGAGCTGCCGCTCGACCGCCGAGGACCCCTCGCCCGCCGGCGATGTGTCGAGCCGTTCGACGATCCGGGCGACCTGCCGTTCCAGCGCCGCGAAGGCGCTCTCGTCGGCCCCGGGCTTCTGGGCCGCGTCGAGCTTTTCGGCGAGCTTGTGCATCATGCCTTCGAGCGAGGCGGAAACCGGAGCGCCGCGCGGCGCCTCGAGCGCCAGGTCGACGCGCTCGCGGATGTCGGACACGGCGGCACTCACCGAATCGATGTCGGCGGCGCTCGGCGCCGGACGGGTTTCCTGGATCGCCTTGTGCATCAGGTCGATGCGGCGGGTCAGATCGTCGAGGTCGATGCCTGGCCCGGGCGCCGCGAGACGCTCGAGTTTGGCCGCCAGCGCGTCGAGACGCGCCTCGACCCGCGCGAGACCCTCGCTGTAGCCGGGCTTGTCCATCAGGCTGCGGATTTCGCCGACATGCTGCGACAGGCGGCCGAGCATGGCCGCGTCGCGATCGGTACCGGCGAGGCGGTCGATGCGGGCGCCGAGCGTCTCGACGCGAGCCGCGAGGTCGCTGATCACCTCCGGACGGGCCACGGTCCCGACCATCTCATGGATTGCGCCGACCTTCTGCACCAGCGCCTCGAAATCGCTGGTGTCGATGCCCTGGGCGACCGCCTGGTCGAAACGCGCCGCGAGGCCGCGGATCTCGGTCTGGATTTCGTCGAGACCGACCGGCTTGACCGAGAGGAGCTTGCGCGCGAGGTCCTCGAGCAGCTTTTCGATCGGCACGAGGATCTGGTCGCTGACGCCCCGATCGCGCGAGGCGTCGAGCTTGGCGGCGAGCGCCGTCATCTGCTGCTCGAGGCTTTCGAGCGCACGCACGGGCGACGCTTCGGCGATGGCGCGCGCGATCTCGGCGATGTCGCCGCGCAGATCTGTGAGCGCCGGGTCGATCGCCGTGTCGCGCTCCGACACGATCTTGTCGAGGCGCTCGCCGAGCGCGTCCGTGCGGGCGCGCTGGTCGCTTTCCATGCCGTCGATCCGGGCGACGAGGGTCGTCACCGCCGCCGCGGTCGGATCCTCGGCGCCGCGGCGCGCAAAGGCGGAGTCGAGTTCCCGCTGACGCGTCGCGATCTCCTCGATCGCAGTGGCGAGGCGATGGTCGTCGCCCTCGGCCGATGTCGGCTTCGTCGAGAGCGTCTCGAGAATGCCGGCGAGCTTGGCCTCGATGCGGGCGACGTGGTCGGCCTGGGCCGGGTCGGGGGCAGCGGCTGGCGCCTGGCGCACCTTCTCGAGGCGCTTCGCCACGTCGGCGAGCTTCTTGTCGAGGTCGGCGGCGGCGCGGGCGAACGTGTCGGGCAGCTCGCGCAGCGCATGGTTTTCGCTGGCAAGACCTTCGAGCCGACCCTCCAGCCGCTCGATCGCGCTGCGCAGCGGGGCGGCGATCGCCTCGTCGAGCTTGGGCAGCTTCTCCTCGATCTGGTCGAGGCGGCGTGCCACCGTGTCGACGAGATCGGCGGCGCGCTTCTCCATCGCCTCGCTGATGGCGACACGCGGCGACTGTTCGGCTGCCTCGATCCATTGCGCCACGGCCTGCAGCGCATTGGCGGTGCGGGCCTCCGTTTCGCGGGTCGACAGCGCGATCGTCTCGATCACCGCGGCGGTGCGGGCTTCGGTCTCTTCATTGCGGCGCAGCAGCGCTTCGAAGATGGAGGCGGTACGCTGTTCCGCCTGCCGGAGGTGCTCGAGGAGGGTTTCCGATACCAATGTCTCGTCCGCGGTCGTTTCACGCACGACGGCGGCGGAAGTGCGGTTCAGGCGCTGGAGCCGTTCGGCGAGCACGTCGAGGGGCGAGCGGTAGTCCCGTCCGTCATCCTGATCCTGCGCCTTCTGGGCCGCCCGGGCGGCCGAGGTCCCGGCCCGCTCGGCGGTCTTGACGGTGCCTTCGCCGGCGGTTGCCGACGGCGCTGCGACCTTGGACTGGACGCTCTGCTTCATGGTGGCTCCCGGAACTCCGACGCGGGCACGGAGCCAGCGACTCCGGCGCGCATCGTGATTCGCACCCTTTTGGTATTCGACGGGGGAAGCCTCGCCTGTGATGGTAAACAGGCCGTTAACTCGTACCGAAATGGCACAATCGCGACACTTAATTTTACGCAAGTTTTCATGTCGGAGGATTGACTGTTTCGCAGGCAAAGGATTTATCTGGTGCCCGATGCCCGGCAAGACCAGAAGATCATCGTCGAAGACGTGACGTTTGCCGGGGTCGGAGGGTCTTATGGCAGATCGGCATGGTGCCGCTGGTGTCTCAAGCGTTCCAAGAACAGACCAAAGTGGTAGAAATGTATTGACGCATACGATCGGTGACTTGGCGCGCGAGTTCGGAGTTTCACTGAGAACCTTGCGGTTCTATGAGGACAAGGGTCTTCTCTCCCCGCGGCGCGAGGGACAGGCGCGGCTTTATGACGAGCGCGACCGCGGGCGGCTCGCCCTGATCCTGAAAGGCAAGAAGCTCGGTTTCACGCTGTCCGAGATCCGGGCGATGGTGGAGCAGGCCGACATGACGCGGCCCGGCCTCGCCCTGTCGGCGACGGCGCTCGAGGAGCAGATCGCCATGCTGGAGCGGCAGCGACAGGAAATCGACGAGGCTCTCGCCGAACTTCGCCAGAGCTATGAAAGCCTGTCGCGCAGCGGAGGTCCGGTCTGAGCCCCATGGCTCGCGCAGTCGTGATCACGATGCGGTCGACCGCGGCTTCGTGATCGTCAAGGCTCGCTTCAGTTGAAGCCGTGAGACTGTCCTCGCCCATGACTGTGTCGATGCTGTTTGATCCGACGATGGCGCGGACCGCCGTTTTCCTTGGGGTCTTTGCCGTCATGGCGCTGTGGGAGGTCGCCCTGCCGGCGCGCGCGTTGCGCGAGAGAAAACCGCTGCGCTGGCTGACCAATCTCGGCATCCTTGTGATCGACGTCGCAATCCTGCGTCTGGTCTTGCCCGGTGCCGCGATCGCCGCGGCGCTGTATGCCGAGCAGCATGATATCGGTCTTCTGGCATATGTCGGTTTGACCGGTCTTGCCGCGGGCCTCGTCGGCTTTCTGATCCTCGACCTCGCCCTGTTCTGGCAGCACGTGCTGTCACATCGCATTCCGATCCTGTGGCGCGTCCATGCCATGCACCACGCCGACCGCGATCTCGACGTCACCTCCGGGTTGCGGTTCCATCCGATCGAGGTCGTCTTGTCCATGCTGTTCAAGATGGCCGTGATCGTCACGATCGGCGTTCCGGCCTGGGCAGTCTTCGTCTTCGAGATCGTTCTCAACGCCGCCGCGCAGTTCAACCATTCGAATGTCGCCATACCGGCGCGGATCGAGCCCTGGCTGCGGCTCCTGATCGTCACGCCCGACATGCACCGGACCCATCACTCGATCGATCAGCGCGAAACCGATACGAATTTCGGCTTCTTCCTCTCGGTGTGGGATCGTCTCTTCGGCGTCTACACGGCGGAACCCGCCGCCGGGCGCGCGGGCCTCGTGCTCGGATTGTCCGAGCACCAGCATCACGGGCCGTCGCAGATCCTGTGGTCCTTGCTGATGCCCTTCAGGAAGGCGGCTGGAAGGGATTGAGCGGAAACCAGCGTCGGACGAGATCGGCATAGACGCCGCGCTCCCACAGCCGGAACAGCGCGTGATCGATCGCGTGACGCAGGGTTTCATCCTCGCGGCGCACGGCGACGCTCAACCCCTCGCCGAAAAACCGGCTTTCGAGGAAGGGACCGCCGACAAAACGGCAGCAATCCCCGGAGGCGTCCCCGGTGAGCCAGAAGGCAAGGGACACGCCGTCGCCGAAAACGAGATCGACGGATCCCGACCGCAACGCCGACCGTGCCTCATCCGGGGTTTTCGCCGCGACGATCGTCGCCCGCGGAAAGAAGGCGCGGGCGAAAGCGGCGTGGGACGAGCCCTCGACGACGCCAAGCTTCAGGCCGGCGAGGTCCTGTGGTGGAGCAGCGGTCCCGTCGCGTCTGCCGACGAGACGCGCGGGTGTGCGGAAATACGGCTCCGTGAAACCGAGCCGCCGCCGCAGGGCGGGGGTGACGGCGAGCGAGGCGATCACCGCATCGCCGTCGTTCGCGACAAGGGCGTCGACGAGCGTGTCGAAGCGGCGCGCCTGAATGGTGCAGCTCAGGGCCAGTTCCTCGCAGACGGCTCGCGCAAGATCGATGTTGAAGCCGACCGGCGCGCCGTCGGGACCGGCGAAGTTGAAGGGCGGAAAGTCGTCCGCCGTCAGAAAACGGATCTGGGCGACCGACCGCAGATCGGGTTTTTCTGGTCGCCGCCGCGGATCCCAGAACGACGCGATGTCATCCGCCATGACGGGCGACAAGAGCCCGAGCACTACCCAAATAGTTGAAGCAAACAACAGAAACAACTTTTGGTATAGAAACCGTGATGATCTCACGTGCTGATCCATGCGGTTTCGTCCGTTCTCGTCCAGACGCGGCCTTTCATCGACACTGTCTGTCTAGCGGGCGGATCGGCGCCACCCAAGTCCAAACACGACGCCGACTCCCGTTTCGTCCGGTGTTCTGTCGACGGTCGTCGAAGGGATTTCTTGCACGCATGATGGGGGGACGCCATGGCCGCAGCGGATGGCTCGTTTCCGTTACGACGCGAACGGCCAGAGAAGCCGGCGCGCGCCGCGATGAGCACTGTGGATCTCGACACCCGCCTCGCCGACGCCTTGATCCGCGGCGGCCTCGGCCCCTCCCGTCTCGCGGCCCTGCGTCGCCAGACCGAGCGCCAGCGCTGTACGCTCGCAGCCGTCATCGAACGGGGTCCCGCGAGCTTCGCCACGAGCGCGACCGCGGCGCTGGCGAACGCGACGCACAGGATGCTGGCCCTGCCTGGGCTCGACCGTGCCCTCCCGGGGCAGGATGCCGCCGCCGCGATCGGCGCCGGCATGATCCGCCTCGACGATGGGCGCCTCGCCGTCGTGCCGACCGGTTCCCGGCTCGAGGGTCTTCTCGCGGAGGATCCGCCCGCCGCGGAGCGCATCGCGCTCGCAACCCCCCAGACCCTCCTCGATCTCGCGGTCGCGGCGGATGGCGTCCGTCTCGTTGATCGTGCGACGCAGACGCTGGCGCGGCGCGATCGCGACCTGTCCTGTCGTGGCGGTGCCCGGCCCTGGCAGCGCTGGACGGCCGCGCTGTTCGCCGCCGCCCTTGGCCTCGCCCTGATCGATGCCGAAGGGCGCGCGGCCCTCCTGATGGCGGCGCTCGGCGCCGTCTTCTTCCTCGCCGTCGCCATCGGGCGCTTTCTCGCCCTGATGCAGCCGGCTCCGCCGCACACCGAACCCTGCCTCGCCCATCCGGACCATCTGCCGCTCTACACGATCCTCGTGCCGCTCTATCGTGAGGCCACCGCCGTCACTGGCCTCGTCGAGAGTCTCAGCCGGCTCGACTATCCGACGGCCCGCCTCGACGTGCTGTTTCTCGTCGAGGCGGACGACCGCGTGACGTTGACCGCCTTCGATGCGATCGACCTGCCGGCCGGTTTCCGGCTCGTCCGCCTTCCGGCAGGCGGGCCGCGCACCAAACCGCGCGCCTGCAACATCGGCCTCGCCCTCGCGCGTGGGACCTTTCTCGTCGTCTTCGACGCGGAGGATCGGCCGGAGCCCCTGCAGCTGCGGCAGGCGCTGGCGATGTTCCGCGAGGGCGGGCGCGACCTCGCCGTCGTCCAGGCGCGTCTCGCGATCGATCCCCGCCAGCAGGGCTGGCTGCCGGCGCTCTTCCGCGCCGACTATGCCGGCCTTTTCAATGTCCTCTTGCCGGCCCTCGCACGGTTCGATCTGCCGATCCCGCTGGGCGGCACGTCGAACCATTTCCGTACCGAGATCCTGCGAAGGGTCGGCGGTTGGGACGCCTACAACGTGACCGAGGACGCCGATCTCGGCCTGCGCTTCGACCGGCTCGGCTATCGCGCCGCGATGATGAGCGCGACGACCCTCGAGGAAGCGCCGTCGACGCCGGCGGCGTGGCTGCGCCAGCGGACGCGGTGGCTCAAGGGCTGGATGGTGACGATGATCGTCCACAGCCGCGATCCCGCGCGGCTCCTCGCCGAGATCGGCCCGGCCGGCGCGCTCGCCTTCTTTCTGATGACCGGCGGGATCGTCGCGGCGTCGCTTCTCGGGCCGATCTCACTGCTGTTTCTCGTCAGGACGTTTGCGAGTGGCCTTCCCGACGATCCGCTGCTTCTCGGCCTGCGCCATGTGTGTCTCGCGAGCCTTCTCCTCGGGCATGGGGTCGCGATCGCGGTCGCCATCCGTGGCAGTCTCCGCCTCGGTCGGATGCCGAACCCCTTCGTGATCGCGCTGTTTCCGCTGTACTGGTGCGCCCTGTCGATTGCGGCCTGGCGCGCCCTGTTTCAGCTCGCGCGCGATCCCCATGGCTGGGAGAAGACGGAGCATGTTCTCGCGCGACGGCCGCGGCGTCGGTCAGAAGCACAGCGCCCAGGCGGCCTCGGCATAGGCGAGGAAGACGGCCGGCCCATGCGTGCTCCATAGGACGAGCGCGACCGACACGACGGCGACGGCTGCGACGAGCGCGAGGCCGATCTCCAGTCGCGATCGATGCTGGGCGGTGGCCGGCGTGGCATCGGCGGGATCAGGAGGGAGCGTGTCGGCGTGATCGGACATGGATGGCAGTCTAGCAGATCCCGCTCGACGGGCGAACCGTCCCTGTGGCCGCGGCGCGTCGCGACCTCACGCGAACGTCAGCGATTCCATGGTTTCGCCATGAAGCCGTCAAGCGCGTGCCGCAGGCGGGTGCGACACAGACAGCGTTGCCTCGGCGCCCGGTCCGGTCCTTTTCCGGAAACCTCAGCCCCCCAGCCCCCCGGTCCTGCGACCGGATCGGGTTCGCCGAGGCGGCCTTCAAGGTTCAACCCCTACTTCTCAGGCCGGTCCCGTGACCGGCCTTTTTCTTTGCGTCTGCGACCCTGTTGTCGGTCGCCAGGCGGTCGCTTCGTCGCTATGAAGGCGTCATGACGAGCGAGATCCCCGAGCGAGGGCCCCTGCGCGCGACCGATGTCGTGAAGATCTGCGGCCTGTCGACCGAGGATACCCTCGACGCGGCGCTCGCCGCCGGCGCCGACATGGTCGGCCTCGTCTTCTTTGCCAAAAGCCCGCGCAACGTTGCGCCCGAACGCGCGAAGATCCTCGCGGCGCGGGCGCGGGGACGGGCCGCGATCGTCGCTCTGGTGGTGAACCCCGAGGATGACGCGCTCGCGGCGATGATCGACGTCGTGCGACCGGATCTCCTCCAGCTTCATGGCGCGGAGACGGTCGAGCGGGTCGCGGCGATCCGCGAGCGGACCGGCCTGCCGGTGATGAAGGCGATCGGCGTGGCGAGCGCCGCGGATCTTGACGCCGTCCCGGCTCATGCCGCGGCAGGGGCCCGCATCCTCCTCGACGCCAAGCCGCCGAAGGACGCGGCGCTTCCCGGCGGCAATGGTCGCCGTTTCGACTGGTCGATCCTCGAAAATCTCGACCGACGCATCCCCTTCATGCTATCCGGCGGTCTTGATCCTGGAACCGTCGCCGACGCGATCCGACATGTCCGCCCCGCCGGCGTCGATGTGTCGTCGGGTGTCGAGACGGCGCCGGGCCAAAAAGATCCCGACCTGATCACCGCCTTCGTCGCCGCGGCGCGCGAGGGCTTCGCCAGTCTCAGAGGCCATCGACCATGACGATCCAGGACAAGCCGAACTCCTTCCGCAATGGTCCCGACGAGCGCGGCAATTTCGGCATCTATGGCGGACGTTTCGTCGCCGAGACGCTGATGCCGCTGATCCTCGATCTCGAGAAGGCCTATGCCGAGGCCAAGGTCGATCCGGCCTTCCAGAAGGACATGGCGTCCTATCTGACGCATTATGTCGGGCGTCCGAGCCCGCTCTATTTCGCCGAGCGCATGACCGAGCATCTCGGCGGCGCGAAGATCTACTTCAAGCGCGACGAGCTCAACCATACCGGCGCCCACAAGGTGAACAACGTTCTGGGGCAGATCCTGCTCGCGCGCCGCATGGGCAAGAAGCGCATCATCGCCGAGACCGGCGCCGGCCAGCACGGCGTCGCGACCGCGACCCTGTGCGCGCGCTTCGGCCTGCAATGCGTCGTCTACATGGGCGCCGTGGACGTCGAGCGGCAGAAGCCGAACGTCTTCCGCATGAAGATGCTCGGCGCCGAACTCGTGCCGGTGCAGTCCGGCTCGAAGACGCTGAAGGACGCGATGAACGAAGCGCTCCGCGACTGGGTCACCAATGTCGAGGAAACGTTCTACTGCATCGGCACGGCGGCGGGTCCCCACCCCTATCCGATGATGGTGCGCGACTTCCAGTCGGTGATCGGCCGCGAGACGCGCGAGCAGATGATGGCGGCCGAGGGTCGCCTGCCGGACAGCCTCGTTGCCGCGATCGGTGGCGGGTCGAACGCCATCGGTCTGTTCCATCCCTTCCTCGACGATGCCTCGATCGAGGTCTACGGCGTCGAGGCGGCCGGCCACGGTCTGTCGAGCGGCCTCCACGCAGCCTCCCTCACCGGCGGCCGGCCGGGCGTCCTGCACGGCAACCGCACCTATCTTCTGATGGATGGCGACGGCCAGATCCAGGAGGCGCATTCGATCTCGGCCGGCCTCGACTATCCCGGCATCGGGCCGGAGCATTCCTGGCTCAAGGATGTCGGTCGCGTCACCTATCTGTCGGCGACCGACGAGGAGGCGCTGGCGGCGTTCCAGCTCTGCTCCAAGCTCGAGGGCATCATTCCGGCGCTCGAGCCGGCGCATGCGCTCGCCAAGGTGATCGAACTCGCGCCGAAGAAGCCGAAGGATCATCTGATGGTGATGAATCTTTGTGGACGCGGCGACAAGGACATCTTCACGGTTGCGGAGCATCTTGGCGGCGCGCTGTGAGGCGCACCGCTTTCCGATCCCGTTTGCCGAGCCGCGACCATGTCCCGCCGAGACGCCTCCGTTCCCCTTGACCCGGCGGTCGCCGTCGCGGGTCTTCTGACGCGTCTCGGCATTTTTTCGCTGATCGTGCTCGTACCGATGCTCGCGATCATCTCGCGGCGGGCGGTGGCGGTCTTCGTGCCGCTCGCCACGATCCTGCTCTTTCTGGCGGCGGCCCTCGACGGGCGTATCGGCCAGACGTTCCTGCGCAGCCTGCGCAAGCTCGGCTCTTTCCCCGCGATCGCGATCGTCGCGCTTCTTCTTTTCGCGACGGCGAGCCTGTTGTGGACGCCGCGCTTCGATGCCGCCGCCGACCGTCTGCTCGCCCTGACGGCGACCTTGGCGCTCATTCTCGCGACCGTCGCCGCGCTGCCCGAAAAGACGCGGCCGAGCGATGCCAACCTTGCGCCGATCGGTGTCGCGATGGCGACGGTCACGCTTGCCGCGAGTTTTCTGCCCGGCCTGCCGCTGGGTGACGTCATCGGCCCCGGCAGCGCTACCGAGACGCAGCGTGCCGCCATGCTCCTCGTCATGCTGGTCTGGCCGGCGACGGCGGCGCTTCTCGCCCGCAACCGGCTCTGGCCCGCCTGGGCGATCGCCGCCGTGCTCGCGCTTGCGCTATGGCTGGTGCGCGACCTCGTGGTGATGGCGGCCTTCGTGCTGTCGGGTGCTGCCTTTCTCGGCGCGCTCTGGCGGCCGATCCTGACGATCCGCATCGCCGGAGCCCTCGCCCTCGCTTTTCTGCTGCTCGCCCCCGGGCTCGGCTGGCTGATGTCGGTCTATGGCGGCTTCCTCATCCCGAGCCAGGGCGACGAGACCGTCGCCGTCTGGCGCGACGTGACCCATGCCATCCCCTCACGGCCGGGCCTCGGCTGGGGCTTCGAGGCGAGCGCCTCGCTCGTTCGGACGATCTCGAACACACCGCTCGGTTCGCCCCGCAATGCCGGCCTTCAGCTCTGGCTCGAACTCGGCGCTGTCGGCGTGGTGCTGGCGACCATTGCGATCATCGTTGGTCTGCGTGCCATCGAGCGCTCGAGCCTGATCCTGCGCCCCACGGCGATCGCCGTTTTCGTCGCTGCCGCCACGATGATGTTCGGCGGCCTCGCAGCCTGGTCGGTCGCCTGGGTAACGGCGATCGGCCTCGCCGTGATCCTCACGGCCTTCGTCGGCCGGATCCGTCCAAGATTGCGGGCGTGAGCCGGGCAACGCCTCGTTCACCATGCCGGCCTAGACTGTCCGTATGACACACGGCGATCCGATCCCGTCCCTTCTCCTCGCCGCGCCGGACACGGCCGCGGCGCTGGGGCGCTGGCGGGCGATGCTGGCCGTCGAAAAGCGCCTCAGCCCGCACACGCTTGCTGCCTATGACCGTGACGTCTGCACGTTTCTGCGATTCCTCGGCACCCGTTTCGGCTCTCCTCCCTGCCTCGCCGATCTCTCTGGGCTCGTCACGGCGGATGTTCGCGCCTATCTCGCTCAGCGCCGGGCCGACGGTCTGAAACCTCGTTCGCTGACCCGAGCGCTCGCCGCCGCGCGCGCCTTCGCGCGGTTCCTGCAGCGCGAGGGACGGGGCGATGGCGCGGCGCTCCTCGCCATGCGGGGGCCACGCCTCGGCCAGAGTCTGCCAAAGCCCCTCTCGCCCGCAATGGCGCGGCGCGTCACCGATCCCGACAGCCGGGCGGGGGAGGATCGCGCGCCCTGGATCCTCGCCCGCGACGCGGCGGTGCTCGCCCTTTGCTACGGGTCGGGCCTGCGCATCTCGGAGGCGCTCGGCCTGCGCCGCAAGGACGCGCCGGTCGGCGGGCGCGATGCCGTCACCGTGCTCGGCAAGGGCGGCAAGACACGCTCGGCGCCGGTCCTGCCGCAGGTGGCCGCCGCGATCGAGACCTATCTGAGCCTCTGCCCCTTTGCGCTCGCGCCCGACGGGCCGCTCTTCGTCGGAGCCAAGGGCGGGGCGCTGTCGCCGCGCATCATCCAGCTGGCGATGGAGCGGATGCGCGGCGCGCTCGGGCTGCCGGATACGGCGACGCCGCATGCGCTGCGCCATTCCTTCGCCACGCATCTCCTCGGTCGTGGCGGCGATCTGCGCTCGATCCAGGAACTTCTGGGCCATGCCAGCCTGTCGACCACGCAGATCTACACGAAGGTCGACACGGCCGAGATCCTGCGCGTCCACCGCGCGGCGCACCCCCGCGCGCGCGGTTGAGGCTCAGCGCGCGAGCCGCGCCAGCGCGGCGTCGAGCACGGCATCGGTCTTCGCGAAACAGAAGCGCACGATCGAGGTGACGGGCTCCTCGGCATAGAAGGCCGAGACCGGGATCGCCGCGACGCCGCGGCGCGCGACGAGATCGAGGCAGAAGTCCTGGTCCGTCTCCGCAATGCCGCTCGCGGCAAGATCGACGTTCAGGAAATAGGTGCCGGCGCTCGGCAGCACCCCGTAACCGAGCCGCGTCAGTCCCTCGGCGAAGCGGTCGCGCGAGCGCTGCAGCGTCTGGCGCATGCCCTGAAAATACCCGTCCTCCTTGCCGAGGCCATAGGCGACGGCCGTCTGGAGGTTGGGCGGCGTGGTGAAGGTCAGGAACTGATGCGCCTTGGCGAGAACGCCCATCAGAGCCGGCGCGGCGGCCACGAGGCCGACCTTCCAGCCGGTCAGGGCGAAGATTTTCCCGGCCGATCCGATCTTGATCGTCCGCTCGCGCATGCCCGCAAAGGACATCAGCGAGCGGAACGGCCGCCCGTCGAACACCACATGCTCCCAGACCTCGTCGGAAATCGCGATCAGGTCGCGGTCGGCGCAGAAGCGGGCAAGGGCCGCGAGATCCTCGTCGGAAAACAGCGATCCGGCGGGATTGAGTGGATTGTTGAGGAGCACCGCGCGCGTTCGTCGCGTCGCGACCGCCTCGAGCGCCTCGATCGTCAGCCGCCAGTCCGGCGGCGTCAGCCGGACGAGGCGTGGCACGCCTCCCGCGCGGCGCACGAGCGGCAGATAGGCGTCATACATCGGCTGGAACAGGATCACCTCGTCGCCGGGCTCGATCATGGCGAGGAGCGAGGCCGCGATCGCCTCCGTCGCGCCGGAGGTCACCATGACCTCGCGCGCAGGATCAAGCGACAGGCCCTGGAACCGCTGATAATGCGCCGCGATCGCCTCGCGCAGGACGGGGAGCCCCATCATCGGCGGGTACTGGTTCCACCCGGTCATCACCGCGTCCGCTGCGGCGCGGCGCACATCCTCCGGGCCCGGATCATCCGGGAAACCCTGACCGAGATTGACCGCGTCGTGCTCGCGGGCAAGGCGCGACATGGTCTCGAAGATCGTCGTGGGCAGGGTGGCGAAGACCGGGTTCATGGGCGTCCGATAGCATGACGCAGCGAGGTTTGGGAGCTGGGCGCCGCCAGGGCCGAGCGATCACGCGGGCCTCACGCTTTCGTGACACGCTGCCCTGCAACGGGCCCCCGTCGCCAATCGTTCCTTGAACAGCCGCAGTCAAGGTCCCTGCCGGGCAAGACTTCGGTCAATGCTGATCAACCAATGACGTCGTCAGACGGCTGGAACCATCGTTTCCGGCCACAGGAAATCTGTGTCGCAACACAAGGAGACACCCATGTCGCTCAAGTCCTCGCTGCTCGCCGCCGCACTCGGCTTCGCCGTTCTTTCCGCCAGCCCGGCCTTTGCCGATGTCATGGTCGGTGGCGCACCCATGTACGCGACCAAGAACATCGTCGAGAACGCCGTGAACTCGAAGGATCACACCACGCTGGTCGCGGCGGTCAAGGCGGCCGGTCTCGTCGATCCGCTGATGGGCAAGGGCCCGTTCACGGTCTTCGCGCCGGTCAATGCCGCTTTCGACAACCTGCCCGCCGGCACGGTCGACACGCTCCTGAAGCCCGAGAACAAGGCGATGCTGTCGAAGATCCTCACCTACCACGTTGTGCCCGGCAAGCTGACCTATGTCGCGCTCAAGAAGATGGTGAAGAAGGGTGGCGGCGAGGCGACGCTGAAGACGCTCGCCGGTGAATCGCTCGTCGCGATGATGAACGGCCCCAACAACATCGTCATCAAGGATGCGAAGGGCGATGTCGCCACGATCAGCATCTACGACGTCCTTCAGTCGAACGGCGTCATCCATTCGATCGACACGGTCCTGCTCCCCAACTGAGGCACCGGACCGACCGCCGTCCTGTCGATCGGATCGGCCGGGGTCAAGTGCCCCGGCCGCTTTCGGCAAGCGGCGAGATCCGAGAGGGCTCCGCCATGACCAGCGCCGACCTTGTCGCGCCCCTGCCGCCGCTTCATCCCACCCTCGTTCGGGTGACCCATTGGATCAATGCCGTCGCCATCGTCATCCTGACGCTGTCGGGCTGGCAGATCCACAACGCCCATCCGATCCTGCCCTTCGCCATCCCGAATGCGATCACGCTCGGCGGATGGCTCGCCGGCGCGCTGCAGTGGCACTTTGCGGCCATGTGGCTGCTGGTCGGCAATTTCCTCGTTCTCGCGGGCTACGGGATCTTGAGCGGGCGGTATCGCCGCAAGCTCTGGCCGATCCGCCCGCGTGAGATCGTCGCGGATCTGCGGGCGGCGCTGACCGGGCGCCTCGCCCATGACGAGAGCGGCTCCTACAACGCGATCCAGAAGCTGCTTTATGCCGGGGTGCTCGGCCTCATCATCCTCGTGATCGCGAGCGGCCTCGCCATCTGGAAGCCGGTGCAGCTGCAGGGTCTCACCATGCTGTTCGGCGGATTCCAGGGCGCGCGGCTCGTCCACTTCCTCGCCATGGCCGGCATCGTCGCCTTTGTCCTCGTTCATGCCGCGATGGCCCTTCTGGTGCCGCGAACCCTGCGCGCCATGATCCTCGGTCGCTAGGAGCACCCCGTGATCCGCAAGCGCCTCATCCCCGGCGTCGACGCCGATCTTCTGGTCCGCGACGCCGCGCGCCTCCTGCCCGATCCCGCCCGGCGAACCTTTCTGCGCTCGGCCGCGAGCCTGGGGTCGCTCACTCTCCTGACGGGGTGCACGGTCACCGACGGCGTTTCGGCGGAACGGCTGCTGCGCCTGATCTCGACCTTCAACGATCGCGTCCAGGCCCGCCTGTTCAACCCCGACCGGCTCGCGCCGAGCTATGGCCGCGCCGACGTCACCGACCCGTTTCCCTTCAACGCCTTCTTTCCCGTCGAGGATGCGCCGGAGATCGAGGCCGCGGACTGGCAGCTCGTCATCGAGGGCCGGGCGGCGGACAAGACGCCCTGGACGCTCGAGCGCCTCATGACCCTTCCGGCGCGCACCCAGATCACGGAGCATGTCTGCATCGAGGGCTGGAGCGCGATCGGCGAATGGAGCGGGCCGGTCCTGTCGGATTTCCTCGCCCGCATCGGTGCCGACACCGGCGCGCGCTACGTCGCCTTCCGCTGCGAGGATCGCTACTCGACGACCCTCGACATGCCGACCGCCCTGCACAGCCAGACCCAGATCATCACCCATTTCGCCGGCGGGGTGCTACCGCGCGCCTATGGCTATCCGATCAAGATCCGCGTGCCGACCAAGCTCGGGTTCAAGAACCCGAAATGGGTCAACACGATGATCATCACCAATGAGGATCTCGGGGGCTTCTGGGAGGACCAGGGTTATAACTGGTTCAGCGGTCTCTAGATCCGGCGCACCAAGGGGCGATCAGGTCGGCGTGGTCCCGTTGAAGGCGAGCACGTCGCCGGCGAGATAGAGCGATCCGGTGACGACGACGCGCGGCGGCTTCTCGAAGCGGGTCGCCGCGATCGCATCGAGCGCCGCCTCGAACCCGTCATGGGCGACGGCGGTGATGCCGGCGTGGCGCGCCGCCTCGGCCACGGCCTCCGGGGTCCGCGCCGTCGTGTTGTTGGGGATCGGCACCGTGTGGACGGTCCGCGCGAGGCCGGTGAAATTCGTCAGGAAGCCGTCGGAGTCCTTGGTCGTCAGCATGCCCGCGACGAGCACGAGCGGCCGGCCGTCGCGTTCGCCCAGTTCCGCAAGAGCCTCGGCGAGGACGCGGCCACCATCAACGTTGTGCCCGCCGTCCAGCCAGACATCGGCACCCGGCAGGCGCTGCGGGATGCGGCCCGTGGTCAGGCGCTGCAGGCGGGCGGGCCATTCCACGGCCTGCATCGCCGCCGCCCAATGCTCTTCCGTGACCGTGAAGCGCGACTGGGACCTGAGCGTTGCGATCGCGACGCCGGCATTGCGGTGCTGGTGCCGGCCCGGCAGACGCGGCAGGGGCAGATCGAGAAGCCCGGCCTCGTCCTGATAGACGAGCCGACCATGTTCCTCGCGGGCCTCGAAATCCTGGCCGCCGATCAGGAGCGGCGCGCCGACGCGGCGTGCCGCCGCCTCGATCACCGCGCGGACCCCGTCCTGCTGCGGGTAGACGATGCCGGTGACACCCTTCTTCAGAATGCCTGCCTTTTCCGCCGCGATCGCCTCCACCGTGTCGCCGAGGAATTCTGCATGGTCCATGGAGATCGAGGTGATGACGCTCGCGAGCGGGCGATCGATGACGTTGGTGGCATCCATCCGCCCGCCGAGCCCGACCTCGAGCAAAAGAACATCCGCCGGATCCTGCGCGAAGAGCTGGAAGGCCGCCGCCGTCGTGATCTCGAAGACGGTGATCGGCGCCCCGTCGTTCGCCGCCTCGCAGGCCTCGAGCACATCGACGAGGCGCGGCTCGTCGACCAGCGCGCCGGGAAGGTATCGGCCGTCTTCCCGTCGCGCCAGGCGGATCCGCTCGTGGAAATGCACGAGATGGGGTGATGTATAAACGTGGACGCCATAGCCGGCTGCCTCGAGCGCCGCGCGCAAAAAGGCGATGGTCGAGCCCTTGCCGTTGGTGCCGGCGACATGGATGACGGGCGGCAGCCGGCGCTGCGGATTGCCGAGCCTGTCGAGCAGGGTCTCGATCCGTCCGAGCGACAGGTCGATCTTCTTGGGATGCAGCGCCATGAAGCGCGCGATGATCGCGTCGGACGACGACATGACGGAGGGCACTTTCCGATCGATCGGGGGACGCGGTCTCACCATCCCGTCCGGGATGGCGACGGGTCAGGCCGCTTTCTGGGTTGCGGGGGGCGCCTTGGTCAAAAGCCGGCACAGCCGCGCCAGTGTCGGCTTGATCTGGTGGCGGTGGACGACCATGTCGACCATGCCGTGGTCCTTGAGGTATTCGGACCGCTGAAAACCCTCCGGCAGCTTCTCGCGGATGGTCTGCTCGATCACGCGCGGGCCGGCGAAGCCGATCAGCGCGCCGGGCTCGGCGAGGTGAACGTCGCCTAGCATCGCATAGGAGGCGGTTACGCCGCCCGTGGTCGGGTTCGTCAGGACGACGAGATAGGGCAGCTTCGCCTCACGCAGCATCTGGATCGCGACGGTCGTGCGCGGCATCTGCATCAGGGACAGAATACCTTCCTGCATGCGCGCACCGCCCGAGGCCGCGAACATGATGTAGGGCGTGCGCCGCTCGACGGCGGTCAGGAGACCCTTCACCACCGCTTCGCCCGCCGCCATGCCGAGCGAGCCGCCCATGAAGTCGAAGTCCTGGACGCCGACCGTGACCGTCAGCCCGTCCATCTGGCCGACACCGAGCTTCACCGCGTCGTTGAGCCCGGTTTTCGCGCGGCTGTCGCGCAGTCGGTCGACATAGCGCTTCTCGTCGCGGAACTTCAGCGGGTCGGCCGGCACGTCGGCGACGGCGATCTCCTCCCAGGTCTCGCCGTCGAAGATCGAGCGCAGGCGCTGCGTTGCCGTCATGCGCATATGATAGTTCGAGCCCGGGATGACGAAGATGTTCGCTTCCAGGTCCTTGTGAAAGACCATCTGCCCGGTTTCCGGGCACTTGATCCAGAGATTCTCCGGCGTTTCGCGACGCGAGAAGAAGTCCTTGATCTTCGGCGGAACGACGTTCGCGATCCAGTTCATCGGCTGTGTCCCCAGGGCGCATGCGCGGGCTGAGGGGCTATCTAGTCATTCTCGCGGCGTTTGTCAGCGATCCGTGACGAGGAAACCGTGCGCGAAGGGATCGCGGTCGTCGATGGTGAGGGTGTTGAAGCCGGTCTGCCGGGCCCATCCCTCGATCGAGGGGATGATGGCGGGGTGGGGGCCGACCTGCGTGCGGCCCTCGATCCGGCCGGTGAAGGTCGACAGGATGATGCTTTCATGGACGAAGGCGTCGCCTTCCTTCAGCGCGCCGCGGGCGGCGAGCTGCGCCATGCGCGCCGAGGTGCCGGTGCCGCAGGGCGATCGATCGATCGCCCTGTCGCCGTAGAAGACAGCGTTGCGCGCGCTCGATCCCGGATTGACCGGCTTTCCCGTCCAAAGGACATGGCTGAGGCCGGTGATCGCCGGATTGTCGGGATGGACGAGGCTGTAGCGCGCGTTGAATGCCGCCCGCAATTTCGGGCTGAAGCGCAGGATGTCCGAGGGGTTCATGTCGGCGACATCCAAGAACAGCGGCTGCGGCTCGACGATCGCGTAGAAGTTGCCGCCATAGGCGACGTCGACCGTGAGCGTCCCGAGACCCTCGACCTCGACGGCATAGCCGGTCCCGGCGACGAAGGACGGCACGTTGGTCAGGCGCACGCTCTCGACGAAGGGGCCTTCCTGCCGATAGCGCGCGATGACGAGCCCTGCCGGCGTGTCGAGCCGCAGTTCCCCGGGTGTGCGTGGATGGACGAGGCCGTTCTCGATCGCCATGGTCACGGTGCCGATCGTGCCATGGCCGCACATGGGCAGGCAGCCCGAGGTTTCGATGAACAGGATGGCGACGTCGCAGTCCGGCCGCGTCGGGGGATAGAGGATCGACCCCGACATCAGGTCATGGCCGCGCGGCTCGAACATCAGGCCGCGGCGGATCCAGTCATGGTTCGCGAGGAAATCCTGCCGGCGCTCGAACATGGTGTCGCCGCGCAGCACCGGCACCGAGCCTCCGGCGACGACGCGGACCGGGTTCCCGCAGGTGTGTCCGTCGATGCAGAAAAACGTGTGGCGGGCCATGGGCAAAAACCGATTGGGGGATGATTGTATAAAATATACGTACCAGCCGTCAAGCTCCCGCCACGACGGCCCGCGGCCGCTGCCGTCTTGCGTGCCGAGGCGCCCGCAACGGCAGCAACGGCGTTGCGCTGACACAAGGGCGACGCCATGATGCGGCGCAATCATCAGACCAAAGGTTCCGCGTCATGCGCCTTGCCCAGATCCGCACCCCAGACGGCCACCGCGCCATTGTCGCGACACAGGATGGCGTCTCGCGCCGCGTCGAGAAGGTCGACACGGTCCTCGACCTCGCCAATGCGGCGATCAGGGCCGGACGCCCGCTCGCCGCGCAGGTTCGCCATTTTGGCCTCGGCGAGACCGTCGATCTCGCCGCCGCGCTCGCCGAGGGCCGAGTGCTGACGCCGATCGACCATCCCGACTCCGCCCATCTCATCGTCACCGGCACCGGCCTCACCCATCTCGGCAGCGCCGAGGGGCGCGACAAGATGCACAAAGACCTTGCCGACCCGTCGAAGCTCACCGACTCGATGAAGATGTTCCGCATGGGTCTCGATGGCGGGCGCCCGCCGCACGGGAAGGAGGGCGTGCAGCCGGAATGGTTCTACAAGGGTGACGGTGCGACGGTCGTGGCGCCCGGCGCCGCGCTGCCCTCGCCCTCCTTTGCGCTCGACGCGGGCGAAGAGCCGGAGGTCACCGGCATCTATGTGATCGGCCCGGACGGTACGCCCTGGCGGATCGGCTTCGCGCTCGGCAACGAGTTTTCCGACCACGTGACGGAGCGGCAGAACTATCTTTATCTCGCTCATTCGAAGCTGCGTGCCTCGGCGATCGGCCCGGAGATTCTGATCGGCGACCTGCCGGCCGACATTCGCGGCACGTCGCGCATCAGGCGCGATGGGGCGGTCATCTGGGAAAAGCCCTTCGTCTCGGGCGAGGCGAACATGTCGCACACCATCGCCAATCTCGAAGGTCACCACTTCAAATATGCGCTCTTCCGCCGGCCGGGCGACGTCCACCTGCATTACTTCGGCACCGCGACGCTGAGCGTCTCGGACGGGGTCAAGACGCAGGACGGCGACGTCTTCGAGATCGCCTGCGACGCCTTCGGGCTGCCGCTCGCCAATCCGATCGGACGGGCGGAGGCGCCGTGGCCAGTGGTGAAGGTGCTCTGAGGATGCAGGGTCTGGCTGCCTTCTCGCTCGCCGGCCGCCGGGCGCTCGTGACCGGCGCGAGCCGCGGCATCGGCCGGGCGCTCGCCGAGGGCCTCGCGGCGGCCGGCGCGGACGTCGCCGTTTCCGGGCGCGACAGGGCGACGCTTCAGCCGGTCGTGGCGGCGATCGAGGCGATGGGCCGCCGGGCCGTTGCGATCGAGATGGACGTCGCAAGCGCCGCAGCCTGCGCGCGCGGCGTGGCGGAGGCGGCCGCAGCCCTCGGGGGCCTCGACATCCTCATCAACAATGCCGGCATGGAGCAGGTCCGCCCCTCGATCGACGTTGACGAGGCGCTGTGGGACGCGATCCTCGACACAAACCTCAAGGGTGCCTTCTTCTGTGCCCAGGCGGCGGCGAAGGTGATGATCGGCGCCGGCAAGGGCGGGGCGATCGTCAATCTCTGTTCGCTGACCTCCGAGATCGGCATCCCGACCGCCGTGCCCTATGGCTCATCCAAGACCGGGCTTCTCGGCATGACGCGCGCGCTCGCGGTGGAGTGGGCGCGCGACGGCATCCGCGTGAACGCGATCGCGCCGGGCTATTTCCGCACCGCCATGACCGAGGTCTTCTACGCTGATGCCGGCTGGGCCGAGCGCATGCTGCCGAAGATCCCGCTGGGGCGGTTCGGCCGGCTCGAGGATCTCGTCGGGGCGACCGTGTTCCTGTGCGCCGACGCCTCCGCCTATGTCACCGGCCAATGCCTGCCGGTCGACGGCGGCACGCTCGCGGCGCTCTAGCCGATGACGGTGAAATCCTTTGACCCGTCCGCCGGTCTCGGGCGAGATCGACGTGATGGGGGTGCGCCGGCGGGTCGGCGACGGGCAGGCGGGATCGACTGATGGTGGCGAAGGACGAGCGTCGGCTGCGGGTGGGCGTGCTCGGCTGCGGGCCGATCGCGCAGGCGGCGCATTTCGAGAGCGCGACCAAGGCGCGCAATGCGGAGCTGCACGCGATCTGCGACGTCGCGCAGGACCTCCTCGAGCGCATGGCCTGGACGCATGCGCCGAAGAAGACCTATTCGGACTATGACGCGATGCTCGCCGACCCCGAGATCGATGCGATCATCGTCGCGACCTCGGACGCCTTCCATGTCCAGGCCTCGATCGCGGCGCTTCGCGCCGGCAAGCATGTGCTGTGCGAAAAGCCGCTCGGCATCGGCGTCGACGAGGTCGAGGCGCTCGGGGCCGAGGTCAGGGCGTCAGGCCGCGTGTTCCAGGTCGGGCACATGAAGCGCTACGATGCCGGTCTGCAGACCGCCAAGGCCTTCATCGATGGCGACATGGGCGAACTTCTCGCGCTCAAGGCCTGGTATTGCGATTCGACCCATCGCTATGCCCTCACCGACGCCGTCCAGCCCCTGATCATCCGCAGCGCCGGGGCGAAGCGCCCGGCGGTCGACCCGAAGGCCGACCTCGAGCGCTACTACATGCTCGCCCATGGCAGCCATCTCCTCGACACCGCGCGCTATTTCGGCGGCGAGATCGTCGAGGTCGAGGCGCGGCTGCGCGAGCGTTTCGGGGCGCGCTGCTGGTTCGTCGACATCGCCTTCGCCAGCGGAGCGATCGGCCATCTCGATCTGACGGTTGCCGTCCGCATGGACTGGCACGAGGGCTTCCAGATCTATGGCGAGCACGGCAGCGTTCTGGGAAAGACCTATAATCCCTGGCTCTACAAGACGAGCGACGTCGACATTTTTCACGAGGCGACCGGCACGACCTCGCGGATCCTGGGTGCCGACGGCCATTCCTACCGCCGCCAGCTCGAGGGGTTTGCGGCAACCATCCTCGACGGCGCGCCACAGGAGGGTGCCACGGTCGCTGACGGCATCGCTTCCGTGCGCGGCATGGTCGCGATCGCCCGCTCGGTCGCAAGCCGCCGGCCCATCCGTCTCGCCGATGTGAGCGGCGATCTGTGATGCAGCTCGGCATTTTCGCGAAGACCTTTGCGGGCTCCGATCCCCTCACCGTGCTGCGCGCGGCGGCGACGGCGGGCTATGGCGCCGTCCAGTACAACTTGGCCTGTTCCGGCCTCGGCGCCCTGCCGACTTCGATCGCGCCGTCCGACGCGGCGGCGATCCGCGCGGCGGCGGCGACGACGGGCGTCGCCATCGCGGCGGTCTCGGCGACCTACAACATGATCCACCCCGATCCGGCCGCGGTCGAGGCGGGTCGGCGCGCCTTCGCCGCCATCGCCGAAGCCGCACCCAAGATGGGCACGCGGCTCGTCACCGTGTGCACGGGAAGCCGCGACCCGGTCGATCAGTGGCGACATCATCCCGACAACACCGAAGCGTCTGCCTGGCGGGATCTTCTGGCCGAGTTCGAGCGCCTTCTCGTGATCGCCGAGCGCCATGACGTCCTGATCGGCGTCGAGCCGGAGCTTGCGAACGTGGTTCATTCCGCCGGCGCCGCCGCGCGGCTTCTCTCAACCTTTCCGGGCGCCCGCATCCGCATCGTGCTCGATCCGGCCAATCTGTTCGAGACGGCGGACGCTCCGACACGCCGGGCGCTGATCGAGGAGGCAATGAATCTCCTTCATCCCGCCATCGCCATGGTGCACGCGAAGGATCGGCACGCTGATGGCTCGTTTGCGGCGGCCGGCGCGGGGGTCATCGACTTTCGCCATTTCTTCGCGACCCTCCGTCAGGCGGGTTTTGCCGGGCCGGTCATCACCCACGGCCTGACGGCTGAGGAGGCGCCGGGCGTCGCCACCGTCCTCGCCGATGCGATTGCCCGGTCGGCGGCCTGACATGACGGCGTCCACCCTCATCCGAGACGGTCTCGAACTCGTCGTCGACTGCGAGGGTAACGGGCCGACCATGCTGTTCCAGCACGGGCTGTGCGGCGATCCTCGACAGCCGGCGGACGTCTTTCCGACAGAGATCGGCTGGCGACGCCTCACGCTCGCCTGCCGCGGGCACGGATCCTCGCCGGCGGGGCCGTTCGGTGCCCTCTCGATCGCGACCTTCACCGATGACTGCGCCGCCCTGCTCGAGGCCGACGGCCGCGGGCCGGTCGTCGTCGGCGGCATCTCGATGGGCGCGGCGATCGCGCTGCGGCTTGCGGTGACCAGACCCGACCGCGTGGCGGCGCTGGTGCTGGCGCGACCCGCCTGGCTCGTCGATCCCGCGCCCGACACGCTGCGGCCGAACGCCCTTGTCGGCGATCTCCTGCGTCATCATCCGCCGGCGGAGGCCCGCGCCCTGTTCGAGGCGTCCGAGACGGCCCGGATCCTCGCGGCCGAGGCGCCCGACAATCTCGCCTCGCTGCGCGGCTTCTTCACCCGCGAACCGGTGGCGGTGACGGCCGAGCTTTTGTCCCGGATCTCCGTCGACGGCCCGGGCGTCGATCCCGCCTCGATCGCGGCCCTCGACATCCCGACGCTCGTCATCGGCCATCACCGCGACAGCATCCACCCCTACGCCATGGCGCAGACCCTCGCCGGCCTGATCCCGCGGGCCCGCCTCGCCATGATCACGCCAAAGGCCGACGATCCGCTGCGCTATCGCGACGATTTCCGACGCGTTCTCGCCGATTTCCTGAAGGAGCAGTGCCCATGAAACCCGCGACGGACTGGCTGACCGCCCTGCCGAGCGATCGGCTCCTGGCGGAATTCTCGCTCTGGTCCGCCGATCTCGTACGGCTGGCGGACGAAGTCGCGCGCGTCGACCCCTTCGTCGATCTCTATCACATTGACGTCTCGGACGGTCATTTCTCGCCCGGAATGCTGTTCTTCCCCGATCTCGTCGCGGCGATCCGCAAGACCACGCGAAAACCCTTCCATATCCATCTCATGGTCGCGGATGCGGTCGTGGCGAGCCAGATCGACCAGTTCGCGGAAGCGGGCGCCGATCTGATCAGCATCCATGCCGAGAATGCCGGGGCCGACGCGCTCCTCGACCGGATCGCCGGGCACGGCATTGCGGCAGGGATCGTCCTTCAGCTCCACACGCCCGTGGCGGCGGTCGCGCCCCTCATCGACCGTCTCGCCATGGTGACGCTGCTCGGCACACGCATGGGCATCAAGGGCGTCGGGCTCGACGACAGCGCGCCGGCGCGGCTGCGCGAGGCCCGTCGCCTGATCGCTGACGCCCGCATGGGCCGTCGGGTCGTCCTCGCCGCCGATGGCGGCATTCGCGAGCACACAGTGCCGGTGCTGCGCGCGGCCGGCGCCGAGACGGTGGTGATGGGATCGCTCGCTTTCGGCGCGGTCGATCTCGCGGCGCGGATCGAATGGGCGCGGGCGCAGCCCCTGGGAGCCTGAGACGATGGCGGGGCGACGCACGATCGGCATCGATCTCGGCGGCACACAGGTCCGCGCCGCGCTGGTCGAGGAGGGCGTCGTCGTCCGGCGCGCGGCCGACCGCACGGATGTGGCGGGCGGACCGCCGGCGATCCTCCGCCAGTTCCGCGCACTTGTCGAAACGGTGATGAGCGGTGAGACCTGGGCTTCGATCGCGGGGGTGGGTGTCAGCGCTCCTGGTCCGCTCGACAGCGAGACCGGTACGATTCTGGGCATTCCGACCTTGCCGAACTGGACCGATTTCCCGTTGCGTGCGGTGCTGTCGGACGATCTCGGCCTTCCCGTGATCGTCGAGAATGACGGCATCGCCGCAGCCTTCGGCGAATGGCGGTTCGGCGCCGGGCGGGGCCTGCGCCACCTCGTCTATGTCACCGTCAGCACCGGGATCGGCGGTGGTGTCGTCGTCGACGGGCGGCTGATGCGCGGACGCCGCGGCATGGCCGGCCATGTCGGGCATTTCCGCATCGCGGCCGAGGGCCCGCGCTGCGCCTGCGGTGCGATCGGCTGCTTCGAGGCGATGGCCGCCGGCACCGCGCTCGGCGCGCGGGCCCGCGAACAGGCTGCCCGTCGCCCCGAAAGCCGCCTCGCGCGCGACAGCGGCCGGCCGGTCGACGCGGCTGACGTGGTCGCGGCGGCGCGCGCGGGCGATGCCGTCGCGCTCGACCTGCTGCGGGAGGAGGCCGCCCATCTCGGCGCGGGATTCACCGGGCTCATCCATCTCTACAGCCCGCAGACCGTGATCATGGGCGGCGGCGTGTCGAACGCCTACGACCTGCTCGAGGTCGACATCCACCGCATCATCATGCGCGACGCCCTGCCGCCATTCCGCGACGTGCGCGTGGTGCCGGCCGGGCTCGGCGACAATTCCGGTCTCATCGGCGCCGCCGCCCTCGCCGCCGGCGAGGCGCCGTCGACCCCGGCCTGATCCCACGACGCCGTACCTGAACGCGCCGTCGCGCCGACACGGCATGATCTCACACGGCTGTCGTGAGTATAAAATTCTGTAAATCAGGATTGTTTTACGTAAAAAATCAGAAGTCGGGCAGAATGGTGAGTAGAAATACGTCGTTGATGTCGCAAATGAAGTTTTCTAGCGTAATTTTGTCTCGGAATCAGAACAAAAGTCCATCACCAACCGCGCAACCGGGGTCGTCGATCATGTCCCTTGCCCTCCGTCTCTCGCGGCGTCACGCCTTGACGCTTCTCGCCCTCTCGCCGGTGTTCACGGGCCCCGCAATGGCCGCGCCGCCGATCAACGATCTCGCGGCCGGTCTCCTCGGGGCACGGACCTCCTTTGCCATTCTGGGTTACGACCCGGTCGCCTACTTCACGCTCGGAAAGCCCGTGAAGGGCAATGAGGCGTTCACGCATGTGTGGAAGGGCGCCAAATGGCTGTTCGTCTCGGCGGAGAACCGCGCTCTCTTTGTCGCTGATCCCGAGCGCTATGCACCGCAATATGGCGGGTACTGCGCCTATGGCGTCGCGCGCGGCTACCTCGTCTCGATCGAGCCGGACAAATACGCGGTGATCGATGGAAAGCTCTACCTCAACTACAATGCCGACGTTCAGGCGAAGTGGAGCAAGGATCCGGCTCGCTACATCACCGAGGCAAATTCCCGCTTTCCGGAGCTTCTGAAGACCGACCCGTGACCCGCGGCGCTGCTGTTCCTCAGGGAACCGCGCGGCACGGATGACGATGGCACGCTCCTTACACCGATCGCGACGACAGGTGCCGCGACGGTTCAGGAGGAAAACGCCATGTTCGACACGCTCGTCGCCGTCCTCGCCGCCACCATCGCCGGTGCGACCCTCGCTCTCACCTCCGCCTCGTCCTACGACCATCCGGCCGCCGTGCTCCGGCCTGCCCGTCGGCGCTGACCCGCGATCGACCGACGCGGCCGTGATCGGCCCGGTGCGTCGCTGAGTTGACGGCGTCCACTCGCTGCCTTGATGGTGCAGTCAGGAGCGAGGGATGGGCCGTGATTCTGATCGGACAGTATGATTCGCCCTTCGTGCGCCGCGTCGGCATCGCCCTGACGCTCTACGGCCGCGCCTTCGAGCATCGACCCTGGTCGGCCTGGGGTGATGCCGAGCGTCTGCGCAGCGTCAATCCTCTCACGCGCGTTCCCGTGCTCCTCCTCGACGACGGCGAGGCGCTGGTCGACAGCCACAGTATTCTCGATTTTCTCGACCGCGAGGCCGGCGCCGCCCAAGCCCTCATTCCCGAGACCCAGCCCGATCGGCGGCGCGCCCAGCGCATCATCGCGCTCGCCTGTGGTGCGGCCGAGAAGGCGGTGAGCCTGTTCTACGAGCTTCGCCTGCACGACAGCGTCTCACCCGTCTGGGTCGCGCGGTGCCGCGGGCAGATCGAGGCGACGCTCGCCTTCCTCGAGACCGAGGCTTTGGTCAAAGCCACGGATGAGGCCGGCGAAGGGCGGATCGGCCATGCCGGTATCGCCGTCGCCGTCGCACTTCGCTTCATCGCGGAGGCGCTGCCGGATCAGGTCGCACTCGATCCCTTCCCCGCGCTCTGCGCCTTTTCGCGGCGGATGGAGGCACTGCCGGTGTTTCGGACCGTCAGCCAGCCCTTCATCGCGCCGCGCTGAGGTGACCCGTCAGGGGTTGCCCTCGCGCAGGTACCGGCCCGCGACCCATCCCTGCACACGGCTGTCGTCGACCGTCTCGACCCGGCACCAGCGCTGTCCCCGTTCGATCCGGCAGCCGAGATTGCGCAGGAACTCGCCATTGTCGAGCGAGCCGACGATGGCGGTGCGGGCCGAGGGACCACGGCGCAGGTTGAGGAGGTCGCCGCGCGGGACGCCCGTCACTTCCCAGAAATCCGGACCGCCGCTCAGGCTGTCGGCAAAATCGTCGGGCAGCGGCGAGGGCAGGGGCTCGTCATCGTCGACGATGCTGATGTCGAGGCGAAAGCGCGCGACCTCGCCACGGCGGGCTGCGTTGCGCATCAGGTAGACGCGGACCACGTGGTCGCCACTCTCCTCGAGCACCGCGTCGAAAGCGTTGCCGTCGATCGAGGCGTTGAACAGCGCCTCGCCGCCACCGGGAGGCAGGACGTTGAAGAAGGCGAAGCGGTTGCTCGTCTGCAGCGAGACCCGCATCGTCTGCCCTTCGCGGGCCGAGAGCACGTAATCGACCGTCTCATAGCCCTGCAGGCTGTCACGCAGGGTGATCCCTGAATCGCCCGGGGCGAAGCGAACGCGCTCGCGGCGGATATCCTCCTGCGCGCCGGCGGGCAGGGTCGCGACGGCCATCGTCACGATCAGGCCGGCGATTGTGGCAACCACGGCAAGACCACGCTGGATCATGGCACATCTTCCTCCCCGGCGACGGGCGTTCCACCCCTTTTCGGGCACGGCTCCGTCTTCGTGGCACCACGATTTCACGCTTGACCGGTGGGACGCAATCCCGCGCAATACGACCGCCACCCGAGGATGCCCGCGATCATGCCGTCGACCAATCCCCTGCTCACTCCCTGGTCCACTCCGTTCGGTGCGCCGCCCTTTGCGGCGATCACGCCGGGCCATTTCAAGGAGGCCTTCGAGGTGGGGCTTTCCGAGCAGCGGGCCGAGATCAACGCGATCGCCGGGCAGGAGGCGGCGCCGAGCTTCGACAACACGGTCGCGGCGCTCGAGCGCAGCGGCGCGATCCTGCGACGGGTGGGCGGGGTTTTCTTCAACCTCGCCGGCGCCGACACCAACGACGCGCTGCAGCTGATCGAACGCGAGATCGCGCCCGTGCTGGCGCGCCATCGCAACGCGATCTTCCTCAACGACCGGCTTTTCGCGCGGATCGACGCGCTGTGGCGTGACAGGGAGACGCTCGGGCTCGACGCGGAGCAGGCGCGCGTGCTCGAGCGCTACCACCTCGCCTTCGTCCGGTCGGGCGCGGGGCTCGATCCGGCCGCGAAGACGCGGCTTGCCACGATCGCCGAACGTCTGGCGACGCTCGGCACGAGTTTCGGCCAGAACGTGCTCGCCGACGAGAAGGGCTGGAGCCTCGCGCTCGAGGGAGAGGCCGATCTCGACGGGCTGCCGCCCTTCGTCCGCGCGGCGGCGGCGCAGGCCGCCCGAGAGCGCGGTCTCGACAGCGGTCACGTGATCACCCTGTCGCGCTCGCTGATCGAGCCCTTCCTGCAGTTCTCGCGGCGGCGCGACCTGCGCGAAAAGGCGTTTCGCGCCTGGATCGCCCGGGGCGAGGCGGGCGAGACCGACAATCGCGCCATCATCGCCGAGACACTCGCGCTGCGCGCCGAGAAGGCGCGCCTTCTGGGTTACTCGAATTTCGCCGCCTATCGGCTCGCCGACACCATGGCCGGAACGCCCGAGGCGGTGGCGGAGCTGCTCCATTCGGTCTGGACGCCGGCGCGACGCCGCGCGCTCGACGAGCAGGGGGAACTCGCGGCCCTCGCGGCGGCCGACGGGGTCAACGGGCCGCTCGCGCCCTGGGACTGGCGCTTCTATGCCGAACAGCGGCTCCGGCGGTCCTTCGCGGTCGATGAGAGCGCGATCAAGCCCTATCTGCAGCTCGACCGGATGATCGAAGCGGCCTTCGACACCGCCGCGCGCCTGTTCGGTCTGCGCTTCGAGGAGCGCACGGACGTTCCCGTCTATCACCCGGACGTGCGCGCCTTCGCGGTCACGGATACCAGGGGCAAGGAGGTCGGCCTCTTTCTCGGCGACTACTTCGCCAGACCCTCCAAGCGCAGCGGCGCCTGGATGAGCGCCTATCGCGGCCAGGAAAAGCTCAGCGCCGAGGTGCGTCCGATCATTGTCAACGTGATGAACTTTTCGAAATCGGCGCCCGGCGAACCGACGCTCCTGTCCTTCGACGATGCCCGAACGCTGTTCCATGAGTTCGGCCACGCCCTGCACGGCCTGTTGTCCGACGTCACCTACCCGATGATCTCGGGCACCAATGTCAGCCGCGACTTCGTCGAGTTTCCCTCGCAGCTCTATGAGCACTGGCTCGAGCAGCCGCAGGTTCTGCGCCGCTTCGCGCTGCATCACGAGACCGGGGAGCCGATCCCGGAGGATCTCCTGGCGAAGCTGCGCGCGAGCCGCAACGCCAATCAGGGATTCGAGACGGTCTCCTATGTGTCGTCGGCCCTGTTCGATCTCGCGGCCCACACGGATGAGGCGGCCGGCGATGCCGATGTCGCGGCGCTCGAGGCAGCCGTCCTCGCCGACATCGACATGCCGCAGGCGATCGTCATGCGGCATCGGCCGACGCATTTTCAGCACGTCTTCGCCGGCGACGGCTATTCGTCGGCCTATTATTCCTATCTCTGGTCGGAGGTGCTCGATGCCGACGGCTTCGGGGCCTTCGAGGCGGCGGGCGACATCTTCGATTCCGCCCTCGCCGCACGGTTGAAGACCCATGTCTATGCGGCCGGCAATCGGCAGCAGCCGGAACTGGCCTACCGCGCCTTTCGCGGCGGCGATCCGGATCCGAGGGCGCTTCTGGTCAAGCGCGGCCTCGTGGCCGCCGCCTGACGGTCGGGAGGGGGTTCAGCGCCGGCGCCGCCAGGCACCGAAGCCCAGAATGCCGAGGCCCGTTGCGAGCAGCGGCAGCGCGCCCGGAACCGGCACGGCCGTGGGCTCGTCGGGCGGTGGTGGCGGCGGAGGGACGTCCGGCGGCAATTCGCTCAGCGCGCCAAACTCTGCGAAGGCCGCGCCGACGGTGCACGGAGTGAGAACCTGACCGTCCCTGGTACACGTGTTCGTCACGGCGACAGACAAGGCGAAGGTGTAGAGGACGTTGGCCTGCAGCACGAAATTCGTGAGGGTGCCCTCGAAGTAGCCGGAGGTGAGGGTACTGGTTCCCTCATGCGGCTTCGTCACCGTCGTCGTCGACGTCCAGTCCGTGGCCGCACCGTTGATCTTCAGGCTGAAGGTGTCGCCGGGAACGAAACCGTCGACGACCTTCAGGAAACCCAAGACCGATTTGGTCGCAACGCTGATCGTCCAGACTTTCTGGTTACCGGCAATGAGATCGGTAAAGGAGCAGGTCCCCGAGCAGATGCCGTCAATGTCGCCGGAGCCGTCATTCCAGCCGAACTTGAACTTTTCGCCGGCCGGATTGACGGTGATCGCCTGCGCGGTGCTCGACAGCGCGAGGACCGTGCCGAAGACACCGATCGATAGCAACGTCCTGAACGACATCGGGCAAATCCCCAAACGCCAACCGATTGCCAGAGTTTACGGTCTGTAAACTGTACTGAAGTGCAGAGATACACGGAAAAAAAAGAGAATCAAACCGGACGCGGGGCGAGACTGCCGTCGGCGCGCTTTTCGCCGTTCGGCCGGCGTCCTTTCCATGATTCATGCTTAATCTGTCGGCACTTGCCGACATGTTCGGCAGTGAGGCCTCGGCATCGGATCAGGGCGCGCGGCGCTGGGCGATCGCGACGGCGAGCGCCATGGCGAGCGCCATGGTGGCGGCGAGGCTCCGGAAGCCGGCGAAATCCGCTTCGACCACCTCGAGGCGAACCCGGGCGATCGCGGCGACGGGGCTGTCGGCCGCATCCGTGATGGCGATCAGCGGCACGTTTCGGGCGGCGGCGGCCCCGGCGAGATCGACGCTCGCCGGGGCATAGGGCGCGAAGGACACGACGATGGCGGCATCGCGCGGCGTTGCTGACGCGACCTGCTCGGCGCCGAGCTGGCCGACATGGTCGACGAGCGCACAGCGGATGCCGAGCTGACCGAAGGCATAGGCGAGATAGGTGACGACCGGGAAAACCCGTCGGACGCCGATCAGGAAGACGGTGTCGGCGCCCGCGAGCAGGTCGACCGCCGCTTGAAGGTTCCCGGTTGAGAGCGTCGTCGGCAGACGCGCGAGCGAGACGCCGGCGGAGGCAGCGAAGCCTTCGACCAGCGCCATGGGTCCGCTGCCCTCGCCCGCCTCGCGCAAGGCCGTGACGCGATCGGAGTACTCGGTCCAGCGCCCCTTCAGGTGGCCCTGGAAGACCTGCTGCAGCTCCGAGAAGCCGGAATAGCCGATCGCCTGGGCGAAGCGCACGAGGGTGGACGGCTGGACCCCGGCGAGCTCCGCGATCCGGGCGGCGGTGCCGAAGGCGATCTCGCGCGGGTGGTCGAGCGCGAAGACGGCAACCTGCTTCAGCCGTCGCGGGAACCGGTCGTGGTGGGTGATGAGATGGGCCTTGAGCGCCTCAAGGCTGCGCGGTGCGGTCTCGGCCACGGGCCACCATCGTCCTGGCGTTTCGGAACTCGGGTCTCTGGCCGCAGCTTAGCAAGGGCGGGCGTCCGAGAGAACGTGTCCGAGAAGAGCCCTGACCGTCGCACCGGATTGGCTGAACCGGCGGCGCCTCCCGCGATCAGTGCAGGATCGTCCGCTGCCGTGTCGCGGCGGCGATGGTGCCTCGCGTGTAGATGAGCCGGGGTGGTGTCGACAATCCGCTCGACGGCTCGACGAGGGCTGCGGCGACGCAGACGCCGTCCGCCTCGTCCTCGAGCGCCCACGCATAGGCGAGGGCCACGTCCTTGCAGGAGAACGACACGCGCGACGCCCGCGACGCGCCGTCCTCGTCGCTGCCGCCATAGACGTCCACGAAGAAGGTCGATACCAGCCGGTCTTTCATCCGCGTCCTGCCCTCGCTCAGCACCCAAGCCACCTGAACCCGCCGCTCCGGCGCCGGGGCCTTCCCTGCACGTCGAAAAAGGCATGTGCGGAAAATGGTTACGGGATGAATCGCATCGAAAGGCGACGAGTGAAAAACGGACCTGAATCGCAAAAGGTGAAAAACACCAAAGAGGCGGTATTAAAATAACGAAGATTGGCCTGTTACGGCTGGATCAGCGGCGCTCCGACAGATCCGCCCCACGCCATGGTCGTCACCGTACCGGATCGGTAAGGAGCGGTCAAGAAACGAAAAAACCAAGCAAGATACCGCTGAAAAATCTGTTACAATCAGTCGTGAAATTCATCATGCGCAGGGGTTTCGTGAGACGGTTCCGTGACTAATTACGTCAATACCAAGAGGTATAATATTAACATTCATTCACTCTCTCAGAACCCTGATCCCCGAATGCAGGCCGAACCGGCGCCAGAGCCGACGAATCATGCGCACCCCTACCGTCGCGACTGCGCCGCCCCGGTCCATTGACGGCCGCGGACACCGGGACTAAGCGAGCCTCCTCTCCATCAGCCGAGTGGCTCCCATGTCCGCATCCTACCCGGCCGACCTCGTGGCGGCAGCCAAGACCTCGACAGCCTGGCCCTTCGAGGAAGCCCGCAAGCTGGTCGCCCGCGTCGAGCGGCGCGGCCCCGGCAAGGGCGCCGTGCTGTTCGAGACCGGCTACGGCCCCTCCGGTCTGCCCCATATCGGCACTTTCGGCGAGGTCGCCCGCACGACCATGGTGCGCAACGCCTTCCGCGTCCTCACCGAGGACCGGATCCCGACCCGCCTGATCTGCTTCTCCGACGACATGGACGGGATGCGCAAGATCCCGGAAAACGTACCCAACCGCGACATGCTCAAGGCCCATCTCGGCAAGCCGCTGACACGGGTGCCGGATCCCTTCGGCAAGTTCGAGAGCTTCGCCCACCACAACAACGCGATGCTGCGCCGTTTCCTCGACAGCTTCGGCTTCGAGTACGAGTTCATGTCCTCGACCGAGTGCTACACGACCGTCCAGTTCGACACGGCGCTTCAGCGGATGCTGGAAAAGGGCGAGGAGGTGCTCGCCATCATGCTGCCGAGCCTGCGCGAGGAGCGGGCGGCGACCTATTCGCCCTTCCTGCCGGTTCATCCGCGCACCGGCGTCGTCATGCAGGTGCCGATCGAGGAGATGCGGCCGGCGAGCGGCACCCTCGTCTGGCGCGATCCCGACACCGGCGAACGTTTCGAGACGCCGGTCACCGGCGGCGCCTGCAAGGCGCAGTGGAAGCCCGACTGGGCCTTGCGCTGGTACGCGCTCGACGTCGATTACGAAATGGCCGGCAAGGACCATATCGAGGGCATGAAGCTCTCGGGCGCGATCGCCGAATGCCTCGGCGGCCAGCGGCCGGACGGGTTCAACTACGAGCTCTTTCTCGACGACAAGGGCCAGAAGATCTCGAAGTCGAAGGGCAACGGCCTGACGATTGACGAGTGGCTGACCTATGCGAGCCCGGAAAGCCTCGCGCTGTTCATGTTCCAGAAGCCGCGCGAGGCCAAGCGCCTGCATTTCGACGTGATTCCGCGCACGGTCGACGAATATCTCCAGTTCCTCGACGGCTACCCGCGGCAGGACTGGAAGAACCGCCTCGGCAATCCGGTCTGGCACATCCACAGCGGCGCGCCGCCGGCGCCGGAGGCGGTCGGCGAGGACGGTGGACGCGGCGTCTCCTTCGCGCTGCTCCTCAACCTCGTCGCCGTCGCCAATGCCGAGAGCAAGGACGTGCTCTGGGCCTTTCTGCGCCGCTATACGCCGAGCGTGTCGCCGCAGACCCATCCCCGTCTCGACGCCATGGTCGGTTTCGCGGTCCGCTACTATGCCGACTTCGTCAAGCCGGCAAAGACCTATCATCGGGCGACGGAGGCGGAACGGGCGGCGCTGCTCGCCCTCTCCGCCCGCCTCGCCGAACTGCCCGCCGATGCCGACGCCGCCACGATCCAGGACGCCGTCTACGATGTCGGCCGCGCCCAGCCGGCTTATCAGGATTTCGCCGCCAAGGGCGCGACGCCCGACCGGCCCGGCGTGAAGCTCGACTGGTTCAACACGCTCTACCGCATCCTCCTTGGTGAGGAGCGGGGACCGCGCTTTGGCACCTTCGTCGCCTTTTCCGGCATCGCGACGACGAGGGCCCTGATCGAGGACGCGCTCTCCGGCGCGCTGATCGATCGGCACGCGGCCTATCTGGCGCAGCGCAAGGGCGGCGGGCCGGTCTGAGGGCTGGACGAGGCATCCGGGTGGGCCGGCGTCGCTTGCCGCAGCGCGGCAAAGCGCCTAAACCAGCGCCATCCTGCCTGAACCGATTGACCCCGCGTGACCACCGCCCCGACCCTTGCCGCCCCTGAGGCGCTCGATCTCCTCGTCACGGCCGTGCGCGAGGCGGGCGAGATCGGTCTGCGTTTCGCGCGCGACGGTGCCAGGACCTTCAGCAAGGCCGATTCCTCGCCCGTTACCGAGGCAGACCTCGCCATCGACGCCCATCTCGGCGAGCGCCTGCGCACCGTCTCGCCCGAGATCGGCTGGCTGTCGGAGGAGACGACCGACGACGTGTCGCGGCTCGCCCGTCGTCAGGTCTGGATCGTCGACCCGATCGACGGGACGCGCGGCTTCGTCGCCGGCAACGGCGAATGGGTGATATCGGCCGCGCTCGTCGCCGATGGCCGACCGATCGCGGGCGTGCTCCTGCGGCCGACGACCGGCGACCTCTACACCGCGACCGCCGGCGGCGGCGCGCGCCTCAACGGGGCTCCGCTCGCCATCCGGCCGGCACGGCTTGCCGATCTCGCCGGAGCCGCCGGTCCAAAACCCTTTGTCGAGGCCCTGCGTGTGCATGCGCCCCGGCTCGAGGCGCGTCCGCGTCTCGCCTCGCTCGCCCTGCGGCTCGCCTTTCTCGCCGAAAACCGGCTCGACGCCGCCTTCGCCAAGACCGATGCGCATGACTGGGATCTTGCCGCCGCCGACCTGATCGTGCAGGAAGCGGCCGGGCTCGTCGCGGGCTTTGACGGCGCGCCGCTCGTCTACAACCGGCCGGATCCGGTTCACCCGCCGCTCGTCGCCGCGAGCACCGCCTGTCTGCCGGACGTGGCGCGCGTGCTGCGCGGCGCACAGGCCTGACACAGGGAGGCAACCATCGTGCCGGACAGCCAGAAGCAGTTGCTGCATCTCGTCATCGGTGGCGAACTCACCTCGCTCGACGGCCATGAGTTCAAGGACCTGTCCAAGGTCGACATCGTCGGCGTCTACCCGAATTATGCGAGCGCTGTGCAGGCCTGGAAGGCCAAGGCGCAGGCGACGGTCGACAACGCCCATGTGCGCTATTTCGTCGTCCATCTGCACCGGCTGCTCGAGCCGAGCTCCGAGCCGAACGCGGCCGGCTGAGCCCGGATGGATCGCGGCGTCGCGAAGGGGCGGATCTGGCAGCGGCTGGCGGGGGAACTGCTGGCGGGATGGCTGCGTCTCGTCCACGCCACCTCCCGTTTCGTCGAGGAGCCGCACGGCCTCGCGCCGGCCATTCCGATCGAGACGCCCTACATCGTCGCCATGTGGCACGGCCAGCATTTCCTCGTGCCCTTCATGAACCGCGGTGGTCAGGCCTACCGTATCCTGATATCGCGCAGCGCCGATGGCGAGATCAACGCGGTCGCCGCCCGCAGGCTCGGCCTCGACGTCATTCGCGGCTCGGGCGCGCCGGGCCGCAAGCAGGCGAAGCTCCTGCGCAAGGGCGGAGCGGCGGCGCTGCGCGGGCTCATCGACACGCTGGCGGCGGGGATCAATGTGGGCATGACCGCCGACGTGCCGCGGACGGGCGGCATCGCCGGCCCCGGCATCGTCACCCTCGCGCGGCTGTCGGGCCGGCCGATCGTGCCGGTCGCGGTGGCGACGTCGAATTTCTTCCGGGTCGGATCCTGGGACCGCGCGTCGATCAACCTGCCCTTCTCGCGCGGCGCCTTCGTGATCGGCACGATCATCACCGTGCCGCGCGACGCCGACGAGGCGCTGCAGGAGGAAAAGCGCCTCGCGGTCGAGACCGCGCTCGACGAGGCGCATCGGCGCGCCTATGCGCTCGTCGGCCGCCAGTTCCAGTCCTCGCGCCGATGAGAACCCCCTCCCGCCAGGTCCTGCCGGCCGGCCTGCGCTCCTACCGGGCCGCGATGCGCCTACTGACGCCCTTTGTCGGCCTCGTCCTCGGCTATCGCCTGCGCCGCGGCAAGGAGGATGCGGCGCGCCTCGGCGAGCGGCGCGGGGAGACGGGGCTCGAACGGCCCGCCGGACCGCTGATCTGGATCCATGGCGCGAGCATCGGCGAGACGGTCTCCGCCCTGCCCGTCGCCCAGCGCCTCTGCGCGCGCGGTTTTCGTGTCCTGATCACCTCCGGCACGGTGACCTCGGCGGCGGTGATCGGCAGCCGCCTGCCGGCGGGTGCGATCCACCAGTTCATTCCGCTCGACACGCCCCGCCACATGGCTCGCTTCCTCGAGCGCTGGCGGCCCGCGCTCGGGCTGATCGTCGAGTCGGAACTCTGGCCTTCGATGATCATCGAGGCGACGCAGCGCCGGATCCCGCTGGTGCTCGTCAATGCGCGCATGTCGGATCGCTCCTTCCGGCGCTGGCAGCGCCTGTCGACCATCATCGGCGCGCTTCTCGACCGCTTCGACCTCTGCCTCGCCCAGACCGCCGCCGACGCCGATCGTTTCCGCCGGCTCGGTGCCCGCCATGTCGTGACGAGCGGCAATCTGAAATTCGATTCGGGCGTGCCCGATCCCGATCCCGCCACGCTCGCAAGCCTGCGCCGGGCCCTCGTCAACCGCCGCCTCTTCGTCGCGGCGAGCACCCATCCGGGCGAGGACGCGGTGATTCTCGATGCCCATGAACGCATGCGTGCCATGGTTCCCGGCCTGATCACGGCGATCGTGCCGCGTCATCCCGAGCGCGGCGCCTCGATCGTCGCCGACAGCGCCGCACGCGGCTTTCGCACCCGCCAGCGGTCGGCGGGACAGGAGCCGACCATCGACACCGAGGTCTATGTCGCCGACACGATCGGCGAGCTCGCCGCCTTCTACCGTCTCGCCCGCGTGGCGCTGGTCGGCGGATCGCTCGTGCCGCATGGTGGCCAGAACCCGATCGAACCGGCAAAGATCGGCTGCGCCATCCTGCACGGCCCCCATACCCGCAATTTCAAGGAGGTCTACGCCGCGCTCGACGAGGCCGGGGGCGCGCGCCTCGTGCTCGACCTCGACGATCTCGTCATTGAAGCGAGTTCATTGCTTCTGAAGGGCGTTGACGAGCCGAGCCCCATGACGGCCGCCGCGACCCGCGTGATCGAGGACATGGCGGGTGCACTCGACCGCACCATGGCGGCGATCGACCCCTATCTGGTGCAGATCACGCTCGAGGGGCGGGAGCGATGAGGGTGCCCCGGCTCTTCACACGGCCGCCCGCCTTCTGGCAGCGCCGGACGCCCGGCCTCGTCGCGCGGCTCCTGTCGCCGATCGGGCAGGTCTACGGCGCCCGGGTCGCCGCGCGCATGGCCCGCGCTGGACGGCGTGTCGAGGTCCCGGTTCTGTGCGTCGGCAATTTCACCCTCGGCGGCTCGGGCAAGACGCCGATGGCGCTCGCCATCGCCGAACTCCTGATCGAGGCCGGCGAGCGGCCCGTCTTTCTCACCCGCGGCTATGGCGGCTCGATCCGCGGACCCGCGCTGGTCGACACCGATGATCGGGCCGACAGGGTCGGCGACGAACCGCTTCTGCTCGCGCGCCTCGCCCCGACCATCGTCGCGGCCGACAGGGTTGCGGGAGCGCAGCGCGCGATCGAGGCGGGCGCGAGCGTCATCATCATGGATGACGGTTTCCAAAACCCCTCCCTCGCCAAGTCCGGCGCGATCGTCGTCGTCGACGGCGAGGCGGGGATCGGCAACGGCCTGTCGTTTCCGGCGGGACCGCTGCGCGCGCCGCTCTATGCCCAGACGCCCTTCGCCACGGCTGTCGTCATCATCGGCCCGGGCGAGGCGGGCGAGAGGGTCGCGGCCTATGCGCGCGGCGCGGCGCGGCCGGTGTTCCGCGCCGCTCTCGAGCCCGCCGCCGCGCCCGACCTCGCCGGCCGGCGCGTCCTTGCCTTCGCCGGCATCGGCCGTCCCGAGAAATTCCAAGCAACCCTCGCAGCGATGGGCGCGGAGATCGCGGCCTTCGAGGCCTTTCCCGATCACCACCCCTATAGCGAGGCGGAAGCCGTCGCGCTCGCGACCCGGGCCCAGGCCGAGCGCCTGCTGCCGGTGACGACGGAGAAGGACCATGCGCGTCTCAGCGGCGGGCCGGCGCGCAAGGCCCTCGCCTCCATGAGCCTGCCGGTGCCGGTCGGCATCCGCTTCGAGGACGAGGCTGGCATCCGCCGGCTGTTGCTGGGCCTTCTCCGGCACTGAGGTTCGACCGGCAAGGCCCGCGCGGACCGCTTCGATGATTTGCGTACCTCATGGAGTTGCGCCATGTTAGGCGGATGCGGGGGAGTTCGACACGCTTGACGCTGGAGGACGTGGCGCGCGAGGCGGGCGTCAGCCTCGCGACCGTCGATCGCGTCGTCAATGCGCGGCCAGGCGTGCGCGACGACACGGTCGAGCGCGTCCAGGCGGCGATGGCGCAGCTCGGCTATCGGCCGAACCTCCTCGCCGCGCGGCTCGCCCGCCGCCAGGTCTTCCGCTTCGCCTTTCTCCTGCCGACCAACGACAACGCCTTCATGCGCGCGCTCGACGATCAGATCGACGCGGCGGCGGACTGGCTCGAGGCCGAATATGGCAGCATCGAGCGCATCGCCGTCGACGTCTTCGATCCGCTGGTCCTTGCCGAAACGCTCCACGGGCTCGCCGGGCGCTTCGACGGAGTCGCGGTGGTGGCGCTCGACGATGACCGCGTCCGCGCCGCGATCGACCGCCTCGCCGAAACGGGCATGCGGGTCGTGACGCTCGTCTCCGACGTCCCGTCCTCGAAGCGGCTCCACTATGTCGGCATCGACAATGTCGCGGCGGGTCGCACGGCCGGCACGCTGATGGGCCGCTTTCTCCCCGATCGCTCAGGCACGATCGGCGTGATCGTCGGATCCCCGGCACTCAGCGACCATGCCCAGCGGCATCAGGGCTTCGTCGACGTCATCGCGGCCGAGCACCCCCGCCTCGCCGTGCTGCCGCCGCGCGCCGGGCGCGATGATCCGGGCCTGTGCCGCGAGGCGACGCTCGCCCTTCTCGCCGAACACCCCGATCTCGTCGGTCTCTATAATGTCGGCGCCGGCAACGAGGGTGTCGCCGAGGCGCTCGCCCTGACGCCGAGGCGGCTGATCGTCATCGGCCATGAGCTGACCGCCGCAACCCGCCCCATGCTGATGCGTGGCGACATCGCGGCGCTGATCGCCCAGGATCCCGGCCACGAGATCCGCTCGGCGGCGCGTATCCTGCTCGCGACGGCGATGCATCAACCCTTTCTCGCGGATCAGGAGCGGATCCGGATCGAGATCTTCGTGCGCGACAACGCACCCTGACAAACGCCCCACAAGGAGGAAACCATGCCCACCAACATCAAGGGTCCGGCGATCTTTCTCGCCCAGTTCGCCGGCGACGCGGCGCCGTTCAATTCATGGAAGTCGATCACCAAATGGGCCGGTGATCTCGGCTACAAGGGCGTGCAGGTGCCGAGCTGGGACGGCCGGCTGTTCGACCTGAAGAAGGCGGCCGAGTCGAAGGCCTATTGCGACGACCTCAAGGGCGTCGCCGCCGCCAACGGCGTCGCGATCACCGAATTGTCGACCCATCTGCAGGGCCAGCTCGTCGCGGTCCATCCGGCCTTCGACGAGGCCTTCGACGCCTTCGCGCCGGCCGCCGTCCACGGCAAGCCGCGCGACCGGCAGAAATGGGCGGTCGAGCAGATGATGCTCGCCGCGAAAGCCTCGAAGAACCTGGGGCTCGACGCCCATGTCACCTTCTCGGGCGCGCTCGCCTGGCCCTTCACCTATCCCTGGCCGCAGCGCCCCGCCGGCCTGATCGACGAGGCCTTCTCCGAACTCGCCAAGCGCTGGAAGCCGATCCTCAACGCCTTCGACGAGGTCGGCGTCGATGTCGGCTACGAGATCCATCCGGGCGAGGACATTTTCGACGGCGCGACCTTCGAGATGTTCCTCGACAAGCTGAAGAACCATCCGCGCTGCGCGATCAATTACGACCCGTCGCACTTCGTGCTGCAGCACCTCGACTATCTCGCCTTCATCGACATCTATCACGAGCGGATCAAGGCGTTCCACGTGAAGGACGCGGAGCTGAACACCGACGGACGCCAGGGCGTCTATTCGGGCTATCAGCCCTGGCTGAACCGCGCCGGCCGCTTCCGCTCGCTCGGCGACGGGCAGGTCGATTTCGGCGGCATCTTCTCCAAGCTCGCGGGCTACAATTACGATTCCTGGGCCGTCCTCGAATGGGAATGCTGCATCAAGGACGCTCAGCAGGGGGCTGCCGAGGGCGCGCCCTTCATCGAGAGCCACATCATCAAGGTGACGGAGAAGGCGTTCGACGACTTCGCCGGCGGTGCCGTCGACAAGAAGCAGATCAAGCGGATGCTGGGGTTGCGCTGATCCCGCCCGCACCCGCCCCGCGCTCTTGCGGCGCGGGGCCAACAGGTCACTCAGGAGGAAACAATGGTCGAAGGACGGTCGGACCGCCATACGGGCGGTCGCATTCGGTTGGGCATGGTCGGCGGCGGCGAGGGGGCCTTCATCGGCGCAGTCCACCGCATCGCGGCACGCATCGACGATCAGTACACGCTGGTGGCGGGCGCCCTGTCGTCGACGCCGGACAAGGCGCGTCGCTCGGGCGAGGCGCTCATGCTCGATCCGGCGCGTGTCTATGACGACTACGCGACGATGGCGAAGAAGGAAGCCCGGCGGAAGGATGGCATCGAGGCGGTCGCGATCGTGACGCCGAACCACATGCACGCCCCCGTCGCCGAGGCGTTCCTGAAGGCGGGCATCCACGTCATCTGCGACAAGCCGGTCACGACGACGCTGAAGGACGCCCTCAAGCTGAAAGCACTTGCCGAGAAGAAGGGCCTGATCTTCGCGGTTACGCACAACTACACCGGCTATCCGATGGTGCGGCATGCCCGCCAGATGGTCGCCGACGGCGTGCTCGGGCCAATCCAGCTCGTCCAGGCCGAATATGTGCAGGATTGGCTGACCACGAAACTCGAGGACAGCGGCCAGAAACAGGCCGGCTGGCGCACCGATCCTGCCCAATCGGGCGCCGGTGGCTCGATCGGCGACATCGGCACGCACGCCCATAATCTCGCGCGCTTCATCACCGGCCTCGAGGTCGAGGCGATGAGCGCGGAACTGCACAGCTTCGTGCCGGGCCGTCGCCTCGACGACAATTGCCAGATGATGCTGCGCTGGTCGAACGGCGCGCGCGGCCTCCTCTGGGCGAGCCAGGTGGCGCCCGGCAACGAGAACGCGCTGATGATCCGCGTCTTTGGCACCAAGGGCGGCATCGAATGGCGCCAGGAGCACCCGAACCAGCTCAAGGTGATGATGCTGGGTGAAGCGCCGCAGGTCATCGCGCGCGGCACCGGCGCCGCGAACGCTGCCGCCGGACGCGTCACCCGCGTGCCGGCCGGTCATCCCGAGGGCTATCTGGAGGGCTTCGCCACGATCTACAACGAGGTGGCGCAGGCGATCCGGGCGCATCGCGAGGGCAAGCCGGTCGATCCCGCCGTCGTCTATCCGACGATCGACGACGGCATCGCCGGCATGGCCTTCATCGAGGCGGCGGTGAAGAGTTCGGCGAAGGGCAGCGCCTGGGTGAAGCTGCCAGGCTGATCTTCAGCTCAGCCGAAGAACCACGCGGCCATCGATCCGGCCCTGCCGCATGCGGTCGAAGACATCGTTGATGTCCTCGAGCTCGGCCCATGAGTAATGGCTGACGACCTTGCCTTCGCCTGCGAAGGCAAGGGCTTCGGCGAGGTCCGAGCGTGTGCCGACGATCGACCCGCGGACCGTGATCCGCTTCAGCACCGTGTCGAAGATCGGCAGGGCGAAACGGCCGGGCGGCAGACCGACGAGCGACATGGTGCCTTTCGATCGCATCATGCCAAAGGCCTGTTCGAAGGCCGCCGGCGACACGGCCGTGACCAGAACGCCGTGGACACCGCCCGTCGCCTTCTCGATGCGAGAAACGGCGTCCGCGTCCGCGGCATTGACCGCGAGATCGGCGCCGAGCTTGCGCGCGAGGTCGAGCTTGTCCTCGGCGACGTCGACGGCCACGCAATGCATGCCCATGGCCTTTGCATACTGAACCGCCATGTGGCCAAGCCCGCCGATACCGGAGACTGCGACCCATTCGCCCGGACGGACCTCAGTCTCCTTGAGGCCCTTGTAGACCGTCACGCCGGCGCACAGCACGGGCGCCGCCGCACCGAAGTCCAGACCATCCGGCAGATGGCCGACAAAGGCCGGATCGGCCTTCACATAGTCGGCGAAGCTGCCGTCGACGGAATAGCCCGTATTGCTCTGACGCTTGCACAAGGTCTCCCAGCCGGTGTTGCAATACGCGCAACTCGTGCAGGCCGTATGCAGCCACGGCACGCCGACCCGATCCCCCTCGCGGACGTTCTTGACGCCCGCACCGACGGCGGCGACGGTGCCGACGCCTTCATGACCCGGAATGAAGGGAGGCGTGGGGCGCACAGGCCAGTCGCCGTTCGCGGCATGGAGATCGGTGTGGCAGACGCCGCAGGCGGCGACCTTGACCAGAATTTCACCGGGCCCGATCGAGGGAACGGGGCGTTCCTCGAGGCTCAGCGGCTTGCCGAATTCGCGGACTATCGCCGCACGCATCATCGCAGTCATCATCATGCTCCGCAGTCTTGCGAATGATCGAGGCAAATCCTCACCAAGAGGAGATGCCCGATTTCACGCAGAGACTATGGAAAGAGAAGACGTCAGCTTTGACGTAGCTCAATCACACGCCAACTATAGTGTGACAGTTGGATGACATGTCGAGTTCTATGGACCGATTTCTGTCGCAAAGGATCCCGCACGGCACGAGGGTGACCGGCACGGGGTAGGTTGCAGCTCAACTGCGGTAGGCGGGCTCCTGCTCGTCGAGCACCGCCCGGATCGCCGCGAGGTGCTTTTCGGCAAAGCCCGGATAGTCCTCCCACTGCCGCGCCGTCTTCTCGGCGACCGCATCGGACGCGATCGCGAGCGGCCGTCCTGTCGACAGCGCGAGGATGTAGGTCTCTGCGCCGCGCTCGAAATGGTAGATGTCGTCAAAACACTGCGCGACGCTGGGGCCCACGACGAGCACGCCGTGCTGGCCCATGATCAGGATCGAGCGGTTGCCGAGCGTGCGGGCGATCCGCTCCGCCTCGTCACCGAGCCCCATCCCGTCAAAGCCGTCATCGACCGCGACGCGGTTGAAAAAGCGCATGGTCGTCTGGTCGATCGGCGGCAGCACTGGATCAGCCAGGCAGGCGAGCGCCGTCGCATATTTCGAGTGCAGATGCATGATGCAGCGCGCCTGCGGCACCGTGCGATGCAGCGCGCCGTGGATCGCCATCGCGGTCGGGTCGACCGTGTCGCCAATGCCTTCGGGCGGCGCGTCGGCGTCGAACTCCAGAAGATCGCTCGCGCGCATCACCGACCAGTGGCGGCCATAGGGGTTCATCAGAAAGCGCCGACCGTCATCCGAGACGGCGAGGCTGTAATGATTGGCGATGCTCTCATGCATGTTGAGCCGCGCCGTCCAGCGCAGCGCGGCGGCGAGATCGCGGCGGTCCTCGAGATGGTTCATCCCTGTCGTCATGGCTCTTTCACCCGTTTTTCGTCCGCTGCCGAGCCACCCGGTCAGGGCATAGGCCGCATGAGCGCCGCGACATGGGCGGCCGCCGACCCGGCCAGCGCCTGCAGATCATAGCCGCCCTCGAGGATTGAGACGAGGCGCCCCTGCGCGTGACGTTCGGCGATCGCCATCAGCCGCTCGGTTGCCCAGACATAATCGTCCTCGACGAGGTTGAGATTGCCGAGCGGGTCGCGACGATGGGCGTCGAAGCCCGCCGACACCACGACGAGATCGGGCGCGAAGGCCTGGATGCGCGGCAGGATCCGGTGCTCCATAGCCTCGCGGAAGGCACGACCGTCATCACCCGCGCGCAGCGGCGCGTTGACGATGGTCCCCGCTTCGCCCGTCTCCCGCTCCGCGCCGGTGCCGGGATAGAGCGGCATCTCATGCGTCGAGGCATACATCACGCTCGCGTCGCGCCAGAAGATCTCCTGCGTGCCGTTGCCGTGATGGACGTCGAAATCCATGATCGCGACCCGGGCGGCGCCGTGCCGGCTCTGGGCGTGGCGGGCGGCGAGCGCGGCATTGTTGAAGAAACAAAAGCCCATCGCCTTGTCGGATTCGGCGTGATGGCCGGGCGGGCGGCTCGCGAGGAAGGCGTTGCGGGCTGCGCCCGTCATCACGCGGTCGACGGCCAGAAGCGCGCCGCCGACGCCGCGCAGGGCGGCCTCCAGCGTGCCGGGCGACATGCTGGTGTCGGGATCGAGAAAGACGAGACCCTCGTCGTCATGGGGCGAGAGCCGCTCGATCGTCTCGGCATAGGCGCGGTCGTGGGCAGCGAACACGGCTTCGAGGGGCGCGAGCGGCGCCTCCTCGCGACCGAGATGCGCGAAGGCCGGCTGGCCGAGGGCGGCCTCGACGGCGAGGATCCGGTCGACCCTTTCGGGATGACCGCGCGGTGTCTCGTGGCGGGCGAAGGCCGGATGGGCGACGAGAAGCGTCGTCATGCAAGCGCCGCGGTCATGGCAGGGGTCCATAGGTTGCGCCCGGAGGCGGCGGGATGTCGTCCGGCACGAAGAAATCCTCGGCAAGCGACTGGCTCGGGTCTTCGCGGAACACGTCGAAATCGGTGACGCCCTCGCCGGCGAGGAACGTGTCGTCGATCAGGAAGTTTCCGGTGAAGCCGACCGGCTTGGCGAGGATCGCCCGCGCCGCCTCGGCGAGGATCGCGGGCTTGCGCGAGCGCCGCATCAGCGCCTCGCCGCCGAGAATGTTGCGGATCGCCGCCGTCGCGATCGTCGTGCGCGGCCACAGCGCGTTGACGGCGATCTTTCCGCGTGTCTCGCCGGCAAGACCGAGCACTACCATGCTCATGCCGAACTTCGCCATGGTGTAGGCCGTGTGCGGGGCGAACCAGCGCTCCTTCATGTCGAGCGGCGGCGACAGCATCAGGACATGCGGGTTTTTCGCCCGCGCGAGATGGGGCAGCGCCAGTTTCGAGACGAGGAAGGTGCCGCGCACATTGATCTGGTGCATCAGATCGAAGCGCTTCATCGGCGTCTCGGCCACGGTCGTCAGATGGATCGCGGAGGCATTGTTGACGACGATGTCGAGGCCGCCGAAATGCTGTGCGGCCCGGTCGATCGCGGCCGCCACGGCCTCGTCATCGCGCACGTCGACGATGAGCGGCAAAGCCCGACCGCCGGCGGCCTCGACCGCCTCGGCGGCGCTGTGGATCGTGCCCTCGAGCCGGGGGTGCGGCGTATCGGTCTTGGCGGCGATCACGATGTTCGCGCCCTCGCGCGCCAGTCGTTGCGCGATGGCAAGCCCGATCCCGCGCGACGCGCCGGTGATGAAAGCCGTCTTCCCCGTGAACGTCACGACGCATCCCCGCTCAACAGCGGTACCATAGCCCCCGCGGTGTCGTGGCGCCATGGCGTTGCGGCCCGGCATCGTCGCGCGAACACATGGTAATCAAGAAGTAAACGACGCTAGGATCACGCCCCGGCCCGGCCTAGACTGGCGGCCCGAACCGTGTCGAGGCGCGCCGCGCGGCCCGGTCGGCCGCCGTTATTGGCCTTTCGTCGCCTGCCCAGAGGACTCCATGCTCGACCAGCTCATGCACAGCGAGAACATCGTCCATATCGGGGCGATCCTCTATCTCGCGGGCTTCCTGTTCCGCGATCAGCTGACGCTGCGCGGTCTGATCATCGCCGGCGACTTCGTCTACATCCTGTACTTCTACTTCGCGCCGGAGACGCCTCTGTGGGGCGGCATCTTCTGGAGCGTGATGTTCACCATCGCGAACATCTGGATGATCGGCGTGATCGTCGCCGAGCGCATGCATTTTCGTCTCTCGCCGATCGAGCGGCGGCTGTTTGACCTCCTCGAATCCCTGTCGCCGGGTCAGTTCCGAGACCTGATCAGGATCGGCACGTCGGGGATCGCGACCGCGCCGGTCACGATCACCGCCGAGCGCCTGCCGCTCGACCGCCTCTATTTCGTGCTCGACGGTACGGTGCTGATCGAGAAGAACGGAAGACAGGCCTTGACGGCGCCGCAGACCTTCATCGGCGAGATCGCCTTCCTCCTGGCGCGTCCGGCGACCGCGACGGTGTCGCTCGAACCCGGTGCCTCCTATTTCGTCTGGGAGTCGGCCGCGCTGCGCGCGCTTCTGGAGGCCAAGCCCGCCCTCAACCACGCCCTGACCTCGGCGATGAACAAGAAACTCGCCCAGAAGGTCGCCAATGCCGGGGTGTCGACCTTCTGATCGCGGCCGGTCGGCGATACGTCGTCAGCTTCCCGCGTTCTCGATCGCCCGGCGAACCACGCCACCCACCTCGTCATTGCTCATGAACAGGTCGTGGTTGATGATGCCAGAACCGAACTCTGAGGCATCGACGACGGTCGCGCCGGTGGCGATGAGCGCCGAGCGGTCGGCCGCGCCGACGCGGGCGACGCCGCCCGCGAGCCGGCTGGACAGTTCCAGCGCCCGGTCACGGTTCGAGATGATCACGGTCGTCTTCGCCGCGAGATAGGGCAGGCGCGCCATCTGGCGCTTGAACAGGTCGATGTCGACGTCCGGATTGGCGAGGATCACGGCACCGAAGCGACCGGCCAGCATGCCGCTCGTGCGGTCGCTGATCGAGCGCAGCGATTCGAGAAGCGCCAACGCGCCCATGGAATGGGCGAGCACATGGATGCGGCCGACCTTCGGATTGGCCGCGAGCGCCGTCAGCGTCTCCTCCAGCGCGTCGCGCGACCACATCGCGCTCTCGCGATCGTAATTGTAGTCGAGCACGCTGCCCGCCGACGGCCAGGTGAACAGAACGGGCGCGCCGGTGAATTCAAGCTTGGCGACGACGCGGGCATAGCTCGTCAGCGCCGTCTGGAACGTCTCGTTGAAGCCGTGGACGTAGAGCAGCACGTCGCGACCCTCGGCAGCCTTGGCGAGCGCCGCCGCGGCCGACTGGCCGCTCGCGACGTTCTGCACGCCGGCGATCGTCCACTCGCTCGAGGCGACGGGGTTGACGCTGGCGAGCAGGGTCCGTTCGGGGGGATAGAGCACGGCCTTCGCGGCGATCAGCCCATCCGCCCGGCGCGAGCCGAACACCGTGCCGTCGGTCTCGCGGGCGCGGGTCGTGGCGACGAGAACCGTCGCGCCGCCCTTCCACAGGCCGACCGGCGTCGACAATTCCGCCGCATGCGCGATCGGCACCGGACGCGCCTGATCCATCGCTTCGTCCGCGAGGAAGCAGCCGCCGAGCGGCAGCGTCAGGGCGAGAACGCCGAGGAGGCGCGCCAGCGGGCGCGAGAAGATCTGTGTCATGGTCACCGCAAAACTCTACTGGACCCGGTCAACAGCCATGGCGCGGCGAAATTGAGGCACTTGCCGCTCGTGCCGCCCCGGACTATGCCGGAACTAATGGCGATCACCCGTTCTGGTCCGGATCCGGAGATGCTGGCGCAGCGGCTGCGCGCCGGCGATCGCGGTGCCCTTGCCCGCGCGATCACGCTGATCGAATCGACGAGGCCCGATCACCGGACCCTTGGTGCCGCGCTGCTGCAGCGCCTCCTGCCCCACACCGGCACGGCCCATCGCGTCGGCATCACCGGCGTGCCGGGTGTCGGCAAATCGACGCTGATCGACGCGCTGGGGAGCCATCTGACCGGCCTCGGCCACCGCGTCGCCGTCCTCGCGGTCGATCCGTCCTCGACCCGGACCGGGGGCTCGATCCTGGGCGACAAGACGCGCATGGCCCGTCTCGCGCAGGATCCGGCGGCCTTCGTTCGACCCTCGCCTTCCTCCGGCACGCTCGGCGGCGTCGCCGCCAAGACCCGCGAGACGATGCTGATCTGCGAGGCGGCGGGCTTCGACGTGATCCTGGTCGAGACGGTCGGCGTCGGGCAGTCGGAAACCGCCGTCGCCGATCTCGTCGATTTCTTTCTGGTGCTGATGATCGCGGGCGCCGGCGACGAGCTGCAGGGGATCAAGAAGGGCGTCCTCGAACTCGCCGACATGATCGCGGTCAACAAGGCCGACGGCGAGGGGGCGATGCGGGCGCGCGCGGCGGCGGCCGAGTATCGCACCGCGCTCGGGATCCTCGCACCGCGCTCGGCGCTGTGGACGCCGCCGGTCATCACCGTTTCGGGGGCGACGGGAGCGGGCCTCGACGATCTGTGGCGGCACGTGACCGATCACGGCACCCGCATGACGGCGTCGGGCGCGCGCGACCGGCTGCGCCGGACGCAGGACGTGCGCTGGCTGCGGGCGATGCTCGAGGAGCGGCTGACGGCGCCGCTGCGCGAGAACGAGGCGCTGCGGACGAGGCTCGCGGGCCTCGAGGCCGAGGTCGGCGCCGGCAGACTCGCACCGCTCGCGGCGGTCGAGGCGATGGTCCTCGCCATGCGCCCGTCCGACGGTCTCGTCCCGGATCCGGCGCCGTGAGCGCCGGCGCGCCGCTCGTTCTGGCGACCGGCTTCGGACCCTTCCCCGGCGCGCCGATCAACCCGACGGCGAGGCTCGTACGCCGCCTCGCCCGCCGCCGGGCGACCTTGCCAAACGGGCTGCGCCTCGTCACCGCCGTGCTGCCGGTGACCTGGTCGGACCTTCCGGCCCGGCTCGACGGCCTCATGCGCCGCCATCGACCCGACGGGCTGATGCTGTTCGGGCTCGCGGCCTCCTCGACCTCATTCCGTGTCGAGATGCGGGGAACGGTGCGGGTGAACCCGACGCTCGCGGATGCCGCGGGCGCCTGCCATCCGACCGGCAGTCTTGATGCCGAAGCGCAGGACAGGTTGGTAGGCGCGGTCGGCCTGTCGCTGCACGACGCGCTTCTCCGGGCGGGCCTGCCGGCCGCGCTGTCGCAGGATGCCGGCGGCTATCTGTGCAACGCGGCGCTGTGGCAGGCGCTCGGGACCGGCCTGCCGACGGCCTTCCTGCATGTGCCCGCCACGGATGATGCGACGATCCTCGAGGCCGGCCTCGTGTCCCTCACCGTGCTCGCGGCTCATGCCGCGGCGCGATAGCCCTCGGCGGAAACGAAGGCCTCGGTCTTGTCCAGCGCGCGTGTCAGCCGGTCGAAAAGCTCGTGGATCTCATCCTCGCTGATGATCAGCGGCGGGCAGATCGCGACGGTATCCCCGAGCGCGCGCAGGATGAGCCCTTCCTCCAGGCAGAAGGTGATCGCCTTCGCCGCCACGCCCCTGCGGATGTCGAAAGAGCGTTTGCTCGCCTTGTCGGCGACGAGTTCGACGCCGCCGATCAGCCCGAGGCCGCGGCTCTCGCCGACGAGCGGATGCTCGGCGAGCGCGCACAGGCGCGCACCGAACACCGGCGCGAGGCGGCCGACGCGGGCGACGATGTTGTCGCGCTCATAGATCTCGATCGCCTTGAGCGCCACCGCTGCCGCGACCGGGTGGCCGGAATAGGTGTAGCCATGGTGGAAGGCGCCGATCTTCTTGCTTTCGGCGACGAGGGCCTCCTGCATGATCTCGGGGATCAGCACGGCGCTGAGCGGCAGATAGGCGGAGGTCAGCGCCTTGGCGAGCGAGATCGAGTTCGGCTTCATGCCGACGACCGGCGAGCCGAACATGCCGCCGAGCCGTCCGAAGCCGCAGATCACCTCGTCGGCGATGAGGAAGACGTCGTGGCGCTCCAGCACCGGCTGGATCGCGGCGAAATAGCCCTTGGGCGGCACGATGACGCCGCCGGCCCCCATCACCGGCTCGGCGATGAAGGCCGCGACCGTCTCCGGCCCCTCGGCGATGATCTGCGCCTCGAGGTCGGCGGCGAGGCGCTGGCAGAAGGCCTCCTCGCTCTCGCCCGGATGGCCGTTGCGGTAGAAATGCGGGCAGGCGGCGTGCCGGACGTTGGCGATCGGCAGGTCGAAGTCGAGATGGTTGTTGGGGAGGCCCGTCAGCGAGCCGGAGGCGATGGTGACGCCGTGATAGCCGCGCTGGCGCGCGATGATCTTCTTCTTCTGCGGCCGGCCGAGCGCATTGTTCATGTACCAGACGAGCTTCATCTGGGTGTCGTTGGCCTCGGAACCGGAACAGGCGAAAAACACTTTCGAGATCGGGACGGGGGCGAGGTCCTTGAGCTTCTCGGCAAGGTCGATCGCCGGATCATGGCTCTTGCCGCTGAAGAGATGGGCGAAGGGGAGTTTGCTCATCTGCGTGGCGGCGGCCTCGACCAGTTCCTCGTTGCCCCAGCCGAGCGCCGTGCACCACAGCCCCGCCATGCCTTCGAGATGCGGCTTGCCCTGCGCGTCATAGAGCCAGACGCCCTTGCCGCGCTCGATGACATGCGGACCCGTCCGGCGGATCGCGTCGAGATTGGTGTAGGGATGGACGATCGTCTCGATGTCGCGCGTCTGCAGATTGGTCAGCATGGCAGGCTCCGCCCGGAAATCACGCGATGCTAGCGGGGAACCGGAAGCCGCGAAAGGGCGCCGGACCCTAGTCTGCAGAAACACAAGCCTCATGTGCAGCGTGGCAGCCGCAATCTACCAACAAAGAGGCTGTTTGGGGTGATTTCGTCGAGAGCGATGGCCCCTTGTTTGATTTTGACAGAGCCAGCCCTAAGCATCGATGCGCAATCTCGACAAACGCCAATTCGGCCCCCGTGTGGCAAATCAGATCCTCACGCGAAGATCGAAAAAATTCGCCCACAGCGAACTTTGTTCTTGACAAGTGCGCGCGCTCCGATATGGTGACCGCTGTCGAATGTTAATGGGGATCGTCATCACTCGTTGAAGCTCCGTTTGGGGCTTCGTGGAGGGTCACGTAGCGACCTTCTGTTTTCCGGCCGGCAGATGCGGCGACGCGTGCGTCCACGCGCTGGCGGCGCGGGCGTGCCCCGATGGCGGGGCACGCCCGTACAAGCAGGGTTCACCGTTCTCGCCCCTACTTTCTGCGCTCCGATGGCGCCTTAGGCAATTGTGCTTGGGGCTGCGCAGAAGGAACGAATCGATGGAAACATCGAAGCATATCGATCGGGAACGGCGGCGGAGTAAAGCGCGGTCTAAGGGAAGCTGGATGAAAGTCCTGGTTCGCCCTTCGACTATAAAGCTTCTTATGGCTATAGGTCAGCTTATTACCCGTGTGGTATGGTTGATTTTGGTTGTCATGAAGTATTTGCGGGAGTAGCTGCCGCTCTGCTTAGTATCTACAATGGGAGGCCATTATGTTAAACGAGGCTCTTCGTTTGATCCGCGTCTATCATGACATGAAACAAACTGACGCAGCAGAAAAACTCGGAGTTTCGAAATCTTATTTGTCAGAGATCGAAAGCGGCCACAAAGAACCTTCACTTGATCTGATTCGAAAGTATGAAGTTACTTACGGCATACCTGCGTCATCGATCTTGTTTTTTTCTGAGAATATGTATCAATCTTCAACGAGATTGAAAGCACAAAGAATAGTTGCGTCAAAAATTATAAGTCTTATGAAGTTTCTTGAGGATCGTTCGGGAGTATAAGTTGCAGAAGAAAAGTCTTCATTACGCAATCAATCAATCCCCGCTCTATAAGTTGAAGAGCAAAAAACGGCTGGCGGATTTGTTGAGACTGTGTGCTGGCGATTTGCGTCGATTGGCGAGGAATTCAGATGGGCTTTATACTGAGTTCAAGGTTGCAAAGAAAGCAGGTGGTGACCGCTTGGTACAAAATCCACACCGGCAGTTGAAGTTGGTTCAGGCGCGCATCGCTCGATTGCTTGGAAGAGTTGCGCCCCCAAGTTATCTCTTTTGCCCTGTCAAGGGCCGCTGCTACGTTTCTAACGCCGCGCAGCATCGGGGTCAAAGGGTTCTACGCTGTTTGGATGTACGAAGGTATTTTCCAAGTACTTCCTCAAAACGTGTTTACTGGTTCTTTTCTAAGATTATGCTTTGTAGTTCTGACGTAGCGGCTGTTCTTGCGCGTATTGCATGTTTAAATGGTTGCTTGCCAACGGGTATTCCACTGAGCCCAATAATGGCTTACTTTGCACATTACGACGTGTGGGAAGCTATCGCGCGCGTTTGCAAAGAGAAACAATACGTGCTAACTGTGTATATCGATGATGTCACCATCTCAGGTGCGTCTCTTTTGCCTGATGTGATTTGGCAAGTTAAGCAGATAATCCATCGTGCGGGGCTTCGATATCACAAAGAAAAACGGTTTGTTGGGCGCTCCGCCGAGGTTACTGGCGTCATTGTTGACGGAGATCGACTTTTGCCGCCTAATCGGCAGCTTAAAAAGTTGTACGAAATGCGAAAGTCGATCACCGAGAAGCATAATTTCGAAGTTGAAAAGAAGGTACAAGCACAGATTTCAGGAATGAAGGGTCAGATAGCCCAGATCTCGTCATTTAACGAACGTTAAAGTTGGCGTAAACTCTAAAACAATGATCACGTATTGTGCCTTATCGGAAAATCCAAGGCGCTGGTTAAAGTGAATGCGAAGACCGGCTATTTTTTTTATTCATCTGATCGAATAACCAACAAGTTCTGATAAGTCCAGATTCTTGAGGATCAAAGCTAGGTAAAGCTGCCGGTAAGCGTTTAAAGATGCGCGACGGCGCCTCAGAAGTGTGGAGTGGGTTAGTTAAGTGCTACAGCGCTTTTCACGGCGATAGAACGTCTCTGCGGAACTGCAGTCTGTTTCGATACGAGCTTCACTCCGGAACACCGCTCCGGTAGCGCCGGCGATAGTCCGGGTCGTAGAGTGCGCTCTCGCGGAAATCGGTCGAGCCGAGCGCCGGGCCGATGAGGATCAGCGCCGTGCGCTCGATCGGCTCGGCGGCGACCTGCGCCGAGATCGTCGCGAGCGTGCCGCGCAGGATGCGCTCGTCCGGCCAGGTGGCGCGATAGACGATGGCGACCGGGCAGTCGGCGCCATAGGCGGGCAGCGCGTCGGCGATGACGCGATCAAGCGCGTGGATCGACAGATGCACGGCGAGCGTCGCGCCGGTCGCGGCGAAGCCCGGGATCGTCTCGCGCGGCGGCATGGAGGAGGCGCGGCCGGGCGTGCGTGTCAGCACCACCGACTGCGCCACCTCCGGCAGGGTGAGTTCGCGCCCCAGCACGGCCGCGGCTGCGGCGAAGGAGGGCACGCCCGGCGTGATCGTGTAGGGGATGCGGAGCGCCTCGAGCCGCCGTGTCTGCTCGCCGAGCGCGCTCCAGATCGACAGGTCGCCCGAATGCAGCCGGGCGACGTCGAGCCCCGCGGATGTCGCCGCCTGCATCTCCGCGATGATCGTGTCGAGCGTCAGCGGCGCGGTGTCGACGACGCGCGCGTCCTTTGGGGTGAGCGCGATGATCGCTTCGGGCACGAGCGAGCCGGCATAGAGGCAGACCGGGCAGCGCGCGACGAGGTCGCGACCGCGCACGGTGATCAGGTCCGGCGCGCCGGGACCGGCGCCGATGAAATGGACGGTCATCGTCAGAGCTTTCGCAGGGCCACTTCCTCGATCCGATGATCCGCGCCCTTGGTCAGGATCAGATCGGCGCGCGGGCGCGTCGGCAGGATGTTTTCGACGAGGTTCGGCCGGTTGATGCGCCGCCACAAGCCATGCGCGATCTCGAGCGCATCCTCCTCGTCGAGGTCGGCATAGCGGCGGAAGAAGGATTGCGGATCGCGGAAGGCGGTCTCGCGCAGCGTCATGAAGCGTTCGATGTACCAGCGCCGGATCAGATCCTCCTCGGCGTCGAGATAGACCGAGAAGTCGAAGAAGTCCGACACGAAGGGGATCGCCTTGCCGTCCTTCGGCAGGCGCTTGGGCTGAAGCACGTTCAGTCCCTCGACGATGAGGATGTCGGGCCGGTCGATGACGACGGTCTCGGTCGTCACGTCATAGACGAGATGGGAATAGAGCGGCGCCGCGACGTGGCGCTCGCCGGCCTTGATGGCGGCGAGAAAGCGGAGCAGCCGGCCGGTGTCGTAGCTTTCCGGAAAACCCTTCTTCTCCATTGCGTTCTGCGCCCGCAGCACGGCGTTGGGATAGAGAAACCCGTCGGTCGTGATGAGATCGACCTTCGGCGTGTTCGGCCAGCGCGCCAGAAGCTCCTTGAGGACGCGGGCGGTGGTCGACTTGCCGACGGCGACGGACCCCGCGACCCCGATGATGTAGGGCATCTTCCCGTCCGTCGCGCCGAGGAAGGACTGGGTCGCCCGGAAGAGACTTTGGGCGGCCGCGACATAGAGCGAGAGGAGGCGCGAGAGCGGCAGGTAGATCTCGACGACGTCCTCGATCGAGATGCGGTCGTTGAGCGAGCGCAGCCGCTCCAGTTCCTGCACCGTCAGCGTCAGCGGCGTGTCCGCGCGCAGCGCCGCCCACTCGCTCCGGGTGAACACCCGATAGGGCTGGAGATCGGGTGACGGCGGATCGGCCATGTCGACAACGGCTGTTCTTTGGATTGTTCTTTGCGCGCAATCTGATATGACGTTTTCGTGATGGGGCACAAGGAGAATGGCATGCGGATCGCGCGTCCGATCGCCCTGCTTGCCGGGTTTGTGGTCGCCCTCACCAGCCTGTCCGTCACCCGTTCCGTCGCCGGCGATGCCAGCGAGACGCTGCGCCGACAGGTCGTGGCCGTTGTCGGACCGCCCGGAACGGGCTCCTGCACCGGCGTGATCCTCGATCGGCGGCGCGTCCTGACGGCGGCGCATTGTCTGGTTGCGGCGGCCGCCGGCTACCGCGTCGAGATGATCGGGCCGGATGGCGCCGTCGTGTCCGTGCCGGTCGCCTCGCATCGCCGCCACCCGGGCTTCGATCGCGCCGCGCTCGAGCGGGACGGCAATGCCCATGACGTCGCGGTTCTCACGCTGAAAGAGGCGCTTCCCGGCGACGCGCTGCCCGCGCGGCTCGCCGGACCCGGCGGCCTGTCGGGCGAGGTCTTCGTGGTCGGCATGGAGGGCGGCTTCTTCGCGAGCATCGCCAACCGCATCCGCGTCATGCGCCTCGCGGTCGCGGGCGGCGAGACAGGCCGTATGATGCTCGAGCCGACCGCCGGCGGCGGCGGCCAGCCCTGCCACGGGGATTCCGGCGGACCGGTCTTCCGCAAGACCGCCGGCGGCTATGCCCTCGTCGCGATCATCAGCTGGGGCACCCGGCACTGCGATGGCGAGACGGCGGCGACCCTCGTCAGCGCCTATCACCCCTTCATCCGCTCCTGAGATCGGTTGGCCTCAGCCGGCGACGCGGTCGAGCGTCGCGCGCACCGCCGCGCCGTTGCGGATCACCGCATTGTCCGAGAGCTGGCAGTCGAACGTCTCGGCGACCTTGCCGGTCGGCAGGCCCGCCTCGAAATCGATCCGCGCCGTGATGTCGCCGGGCTCGGCCAGCGGCGGCAGCAGCGTGTCGACCGCGACATGGCGCACCTCGCTGGGTGAGAGGCGATCGATGGTGACGGCACCGAGCGGCGTGTCGCCCATGGTGACGCGCAGGATGGCGCCACCGCCGGCGGCGAAGAACGCCCGGTTGCCGACATTCTGCACCACGATGTAGGCGCGCAGCCGCGTACCGTCCGCCTCGCGGCTGACCCGCAGATTGAGGCCGCTGACCGCCGGCGCCGGGCAGTTCGGGAAATCGGCGACCGAGGCGACGACGATCGGACGCCCCTCGGGCGCGGCGACCGGACCGGCTTCGGCGGCCTGAAGGCCGAGGACGCTCGCAAGGACGGTGAGGATGCGCAGTCCACGCATGGGTCGCTCCGTACAACTGGTTAAGCGGACGTTAACCAAGCTCCGCGACAAGTCTTTCTTGTCGATCCCATCCTCCCCCGTTCACGCGTTCCGGGCTGTCTCCGCCGGAACAGGCGAGATCGGTGTGATCCAGGCGCGCGGGACTCTTTCGGCGCGGCGCGCGCGCGGGGTAGAGTGGGATGATTCGGGCAGGCGACCCTTCGGCGGACCAAGGGGTGAACGACATGGCGCGCGGGTGCCAAACCCCTCGCAGGCGATCGGGCGGCATGCGCCTGCGGATCGGTCTCGGCGTGGGACTGATCATGTCCGCGGTCGTGCCCGCCTGGTCCCAGGCGGCCCAGTCGCTCGTGACGCCGATCGCCGGCATGGCGAGCCAGGAACTTTTCGGGATGGTGATCTCGCTGGGGCCGCTCCTTTTCGGCGTGCTCGCGAGTTTTCTCTATCTGCGCATCCGCGGGCAGTGGATCCGCTCGCTTGAGGCGAGCAAGGCCGAAATCGCGACGCTGCAGGGTCGGCTCGCCCAGAGCGAGACGCTGCTCAGCACCGATCCGCAGATCCTCGTCGTCTGGGCGGGTGCCGCGGCACCCCCGCACATCACCGGTACGCTGCCGGGCGTGAAGCCGCCCGTGCCGACGGCACGCGGCGTCTCCTTCGCCGCCTGGCTCGATCCCGGCGACTGCGCCGCCATCGATCTCGCCATTGAGGCTCTGCGCCAGCGCGGCGAGGCCTTCGAGCGCGTGGCGCGGACGCGCCAGGGCGCCTTCGTCTCGATCGAAGGGCGGGCGGTCGGCGAATCGGCCGTGCTGCGCGTGCGCGACGTTTCGGCCGACCGCGCCGCCCTCGCGCGCGGCGAGGAGCGCTACCGCAAGCTCGCCGAGGAGTTCGCGACGCTTCGCGCCCTCCTCGACACCGCGCCGCTGCCGATCTGGATGCGCGACGCCTCGGGCCGGCTCGTCTGGGTCAACCGTTTCTACGCCCGGGCCGTCGAGGCGACGGACGAGGCGGATGCGCTGCGGCGTGGCGCCGAGCTTCTCGAGAGCGCGACCCGCGACGCGGTGCTGCGCGCGCGATCGGCCGGCCAGGCCTTCACCGGCCGCGTGCCGGCCGTCGTCGGGACCGCACGCCGCATCCTCGACGTCATCGACACGCCCTCGACGCACGGATCGGCGGGCCTTGCCGTCGACGTCACCGATCTCGAGGCGATGCGCAATGATCTCGGCCGCCAGACCGACGCCCATGCCCGCACGCTCGACCAACTCGCGACCGCCGTGGCGATCTTCGACAAGGATCGCCGCCTGACCTTCTACAACGCCTCGTTCCGCAGCCTCTGGCAGCTCGATCCCGCCTTCCTCGACGACAAGCCGACCGACGGCGAACTTCTCGACCGGTTGCGCGCGCAGCGAAAGCTCGAGGAGCATGCCGATTTCCGTGCCTGGAAGAACCGGCTGCACGAGGCCTACACCTCGATCGACACCCGCGAGCACTGGTGGCACCTGCCGGGCGGCCAGACCCTGCGCGTGGTGACGACGCCGAACCCGACCGGCGGCGTGACCTATCTCTACGAGGACGTTTCGGAGCGGATCGATCTCGAGACCCGCTTCAATGCGATGGCCCGGATGCAGGGCGAGACGCTCGACGCGCTGAAGGAAGGCGTCGCGACCTTCGGCTCCGACGGGCGCATGCGCCTGTCGAATCCGGCCTTCGCGCGCATCTGGAAGCTGTCGCCGGTGATGCTTGCCGAACGCCCGCACATCGACACCATCATCCAGGCCTGCATGGTGCTCTATGGTGACGCCGACAGCTGGCGCGGCTTCAAGGCGAGCATCACGGGGCTCGGCGATTCACGCCTGCCCTTCGTCGCGCGCATGACCCGCGCCGATGGCGGGGTGATCGATACCGCCACCCTGCCTTTGCCCGACGGTGGCACGCTCGCCACCTTCACGGACGTGACGCACACGGTCGCCTTCGAGAAGGCGCTCGTCGAGAAGAACGCGGCGCTCGAGGATGCCGCGCGCATCAAGAGCAATTTCGTCCACCACGTGTCCTATGAGCTGCGCTCGCCGCTGACCGCGATCATCGGCTTCGTGCAGATCCTGGCCGACGGCTCCGCCGGTCCGCTGACCGAGAAGCAGCGCGAGTATGCCGGCTACATCATGACGTCGTCGGACGCGCTCTTGGCCATCATTAACAACATCCTCGACCTCGCCACCATCGACGCCGGCGTGATGACGCTCGATCTCGGTGATGTCGACGTGCGCGAGACGATGGACGCCGCGGCCGAGGGCGTGCGCCACCGCCTCGCCGAGCGGGGCGTTGCGCTCGAAATCGTCGCGTCGTCCGGCATCGGAACCTTCCGCGCCGACGCCAAGCGCGTCCTGCAGATCCTGTTCAATCTGTTGTCGAACGCCATCGGCTTCTCGGATCGCGGCGGCACGGTCACGCTGTCGGCCACGCGCGAGGGCGGCGAGATGTTGTTCAGGGTGCGCGACAGCGGCAAGGGCATCCCGGAGGCGATGATCGCCCGCGTCTTCGACCGCTTCGAGACCCATACGCGCGGTTCGGATCATCGCGGCGTCGGGCTCGGCCTGTCGATCGTGCGCTCGTTCGTCGAGCTGCATGGCGGCCGTGTCGAGATCGACACGGTGGCGGGCGCCGGCACGACCGTCACCTGCCGCTTCCCGCTCCCCGGCGATTCAACGCTGCGGGACGCCGCCGAATGACGGTGGCGCCGGCCACGCATGAATGGGTGGTTGCCCTTGCCGACGAGGAGGCGACGGCAGCGCTCGCGGGCGAAATCGCGACGGCGCTGAAACCCGGCGATTTCGTGACGCTCTCCGGGGGCCTCGGCGTCGGCAAGACTGCCTTCGCGCGGGCCCTGGTGCGGGCGATGACGGGCGAGCCGTCGCTCGAGGTGGTGAGCCCGACCTTCAGCCTCGTCCAGGTCTATGAGGGGACCACCGCGCCGATCGTGCATGCCGATCTCTATCGCCTCTCGGGCCCCGAGGATCTCGTGGAGATCGGCTGGGACGAGACCGCGGACGGTGCCGTCGTGATGGTCGAATGGCCGGAGCGGATCGCGGCGCACCCGCCCGCGGACCGGCTCGACGTTCATCTCGACCTCGCCCTCGACAAGGGGTCGACGGCACGGACCGCGCTTCTTGTCGGCCATGGTGCCTGGGCCGTGCGGCTGCCGCGGATCGCGGCGATCGGCGCCTTCCTGCGTGCCCTGCGCTGGGACCGCGCCCGGCGCGACTACATGGTCGGCGATGCCTCGACCCGCCTTTATGAGCGCCTGACGCTCAACGGCGAGACCGCGATCCTGATGAACGCGCCCCGGCGTGCACCGGCTCCTCCGGTGAAATATGGCCGCACCTATGCCGAGATCGCCCATCTCGCCGACACGGTCATCCCCTTCGTGGCGATGGCGAAGGGGTTGCGGCATCTCGGTCTCTCTGCCCCGACCATTCTCGGCTCCGATCTCGACGCCGGACTCCTCCTGATCGAGGATTTCGGCAATCTCGGCGTTGTCGACAAGGATGGTCCGATCGCCGAGCGCTATGCCGCCGCCATCGACGTGCTCGTCGCGTTGCACAGCGCCGATCCACCGTTTCGTCTCACGGTCGCGCCGGGCATCGAGCACGACATCCCGCCCTTCGACAGGCCGGCGATGGAGATCGAGATCGAGCAGCTGCTCGACTGGTTCTTCCCGCAGTTCAGCCTCGGCGCGGTCAGCCAGCGCATGCGCGACGGGTTCTTCGCTGCCTGGCGCGAGCCTTTCGACACCGTCCTCGCCGGGCCAAAGACATGGCTGCTGCGTGATTTTCATTCGCCCAACCTGATGTGGTTGCCCGGCCGCATGGGTGTGGGGCGGGTCGGCCTTCTCGACTTCCAGGACGCGATGGTCGGCTCGCCGGCCTATGACGTCGCCTCGCTCGCCATGGACGCCCGCGTCACGGTTCCAGAGGATCTCGAGCTGCAGCTCATCGGCCGCTATGTCCAGGGGCGGCGGCGCGCGGACCCGTCCTTCGATGTCGCAGGTTTTGCCCGAGACTATGCGATCATGGGCGCGCAGCGTCTCACCAAGATCCTCGGCATTTTCGCCCGCCTGAACCTGCGCGACGGCAAGCCGCATTATCTGCGGCACATTCCCCGCATCCGCGACTATCTGCAGCGCGCCCTCGCCCATCCCTCGCTCGCGGCGGTGCGGGCCTGGTACGCGACGCACGTCTTTCGCGACGGGACGGATGCCGATGGCTGAGCCCGCGCCACCCTCCGCCCCGATCGACCGGGCGATGCTGCTTGCCGCCGGCCTCGGCAAACGGATGCGGCCATTGACGACGACCCTGCCCAAGCCCCTCGTCCAGGTCGGCGGCAAGGCGCTCGTCGACCATGTGCTCGACCGGCTTGCCGAGGCCGGCATCGGCGACGTGGTCGTGAACGTCCACTACCTCGCCGATCTGATGGAGCTGCATCTCGCCCGCCGGAGCCGGCCCCGGATCCATCTGTCGGACGAGCGGGCGGGGCTCCTCGATTCCGGTGGCGGCGTGCGCAAGGCCCTGCCGCTCCTCGGTGAAAAACCGTTCCTCGTCTGCAACTCCGATTCCTTCTGGATCGAAGGCTCGCATCCGGCGCTGCATCGCCTGTTCGAGACCTGGGATCCCGCGCGGATGGACATTCTGATGCTGATCGCCGCGACGTCGACCAGCGTCGGCTTCGACGGGCCGGGCGATTACTTCGTCGACCAGCTCGGCCGGTTGCGCCGTCGCCGCGAGCGCGAGGTTGCACCCTTCGCCTATGCCGGCGTGCTGATCATGAAGCCCGAGCTCTTCGACGGGACGCCGGCGACGCCCTTCTCGCTCAATCGCCTGTTTGACCGGGCCGAGGCCGACGGACGGCTGTTCGGCCGCCGCCTCGACGGCATCTGGCTGCATGTCGGCACGCCCGATGCGATCGCTGCCGCCGAGCAGCGCATCGGACGATCCACAACTGAGTAAAGGCGCTGTGGTAAATTAAAACCAGTTAACTGCTTGTCAGTGGGTTTAACGGTATCAGGGCGCTCCCAATGTAAAAAAGGACGCCCCATGCGACGCTGGCTCGGACGTTTCTCGATCACCACCAAGGCTTCCGTGCTCACCGTCGGCCTGATGGCGATCGCGGTGGTCACGGTCGTGACGACCGCCTTCATGATGCTGCGTGAGGCGACGCTCGACCGCGCCGTGAACGATGTCGAGATGCATCTGCGCACGCTCGCCGTCATGGCCCAGCGCGCCGAGCCCACCCTGAAGGTCACCTTTGCCGGGAACGGCATCAGCAAGGTCGAGGGCGCCGGAGCGCCTCAGGACGCCGAACACCGGCTGGTCGACGACGTGGTGCGTGCCGTCGGCGGCGTCGCGACGCTTTTCTCCGTCGACGCCTCGGGCGGATTCGTCCGGGTCTCGACCAACGTGAAAAAGGAGAATGGTGACCGCGCCATCGGCACCACCCTCGCGGCCGATCACCCGGCACAGGCCGTGGTGCGGCGCGGCGAGGGCTTCCGGGGTCTCGCGACCCTGTTCGGCAACAGCTATTACACGGCCTATCAGCCGATCCTCGATCCGGCCGGCAAGGTCGCCGGGCTTCTGTTCGTCGGTATGCCGATGAGCGCCTATGACGCCATGGTGGCGCATCTGCGGGATACGCTGGTCGCGACCGGCGTCGCCGCCCTTGTGCTTCTCGCCCTCATCGCCTGGTACACCGTGCGCCGGGGCGTGGCGCCCCTGCGCCAGGTGACGGCCACGATCGAGAAACTCGCCGCCGGCGACCTCTCGGCGGAGATCGGGCATGCCCGCCGCGCCGACGAGATCGGCGCGCTCGCCCGCGCGGCCGAGGTATTTCGTGACAGCGTGCGAGACCGTGAAGAACTCGCGGCGCGCCAGGTTCGGGCGAGCAACGGCGAAAGCGAGCGCCGCGCCGCGATCGATGCCGCCATCGACCGCTTCCGCGATGCCGTCCAGGCCGACATTCGTTCGGTCGAGGCGATCGGGGCGACGCTCGAGCGCACCGCACGCGATCTCGACGAGGTCGTCAGCCTCTCCGCCAGCAGCAGCGCCGAGGCCGGCAATGCCGCCGGTCTGGCAGCGCAGAGCGTGTCGAGCGTCGCCGACGCCACCGGCGATCTCGCCCGCACGACCGGCGACATCGCCCGTCAGGTCAATGACACGACGCGCATCGTCGCAAAAGCCGCCGGCATCGCCAATACGACGAACGAAAAGGTCGCCAATCTCGCGACCGCCGCGCAGGAGATCGGCAATGTGGTGAGCCTGATCCAGCAGATCGCCGAACAGACGAACCTCCTCGCCCTCAACGCGACGATCGAGGCGGCGCGGGCCGGCGAGGCCGGTCGCGGCTTTGCCGTGGTCGCCCAGGAAGTCAAGACGCTCGCGGGGCAGACCGCCAAGGCGACCGACGAGATCTCGGGCCGCATCGCCGCCGTCCAGGGTTCGACGGACGAGGCGGTGGCGGCGATCGACGAGATCACGCGCATCATGCAGGACGTGTCCTCGACCTCCGCGGCGATCGCCGAGGCGGTGCGCCGGCAGGAGCAGGCGACCGGACGCATCGGCGATCATGTCGGGCAGGCCACGCGCGGCACGGCCGCGGTGAGCGAGAACATCGCAACCGTGACGGCGGTCGCCGACAGGACCGCGGTTTCGGCCGGCGCCGTCGGTCAATCGACAAAGGACGTGCTCGCCACGACGACATCGATCCGCGAGCGCATCGACGGCTTCCTGCGATCGGTCGCCGCCGCCTGAGGCGGCCCGACCGGCGGGCCGTGCCTCAGTGCGCCTCGTCCCAGTTGCGGGCGGCCCGCGCATCGACCGCGAGCGGCACCGACAGGGCGAGCGCCGGGCTCGGCGCCGCCTCCATCACCTGCCGGATCACGGGCAGCGTCGCCGCGACCTCCTCCTCCGGCGTCTCGAAGACGAGTTCGTCGTGCACCTGCAGCAGCATGCGCGCGCCGAGCCCTGCCTGTGACAGGGCGGGCTCGATCCGCACCATCGCGCGGCGAATGATGTCGGCGGCCGACCCCTGGATCGGCGCATTGATCGCCTGGCGCTCGACGAAGGCGCGCTCCGAGGGGTTCTTGGAGGCGATCTGCGGATAATGACACTTGCGCCCAAAAATCGTCGTTACGAAACCGTCGCGCCGGCAGGCGCTCTTCATCGCCTCCATATAGTCGCGGATGCCCGGAAAGCGTTCGAAGTACTTCTTGATGTAGGCGCCGGCCTCCTCGCGCGCGATGCCGAGCTGATTGGCGAGCCCGAAAGCCGAGATGCCATAGATGATGCCGAAATTGATCGCCTTGGCCCGGCGACGGATCATCGGATCCATGCCCTGCACCGGGACACCGAACATTTCGGATGCCGTCATCGCATGAATGTCGATGCCGTCGGCAAAGGCCTTCTTCAGTTGCGGGATGTCGGCGACATGGGCGAGGACGCGCAGCTCGATCTGGCTGTAGTCGGCCGAGATGAGCTGGCAGCCGGGCGCGGCGATGAAGGCGGTGCGGATCTTGCGCCCTTCCTCCGTCCGGATCGGGATGTTCTGGAGATTGGGCTCGGAGGAGGAAAGCCGGCCCGTCGTCGTCGCGGCGAGCGAGAAGGAGGTATGCACGCGGCCGGTGCGCGGGTTCATGTAGCCGGGCAGCGCATCGCTGTAGGTCGAGCGCAGCTTGGTGATCTGGCGCCAGTCGACGATGCGCCGCGGCAGGTCGTGACCCTGTTCGGCGAGATCCTCGAGCACGTCGGCGCCCGTCGCCCACTGGCCCGTGGCGGTCTTCTTGCCGCCGGGAAGCCCCATCTTGCCGAAGAGGATCTCGCCGAGCTGCTTGGGTGAGCCGACATTGAAGCTCTCGCCGGCGAGCTGGTGGATCTCGGCCTCGAGCCGGGCCGCCCCTTGGGCGAACTCGCCGGAGAGGCGCGCGAGGATCTGCCGGTCGACCATGATGCCACGGCTCTCCATGCGCGCGAGAACCGCGACGAGCGGTCGCTCGAGCGTCTCGTAGACGGCGGTGAGCCCTTCCGCCACGAGGCGGGCGCGGAACAGGAGCCACAGACGCAGCGTCACGTCGGCGTCCTCCGCCGCATAGGCCGTCGCCTTGGCGAGCCCGACACGGTCGAAGGTCTGCGCCGATTTTCCGGTTCCCGCGACCTCCCAATAGGCGATCGGCTTGTGGCCGAGATGGCGCACCGACAGGTCGTCCATGCCGTGCGAGCCGCGGCCGGCGTCGAGCACGTAGGACATCAGCATGGTGTCGTCATAGGGCGCGATGGCGACCGACCGTTCCCCGAGCACCAGCGCGTCATATTTCAGGTTCTGCCCGATCTTCAGGATCGAGGGATCCTCGAGCAGCGCCTTCAGGCGCGGCAGCGCGTCGGTGACGGCGATCTGGCCGGGCAGGACGCCGCCACCGAAGAGATCGGCGGCGTCGCGATGGAGGAGGGGCACGTAGCAGGCCCGACCGAGCGCGGTCGCGAGAGAAAAGCCGACGAGGTCGGCCTGCATCGCGTCGAGGCTCGTCGTCTCGGTATCGAAGGCGACGAAGCCCTGCGCCCTGGCCTCGGCGAGCCAGATATCGAGCCGCTCGAGCGTCCCCACGGTCTCATAGCCTGCCGTGTCGACGGGCTTTGCGCGCAGCGCCGCGAGAACGCGCTCCGCCTCCGCGCCGGGCGTGCGCTCGCCGCTCACCGCCGGCGTCCCGGCGCTGGCCGGCTCCGTCGGATCAGGGCGCGGAGCCATGGCCGGCGCGGCAGCGACGTCGCGATCCTGCGCCGCCGATCCGCCGATCGCGAGGCTGGCATCCGGCTCGATCGCGGCGACGTCGAGCCCGGCTTCCTCGGCGATCCGGCGGGTGAGGGTCGTGAACTCCAAGGCCTTCAGGAAGGCCACGGCGGATTTCGCGTCGAAGCCGTCGGCGCCGAGATGGTCGAGCGGCGTCTCGAGCGGCACGTCGCGCACCAGCGTCACGAGCTGCAGCGAGATCCGCGCCATCTCGGCGTTCTCGATCAGCGTCTGGCGGCGCTTCTCCTGCTTGATCTCGCCCGCCCGCGCGAGCAGCGTCTCGAGATCGCCGAACTCGCCGATCAGCGTCGCGGCGGTCTTGACGCCGATGCCGGGCACACCGGGCACGTTGTCCGTCGAATCGCCGGCGAGCGCCTGAACGTCGACGACGTGCTCCGGGCCGACCCCGAATTTCTCGCGCACCTCGTCCGGGCCGATGATCCGCTCCGGCCGCGACCCGCGCGCACGCTGGTCACCGGAGGCGGGATCGAACATCACCACGCCCGGCTCGATCAGCTGCATCAGATCCTTGTCGGCCGAGACGATCGTCACCTCGGCGCCCGCCTCGCGCGCGAGCCGGGCATAGGTCGCGATCAGATCGTCGGCCTCGTAGCGGATCTGCTCGATCGGTCTCAGCCCGAAGGCGCTGACGGCGCGGCGCATCAGCGGAAACTGCGGCACGAGATCCTCGGGCGGCGGCGGCCGATGCGCCTTGTAAGCCGGATAGAGTTCCTTGCGGAACGACTCCTCCGACTTGTCGAAGATGATCGCGAGATGGGATCCCTTGCGGCCCATCACACCCTCGCGGATCAGCTTGTAGAGCACGGTGCAGAACAACCGCACCGCACCGGTCGGCAACCGGTCCGAGCGGTAATTATACCGCGGATCCTGGTTCATCGACTGGAAATAGGCACGGAAGATGAAGGAGGACCCGTCGACGAGGATCACGTGATCGCCGGCGGCGGGCTTTCGAACGACGGACATCAGGCTGCTCCGCAAGACCGTCGGGATCATACCGTCGCGGCCGCAATTCGCACCCCCTTTACGCTTCGTTCACGAATAATCCTCGGTGGGATAGATCGACGGTAAAAGGGTAAGCCGTCGTTAAGATGCTCCGGTGACAGTCCGTCACGAGGGAAGGACCGGGGTTTGATGCGGACGACACTGGCGAGGGAAGCGACCCGATCGGCACAACGCGTCGTCGTGGCCGTTCTCGTCTGCGCGCTCGTCGTCATGAGTGTCTTCGTTGCCGAGCGCCTGTCCTTTCAGGACCGTTACGAGCTTGCGGCGGGCCGGCTGCGGCTCGCAACCTCCCTCGGAGGCGACATCCTGCGTCATGCCGACCGGCTGTCGCTGACGACGCGGCTCGCCATCGCAACGCGCGACGATGCATGGCGCAGTGAATTCGAGACGACGAGGCCGCTACTCCAGGAGGCGATGCTCCGGGCGCGGGAGATCGCCCCGCCTGCCCTGCGCAAGAGTCTCGACGACGAGACGATCTTCGCCAGCGAGCGGCTGAGCCAGATGCAGGACCGCGTCTTCGAGCATGTTTCGCGCGGTGAGACGGCGATCGCGCGGTCGATCGTCGACAGCGGAGTTTACCAGCAGAACAAGGCGATCCTGAACAAGGGCACGACGCGCTTCCTCGAGCAGTTGCGCAACCATTACGACGCGGAGCGCACCGCGACCGCCCGTTGGTCACTGTTCCTGCTCGGTCTCGTTACTGTGTCCTGCGTGCTCGGTGGTCTCGTACTCTGGCGCTATCTGCGCCGGGCTCTCACCCGTTCCGAGGAAGCCTATGAGGCAGCCGAGGCCGAGATCCGCAGCCTCGCCCTCAATGACAGCCTGACCGGGCTCGCCAATCGCCGTCATTTCCACGCCGAACTGTCGCGTGCCGTGGCACGGACGGATGGGGCCGCCCGGCATGTCGGTGTGTTCGTGATCGACATCGACCGTTTCAAGGCGATCAACGACCTGCACGGCCTTCCGACCGGCGACATGGCGCTGCGCCTCCTCGGCGAGCGCCTCTTGACCTGCAGTCGGCCGGGCGAACTCGTCGCCCGCACCGGCGCCGACGAGTTCGTCGCGCTCTGTCCCCTCGCCGACGATGGCGAGGCGCCGATCGCGGCGGCGCAGCGCTTTCTCGACGCGATCCGCGAACCGCTGCGGCTCGACGGCCTGACGCTCGACCTCACCGCCGGCATCGGCATCGCGCGCTGGCCGCACGATGCGGCGACGCCGGAGGAACTGATGCGCAAGGCCGACATCGCGCTCGTGCGCGCCAAGGCCGAGGGACGCGGCGAAATCCGCCTCTTCGACGTGAGCTTCGATGATCAGCTTCAGCAGCGCGGGCGCATCGAGGAAGAACTCAGCGCGGCGATCCTTGCCGGCCACATCGTTCCCTATTACCAGCCGATCATCGATCTCGCCTCCGGCCGCACCCACAAGCTCGAAGTGCTCGCGCGCTGGCGCCACCCCGAGCGTGGCCTGATCAGCCCCGCGACCTTCATCCCCGTCGCGGAAGAGACCGGTCTCGTCACCGAACTCACCTATGCGATCCTGCGCCGCGCCTGTCTCGACGCCCGCGACTGGCCGGGCGGGGTCACCCTCGCGGTCAATGTCAGCGCGCAGACCCTGCTCGATCCCTGGTTCGTCGAACGGGTTCTGGCGGTGCTCGAGCAGACCCATTTCCCCGCGAACCGGCTCGAGATCGAGATCACCGAGAGCGTCCTCGTGCACGACATCCAGGCGGCGCGGCGCGTCATCGGCGTCCTGAAGTCGCACGCCATCCGATTGTCGCTCGACGATTTCGGCGTCGGCTATTCGAGCCTGTCCTATCTGTCGGAACTCGCCTTCGACACCCTGAAGATCGACCAGTCCTTCGTGCGCCTGATGCATGACAGCGCCCCGAGCACCAAGATCATCACGGCGATCATCGGTCTCGGCCGCAGCCTCGGCCTGCCGGTCATCGCCGAGGGCATCGAGACCGAGCGCGACGCCCAGGTCCTGCGTGCGCTCGGTTGCGAGCTTGGCCAGGGCTACTGGATCGCGCGGCCGGAGCCCGCCGAGGCGATGACCGCGCGGCTCGCCAGCAAGCCGAGGGCGGTCGCCGCCAAAGCCGCCTGAAGGTCGGATTGTCGTCCGGTCCGGTTCCGCCTAGAACGGCGGAAACGCAGAGACAGCCATGGCCGACCCGACCCCGCTCTGGACCCCTTCCCCCGACCGCATCGCGGCAGCCGGCATCACGGCCTTTCGCGAGGCCGCCAACGCCCGCTTCGGGCTGACGCTTGCCGACAGCCGCGACCTGCACCGCTGGTCCGTCGCCCATCCCGGCGCCTTCTGGAGCCTCGTCTGGGATTTCTGCGGCGTGATCGGCGAGAAGGGCATGACCGATGCCGCGGATCTCGACCGGATGCCGGGCACGCGCTTTTTTCCCGAGGCGCGGCTGAACTTCGCCGAAAACCTTTTGCGACGGCAGGACGCGCGGGATGCGATCGTCTTCCGCGGCGAGGACAAGGCGCAGACACGCCTGTCCGGCGCCGAGCTCGCCGCCCTCGTCTCGCGCCTGCAGCAGGCGATGCGCGCGGCCGGCGTCGGGCGCGGCGACCGCGTCGCCGCCATGCTGCCCAACCGGCCTGAGACCGTGGCGATCCTGCTCGCGGCCGCCTCGATCGGCGCGGTCTTCTCGTCCTGCTCGCCGGATTTCGGCGTACAGGGCGTGCTCGACCGCTTCGGTCAGATCGAACCGACCCTGTTCTTCGCCGTCGACGGCTACTGGTATGGCGGCAAGCGCCTGCCGATCGGCGACAAGGTCGCGGAGATCGCCGGCAGGCTCGCGAGCGTCAGGAAGACGATCATCGTCGACTATCTCGGCGAAGCCGAAAGCCTCGGTGCACGGGTCGGCGAGAGCCTCGAGGCATTTCTCGCTCCTTTCGCGCCGGCGCCGGTCACCTATGAGCGGCTGCCCTTCGATCATCCCCTCGTCATCCTCTATTCCTCCGGCACCACCGGCGCGCCAAAGTGCATCGTGCATGGCGCCGGCGGCACGCTGCTCCAGCATCTCAAGGAACACCGCCTCCACGCAGACATCCGCGCCGGCGACAGGGTGTTCTACTTCACCACCTGCGGCTGGATGATGTGGAACTGGCTCGTCTCGGCGCTGGCGAGCGAGGCGACGCTGCTGCTGTTCGACGGCTCGCCCTTCCATCCTTCCGCGACCGTGCTGTTCGATTTCGTCGCCGAGGAGCGCGCGGGCTTCATGGGGGTTTCGGCGAAATACATCGATGCGCTCGCCAAGAGCGGCGCGCGACCGATCGAGAGCCATGATCTGTCGGTCCTGCGCGGCATGGCCTCGACCGGCTCGCCGCTCTCCGCCGACGGCTTCCGCTTCGTCTACGAGGCGATCAAGCACGATGTGCACCTCGCTTCGATCTCGGGTGGCACCGACATCGTCTCCTGCTTCGTGCTGGGCGATCCGACCCGGCCGGTCCATGCCGGCGAGATCCAGGGGCCGGGGCTCGGCATGGCGGTTGACGTGTGGAGCGACACGGGCGTGCCGCTGCGCGGCGAAAAGGGCGAACTCGTCTGCGTCTGCCCCTTCCCCTCCATGCCGATCGGCTTCTGGAACGATCCGGCGGGCAAGAAATACGCCGGCGCCTATTTCGAGCGGTTCCCTGGAATCTGGCATCACGGCGACTTCGCCGAATGGACCGCGCGCGGCGGCATGATCATCCATGGGCGGTCGGACGCGACGCTCAATCCGGGTGGCGTGCGCATCGGCACCGCCGAGATCTACGCACAGGTCGAGGCGATCCCGGACGTGCTCGAGGCGCTCGCCATCGGCCAGGATTTCGAGGGCGACGTTCGCATCATCCTCTTCGTGCGGCTGCGGCCGGGGGTCGAGCTCGACGAGGCGCTGACGGCCCGCATCAAGAGCCAGATCCGCACCGGCGCCTCGCCCCGCCACGTGCCGGCGAAGATCATCCCCGTCGCCGACATCCCGCGCACCAAATCCGGCAAGATCACCGAGCTCGCGGTCCGCGACATCGTCCACGGCCGACCAGTGAAGAACCGCGAGGCGCTCGCCAATCCCGAGGCGCTGGAGCTTTTCCGCGACATTCCGGCGCTCAGGACCTGAGCATGCGCGTCCTCGTCTTCCAGCATCTTTCCTCCGAGACGCCCGGATCGCTGCGGGCGCTGATGCGCGCCGACGGCCTCGTCTGGGACACGGTGCAGCTCGACGAGGGCGACGCGATCCCACCACTCGAGCCCTATGACGCGCTCTTCGTCATGGGCGGCGCCATGGACGTCTGGGATGTCGAGGAGCATCCCTGGCTGATCGAGGAGAAGCGCGCCATCCGCCGCTTCGTGAGGGAACTCGAGCGTCCCTATCTCGGCATCTGCCTCGGTCACCAGCTTCTCGCCGACGCGCTCGGCGGCACCTGCGGGCCGATGCGCGCGCCCGAGGTCGGGGTGAAATCGGTGACGCTGACGCAGGAGGGGCTCGCCGATCCGTTCCTTGCCGGCCTGCCGCGCACGGTGCCGGTGCTGCAATGGCACGGCGTCCGGGTAGCGCAACCGCCCGATGGCGCGGTCGTTCTCGCGGGCTCACCCGGCTGCCGGGTCGAGGCGATGCGGGTCGGCCCGCGTGCGCTCGGCCTGCAGTTCCATGTCGAGATCGAGCCGTCGGCGGCCGCCGCATGGGCCTGCGTGCCCGATTACGGCGCCGCGCTCGAGCGCGCCAACGGCGAGGGCGCGGTCGAGGCGCTCGTCGCCGACGTCGAGACCCATGCCGAGACCTTCGCGGCACAGGCCGCGACCGTCTACCGCAACTTCATGGCGATCGCGCGCGGCTGAACGGCGATCGCGCGCGGCGACGATCGCTCGGCGCGGAAGACGGCATTTCTGCGCGAACCATCCAGAAACCTGAACGCGTTGTCATCCCGGGCGCAGCGCGGAGCGGTGCGGCGCCGACCCGGGACCGTTCTCCGGATGAAGCACCGCCACCCGGGACGATCCCGGATCCGACAGTCGACACGTCGCGCCGCATGGCGACCGGGATGACGGGTTTTCGCCCGTGTCGGCGATGCCCCTCAGGGATAGAGCCGCTCGCGCGTCCAGCCTTCGCCCGTGCTGCGGAACACGACGCGATCATGCAGGCGGAACGGCCGGTCGTGCCAGAACTCGATCTGCGTCGGGCGGATCCGGAAGCCGGTCCAGTGCGGCGGCCGCGGCACGTCGCCGATCGCGTGTTTCGCCGTGTAGTAGGCGACCGCCTTCTCCAGGGCAAAGCGGCTCTCGAGTGGCCGCGACTGCTGCGAGGCCCAGGCGCCGATGCGGCTCGACCGGTGGCGCGAGGCGAAATAGGCGTCGGCCTCGGCGTCGCTCACCCGCTCGACCGGGCCCCGCACGCGCACCTGGCGCTGCAGCGACTTCCAGTGGAACACGATGGCCGCCTTCATGCTGCCGGCGAGCTCGCGACCCTTGGTGCTTTCGGTGTTGGTGTAGAAGACGAAACCCTGCTCGTCATAGCCCTTCAGCAGCACCATGCGGACATTGGGCAGGCCCGTCTCGTCGACGGTGGCGAGCGCCATGGCGTTCGGATCGTTCGGCTCGCTCCGGCCCGCATCGGCGAACCAGGCCGCGAACAGCCGATAGGGCTCGGTCTCCGCCGTGAAGTCACCGCTCGTTAACGCGGATCCCTCATTCTCCTTTAAGTCCCCTGTCATCGGACCATCCACTCCCGACCAAAGATCCCTTTGCCGATGGTGCTCTATACTCTTCGCCGGGTCCTGCGCCCACTGGTTCCGATCGTCGCATCGCTGGGGCTCGCGGGCTGCGCCGTCAGCACGAGCCTCGGCCCGCTTTTCTCGAAGGACGACATCACCGGCTCGATCCCGCCGAGCGACGGACGCTTCTCCACTGCCATGACCGATGCGGACTGGACGGCGGCGCGCACAGCGGTCGAGCAGGCGACCGCCGACCCGGCCGCCGGCGCGAGCACGACCTGGGAAAATCCGCAGACCGGTCTGCGCGGCACGGTCACGCCGGTCGCGAATGCCTTTGCGAGCGAAAGCGGAACATGCCGCGCCTTCCTGGCGACGCTGGTCTCGACGGCGCGGACGGACTGGTATCAGGGCCGCGCCTGCCATGGCGGCAACGGCCTGTCGGTCGGCCCGGTCGAGCCGTTCACGCCGCCGCCCGCATCCTGATCCTCAGCGGGCCGGCAGGAGACCCGTGACCGGCACGAGCAGGATGCCGCGCTCGTCGAGTTTCTCCGCCCAGGCCGCGATGCGGTCGATCGAGATCGGCAGCCCCGTCGCCACGCCCATCGCCATGCCGCGCTCGCGTGCGAGCTGCTCGAGCCGGGCGAGCGCTCCGTCGATCGCCTTGGGGCTTGGTTCCGCATCGATCACGACGTCGGCGCCGACATAGGGAACCTCGCCCGACCGGGCGAGGCCGGCGGCGAGGCTGCGCGGCGAAGTGCCGTCATCGGCATAGAGGAGGCCGCGACTGCCGATCTCCTTGAGGACGGGCCCCATCGCCGCCTCGCTCGACGTGAAGCGCGCGCCCATGTAGTTGACGATGCCGACATAGGCGGGGAAACGGCTCATCTGCCAGCGCAGCCGGTCGAGATTCTGCTCGGGCGAGGAGTCCGACAGCAGCGTCTGTGGCCCCGGATCATTGTCGGGATAGTCGAACGGCTCCATCGGCGCGTGCAGCATGACCTCGTGGCCCTGGGCACGGGCACGCTGCACGATCGTCGGCAGATCATCGCCGTAGGGTGCGAAGGCGAGCGTCACCTCGGGCGGCAGCTTGGCGATCGCGGCGCTCGTTCCGCTCTGGCTGATGCCGAGACCGCCGACCAGAATGGCGATGCGCGGCACGTCCGGTGTCTTGGCGAGCGTTGGTGGCACCGTCACCGGCCGGCTGTAGGCATCGAGCGGGCGCTCGCCATCCGGTCCGATCTTCGGCAGCGGACCCTGGCGCCCCTTCTCCGTCAGCTCCGGCCGCACGGCCGCGAGCGGGCCCTCGCGCGGTTTTTCCTCCGGCGCGCGGACGATGACGGCTGAGGGCGCGCTGGCATCGCCGGCGCGGATCACCTTGACGCCCGAGGCTTCCTCGACCGCTTCGGCACCGGCGACATTGGGACCGGCGGTCTTGTTCGGATCGACCTCCACGACGCCTGGTGTCGACGGTTTTTCACCTGCGGCGGGTTCGGCCGTCGGCGCCGAGGTCGCCGCCTTCTCGATAGCGACGATGGCGACCGGCTCGCCGCCGAGCGGATCACGGACGATGGCGATCCAGCCGGCGAAGACCAGAAACACCGCCGCGACGATCGCTCCCAGCACCGCGAGAACCGGAATGCGGAAGCGCCGCGCCGGCTTCTGCGCGGTGTCGAGGCCGAGCGGTGTCGTGAGTTCGTTGGTGCTCATGGCGAACCCATGGGCCTCCTGCCGCCGAATCAGTCGACGAATGGTAGCAGAGACCGATGGTTCTCGCGCGGATGCATCCGGAAAAGGCCGGATGTCAGGGCTTCTTGGCTGCCTCGATCGCCGGCAGCAGCGTGTTCGTCACGCTCTCGGGCGTGAGGGGGCCGACATATTTGAAGGCGATCGTGCCGTCGCCCCGGATGACGAAGGTCTCCGGCACGCCATAGACGCCCCAGTCGATGGCGGCGCGACCGCTCGCATCCGTCCCGACGGCCGCATAGGGGTTTCCGAGCTCGCCGAGGAACCGGCGGGCGTTCTCGGCATCGTCCTTGTAGTTGATGCCGACGAGCCGAGCGACCCCGCTCCGTGCGAAGGCCGCGAGCACCGGATGCTCCTCGTGGCAGGGCCCGCACCAGGAGGCGAAGACGTTGACGACGGTCACTTCGCCCCGCTTGAAATCCGCCGCGGCAATGCCCGGAACCGGCTTGCCATCGGCGATGAGCCCCTCGAGCGCCGGCAGGTCGCGCTCGGGCACGGGCTTGCCGATCAGGGCCGAGGGGATGCGCGAGGCGTCACCCGCATCGAGGCGGACGAAAAACAGCGCCGCGAGCCCGGCGAAGAGGATGAAGGGCAGGAGCGCGAGCAGGACGCGGCTGCGGCCCCCCGACGCGGTTCCGGAGGTCTCGCTCATGCCGGGCCATCCTGCTGGCGTGAGCGACGCCTGAGGCCGCGCGCCTCGAGATCGGCGAGCGTGCGCAGCTGCGCACGATGATCCCCGACGATCCACAGGATCAGCCCGCCGATGACCAGGATGGCGAGGCAATAGGCCGCGACGATGAATTCCCAATGATTGCCCAGATCCATCAGGCGGGCCCCGGCGAGGTTCGCGCGCCGCCGGGTTCGGCGGAGGCGGCCATGAGCTGCATGGTCCGAACGCGCCGGCGCAGGATCTCGTTGCGCATGGCGGCGGCGTGAAGGGTCAGGAACAGGAGGGAGAAGGCGAGCGCCATGACGAGGAGCGGCCAGAGCATCGAGGCGTGGATGGTGGGCCCGTCCATGCGGAAGACGGCGGCCGGCTGATGCAGCGTGTTCCACCAGTCGACCGAGAACTTGATGATCGGGATGTTGACGAAACCGACGAGCACGAGGATGGCGCAGGCCTTCGCCGCGCGGATCGGATCCTCGACCGTGTTCCACAAGGCGATGACGCCGAGATACATGATGAACAGCACGAGCACCGACGTCAGGCGCGCATCCCACACCCACCAGGTGCCCCACATCGGCTGGCCCCAGAGCGACCCGGTGACGAGGCAGAGCAGGGTGAAGGCCGCGCCGATCGGGGCGGCGGCCTTCATCGACACGTCGGCGAGTGGATGGCGCCATACCAGTGTGCCAATCGCCGAGATCGACATCAGCGTCCAGCCGGCCATGGCGAGCCAGGCGGAGGGCACGTGGATGAACATGATCTTCACCGTCGCGCCCTGCTGGTAGTCATCGGGCGCGATCGCCGCGCCATAGAGTCCGATGGCGAAGAGCAGCACGGTGATGCCGATCAGCGCCGGCATGAGCCGGGCGACGAGGCCGAGAAAAACGGTCGGATTGGCGAGCTTCCACATAACGCCTTTCTAGGCGCGGAAAAGCGGCGAGACAACGGCGTTGCGCGCCCATGTCACGCCCCGGAAGCCCTTCGACGGGGAAGCGTTCCCGGCGGAACAGGCGGGCGGGCCCCGAGCAAGCCCGGTGCCGCCATCACGACGCTTTGCGGAACCGTCGGATTGTTGTAGTCGCAACGCCCGTGAGGGCGTGACGTCGCGCCCCGATACCGGCCAGCACCGCCGTTTGGATCAGGCTTCCATCATGACGACCCGTATCGACCGCCGTTTCGCCGACCTCCGCCGCCAGGGCCGCGCCGCGCTCGTCACCTATGTCATGGCGGGTGACCCGGACCGCGAGACCGCGCGCGCGATCCTCAACGGCCTGCCGGCTGCCGGCGCCGACATCATCGAGTTCGGCATTCCCTTCACCGATCCGATGGCGGACGGGCCGGCCATCCAGGCGGCGGGTCTGCGCGCGCTGGCGGGTGGTCAGACGCTCGCCAAGACGCTCGCCGACATCGCCGATTTCCGCAGCCGCGACGGCGACACGCCCGTCGTGCTGATGGGCTATTTCAACCCGATCTACATCTATGGCGTCGACCGCTTCATCACCGATGCGATCGCCGCCGGCGTCGACGGCCTGATCATCGTCGACCTGCCGCCGGAGATGGACCACGAACTCTGCCTGCCGGCGCTGAAGGCCGGCCTCAACTTCATCCGCCTCGCGACGCCGACGACGGACGACAAGCGCCTGCCGCTCGTCCTCACCAACACCTCGGGCTTCGTCTATTACGTGTCGATCACCGGCATCACCGGCATGGCGACGCCTGATTTCGGCAAGGTCGCGAGCGCGGTCGCGCGGATCAAGCGCCACACCGACCTGCCGGTCGCGGTCGGCTTCGGCGTGAAGAACGCGACCCATGCGGCCGAGATCGCCCGTGGCGCCGACGGCGTCGTCGTGGGCTCCGCCCTCGTCGACGCGCTGAAGAAGACGCTCGATGCCGACGGCAAGGCGACGGTCACGACCGCCTCCGCCGTGCTCGACCTCGTCGCCGCCATCGCGAGCGGCGTCCGCTCCGCCCGCTGACCCCGCCACGAAGCCGCGATCCGCTTGCCATGGCCCTCCTGCCGATCATCACCATCCCCGATCCGAAGCTGCGCGAGGCCTCGGCGCCGATCGAGCGCATCGACGCCGAGCTGAAGCGCTTCACCGACGACATGCTCGAGACCATGTATGCGGCGCCCGGCATCGGGCTCGCCGCGATCCAGGTGGCCGTTCCGCGCCGCGTCGTCGTCATCGACGTCGCGCGCAAGGACGATCCGCCGGCGCCGCAGGTCTTCATCAACCCGGAGATCCTGCAGCGCTCGGACGAGCGGTCGGTCTATGAGGAAGGCTGTCTGTCGATCCCGGAATACTATGCCGAGATCGAACGGCCCGCGACGGTGCGCGTCGCCTACACCGATCTGACCGGCGCCCGCCGCGAGGTCGAGGCCGACGGGCTTCTCGCCACCTGCCTGCAGCACGAGATCGACCACCTCGACGGCAAGCTCTTCATCGACTACCTGTCGAAGCTCAAGCGCGACATGGTGATCCGCAAATTCGCCAAGGCCGCCAAGCAGAAGGCGTTGTGATGGCGCTGCGCGTCGTCTTCATGGGCACGCCGGACTTCGCCTGCCCCGTGCTCGCCGAGATCATCGGCCAGGGCCATGAGGTCGCAGCCGTCTACACCCGCGAGCCGGCGCCGGCCGGGCGCGGCATGGCGCTCACGCCCTCGCCCGTGCAGCGGATCGCCGAGCGCTTCGGCCTGCCGGTGTTCACGCCCCGCACCTTCCGTGACGAGACGGTGATCGAGGCGTTCGCCGCCCATGACGCCGACGTCGCCGTCGTGGTCGCCTATGGCCTGATCCTGCCCCCTTCGGCCCTCGAGGGCCCACGCGAGGGCTGTCTCAACCTGCACGCCTCGCTCCTGCCGCGCTGGCGCGGCGCCGCGCCGATCCAGCGCGCGATCATGGCGGGCGACCGGGAGACCGGCGTCATGGTCATGCGCATGGAGGAGGGCCTTGACACCGGGCCGGTCGCCATGGCGGAGCGGCTCATCATCGGACCCGACATGACGGCCGGCGAACTGCATGACCGGCTGTCGCATCTCGGCGCCGACCTGATGGCGCGGGCGCTGGGCGCGCTCGAGCGCGGCTCGCTGCGCTTCACGCCGCAGGCCGAGGCGGGGGTCACCTATGCGCGCAAGATCGACAAGGCCGAGGCGCGCCTCGACTGGACCCGACCGGCACAGGCGCTGCACGACCATGTCCGCGGTCTGTCGCCCTTTCCCGGCGCCTGGTTCGAGGCCGATTGGGGCCAGGGACCGCAGCGGGTGAAGGTGCTGCGCTCGGCGATCGTGCCTGGCCGCGCGGCCGAGCCCGGCACCCTGCTCGACGACGCGCTGACAATCGCCTGCGGCGAGGGGACGGCGCTGCGGCTCGTCGACGTTCAGCGCGCCGGCAAGGGCGTGATGCCCGCGGCGGAGTTTCTCAAGGGCGCCGACCTCAAGGCCGGCCGGCGGCTTTGATGCCCCGCTACCGGCTGCTCATCGAGTATCACGGCGGTCCCTATGCCGGCTGGCAGCGCCAGGCGAACGCGCCGACGGTCCAGCAGGCGATCGAGGAGGCCTTCGAGGCCTTTTGTGGCGAGCCGGTCCGGTTGCAGGGCGCCGGGCGAACGGATGCGGGCGTCCACGCGAGCGGTCAGGTCGGCTCGGTGCAGCTCACCAAGGACTGGCGCACAGACCGGGTGCGCGACGCCCTCAACGCCCATCTGACGCTGCGCGAGGACAGGATCGCGATCCTCTCGGTCGAAAATGTCCCCGAAACCTTCGATGCGCGCTTCTCGGCGACCGGCCGCCACTATCTCTACCGCATCCTCGACCGCCGTCCGCCCGTTGCGATCGACGCCGACCGGGTCTGGCACTGCAGGAAGCCGCTCGATGCGGCAGCCATGCACGATGCCGCGCAGCGCCTTCTCGGCCATCACGATTTTACGACCTTCCGCTCGGCCGACTGCCAGTCGGAGAGCCCGGTGAAGACGTTGCGCCAACTCGACGTGCACCGCGTCGGCGCGGAGATCCACGTCTTCGCCCACGCGAAGTCCTTCCTGCACAACCAGGTGCGCTCCATGGTCGGGTCCCTGCGCAGGGTCGGCGACGGGTCATGGAGCGCCGATGATCTTGTGGCGGTGCTGGAAGCGCGCGACCGGGCCCGCTGCGCCGCGCTGGCACCGCCGCACGGGCTCTACCTGACCAAGGTCGACTACTGAGCCCTTCGCGCGACGTAGGCGGCGTAGCTGTCGAGGATCGCCTGCCAACCCTCGCGCTGCATCTCGGGCGGATGCAGCGTCTCCGGGTCGAACTGCGTCGTGACACGCGTGCCGGTGCCGTCGGCGACGAAGGTGGTGCGGGCATGGCGGCCATCGTCGAGCACCAGCGTCAGCGCATTCGGGCTGTCGACCTCCGCATAGGTGCCGGTGAGGTCGAAGCCCATGGAGCCGTCGCGCGCCTCCATCCGGGCCCGGTGCCGGCCACCGACCCTCAGATCGACATCGGCCGACGGGCAATGCCAGTCGGGCGAGGCCTGGTTCCACTGCGTGATCGCGCCGGACGAGGTGAAGGCCGTCCATGCCACGGCCGGTGGCACGGCGACGCGAGTCGCGACCGCGATGCGCGGGAGCTTGGTCATGCTGGTTCCTTTCGCGTGTCGGGCCGACCAGATGCTGTGCGTTCGGCACATCACCTGTAAGCCCGGGAAGGGCCGGGCACTCGTCACCGGCAACACACTAGAGGATGCCACCTAAGCAAAGATCCGTCGGCATGCCAATGAATCGTTCTTACGCCCGGAGTCGAGCGCTTCGATGCTGCGGTGAACGCCAGAACCTGAACCCTCGTCATCCCGGGCGCGGCGCAGCGCTGAAGCGGTGCGGCGCAGACCCGGGACTGCTCTCAGGATCGCGCGCCCCGAGGCAGCTTCGCCAACCCCGCGACGATCCCGGATCCGCCAGCCGGCACTTCGCGCCGCATGGCGTCCGGGATGACGATGACCGGGCCTTCGCACCCCCGTCATCCCGGGCGCGGCGCAGCGCGAAGCGGTGCGGCGCAGACCCGGGACCGCTCTCAGGATCGCGCGCCCCGAGGCAGCTTCGCCAACCGCGCGACGATCCCGGATCTGCCAGGCGGCACTCCGCGCCGCAGACCCGGGACCGCTCTCAGGATCGCGCGCCCCGAGGCAGCTTCGCCAACCGCGCGACGATCCCGGATCCGCCAGCCGGCACTGCGCGCCGCAGACCCGGGACCGCTCTCAGGATCGCGCGCCCCGAGGCAGCTTCGCCAACCGCGCGACGATCCCGGATCCGCCAGGCGGCACTTCGCGCCGCAAGGCGTCCGGGATGACGGGTGTTCGCGCTGTTGAAACCCTACACCCGTCGTGAAGCACGACCATCCGTTGGCGCGAGCAGGAAACGCCGCTCAGCCGCTTCTCTCGTCCGCCCCGCCGCCGAGCGCACGCAACGCGTTGAGCACGACGGCGACGTCGATCGCTTCCTGGAACAAGGCGCCCGCAAGCGGGCTCAGATGGCCGAGGGCGGCGGCAATCATGCCCAGTGTCGAGAGCCCGATACCCACGAAGATTCCCTGCAGCGCGATGGCGCGGGTGCGCCGGCCGATGCGGACGGCATCGGCGACCCGGTCGATGCGGTCGACCAGAACCACCATGTCGGCGGCTTCGGAGGCGGCGGCCGCCCCGCGTGCGCCGAGCGCGACACCGATGTCGGCTGCCGCGAGCGCCGGTGCGTCATTGACGCCGTCGCCGACCATCATGGTGCGCCCCGCCTTCTTCTCGGCGGTGACGGTCGCGACCTTCTCCGCCGGCGTCGCCTCGGCGATGACGGCGTCGACACCGAGACTGGCCGCCGCCTGCTCCGCGACCGCCACCTGATCGCCGGTGAGGAGGACGATCCGCCCGATGCCCGATCGCCGCAGCGCCGCGAGCGTCTCGACCGCATCCTCGCGCAGGCGATCGGCGAAGAAGATCCGGCCGGCGTCGCGGCCGTCGATCGCGACCGCCAGCACCGTCACGCCGGGTGGCGGGCGACCGCCGTCGGCGATGCCGAGCACATAGGCCGGTCGGCCGATCCGCACGCGGGTCGTGTCGACGACCCCCTCGAGCCCGTCGCCATGCGCCTCGACGACGTCGCGGGGCGGCGTCAGGGTCAGACCGCTGTCGAGCGCCTGCGTCACCAGCGCCCGCGAGATCACGTGCTGTGAAGCCTGGGCCAGCGAGGCCGCCGTCCGAACCAGCCGGTCCTGCGCGACGTCACCCGCCGGCACGATGGCATGGACATGGGCCTGTCCGTCCGTGACCGTCCCGGTCTTGTCGAGGACGACCGTCCGAAGGCCGGCGAGCGTCTCCAGCGTGCGCGCGGTCTTGACCATGACGCCGCGGCGGGCGCAGCGCGACATGCCGGCGACGATCGCCACGGGCACGGCGAGGATGAGCGGGCAGGGGGTCGCGACCACAAGCACGGCGAGCGCGCGGCGCGGATCATCGGTGAAGAACCAGGCCCCGCCGGCGAGGGCGAGCGTGAGTGCGAGAAAGCCGAGCGCATAGCGGTCGGCAAGCCGCGCCATCGGCGCCTTGGAATGGCGGGCGCTTTCGACGAGGCGGACGATGCCGGCATAGGTGCTGTGTGCGGCAGTCTGCGTGGCGAGAAGATCGAAGGCCGCTCCGGCATTGGCGACGCCGCTCGCGACGGGCTGGCCCGCGTCGCGCCGCACCGGCAGCGCCTCGCCGGTGAGGGCGGATTCGTCCAGCACCGCCGTGCCGGTCGCAACCAGACCGTCGACAGGCACCACTTCACCCGAGCGGATCAGGATCCGGTCGTCCGGCACGATCGCATCGATCGCGGTCTCGACGAGCACGCCGCCGCGATAGACCTGTGCCTGGCGCGGCACGCGGCCGAGCAGCGCCGTCATCTCACGCAAGGCCCGGCCCTGAGCATAGGATTCGAGCGCCTGCCCACCGGCGAACATCAGCGCCACGACGACGCCGGCGAGCGCCTCGCCGACCATCAGCGCGCCCGACATGGACAGCGCCGCAACGATGTCGAGGCCGAACTCGCCGCGCAGAAGCGACCGGATGATGGTGATCAGCAGGACGGCCAGAACGGGCACCACGCCCGCGGTGAAGATCCAGTGGGCGGTCAGGGGATCGCCGAGACCAAGGAGCATCAGGCCGCCCGCGAGCGCGGCGAGCGGCACGGCGACGAGCGCCGCCGCGCCCGCGTCGATCGATAGTCTTGTCAGGATCGATGCCATGGCGCGGCCTCTCACGGGGCAGGACGGTCGTGACCTAGCACAGACGCGCCTCACGGCCTTGCGCTAGCGCAAGCCGCGAGCGCCGATCGCCTCACGCCCCGCCGAAGGTCCGGCGTCGCAGGATCGGATAGGCGAGCGCCTGTCCGCCGCCGCGCAGGAGCAGGAAGGCGATCAAGGACAACCAGAGCCCGTGATTGCCGAGAGGGGTCGTCAGCCACCAGACGACGAAGAAGAGCGCAAGCGCCGCAAGCATCAGATCCCGCATCGCCCGGTTCCAGGTCGCGCCGACGAAGACGCCGTCGAAGGTGAAGGCATGGGCGCCGGCCAGCGGCGTCAGCGCCGCGTAGATCAGATAGATCCGCGCCGTGGCCCGCACCGCCTCGTTCGTCGTCATGAAATCGATGATGAACCCGCCGGCCGCAAACAGGATGAGGCTCATCGCGGCGCCGAGGCCGAAACCCCAATGCAGCGACAGCGACACGGCACGACGAAAGGCGGGCGCGTTTTTGGCGCCCACCGCCCGACCGCCGAGCTGCTCGGCGGCGGTCGCGATCCCGTCGAGGAAATAGCCGCCGACAAGGAAAAGATTGTTGAGGATCGCATTCGCCGCGAGCGTCACGTCGCCCGCCTGCGCGCCCTGGCGGGTGAAGAAGGCGAAGGCGACGAGGAGCGCGAAGGTGCGGATCATGATGTCGCGGTTGAGCGCGATCATGCGCAGGAAGGCATGGCGGTCGAAGAGCCGCGCGCGGCTGATGCCGAAACGCCCGCCGAAATGGGCAGCGACGACGAGGATGCCGACGACGGCACCCGCGCCCTCTGCGATCACGGTGCCGAGCGCCACGCCGGCGATCCCCATCGACAGACCGAGCGCCAGCACGATGTTGAGGACGATGTTGGCGAGATTGACGCCGATCTGCAGGACGAGGCCGGTCACCGTTCGGCCCATGCCGATCAGCCAGCCCAGAATGGCGTAGTTGGCGAAGGCGAGGGGCGCCGACCAGATCCGGATGTGGAAGTACTGCTCCGCTGCCGTCGCGACCGCTGGCGAGGCATCGAAGAGCGGGATCGCGAGATGTGCGATCGGAACCTGCAGGGCGATGAGCGCGACCCCGAGCGTGCCCGCCATGATGAGGGCGCGCAGAAAGACGGCGCGCTGTTCGACCGCGTCGTCGGCGCCGAGCGCCTGCGCCGTCAGTCCGGCAGTGCCCATGCGCAGGAAGCCGAACCCCCAGAACAGGAAATCGAACAGCACGGCCGCCACGGCGACGGCGCCGAGCAGCGCCGCGTCGCCGAGCTGGCCGATCACCGTCGCATCGGCGAGGCCGAGCAGCGGCGTCGACAGATGCGCGAGCGTCATCGGCACGGCGATGCCGAGCACGACGCGATGGGTGACCGTGACCGGGCGGACGGTCTCGTGGGCGTGTGACATGGGTGAACCGGGGCGGATGCCGGCGCGCCGAGCGGCGCCGGCCGTGAAGGAATCCCTCGATCCTCCCCTTACCAACCGGGGGCGAGCCCCGCTATAGGCTTATCCCCTAAGGTCCCGCCGATGGGGCGCCGCGGCGCCGAGAGTGAGTGCGAGTATCATGCTCAAACCCGATACGCTGGCGCTGACGATGATGCTCGGTCTCCTGACCGCGCTCGGGCCGCTGTCGACCGACATGTATCTGCCCTCGCTGCCGACGATCGCGACGGCGCTGCAGACGACGACCGCCGCGGTGCAGCTCACACTGTCGGCCTTTCTTTTCGGCTTCGCGGCCGGGCAGGTGATCTACGGCCCGCTCGCCGACCGCTATGGCCGCAAGCCACCGCTTCTGGCCGGCCTCGCGCTGTTCACGCTGGCAAGCCTCGGCTGCGCCGTCGCCCCGACGATCGAGACGCTCGTCGCCATGCGCTTCCTGCAGGCGCTCGGTGCGTCGGGACCGATCGTGCTCGCCCGCGCCATCGTCCGCGACCTCTATGAAGGGCCGCGCGCCGGCCGCGAATTGTCGCGCATGGGCACGATCATGGGTTTTGTGCCGGCGGTGGCACCCGTGCTCGGCGGCCTGATGCACACCGCCTTCGGCTGGCAGTCGACTTTCGCGTTCTGTGCCGTCTTCGGCCTTGCGGCGATCGCGATCGTGGCGACGAAACTGCCCGAGACGGTGCGCAGCCGCTCGAGCGAGCCCTTGTCGATCCTCGCGATCCTGCGCGGTTTCGGCCATCTCGCGAGGAACCGGGGCCTGCGCGCCCATATGGCGCTGCTCTCGCTGACCTATGGCGGGCTGTTCGCCTATATCTCGGGGTCGAGCTTCGTGCTGCAGGGCGTCTATCGCCTCAACGAGTTCGCCTTCGGTCTCGCCTTTGCCATCGGCGTTCTGGGCTACATTGCCGGCACCTTGCTGGCCCAGCGCATCGTGCCGCGGCTTGGCCTTGCGCGGACGGTCGGCGTCGGCGTGGTGTTTCTGGCGGCGGGCGGCGTGCTGATGCTCGCGGCGGTGCTTCTCGGCCCCGGTCACCCGGCGGAGATCGTCGCGCCCATGGTCGTCTATCTCGTCGGCGTCGGCCTCGTCATGCCGCAGACCATGGCGAGCGCGCTGCAGCCCTTTCCCGATCGCGCCGGCGCGGCCTCCTCGCTTCTCGGGCTCGTGCAGATGCTGACCGCCGCTCTGATCGGGATCGGTCTCGGCCAGATGCTCGACGGCGGCGCCCTGCCCCTGCCGCTGACGCTGGCGGCCACGGGACTGGCGAGCTTCGCGGTCTTCCACGCAACCCGGCGGGCCCGTTCACCGGCCTGAGCAGAAACCCGCGCGCACCGTCATCCCGGGCGCGACGTGGGGCGAAGCGGTACGGCGTCGACCCGGGATCGTCGGCCGCAGCAATCGCTCCGTCGCGACAGCACGACCCCTGGACGAGCCCGGATCTGCCACGCGGCACTGCGCGCCGCATGCCATCCTGGATGACGGGAATCTGCGCAGCATGGCGTCCGCGATGACGGGGGTGCGCGTCGCCTTCCGCTTCGGGTGAACGAGGCGTCATCCTTCTGCGCGCGACGACAACCCTGCTCAGACGACCGTCAGCACCGGCTTGTCGATGACGCGCAGCACGCGGTCGAGATCGTGCCCGCGCTTGAGGATCATGCCGGTGCTGGCGATGACCGAATAGGCGCCCTGCTTGCGGGCGAGGGCCGGGTCCTTGACGATCCGGTAGAGCGGCACCTCGGCGGCGCGCCGGAACACGGAGAACACAGCCCGGTCGCGCAGGAAATCGATCGCATAGTCGCGCCATTCGCCCGAGGCGACCATGCGACCGTAAAGGTCCATGATGAGCCGCAATTCGTGCCGGTCGAAGCGCACCTGCGCAGGGGGCGAAAGGCCACTCGTCGGAAAGGCTGTGATCTGGCCCGCGGCGGGGCCACTGTCCTGATCGGGTGGCGTGAACTCGCTCATCGGCGGTGTCCCGAATGTCACGGTAGCGTCATCATCGCGCCGATCCCTCCGGGGTTCAAGCCTCAAGTGGGATCTGCTTGGGCGGGTCGCGGGCGCCTGTGTTGCCTGCGTCGGACAAGCCTGCTATGACGCCGCCCGTTCCGGCTGCTCCTCGGATGCGGCGGGCCGATTTCGCGCGGCGACGCCGCGCCAGACCGGTGAACGGGACGCCCAGTAACCGTTTCCGCCCCTCGGGCCATGCGCCGGCAGGCCGCTCCACGAACCGGAGCCGCCCTCAGGACCGTTGACCGGTCACGCCGTCGGTCGGAAACAGCGCAACACGAACCCCGCCGGCGCCCCAGGAAAAAGAAACACATGGCTCCCAACACCCGCACCGCCACGCGCGAAGATTTCGCCTCCATGCTCGACGAGACGTTCGGCGGCGAAGAAATGGCCGAAGGCTCCGTCGTCCGGGGCACGGTCGTCGCGATCGAAAAGGATCTGGCGGTGATCGACGTCGGCCTGAAGACCGAAGGCCGCGTCCCGCTCAAGGAATTCAGCGGCCCCGGCCGCGATCAGGTCATCAAGGTCGGTGACACGGTCGAAGTCTATCTCGAGCGCATCGAGAACGCGCTCGGCGAAGCCGTCATCTCGCGCGAGAAGGCCCGCCGCGAGGAGAGCTGGGTCAAGCTCGAAAAGTCGTTCGAGGCCCAGGAGAAGGTCACGGGCGTCATCTTCAACCAGGTCAAGGGCGGCTTCACCGTCGATCTCGACGGCGCCGTGGCGTTCCTGCCGCGCTCGCAGGTCGACATCCGTCCGATCCGCGACGTCACCCCGCTGATGGGCGTGCCGCAGCCCTTCGAGATCCTGAAGATGGACCGCCGCCGCGGCAACATCGTCGTCTCGCGCCGCACCGTGCTCGAAGAGAGCCGCGCCGAACAGCGCCACGAGATCGTCCAGAACCTCGAGGAAGGCCAGGTCGTCGACGGCGTGGTCAAGAACATCACCGACTACGGCGCGTTCGTGGATCTCGGCGGCATTGACGGCCTGCTGCACGTCACCGACATCGCCTGGCGCCGCGTCAACCATCCGAGCGAGCTCCTGACCATCGGCCAGCAGGTCAAGGTCAAGATCATCAAGATCAACCACGAGACGCACCGCATCTCGCTGGGCATGAAGCAGCTCCTCGCCGATCCGTGGCAGGGCATCGAGGCCAAGTATCCGCTGCAGGCGAAGTTCCGCGGTCGCGTGACCAACATCACCGACTACGGCGCGTTCGTCGAACTGGAGCCGGGCATCGAGGGCCTCATCCACGTCTCGGAAATGTCCTGGACGAAGAAGAACGTCCATCCCGGCAAGATCGTCTCGACCTCCCAGGAAGTCGAGGTGCAGATCCTCGAGGTCGATCCGGTCAAGCGCCGCATCTCGCTCGGCCTCAAGCAGACCCTCACCAATCCGTGGGACAATTTCGCTGAACGTCACCCCGTCGGTTCGACCGTCGAGGGCGAGGTCAAGAACAAGACCGAGTTCGGTCTGTTCATCGGCCTCGAGGGCGAGGTCGACGGCATGGTCCACCTCTCCGACCTCGACTGGAACCGTCCGGGCGAGCAGGTCATCGAGGAGTTCAAGAAGGGCGACATGGTCAAGGCGGTCGTTCTCGACGTCGACGTCGAGAAGGAGCGCATCTCGCTCGGCATCAAGCAGGTTTCGGGTGACCCCTATGTCGAGGCCGGCGATCTGAAGAAGAACCAGGTCGTCACCTGCGAGGTGCTCGAGGTCAAGGAAGGCGGTCTCGACGTCAAGATCGTCGGCACCGACCTGACGACCTTCATCCGCCGCGCCGAACTCGCCCGCGACCGCGCCGACCAGCGCCCCGAGCGGTTCGCCGCCGGCGAGAAGGTCGACGCCCGCGTCGTCATGTTCGACCGCAAGGCCCGCAAAGTCCAGGTGTCGATCAAGGCGCTCGAAATGGCCGAGGAGAAGGAAGCGATCGCCCAGTACGGCTCGTCCGATGCGGGCGCCTCGCTCGGCGACATTCTCGGCGCGGCGCTGAAGGCGCGCACCGACAAGAAGTAAGCGGGGACACCAACCGCCATCATGGGATCGGGGCCGTGGGCCCCGGTTCCAGCCTTCCAGGCCGCCTCCCCCGTGGAGGCGGCTTTTTCATGGGCGCGACGCCCCGACAGGGCGCCGAAGCCAGCGGTCCGTTTCACTCTCAGGAAAAACACGCTTGCCTGAGATGAAAAAAAGCTTCATGAGAGTTGAGGGATTGCGGGCTGCCGATCACCATCGCCCGCACCGCGGAGACGACGCCGATGTGCGGAATCGTGGGGTTGTTCCTCAAGGACAAGACGCTGGAGCCGCAGCTCGGCACGCTTTTGTCCGACATGCTGATCACCATGTGCGACCGGGGTCCGGACTCGGCCGGTTTCGCCGTCTACGGCACGCCGGTGCCCGGCGCGACCAAGATCACGGTGCAGTCGCACAAGCCGGATGAGGATTTCGCCGGCCTCGCCGACGCGCTGCGCCAGGAGACCGGGCACGCCGTGACGGTCGAATTGCGCGACACCCATGCCGTCCTCGCCGTCGAGGCCGGCGCGGCGTCCGCGATCCGCGCGGCGCTCGCGACCCTGCGCCCCTCGATCCGCGTCATGGGCGTCGGCGACACGATCGAGATCTACAAGGAGGTCGGCTATCCGACCGAGGTCGCCCGCCGCTTCGCGCTCGCCTCCATGACCGGCAGCCACGGCATCGGCCACACCCGCATGGCGACGGAATCCGCCGTCACGACGCTCGGCGCCCATCCGTTCTCGACCGGTGCCGACCAGTGCCTCGTCCACAACGGCTCACTGTCGAACCACAACAATCTGCGCCGCGAGCTGCGCCATGGCGGCATGAGCTTCGAGACCGAAAACGACTCGGAGGTCGCCGCCGCCTACCTCACCTGGCGGATGAAACAGGGCATGAACCTTGGCGCCGCGCTCGAGCACAGCCTCGATGATCTCGACGGCTTCTACACCTTCGTCGTCGGCACCAAGAACGGCTTCGGCGTGCTGCGCGATCCGATCGCCTGCAAGCCGGCGGTGCTGGCCGAGACTGATCGCTACGTCGCCTTCGGGTCCGAGTACCGCGCGCTCGTCAGCCTGCCGGGCATCGAGGATGCGAAGGTCTGGGAGCCGGAGCCGGCCACGGTCTATTTCTGGGAACGCTGAGGAACGCATGCGCAAGGTCGATCTCGCCACAACGGAGCTGCGCGCGCTCAACGAGGCGCTGCATGCCCTCACCCCCGGCACCAACGAGACGGAATGGGAAGTCGTCAATCCGAAGGGCCGCCACGCGGTCGCCGTCGGCCTCGCCGTTCCGGTGACGGTCACGGTGCGCGGCAGCGTCGGCTATTACTGCGCCGGCATGAACAAGGAGGCGACGGTTGTCGTCGACGGATCGGCGGGCCCCGGCGTCGCCGAGAACATGATGTCCGGCAAGGTCGTCATCAAGGGTGACGCCAGCCAGTATGCGGGAGCGACCGGCAAGGGCGGCCTGCTCGTGATCGAGGGCAACGCGGCGTCGCGCTGCGGCATCTCGATGAAGGGCATCGACATCGTCGTGCGCGGCAATATCGGCCACATGTCGGCCTTCATGGCGCAGGCGGGCCACCTCGTCGTCTGCGGCAATGCCGGCGACGCGCTCGGCGATTCCATCTACGAGGCGAAGCTTTTCGTGCGCGGCTCGGTGAAGAGTCTTGGTGCCGACTGCATCGAGAAGGAGATGCGGCCCGAGCATCTCGAGGTGCTCGCAAAGCTCCTCGACGAGGCCGGCATCACCGATGTGAAGCCCAGCGAGTTCAAGCGCTATGGTTCGGCCCGTACGCTCTACACCTTCAATATCGACAACGCCGACGCCTACTGAGCCCTTGCGCGGCGGCGGCCGCCGCCGGCGCAGGAGCCCCGTCACCGTCTTTTTCGCGAGCGCCCCATGACCTATCAGAACCCGCCGACGACGCCGCGCAAATCAGCGACCTTCGACGACTACACGCTCTCCGAGATCCGCCGCGCGGCTGCGACCGGCATCTACGACATCCGCGGCGGCGGCGCGAAGCGCAAGCTCCCGCATTTCGACGATCTGCTCTTCCTTGGCGCCTCGGTGTCGCGCTATCCGCTCGAGGGCTATCGCGAGAAATGCGCGACCAACGTCGTGCTCGGCACGCGTTTTGCCAAGAAGCCGATCGAGCTCAAGATCCCGATCACCATCGCCGGCATGAGCTTCGGTTCCCTCTCGGCCAATGCCAAGGAGGCACTCGGGCGCGGCGCGACCCTGTCCGGCACCTCGACCACCACCGGCGACGGCGGCATGACGAATGAGGAGCGCGGGCATTCCAAGCAGCTCGTCTACCAGTATCTGCCGTCGCGCTACGGCATGAATCCCGACGATCTGCGCCGTGCCGACGCGATCGAGGTCGTGGTCGGCCAGGGCGCCAAGCCCGGCGGCGGCGGCATGCTCCTCGGCCAGAAGATCACCGACCGCGTCGCCCAGATGCGCACCCTGCCCAAGGGCATCGACCAGCGCTCCGCCTGCCGGCATCCCGACTGGACCGGCCCGGACGATCTCGAGATCAAGATCCTCGAGTTGCGCGAGATCACCGACTGGCAAAAGCCCATCTATGTGAAGGTCGGCGGCGCGCGCCCCTATTACGACGTGGCGCTGGCGGTGAAGGCCGGCGCGGACGTCGTCGTCGTCGACGGCATGCAGGGCGGCACGGCCGCGACGCAGGAAGTGTTCATCGAGCATGTCGGCCAGCCGACGCTCGCCTGCATCCGCCCCGCCGTTCAGGCGCTGCAGGATCTCGGCATGCACCGCAAGGTGCAGCTGATCATTTCGGGCGGCATCCGCAATGGCGCCGACGTGGCGAAGGCCCTGGCGCTCGGCGCGGATGCGGTGTCGATCGGCACGGCGGCGCTCGTGGCGCTCGGCGACAACGACCCGCATTACGAGGATGAGTATCGCAAGCTCGGCACGACCGCCGGCGCCTATGACGACTGGCACGAGGGCAAGGACCCGGCCGGCATCACCACGCAGGATCCGGTCCTCTCCGCCCGCCTCGACCCGGTCAAGGCCGGCCGCAGGCTCGCCAACTACCTCAAGGTGATGACGCTCGAGGCCCAGACGATCGCGCGCGCCTGCGGCAAGAACCACGTCCACAATCTCGAGCCGGAGGATCTGTGCGCGCTCACGATCGAGGCGGCGGCGATGGCGCGCGTCCCTCTCGCGGGGACGAACTGGATCCCGGGACAGAACGGGTTCTAGGATCGCGAAAGAACTGCGCTCAGAAAAAACAGGGGGACCCACCATGGCGCTCGATCTCGCAAAGCATGCCAAGGAAAAAGGCATTCGCTACTTCATGATCTCCTACACCGACCTGTTCGGTGCGCAGCGCGCCAAGCTGGTGCCGGCGGCGGCGATCGCGGACATGCAGAAGGACGGCGCGGGCTTTGCCGGCTTCGCCACCTGGCTCGACATGACGCCGGCCCATCCCGATCTCTTCGCCGTGCCGGATGCCGCCTCGGTGATCCAGCTGCCCTGGAAGCGCGACGTCGCCTGGGTCGCCGCCGATTGCGTGATGGAAGACAGGCACGTCGCCCAGTCGCCGCGCGTCGTCCTCAAGACCGTCATGGCCAACGCCGCCAAGGAAGGCCTCTACGTCAAGACCGGCGTCGAGGCGGAGTTCTTCCTGATCAACCCCGATGGCACGGCGATCTCCGACGACAAGGACAACGCCACCAAGCCCTGCTACGACCAGCAGGCCCTGATGCGCCGCTACGACGTGATCGCCGAGATCTGCGACTACATGCTCGAGCTCGGCTGGGGCCCCTATCAGAACGACCATGAGGATGCGAACGGCCAGTTCGAGATGAACTGGAATTTTGACGACTGCCTCGTGACCGCCGATCGCCACTCCTTCTTCAAGTTCATGGTGCGCTCGGTTGCCGAAAAGCATGGCCTGCGCGCGACCTTCATGCCAAAACCCTTCCCGGGCCTGACGGGCTCGGGCTGCCACGCCCATATCTCGGTCTGGGACAAGGCCGGCAAGAAGAACATGTTCCACGACGACGCCGACGAGATGGGGCTGTCGAAGCAGGGCTACAATTTCCTCGGCGGCATCATGAAACATGCCGAGGCGCTCGCCGCGATCACCAACCCGACGGTGAACTCCTACAAGCGCATCAACGCGCCGCGCACGGTTTCGGGCGCGACCTGGTCGCCCAACACCGTCACCTGGACCGGCAACAACCGCACCCACATGGTGCGCGTGCCCGGCAAGGGACGGTTCGAGCTGCGTCTTCCCGACGGCGCCGCCAACCCGTATCTCCTCCAGGCCGTGATCATCGCCGCCGGCATGGACGGCATCCACAGCAAGGCCGATCCCGGCAAGCGGCTCGACATCGACATGTACCAGCTCGGCCACACCGTGAAGAACGCGCCGAAGCTGCCGCTGAACCTCCTCGACGCGCTGCGCAACTTCGACAAGGACAAGTCGCTGAAGGCCGCGCTCGGCACCGAGTTCTCGGAAGCCTATCTGAAGCTCAAGCGCCGCGAATGGGACAGCTACACCGCCCACTTCACGCAGTGGGAGCGCGACAACACGCTCGACATCTGACAGTCAATGTCGGTTTCTGGCGGGCGGAGCCCCGGTTCCGCCCCTAGTTTTCGCGCCTGACCGGCGGGCCCCTGGCCGCGCCTTGCGACCGGAAAGACCATCATGACGACCCTCATCGACGGCAATGTTCACGCGGCGGCGCTGCGCGCGCGCACCAAGGTCCGTGCCGAGGCCTTCGCACAGGCGCATGGCCGTGCGCCGCGTCTCGACGTCGTCATCGTCGGCAATCATCCGGCGAGCCGGGCCTATGTCTCGACCAAGACCAAGATGGCGCATGAGACCGCCATCGACGGGCGGCTGATCGAACTGCCTGAGGACATCGCCAGGGACGCGCTCCTCGCCGAGATCGATCGGCTCAACCGCGACCCGATGGTCGACGGCATCCTGGTGCAGCTGCCCCTGCCCGGCCATCTCGACGGCCAGATGATGATCGACGCGATCAACCCCGCCAAGGACGTCGACGGGTTTCACCCGATGAATGTCGGCAAGCTGTTCACGGCGGCGAAGATCGATCCGGAGACGATGCTGGTGCCCTGCACGCCGCTCGGCTGCCTGTTGATGCTGCGCGCGACGCTTGGTGAGGGCGGCCTCGCGGGCAAGACGGCGGTGGTCGTCGGCCGCTCCAACATCGTCGGCAAGCCGATGGCGCAGCTTCTGCTCGCCTCCGACTGCACGGTGACGATCGCCCATTCGCGCACCAAGGATCTCGCCGCCGTGTGCCGCGCGGCCGACATCCTCGTCGCCGCCGTCGGCCGTCCGGAGATGGTGAAGGGCGACTGGATCGGCGAGGGGGCCGTCGTCATCGATGTCGGCATCAACCGCGTGCCGACGCCCGACGGCAAGGGCCGGATCGTCGGCGACGTGGCGAGCGTCGAGGCCATGGGCAAGGCTTCGTTCCTGACACCCGTCCCCGGCGGCGTCGGCAAGATGACGGTCGCCTGCCTCCTGCACAACACCGTGGTCGCTGCCGAGGCGCGGGCACGCGGGTAATGGGGCGCTGTTGCGCCTTCCTCCATCATGACGCATCATGATGGAGGAAGGAGCCCACCCATGACCGAACGCGTCAAGTTTGCCACCCAGCTCTCGCCGGAAGTCCTCGGCCGCCTGCGCGCGCTCGCAGACAAGGAGGGTCGCCAGATCCAGGTGCTCGTCGAAGAGGCGATCGGCGACTTTCTCGAGCGGAAAGAGAAGGCCAAGCCTCGGCCCGAGGTGATGGCCGCCTATCAGGCGACGCTCGCACCGCTTGGAGAGGTCTATGCCCACCTCGCCAAATGAGCGCATCTTCCTCGAACTGGTCGAGGTGATCGCAATTCACGATCACCAGATCGCACAGTTCGGGGGATCGCCTGGCCTTCGGGATCCCGGCCTGCTCGAAGCGGCTTTGTTCCGCCCGCAAAGCGGCTACTACGCGGATGTGTTCGAGGAGGCGGCGGCACTTTGGGAAAGTCTCAGTCAGAACCATGCCTTTATCGACGGCAACAAGCGGGTGGCACTGGCGGCGACTGCGACTTTCCTGATCTTGAACGGCCATCGCATTGTGGCGCCGGCGGCAACGATCATCTCGTTTCTCGACGAGCGCTATGCGACAAGCACCATGCGCTTCGACCATCTCGTGTCATGGCTGCGCGCCAACACCGAACCCCTTTGAGGCAGGACCGCCATGCAGTTCGTCATCATCTGTCACGACATCCCCAACGGCTTCGACAAGCGCCAGGCGGCGCGGCCGGCGCATCTCGACTATCTCAAGGAGCAGGACGCCGTGGTGCTGGCGGCGGGGCCGTTCCTCGACGACGAGAAGCGGATGATCGGCAGCCTGTTCATCGTCGACGTCGCCGACCGCGCCGCCGCGCAGGCCTTCTCCGACAATGATCCCTTCACCCGTCAGGGCATCTTCGCGCATCGTGAGATCCGGCGCTGGCGCTGGGGCGTCAAGCCGCCCAAGGCGTGAGGGCGAGCGGATCCGGAGACACGTGCATATGAGGGCGTCATGGCGTTCTGGCTGATCAAATCCGAACCCTTCAAATGGTCCTGGGACCAGCAGGTCGCCGCGGGCCCGGCCGGCACCCATTGGGACGGGGTGCGCAACCATCTCGCCAAGCTGAACCTGATGAAGATGCGGCTCGGCGAGCAGGCCTTCTTCTACCACTCCAACGAGGGCAAGGAGATCGTCGGCATCGCCGAGGTGATCCGCGAGGCCTATCCCGATCCGGCGGCCGAGCCGGGCGAGCCATGGGTTCTGGTCGACTTCAAGGCTGTTCGCCCGCTCGACAAGCCGGTGAGCCTCGCGCAGGTGAAGGCCGACGAGCGGCTCGCCAAGATGTCGCTCGTCACCAGCATGCGCCTGTCCGTGCAGCCGGTGACGGACGATGAATGGGCGGTGGTGCTGCAGCTTGCCGGGATGCGCGCCTGACGCCGCGGCGCGCCGCTTTTCCTTTGACGGCGGCATCGGGCTCGGCTCCACTGGCATCCCCGGAGCCCGCATGACGACGCTGTTCATCACCCTGCTCGACAGCCTGAACTTCGTGCTGATCCTGATGCTCGTGGCGCTCGGGCTCGCGGTGATCTTCGGGCTGATGAACGTGATCAACATGGCGCATGGCGAATTCGTCATGCTCGGTGCCTATGTCGTTCTCGTGCTGCATCAGGCCGGCCTGCCGGTGCTGATCGGCATCGCCGCCGCCCCCGTGATCGTCGGTCTGTTCGGCCTCGTCGTGGAACTTCTGCTCATCCGGCGCGTCTACACGCGGCTTCTGGACACGATCCTGGCGACCTGGGGCCTGTCTCTCCTCATCCGCCAGGGCGTGACGCTCGCCTTCGGTCCCGGATCCCACGCGGTTCCAAAGCCCATCGACGGCTCGGTCCTGCTCGGCGGTGCCGATTATCCGGTCTATCGCCTCGCGGTCATGGCGGCGACACTCGTCATCGTCGCCGCGACCTTCTGGTTCTTCTTCCGCACGCGTGCGGGCCTCGCCGCCCGCGCCGTCATCGCCAACCGCGACATGGCGGCCTGCCTCGGCGTCGACACGCGGGCGCTCGATCGTCTGACCTTCACGCTCGGCACGGGCCTCGCGGGTCTCGCCGGCGCGATCATGGCGCCCCTGATCTCGATCGACCCGCAGATGGGGATCGGCTTTCTCGTCCCCTCCTTCCTCGCCATTCTCGTCGGTGGTCTCGGCAGCGTGGCGGCGCCCTTCGCCGGTGCCGGCATCGTCGGCGGCGCGCAGACGCTGATCTCGACCGTCTGGTCGCCCGTCGCGGCGGAAGTGCTCGTCCTGTGCCTCGCCATTCTCCTGATCCGCCTGTTCCCGGCGGGCATCCTCGCCAGCCGGGGGCGGCAGGCATGAGGACCCGCTCCGTGATCGAGAAGCGGGAGGACGGGCTCGCTCTCGCCCTTTTTGCGGGTCTGGTGCTGCTCCCGCTCCTCGTCGAGTCCTGGCGGCTGATCGATGTCGCGATCTACCTCACCTATGCCATGCTCGCGGCGAGCCTCGCCTTCGTCTGGGGTCATGTCGGCCTGCTCTGCCTCGGCCAGGCCGTGTTCTTCGGTCTCGGCGCCTATGCGATGAGCTTCGTCACCATGGGCATGGTGCCCGGTCTCGAAGCCGTGACCTCGAGCTATGTCGGTCTTGCCGCCGCGATGATCGTGCCCGCGCTCGCCGGCGCGCTGATCGGCTGGTTCGTCTTTTCCGCCAAAGGGCTGCACGGCGCGTTTTTCGGCGTGGTCACGCTGGCGATCGCCGTCGTCGTCGAAAAGCTCTTCGTCAACTGGTCCTTCGCCGGCGGCCTCAACGGCCTGATCGGCGTGCCCTCCTTCATGCCGGTGCCCGGCGATGCGGGGGAGGTCACCGACGAATATGCGATCTATGCGATCGCGGTCGTGGCGCTCGCCGCGACGATCGCGCTTTATCGGGCGGTGCAGCGCTCGTCCACGGGCCTTCTGCTCGCCTCGATCCGGTCGCGCGAGGCGCGCACGCTCGCCTTTGGTTTCGACACGGCCGCGCTGAAGACCCGCGCCTTCGCGCTCGCGGCCGCCGTCTCCGGGCTCGCGGGCGCGCTCTTTGTCACCCAGTTCAACTTCGCCTCGCCGACGCTGATCGGCTTCAACCTCTCGGCCGAGGCGCTGATCTGGGTCGCGCTCGGGGGCCGCCGGTCGGTCGTGACGGCGGCACTGGGCGCCATCGCCTTCCGTGCGCTCGAGGCCAATCTGTCGGGCGTCATCGGCGAAACCTGGCTGCTGATCGTCGGCGCCCTGTTCATCGGCGCGGTCCTGCTTGCGCCGAACGGCCTGTTCGGCACCCCGCTCGCGGCCGGGCGGCGCAAGGTCTCAGGATAGGGTGTCGATGTCCTGGTCCGTCAGGGCACCGGGAATGACGGCGATCGGGATCGGAAAACTGCCCGAGGCCTGTCCGGCGAGCGTCGAGACGAGGGGCCCGGGACCGTCCTTGCCCGAGCCCGCCGCGAGCACCAGCGTGACGATGTCGCGGTCCTCGTCGATGAGCCGGACGATCTCGTCCGCCGGCTCGCCCTCGCGCATCACCTGTTCGGGCTCGATGCCGGCGATCGCCCGGGCCCGCCCGGCGGCACGGTCGAGCGTCTCGCGCGCCTTGTCCTCGGCTTCCTCGCGCATCACGTCGCCGCCGAACCAGTTGGCATAGCTCTCCGGCGCGAAGACGCGGGCAAGCACGAGACCGCCGTTCAGCCGGGCCGCGCGCCGGGCTGCGAAGTAGAGCGCGCGATCGCATTCGGGCGTATCGTCGATGATCACGAGAAATTTCGGCTTGTGGCCGGGCTCATAGGATGTGCGCCTGGGCATGCCGCTCCCCCCGCTCACGATCGCTGCCGCCACGGCGATCAGCCGACCGGATCGATTTCGCGCATCAGATAGCGCACGACCTTGGCGGTGCCGTCAATCGCCGCGTGCCCCGCCTCGCGGAAGCCAAGCCGCTCGTGAAAGGCGTCGGAGGCGGGATTGGGCGGCTCGAGGTTCACCTCGCAGCCGACGAGACGATGCCCGGATGACCCCATCGCCGCAAACAGGGCCGCATAGAGCGCCCGGGCATGGCCGGCGCCGCGCGCCTCGGGCCGGACGACGACCCGGTCGATATAGATGAAGCGCTCGTGCCGCGCGGCGAACCAGCGATAGTTCTGGCTGTCATAGGCCGCGCCCTCGCTGAAGGCGATGAGAAACCCCTCGCGCCCGGCGGTCCAGCGAGCGAAAAAGGCCATCTCGATCAGGGCGCGGAAGCTCTCCGGCGTCTGCCACGACAATTCCGTGGCAAAGCGGTTGTTGAGCGCCAGCGCCTCCTCCAGCGTGCTTGCGTCGATCTCGATCATCGCGCGCCTATCGCCGGCGGATGAAGCCGACGATGTCCTTGACGTCGTTGATGGTTTTTTCGGCGATCTCGCCGGCGCGCGCGGCACCGTCGGCGAGGACCGCGTCGATATAGGCCTGATCGGCGGTCAGGCGGCGCATCTCGGACGCGACCGGCGCGATCTTTTCGACGGTGAGATCGGCGAGTGCCGTCTTGAAGGTCGAGAATTGCCCGCCGCCATAGTCCCGCAGGATCGCCTCCGTCGTCTGCCCCGAGAGGGCGGAGAAGATCGCGACGAGGTTCGCCGCCTCCGGCCGGCCGGACAGCCCGTCCGCCGCGCTCGGCAGTGGATGGGGATCGGTGCGCGCCTTGCGGATTTTTGCGGCGATCGTCTCGGCGCTGTCGGTGAGGTTGATGCGCGACTGGTCGCTTTCGTCGGACTTCGACATTTTCTTCGTCCCGTCGCGCAGCGACATGACCCGCGTCGCGGGCCCCTGGATCAGTGGCTCGGGCTGCGGGAAGTAGGCTTCGCCGAACCCGAGTTCGGCAAGGCGCCCGGAAAAGTCGTTGTTGAACTTCTGGGCGATGTCGCGCGACAGTTCGAGATGCTGCTTCTGGTCCTCGCCGACCGGCACATGCGTCGCGCGATAGACGAGAATGTCGGCGGCCATCAGCACCGGATAGTCGAACAGGCCGACCGACGCCGCCTCCCGGTCCTTGCCCGCCTTTTCCTTGAACTGCGTCATGCGGCTGAGCCAGCCCATGCGCGCGACGCAGTTGAAGATCCAGGCAAGTTCGGCGTGCTGCGGCACCTGGCTCTGGTTGAAGACGATGTTGGCCTTCGGATCGATGCCGGCGGCGATGAAGGCGGCGGTCACCTCGCGGATCGTGCGCGACAGTTCGGCCGGATCCTGCCAGACGGTGATGGCATGAAGGTCGACGACGCAGTAGATGCAGCGATGGGTCTTCTGCATCTCGACAAACCGGACGATCGCACCGAGATAATTGCCGAGATGAAGGTTTCCGGTCGGCTGAACGCCGGAAAAGACGCGCTCCTGGAATGTGCTCATGTCGGGTCCCGAGGTCTGTCGCTCGCGCTTATGGCGTTCACCGTCGAGCCGGTCAATGCACGCGTCCGCCGTCAATGGCCGGTAAGCGCCGACCGTCACATGAATGTCGACAGGGTGTGCTCATGAGACTGTGGGGCGGACGCCGATTCGCCGGGCGAGCGGGAGCAGGCGCGCATGCTGATGAGCAGACCCGGGGCGATCATGGCAAGGCTTGACCCGCGTCAGTGGCGCCTGGCGCCCGGGGCGGAGGCCGGCGCCGAGCCGCTGCCGCTGCGCCTGAAGCAGGCCATGCGCCGCCGACGGGTCGAGAATCTCGGCCTGCCCGAGACGCTCGGCCGCATCGGCTCGCTGGAGGTCCGCCTCGCGCGCACCGCCAGGGAGGTGAAGCGGGCGCAGCGCCTGCGCTTCAAGGTGTTTTACGAGGAGATGTCGGCCGTCCCCGATGCGCGCGCGCTCCTGACGCGGCGCGACCGCGACGCGTTCGACCTGATCTGCGACCACCTCCTCGTCCTCGACCATGCCGATCCCGAAAGGCGGCTCGGCGAGGACCGGCCGCGCGTCGTCGGCACCTATCGGCTCCTGCGCCAGGACGTCGCCGAGCGGCATGGCGGCTTCTACACCCAGAGCGAGTTCGACATCGCGCCGATGATCGCGGCCCACCCCGGTAAGCGGTTCCTCGAACTGGGCCGTTCCTGCGTGCTGCCGGCCTATCGCAACAAGCGCACGGTCGAGCTGCTCTGGCACGGCATCTGGACCTATGTGCTGCATCACCGCATCGATGCCATGTTCGGCTGTGCGAGCCTGGAGGGCACCGACCCGCGCCGCCTCGCCCTGCCGCTCGCCTTCCTGCATCACCATGCCGCCGCGCCCGATCCCTGGCGGGCACGGGCCATCGACGGGCGCTACATCTCGATGGACCGCCTGTCGAAGGACGCGGTCGACACCAAGGCCGCCCTGCAGGCGCTGCCGCCGCTCGTGAAGGGCTATCTGCGCCTCGGCGCGAGTTTCGGCGACGGTGCCGTGGTCGACCATCAGTTCGGCACCATCGACGTCCTGGTACTGCTGCCCGTCAGCGCGATCAACCCGCGCTATATCGGCCATTTCGGCGCCGGCGCCGAGCGCCACGCCGCCGAATAGCGCTACTGGCTCGCCCAGACGATCCGCCCCATCCAGGCGATCTCGGAGGCCGGGATCTGACGGTCGGGATGGTCAGGGTTGAGCGAAGCGAGTTCGACCATGGTCGAGGTGCGGCGCTTCAGCTCCTTCGCCATCACCTCGCCGCCGGTCGTCTTGACGACGACCCGGTCGCCGCGCCGGATCTGGGCGGCGGGCGAGACGAGGATCATGTCGCCGTCGCGGTAGAGCGGCAGCATCGAATCGCCGGTGATTTCGAGCGCATAGACCTGATCAACCGGCATGCCGGGAAAGTCGAGTTCGTCCCAGCCCGATCCGGTCGGTGAGCCCGTCTCGTCGAAATAGCCCCCGGCGCCGGCCTGGGCGAGGCCGATGATCTTGACGCGCCCCGAGGTCGAGGCGGCACCGCCCAGCATCGAGATGAACCCGTCGACCGATTCCCCGGTCGCATCGAGAACCTTGGCGATCGATTCGGTCGACGGCCAGCGCGCCCGCCCGTCGGCGGCGATCCGCTTCGACTTGTTGAACGTGGTCGGGTCGAGCTTGGCCTTGCGCGCCAGCCCCGATACGGTGAGACCATGCCGCTGGGCGAGAGCGTCGAGCGCTTTCCAGACTTGCGCGTGGGTCAGCATGGCGATGCCTTTTCGTCAGACGGGGGTGCCGGGTCGCGGACGGTGGCGGCGTGATGATCAATCATAGGACTTATGACCTATCTTTGATCGTGAAACAATTTATCGTCGGTAGTATCGTCTACGTACGCACAACTTTAGCGCGTTCTCTCGATGACGATATACCCTCCTCTTTTGCGCTCATAAGGTGCAGCCATGGCGGTGATTTACAAGATTCTTGGGGTTGATGAGTGGAAGAGCGCCGAGTCAAAAGGTGTTTTTCTGGGATCAGGCATCGATCTGGCGGATGGCTTCATTCACTTCTCGACGCCCGAGACCGTCTGCGAGACGGGGCGGAAACATTTCTCCGGCAGGGATAATCTTCTTCTCGTTGGTGTCGATCCCGTCCCGCTCGGTGCGGCGCTGCGCTGGGAGCCGTCGCGGGGCGGGTTGTTGTTCCCCCATCTCTACGCGCCCTTGTCGACGGCGCTCGCCGTCTCGGTCGAGACCCTGACGCGGGGCGCGGACGGCGAGCTGCGCTTTCCGGACGGCATTCCATGATCGCGAGCCTCGCCTTTCCGCTCCTGCGCCCGTTCCTGTTCCGGCTCGATCCCGAGCGCGCGCATGACCTGACCATCGCGGCGCTCGCGCGGCTGCCGTCGGGCGCGGCCGCGCCCGATGATCCCGCGCTCGCCGTCACGGCCTTCGGCCTGCGCTTTTCCAACCCCGTCGGGGTCGCGGCCGGTTTCGACAAGAATGCCGAGGCCTTCGCGGCCCTGCTGCGGCTCGGTTTCGGTTTCGTCGAGGTCGGAAGCCTCACGCCGAAGCCCCAGGAGGGCAATCCGCGCCCGCGGCTCTTCCGCCTGCCGCGCGACCACGCTGTCATCAACCGCTTCGGCTTCAACAATCGCGGTCATGACGACGCGCTGCCGCGCCTGTCCGCACCGCGCCCGCCCGGGATCCTCGGCGTCAATGTCGGGGCCAACAAGGACGCGGCCGACCGCGCGGCCGACTATGTGCGCGGCATTGAGCGCTTCGCCGCCCATGCCGACTACTTCACCCTCAACGTCTCCTCGCCGAACACGCCGGGGCTGCGCGACCTGCAGCAGCGCGACATGCTCGACGATCTCGTCGCCCGTGCCGCCGAGGCCCGCGACCGCGCCGCCGAGGCCGGTACCCGGCGCCCGATCCTGATCAAGATCGCGCCCGACCTGACGCTGACGGATCTCGACGACATCGTCTCGGTGGCGCTGAAGCGGCGGATCGACGGCATGATCGTCTCGAACACCACGATCTCGCGACCGCGCGACCTCGCGGAAACAGTGCTTGCGCGCGAGACCGGCGGGCTGTCGGGGCGGCCGCTCTTCGACCCGTCGACGCGGATCCTGTCGGAGACGTATCGTCGGGTCGGCGGCCGCATCCCGCTCATCGGCGTCGGCGGGATCGATTCGGGCGAGCGCGCGCTGGCGAAGATCCGGGCCGGCGCGACCCTGATCCAGATCTACACCGGTCTCGTCTATCGCGGCCCCGCCCTCCTCGACGAGATCAAGGCATCGCTGCGCCGGGCCGGTCCGCTCGACACGCTGATCGGGGCGGATGCCTGAGCGCCGAGCCATGCAAAGCTTGTGGTTGGCGTGGCTCGCGATTTCTGCTTAGGGTCGCGCGGCTGGGGGAGGCGTGGAGGAAATCATGTCGCTCGAGAGCGATCTTCTTGTCGACCGGCGCCGGCTGCGGCGACGTCTGTCCCTGTGGCGGTTCATCGCTTTTGCCACGGTGGCGATCGCGCTCGTCGCGGTCGTCGCCGCGACACTCGGGGCGGATTTCCTGAAAGCCCAGACCCGCCACATCGCCCGCATCAAGATCGAGGGTTTCATCGGCGACCAGACAGAGAACGCCAAGCTGATCGCCGACATCGAGCGTTCGAACGCGGTTGCCGTCATCGTCGTGATCGATTCGCCCGGCGGCTCGACCAGCGGCGGCGAGGCGCTCTACGCGAACCTGCTGCAGCTATCGAAGGTCAAACCGACCGTGGCGCAGATCGACGGCCTCGGCGCCTCGGCGGCCTATATGGCTGCCATCGCGACGAACCACATCGTCGCCCGGCGCACCGCCCTCGTCGGCTCGATCGGCGTGCTGATCCAGTTCCCCAACGTCGCGGGATTGATGAACCTCGTCGGCGTCAAGCTCGAGGAAGTGAAGTCCTCGCCGCTGAAGGCCGCGCCGAACGGGTTCGAGCCGTCCTCACCGGAGGCGCTTGCCGCCCTCGCCGCGGTCGTCAACGACACCTATGCCTGGTTCAAGGCGATCGTGAAGGAACGTCGCCGTCTCGAGGACGGGCCGCTCGCGACCGTCACCGACGGCAGGATCTTTACCGGGCAGCAGGCGCTCGATCTCGGCCTGATCGACCAGATCGGCAGCGAGGCGGAGGCGCTCGCCTATCTCAAGGCGTCCCACAACATCGATCCGGCGACGCCGATCCGCGACTGGTCGGTTCCGCGCGACCTCGGCAATCTCGGGTTGATGCACATGCTCGCCGCCGGCACACTCGAGGCACTCGGCGCCCCCCAACTCGCCGAGGCGCTGCGCTCCGGCGAGGCGGCGCGTGCGGGAGCGCTTGACGGGCTTGTCTCGGTTTGGCACCCTCGCATTGAAAACTGACGTTTTTCCAAGCACTTGAGATTTGCTGACTGGGATCGGGGGACACAATGATCAAATCGGAGCTGGTTCAACGCATCGCCGAGCGCAACCTGCATCTCTACCAGCGCGACGTGGAGAACATCGTCAACTCGATCCTCAACGAGATCACCGCCGCCATGGCGCGCGGTGATCGGGTCGAACTGCGTGGTTTCGGCGCCTTTTCGGTCAAGCAGCGCCCGCCGCGCGTCGGCCGCAACCCGCGGACCGGCGCGCATGTGAAGGTCGACGGCAAGGTCGTGCCCTTCTTCAAGACCGGAAAGGAACTGCGTCAGCGTCTGAACCAGTCGGCCGCCTCCACCGCCAAGGCATCGAAGTCGGCGAAGGCGGGCGCGCGGGCGAAGGCGTCGGTGGAACCGAAGGCCCAGTCATGACGTTTCGCCGTTTCGCGTCGCTGCTGGTCCTCGTTCCGGTCGCGGCGCTGATTCTCGTCTTCGCCGTCGCCAATCGTCGGCCGGTGCTTCTCTCCTTCGATCCTTTCAACGTGGATGCGCCCGCCTTCAGCCTGTCGGCGCCGCTGTTCCTGGTCCTGTTCGCCGTCCTGATGATCGGCGTCGTTCTGGGTGGTGCCGCCTCCTGGCTCCGGCAGGGCCGTCACCGCCGCGCCGCGCGCGAGGCCCGCGAGCAGGTGCAGCGCTATGAGGCGGAGCTGTCGCGGCTGCGCGACCAGAAGCCGACACTGCCGGCGCCCCTCTCCTCACCCTTCTGAGCCGGTCGCCCGGCAGGCGCCCGAGTGGACGGAACCGAAACGCAAAACGCCGGCGACCAACGGTCACCGGCGCCAATAAAGCCATTCGTGCGGTCGAAGCGCTGTGTCAGGCGGCCGTCTTCTTGCGCAGGCGCACGATGACGTCGACCCGCGCGACCTCATAGCCCTCCGGCGCGGCCGGAACCCGGTCGACCCCCACCGCATTGTCGGGAATGTCGAGAACCATGTTCTCGCCCTCGACGAAATAATGGTGGTGATCATGGGTGTTGGTATCGAAATAGGTCCGCGACCCGTCGACGGCGAATTCGCGCAGCAGGCCGGCATCGGTGAACTGGTGCAGCGTGTTGTAGACCGTGGCGAGCGACACCGGCACCCGCGCACGCGAGGCCTCCTCGTGCAGAAGCTCTGCGGTGATGTGCCGGTCGCCGCGCTGGAACAGGAGCCAGCCGAGCGCGAGGCGCTGACGGGTCGGGCGAAGGCCGGCATCGCGCAGGCGGATCCGCATGTCGTGCAGGGGGCAACCGGTTCGCCGTGATTCGGCGACCATGTCACGGGACCGCAGGCTTGTGGGTTCGGAAAGGAGCTGCGCCATCGGGGTAACCAGTTGCACGTCGACCCTATTCTAGCGGAGAGCGGGCCGTTGGCGCAACCCGCCGCCAGCCGGTTTGATCCAGGTCAAACCGACCCCCTGTGCGCCTCAGGGACGCTTGAACAGACGCGCATCCGTCGGTGTCGGATCGCTCGGCAGCTGCGCCGCCCGGTTGAGCGCGCGCGCCTCCTCGATCAGGCGATCGAGCAGCGCCGTGAACAGGATCGGCTTTTCCGCCGCCTCCCAGAGGAAATGGGCGAAGGAGCCGGGGCAGGGATTGACCTCGTTCAGCCAGATCTCGCCCGTCTTCTCGTTGCACAGGAAGTCGACGCGCGGCGTACCCGACCCGTCGACGGCGAGGAAGGCGTCGGTCGCCGCCTCGCGGATCGTCTTCTCCATCGCCGGCGTCAGCACCGGATTGATGTCGCGGGTGAGCGACAACATGCCCTGGCTGCCGGTGCCCGGAGTCTTGCCCGTCTTCTTGCCGCCGCCGGACAGATATTTGGTCTTGAAGTCGAGAAGCTCGGTCGCCCGCTTCGGCCGCTCGATCGCCGAGGTGCGGACGGCGCCGTCGATGCGCGCGACCGCGACGTTGTACTCGACGAGATTGTCGACGAAGGGCTCGATGATCGCCTTGGTATCGAACTTGAACACGGCCGGCAGCACGGCGCGGACCGTCTCGACGTCGTCGGCCTTGGCGACGCCGATCGAGGAGCCGAGATGGGCCGGCTTGACGATAACGGGAAAGCGCATCGAGCCGAGCGCCGCCTCGACCGTGGCGCGATCCGGAACGAGGCCGGTCGCGGGACGGGTGATCACGGCTTCCTCCAGCAGCGGCACGCCGCGCCCGCGCAAAAGCGCCTTCGTCACCGGCTTGTCCATGAGGACGGCCGAGGCGAGGAGGCGCATGCCGGTGTAGGGAATGTTGGCGGTCTCGAACACGCCCTGCAGGCCGCCATCCTCGCCATTGACGCCGTGGAAGGCGAGGAGCGCCACGTCGAAGGCGATGGGGTCGGGCTTGCGGGCGAAAAGCCCGCCGCCGCCGCCGCGCGGCGTCAGCACGCCCTTGCCGGCGGAGAGGTCGAGATCGACGCGGCTGAGGGATTTCCGCGTCGCCTCGTCGGGAATGTAGGACGCGCGCTGGCGCAGCGCATCGCCCGTGAACCAGGCGCCGTCCGTCGCGATATAGACAGGGAAAGCCTCGTAGCGCGCACCGTCGAGGGCGTTGAGGGCCTGAAGCCCGGTCACCACCGATACGTCGTGCTCCGGCGACCGACCGCCGAACAGCACCGCCACCCGCGTCTTCGACATGCTTCCCCCGTCGTCCGAATCACCGACGCGAGGCTACCGCCTTGACCGTCAAAGAGGCAGCGCTTTTCGCGCCGGGGCCGGCCCGGCCGGCTAGGCCTCGTCCCGCCTCAAAGGCCCTCGAACAGGGCGCTCGAGATGTAGCGCTCGGCAAAGCTCGGGATGATGACGACGATCGTCTTGCCGTCCATGCCGGGGCGTGAGGCGAGTTCGAGCGCGGCCGCCGTCGCGGCCCCCGACGAGATGCCGCCGGGAATGCCCTCGAGGCGCGCGAGAAGGCGCGCCGTGTCGAAGGCGGTCTGATTGCCGACGGTGATGATGTCGTCGATCAGCGCGCGGTCGAGCACGTCGGGGACGAAGCCGGCACCGATGCCCTGGATCTTGTGCGGACCCGGCGCGCCGCCGGACAGGACCGGGCTGTCCTCCGGCTCGACGGCGACGATCTTCAGGCCCGGCTTGCGCGGCTTCAGAACCTGGGCGACGCCCGTGATCGTGCCGCCCGTGCCGACACCGGCGACGAAATAGTCGATCGTGCCATCGGTGTCGTTCCAGATCTCCTCGGCCGTCGTGGCCCGATGGATTTCGGGGTTGGCCGGGTTCTTGAACTGCTGCGGCATCACCGAATTCGGGATCTCGCGCAGCAACTCATCCGCCTTGGCGACCGCGCCGCGCATGCCCTGCGCCGCCGGCGTCAGGACGAGCTCGGCACCGAGCAGCGCCAGCATCTTGCGCCGCTCGAGTGACATGGATTCCGGCATGACGAGGATGAGACGGTAGCCGCGCGCCGCGGCGACGAAGGCGAGCGCGATGCCGGTATTGCCCGATGTCGGCTCGACCAGCACGGTCTCGGGGCCGATGGCGCCGGCCTTCTCCATCGCGTCGATCATGTTGACGCCGATGCGATCCTTGACGCTCGCGATCGGGTTGAAGAATTCGAGCTTGGCGAGGATCCTCGCCTTCACGCCGCGCGCCTTGGCGAGACGGTTCAGCTGGACGAGCGGCGTGTCACCGACGGTTTCGGTGATCGACTGATAGATGCGGCCCCGACCGGGGGCGTGGCTCGCGGCAGGCGCGGATTTGAGCGGGCTGGCGGACATGGTGCATTTCCTTGCGTGACGGACCGGATCGTGGTGTCACCCAAGCACTATCTACGTAACGTGTCGAGGTTATTCAAGAAAACACGTTCTAGATTGCGAAATCAACGCCCGCCGGTGCGCCGCCGAACACGTGCTTCGCCTCCGAATCGCGGCACAGGTCGTCGACCGTGACCTGATCGAGTTCGCGCAGGAAGGCCTGGGCCGCCTTGTTGACCGCCGGTCCGACGACATGGTCGACGAGGCGGGAATGGGGCTGGGGCTCGTCGTCGGGGCCCGCGGCCGTCATGGCGGCGCGGACGATGTCGCCGGCCGTGATCCGGCGACGCTCGCGGGCGAGCTCATAGCCGCCGCGCGGACCGCGGACACCCTTGAGGATGCCGTGGCGCACCAGCGCCTGCAGCAGCGTCTCGAGATGACGGGGCGGCAGCGCGTGCCGGGCGGCGAGCGCCTTGGCGGCGACCGGGGCGGGGCGGGCATGGTGGGCGATATCGACAACCGCGGCGATGCCAAGCAGCGAGCGACGAGAAAGAAGTTGCATTCCTATACTCCGTCGGTTTTGCCGACGCCCGTCGATCCGAACCCACCCACGCCGCGGACCGTGTCGTCGAGCGTGTCCGTCTCTTCCAGGACTACCCGGCTCACCGGCGCGATCACCAGCTGCGCGATGCGCATGCCGCGGGTGACCACGAAGGGTTCCGACCCCAGATTGACGAGCGCGACCTTCACTTCCCCGCGATAGTCGGCGTCGATGGTGCCCGGCGCGTTCAAGACGGTGACCCCGTATTTCACGGCCAGACCGGATCGAGGACGTACTTGTCCTTCATAACCATGTGGTATCTGGAGCGACAGACCGGTCGCGACCAGTCCCCTTTCGCCCGGATTGACGATTATTTTTTCATCGGGTCCGCAGGCGGCCATCAGATCGAGGCCGGCCGAGCCCTCGGTCTGGTAGGAGGGCAGCGGCAGGTCGCGTCCATGCCCAAGCCGCAGCACGCGCAGCGTCGTCATCTCAGGCCGCCCTTCCGCTCGCGAGCGCGCCGATCCGGCCGATCAGCGCGCGGGCGACCTCGTCCTTCGCCATGTCGGGCCAGGTCTCGACACCGGCCGCCGAGACGAGATGGACGCGGTTCCGGTCGCCGCCCATCACGCCCGTCTGCGGCGAGACGTCGTTGGCGACGATGAGGTCGCAGCCCTTGCGGGCGAGCTTGGCGCGGGCATGATCGATGACGTTCTCGGTCTCGGCGGCGAAGCCGATGACGAGGGCCGGCCGGTCGACCGTCCGGCGCGCGATGGTGGCGAGGATGTCGGGGTTTTCCGTCAGGGTGAACTGCGGCATGGCGCCGGCCTGCTTCTTGATCTTCTGGGCGCCGGCTTCCGCCACCCGCCAGTCGGCGACGGCTGCCGCGAAGATCGCGATGTCGGCGGGCAGCGCCGCCTCGACGGCCTGCATCATCTCCTGCGCCGTCTCGACCGGGATGAGCGTGACGCCGATCGGCGGCAGCAGCGTCACCGGCCCCGAGACGAGCGTGACGCGCGCGCCGGCCGCCGCCGCGGCTTCGGCGATGGCATAGCCCTGCTTGCCGGAGGAGCGGTTGGCGATGAAGCGAACCGGATCGATCGGCTCATGCGTCGGTCCCGCCGTCACCAGCACGTGGCGTCCGGCAAGGAGCGAGGCCGCGATCCTCTTCGTGCCGGTCGTGACCGGGTTGGGCAGGGGAATGAGCGTCTCGCCGCGCAAGGCGTCCTCGGCGGCCGCCACGATCTCGAGCGGCTCGGCCATGCGGCCGGGGCCGAACTCGCCGCAGGCCATCTCGCCGTCATTGGGGCCGACGAAAAGGATGCCGTCATCGCGGAGCGTCGCGGCGTTGCGCTGCGTCGCCTTGTGCAGCCACATGCGCACATTCATTGCCGGCGCGACCAGGACACGCTTGTCCGTGGCCAGCAGCAGCGTCGAGGCGAGATCATTGGCGAGCCCCTGCGCCATCTTGGCGAGAAGATCGGCGGTGGCGGGCGCGACGATGACGAGATCTGCGTCGCGCGACAGTTCGATGTGCCCCATCTCCGCCTCGTCGGTGAGCGAGAAGAGGTCTTGGTAGACGCGGCTGCCGGTGAGGGCGGACAGCGAGAGGGGCGTGATGAACTCAGCGCCCGCCTTGGTCAGGACGCCGCGCACGCGCGCGCCACGCTCTGAGAGCCGTCGCACGAGATCGAGCGCCTTGTAGGCGGCGATGCCGCCGCCGACCACGAGAAGGATGCGTTTGCCGGAGAGGGGAGACTGCATCGCGATGCTCCGCTGTGCCGAAGCGACTGTCCCTGACGCCGGTTCCGGTCGTCGGGAGGGTGTCGCCTCGAGGGATATGCGCGTCCGGTGGCCCGGACCGCAAGGGCCAGCGCTCGATCGGTGTTGTGATTTGCGAAAATGCAATCGTAAACTGGCCCAATGTCAAATTGATTTGCAATGACGCCGCGCGGCTTCGCTGATAGAGAAAGGGTCAGGCGCGGGGCACCGCGCATCACCGATCCATCAGGAGGCAGTCATGTCGTCGACGTCCACTCAGACCTTCGCGCTGCTCGCCGCGCGCGTCCTTCTCGCCCTCATCTTCATCGTCTCGGGCGTTTCCAAGATCTTCGGCTATGCCGGCACCGTCGGCTACATGGAGGCCATGGGCGTTCCGGGCATCCTGCTGCCGCTGGTGATCCTCGTCGAGCTCGTCGGCGGTCTCGCCATCCTCGTCGGGTTCCAGACCCGGATCGCGGCGATCGCGCTCGCGGGTTTCACGCTCCTCGCCGGCTTCCTGTTCCACTACAATCCGGCCGATCAGATGCAGACCATCATGCTGATGAAGAACCTCGCGATCGCCGGCGGCTTCCTCGCCATTCTCGCGAGCGGCCCTGGCGCGCTGTCGGTCGACGGTCGTCGGACGGCTTGACCGCAGACGCGGACTGGTCGCCCCCGCAATGTCAGGGTCACCGACTTGTTAACGGCGGCGCCTCAGGCGCCGCCGATTTTGCTGTCCCGCATCATAAAGGTTTCATGATAAAAGACGCGAAAGACCGGTGACGCTTGTCTGTCATTGAAGCGTCGTGTAGGGCCCATATCCGACGATCATGGCTGAAGTTCAGTTCACCTACGCGGACCCGACCTTCTCGCTTCCGAAGCGTGCGCTCATTCGCGCCATCGAGAAGGTGACGGGCCAACCCAAGCTCAAGGCGCTCTATCTCGAGAACCAGCGCAACCCGGTGGCGGGCGAGAGCTTTTTCGGCGCCGCGATCCGCAAGCTGCAGATCGACATCCGGTTCGACCCAAAGCAGCTCGCCAAGATCCCCGCGACCGGCCCCTGCGTCATCGTCGCGAACCATCCCTATGGCGTCCTCGACGGCGTGTCGATCGGCTGGATCATCGAGAAGGTCCGCAAGGATTTCGTCATCCTGACCAATGCGGTCCTGCTGCACGCGCCCGAGACGAAGGGCTATCTCCTGCCGGTCGACTTCGCCGAGACCGAAGAGGCGATGAAGACCAATCTCGAGACGCGCGCCACCGCGCGGCGGATCCTCGACGGCGGCGGATGCGTCATCGTCTTTCCGGCGGGCGGCGTCTCGACCTCACCCGACAAGCTCGGTCGCAAGCCCGCGATCGATGCGCCGTGGCAGCCCTTCACCGCTCAGCTCATCCAGCGTTCCAAGGCCGCGGTGGTGCCGATCTTCTTCGGCGGCCAGAACAGCCGGCTGTTCCAGATCGCCAGCCACATGAACCTGACGCTGCGCCTCTCCCTGATCTTCAAGGAGGTGCATGACCGCATCGGCTCGACGCTCGACGTCGTCATCGGCGACCCGATCGACCGCGCCGACCTGCTCGCCACCGCCGATCGCAAGGCGATCGTGGCCGATCTGATGGAGCGGACCTATGCGCTGGCGGACAAGCTTCCGCCCAAGCGCCCAAGCCGTCTCGAGCGCCTCAAGTTACGACGGAAGGCTCTGGCCGCCCGGTTTGTGCGGAAACATCGCCAAGCTGGCGTGCGATACTGATCAGGTCGGCCAGCGCCGCCTGCGTCTCCATGTCCTGACGAGCGGGGTCCGCCTCGAACCGTTCGATGTAGAGCCGCAGCGTCGCGCCGGCCGTTCCCGTTCCAGACAGCCGGTAGATGATGCGCGAGCCGTCCTCGAAGAGGATGCGCAGGCCCTGATTCTTCGACAGCGAGCCGTCGACCGGATCGAGATAGGAGAAGTCATCCGCGGCCGACACCGTCAGGGCACCGAAGCGCGTGCCCGGCAGCGTCGCGAGCGCGGCCTTGATCCGGTCCATCACCGCCTGCGCGCGCTCGGTCTCGACCTCCTCATAGTCATGGCGCGAATAATAGTTGCGCCCATAGGTCTTCCAATGCGCCTTGACGATGTCGATCACCGGCTCGCGCCGTCTGGCGAGGATGTTGAGCCAGAGCAAAACCGCCCAGACGCCGTCCTTCTCGCGCACATGGTTCGAGCCCGTGCCGGCGCTCTCCTCGCCGCAGATCGTCGCCTTGCCGGCATCGAGCAGATTGCCGAAGAACTTCCAGCCGGTCGGTGTCTCGTAGATGCCGATGCCGAGCTTCTCGGCGACGCGGTCGGTGGCGCGGCTCGTCGGCATGGAGCGGGCGATGCCGGCGAGCCCCTTCGCATAGCCGGGTGCGAGATGGGCGTTGGCCGCAAGCAGTGCGAGGCTGTCGGAAGGCGTCACGAAGATGCCCCGGCCGATGATCAGGTTGCGGTCGCCGTCACCGTCCGATGCCGCGCCGAAATCGGGCGCGTTCGGCCCCATCATCTCGTCGTAGAGCTCCTTCGCATGGACGAGATTGGGGTCGGGATGATGGCCGCCGAAATCGGGAAGGGGCGTCGCGTTGATGACCGTTCCCGGCGCGGCGCAGAGCCGGTCCTCGATGATCGCCTTGGCATAGGGGCCGGTGATTGCCGACATGGCATCGAAGCGCATCCGAAAGCCCGAGCGGAACAGGTCACGGATCGCGTCGAAGTCGAACAGGCTCTCCATCAATTCCGCGTAGTCGGTGACGGGATCGATGATCTCGACCGTCATCGCCTCGATGGTGCGCTCGCCCTGCCTGTCGAGATCGACGTCCGCGGCGTCGGAAATGCGGTAGGCGGTCAGGCTCCTGGTGCGGGCGAAGATCGCATCGGTGATCTTTTCCGGCGCCGGACCACCATTGCCGATGTTGTACTTGATGCCGAAATCGCCATCCGGGCCGCCCGGATTGTGCGAGGCGGACAGGACAATGCCGCCAAAAGCCTTGCGCTTTCGGATCACGGCCGAGGCCGCCGGGGTCGACAGCAGGCCGCCGCGACCGACGATCACGCGGCCGAAGCCTGCGGCCGCGGCCATCTTCACGACGATCTGGATCGCCTCGCGGTTGAAGTAGCGGCCGTCACCGCCCACGACCAGTGTCGTCCCCGCAAATCCCTCGAGGCTGTCGAAGATCGACTGCACGAAATTCGCGACGTAATGGGGCTGCTGGAACACCGGAACCTTCTTGCGCAGGCCCGAGGTGCCCGGCTTCTGTCCCTCGATCGGAGTGGTTGCTACGGTCTTGATCATGGCAAGGCTCGCCTGTCGGTCTGGCGGAAGGAGACGTGCGTCGGAAAAGCAGTCTCACGCGGGGAAAGGTGGCGCAAGGCGCGCCGATGCACCGGGGTGATGCAGATACCGGACATCAGCCGATCAGCCCCTGGAAGAGCCGCGCATAGCTCGCCGCCCGCGTCGCCCAGGACAGGTCGAGGCCCATGCCGCGCTTCTGGATCGCCTTCCAGGCGGCCTTGTCGGCATGGAGCGCGACGGCCCGGTCGATCGCGTCCGCCAGCATCGGGCGGGTGACGGGCTGGAACTGGATGCCGGTCGCGGCGTCGAGCGCGAGCGCCGCGTCATTGGCGTCGACCACGGTGTCGGACAGACCACCGACCCGCGCCACCACGGGCACGCAGCCATAGCGCAGGCCGTAGAGCTGCGTCAGGCCGCAGGGCTCGAAGCGGGAGGGCACGAGGATCATGTCGGCACCGCCGAAGATCTGGTGCGACAAGGCCTCGTCATAGCCGGTAACGACGCCGATCCGGCCCGGATGGGCGACGGCCGCCGCCTGGAAGGCCGCCTCGATCGCCTTGTCGCCCGACCCGAGCAGCGCGAGACGCGCGCCACGCGAGACGAGATGCGGCAGCACCTCGACGACGAGATCGACGCCCTTCTGCCAGGTCAGCCGGCTGACGATCGCAAACATCGGCGAGGTGTCGCGATCAAGGCCGAAGCGTTTGGCCAGTGCGTCGCGGTTCTTGCCGCGCCGCGCCAGCGTCCTGGCATCATAGCGCGCGACGAGCCGTTCATCCGTCGCCGGGTCCCATTCCTGCGTGTCGATGCCGTTGACGATGCCGGCCATGACGTCCGAGCGGCCGGAGAGCAGGCCGTCGAGCCCCATGCCGTCCTCCTGCGTGCGGATCTCGGTCGCATAGCGCGGCGAAACGGTGGTGATCCGGTCGGCGAAGTGGAGCCCCGCCTTGAGGAAGCCGATCATGCCGTAATACTCGACGCCGTCGACCGCGAAGGCGCGCTCGGGCAGGCGCAGCGCCGGAAGGAGCCCGCGCGGATATTGCCCCTGGAAAGCGAGGTTGTGCACGGTCACCACGGTTTTGGGCCGCGGCTTGCCGGAATAATGCAGATAGGCGGGCGCAAGCGCCGCCTGCCAGTCATGGGCGTGCAGCACATCCGGCCGATAGCCCTTGACGAGCCCCTGGCCGATCGCCGCGCCGACATGGCCGAGCGCGCCATAGCGCAGTGCGTTATCGGCATAATCGCGGCCGTCCGCTCCCGTATAGGGACCCCCCGGCCGGTCATAGAGATGGGGCGCGTCGAGCACGAAGAGATCGAGCCCCGCATGGCTTGCGCGCAGCACCCGAGCCGGACCGCCGAAACAATCGGCGATCGTCGCGACGGGGTCGCCCGCGATCACCTTCATGATCGCGGGGTAGCCCGGCACGAGCGTCGTCACCGCGACGCCATGCCCGGCGAGCGCCTTCGGCAGGGCGCCGGCGACGTCGGCGAGGCCGCCGGTCTTGACCAGCGGATGGAGTTCCGAGGCGACGGCAAGGACGGTGATCATCTGGGTCGGTCCCCTGCTTCGGGGCGGCGGCGCCCTCTCACGGCTCCTCGCTCACAACCGGTCGATCATCGCCTGGGTGATCAGGCACAGGCCCCGCTCCGTGCGGCGGAAGCGCTTGGCATCGAGCACGGGATCCTCGCCGACCACGAGCCCTTCGGGAATGATGACGCCGCGGTCGATCACGACGTCCTTGAGCCGCGCCGAGCGCCCGACATTGACGTACGGGAGGACGACCGCATTCTCGACCGCCGAATAGGAGTTCACCCGCACGCCCGTGAACAGCAGCGACCGGCGCAGCGAGGCGCCCGAGACGATGCAGCCGCCTGACACCAGCGAGGAGACCGCCTGGCCGCGCCGGTCATCCATGTCGTGGACGAACTTCGCCGGTGGCGTGATCTCGGCATAGGTCCAGATCGGCCAGTCCTGATCATAGAGGTCGAGCGCGGGAACGACCGCCGTGAGGTCGATATTGGCTTCCCAATAGGCGTCGACCGTCCCGACATCGCGCCAATAGGCTTCCGTCTCCTTGCTGGAGCGCACGCAGCTCTTGGTGAAGCGATGGGCGACCGCCTTCCCGTGCTTGACGATATAGGGGATGATGTCCTTGCCGAAATCGCGCGAGGACGTCTTGTCGTTGGCGTCGCGGATCAGTTCCTGCGTCAGGAACTTCAGGCTGAACACATAGATGCCCATCGAGGCGAGCGCGAGGTCCGGCCGGCCGGGAATGCCGGGCGGATCCTTCGGCTTCTCGACGAAATCGACGATCCGGTCCTTGTCGTCGACCTTCATCACGCCGAAGCCGGTCGCCTCCATGCGCGGTACTTCGAGACAGCCGATCGTGACGTCCGCCTTCTGCTCCACATGCTGCTGGAGCATCATCTCGTAGTCCATCTTGTAGACATGGTCGCCGGCAAGGATGACCATGTATTCGACATTCTCCGTGTCGATGATGTCGAGGTTCTGGTACACGGCATCCGCCGTGCCCGCATACCACTGGTCCTCGGAGACGCGCTGGCTCGCCGGCAGGATGTCGAAGCTCTCGTTCCGTTCGGGGCGAAGGAAGTTCCAGCCGCGCTGCAGGTGGCGGATCAGCGAATGCGCCTTGTACTGGGTGGCGACGCCGATGCGGCGGATGCCGGAGTTGATCGCGTTCGACAGGGCGAAGTCGATGATGCGGCTCTTGCCGCCGAAATAGACCGCGGGCTTGGCGCGCCGGTCGGTGAGTTCCATCAGCCGTGAGCCGCGGCCGCCGGCCAGCACATAGGCCATCGCGCTTCGCGCCAGTGGTGCGCTCATTCCCGGTGTCTTGCGTGCCATGACCGGCCTCTCCCTTTTCTCACACTGTTCTGCGGCCCGACGACGCGACCCCCATCACGCCGGTGCCCATTCGAGGAACAAAGCCCCCAGCGGGGGCAGCAAGACGTGCGCATGCGCGGGCTTGCCGGCATGCGGCGCGTCATAGGCGAGCACGAGGCCGAGATTGCCCCGGTCGCTGCCGCCATAGAGCGCGGAATCCGTGTTGAGAATCTCGACCCAGCGCCCGGGCCGCGGCAGCGGCACCATGTAGTGCTCGCGCGAGACCGGCGTCATGTTGACCACGACCGCGATCGGACGGGCGTCCGGCGCGTGGCGCGCAAAGGCGAAGACCGAGGCGTCCTTGTCGTCGACGATCAGCCATTCAAAGCCCTCGCCCTCGCAGTCGCGGGCATGAAGGGCGGGCTTGTCGCGGTAGAGCCGGTTGAGATCGCGCACGAGGTCGCTGACGCCGCGATGGGGGCCGGTGTCGGTCAGCTCCCAGTCGAGCGAGACATTCTCGTTCCATTCGCGGCGCTGGGCGAATTCCTGGCCCATGAACAGGAGCTTCTTGCCGGGATAGCCCCACATCAGCGCGTAATAGGCCCGCAGCGTCGCGAATTTCTCGCCCTCGAGGCCCGCCATCTTGTTCACGATGGAGGCCTTTCCGTGCACCACCTCGTCATGGGACAGCGGCAGCACGAAATTCTCCGAGAAGGCGTAGAGCAGGCCAAAGGTGATGAGGTCGTGGTGCCAGCGGCGATGGACGCCCTCCTTCGCCATGTAGGCGAGGGTGTCGTGCATGAACCCCATGTTCCACTTGAAGCCGAAGCCGAGGCCGCCGGCATGGACCGGCTGCGACACGCCCGGCCAGGCGGTCGATTCCTCCGCGATCGTCAGCGTCGAGGGATGGGCGGCATAGACCTCGCGGTTGAGCCGCTGCAGGAAGGCGATCGCCTCCTTGTTCTCGCGCCCGCCCTCGTCATTGGGCAGCCATTCGCCGGCCTTGCGCGAATAGTCGAGGTAAAGCATCGAGGCGACCGCATCGACCCTGAGGCCGTCGATGTGGAAACGCTCGAGCCAGAACAGCGCGTTGGCGACGAGGAAATTCGACACTTCCCGGCGCCCGAAATCATAGATCGCCGTGTTCCAGTCGGGATGGAAGCCGCGGCGCTGGTCGGGATGCTCGTAGAGCGCGCTGCCGTCGAAGCGGTAGAGGCCGTGGGCATCGGTCGGGAAATGCGCCGGCACCCAGTCGAGAATGACGCCGAGGCCCGCCCCATGCGCCGCGTCGACGAAGCGCGCGAAGCCGTCCGGGTCGCCGAACCGGCTCGTCGGCGCGAAGAGCCCGACCGGCTGGTAGCCCCAGGACGCATCGAGCGGATGTTCGCTCACCGGCAGGAGTTCGAGATGGGTGAAGCCGAGCCCCGCCGCATAGGGCACGAGCGTCTCGGCGAGCTCGTCATAGGTGAGGAAGCGCCCACGCTCGCCGCGACGCCAGGAACCGAGATGCACCTCGTAGATCGACACCGGTGCCCGCCGCCAGTCGGACGGCTTCTGGGCCCGAAAGCCCTCATCGGTGAAGCGATGCGCGGGGGGCGGAACGACGCGCGAGGCCGTTCCGGGGCGCATCTCGCTCGCAAAGGCCATGGGATCGCTCTTGAGCGGCAGCAGCGCGCCGTTTGCGGCGATGATCTCGTATTTGTAGAGCGCGCCCGCGCCGATGCCGGGCAGGAAGATCTCCCAAACGCCGGTGTCGACGCGCTTGCGCATCGGATGGCGGCGTCCGTCCCAGTCGTTGAAGTCGCCGACGACCGAGACGCGGCGCGCATTCGGCGCCCAGACGGCGAAATGCGTGCCGGCCGCGCCCTGGTGCACCATCGGATGAGCGCCGAGCTTGTCCCACAGGCGGGCATGGGTGCCTTCGGCGAGGAGATGGTCGTCGATCGAGCCCAGCACGGGCGCGAAGCGATAGGGGTCCTCGATGATCCAGCGGCCACCGCCATTGGCGGCGGCGAGGGTGTAGGCGCCGGGATCATGCGCGAGGAACACTTCGAACACGCCGTCCGGATCGCGCTGCGTCATGGCGGTCGCGGCACCGGTCGCCTCGACGAGGCTGAGTGTCTCGGCGCCTGCGACGAAGGCGCGCACCACGTGACCACCGTCGACGCGATGGGGCCCGAGAACGGCGAAGGGGTCCGAATGGCGGCCGGCCGCCAGGGCCGCGACGGCGCTGTCGTCGAGCCGCCAGGCGGCGTTGGTCGTCGTCGGGCGCTCGCTCTTGCCGGTCACGGCGATTCCCATCCCCCCGAGGAGACCGGCGGCGGGTGTTCCCGCTCGTTTGCTCCGATGCTCCGTACGATATGGGACGCGGATTTGGCGCCGCGGTCAATCGTCAAACGCAGGTTCGGCGCGGTTTTGGCGCCCGGACGGCAGGCCGTTCTGGCGTCGATGCATCTTCCTTCGCCAAACACCACCTTCGGCCTTGATTGCCTCGCCGTCTTGTGACAGATAGCCGCCCATCGCGTTCGGGCCACCCATAGCCCGTCCACCGAGACGTGGGGTCATAGCTCAGATGGGAGAGCGCTTGAATGGCATTCAAGAGGTCGGCGGTTCGATTCCGCCTGGCTCCACCAAATTCCCGATCAAGACAGCCGTGAAGACTGGATTACCGGACTTAACACCTGATGCGTTGGGTCCGGCCTCGGATGAAAGAGCACCGACGTGCTTCCGAAGGGTCGCATGAACTGGAGGCGGGCCTTCCCACCCAGGTTCCTGCATATGTGTCTAGATGGGTCGTGGGCTGAGTGTTCCGTTGCGGCGACCGAGGTCCGGATCAGTTGATCGCCGTCCTCCAGAGGTTGGTTGAAGCCATGGCGCGGGGCGTTCCCGAGAATCCGCTCAGACCGGTCGGTGTCGTGCGTCGGCTCGTCGCGGGGTACGCCCACGTTCCGTCCGCGCAACAGATCGACCACGGCGTAAACCGATGGGATGCCGCCATGGCTCAACTCGGGTGATCCCTCGAACAGGGCTCGGCGCCGCCGCCGTTTCCGTTCGTCCGGCAGTATCGTGGTGTCGCCAGGACTGTCGGATGCGAAGCCGGTGACGAGATGGGATAGGATCACGACGTCAATCGGGAGACGTCGTCATGTCGTTGTGCATCATCTCGGCGCCCTCGTCGCTCGGGCTTTGGCCGAGCGGGGTTCAGGATCTCGGGCGCACGCTCTTGGGGCACGGTCTCGGCGAGCGGCTGTCGGCGCCGCTCGTGCGTGAGATCGTGCCGGCGGTCTATGTCCGCGAGAAGGACGACGTGACGGGCTACCTCAACGGCCCGGCCATCCGCGCCATGGCGCTCGAGATGGCACAGGCGGTGTCGGATGGTCTCGCCGATGGCCATATGCCGCTCATCCTCGGCGGCGACTGCTCCGTCCTTCACGGCGCGCTCCTCGCCCTGCGGCGTGTCGAGCGGCCGGGCCTTTTCTACATGGACGGTCACGCCGACTTCTACGACGGCGCCGGCACCCATTCCGGGGAGGTGGCGGATATGGGCCTTGCGATCGCGACCGGCCATAATCACGGGCTCCTGTCCGACATCGACGGTCTGTCGCCCTATGTCAGGCCCACGGATGCGGTCTGCTACGGCTTCCGCGACGAGCGGGAGGCGGCGGCCGACGGCTCGCCGAGCCCGCGCGGGACCGGCATCGGCCTGTTCGATCTCGGGCGGCTGCGCCGGCAGGGCACCGACGCCTGCCTTGCCGAGGCGGTTCGCCTCGTCTCGCGGCCTGATCTCGGCCGCATCTGGGTGCATTTCGACACCGACGTCATCGACAATGCGCTGAACCCGGCGGTCGACTATCCGCTCCCCAGCGGGCTGCATTGGGAGGAGGCCGTCGAGGCGATCGCGGCAATCCGCGCGACGGGGCGCATGGCAGGCCTCAGCGTCACCATCTTCAACCCGCGCAAGGATCTGGACGGGCGGATCGCCATGGCGCTGACCGACGGTCTCGTCGCGGCGCTCACGCGCCCGATCTGACGATCGGCGGACGGAGCCGCAGGCGGAGCGGGCGGGGTCTGGACTCTTCCGCCCGTCGTTCCATCTTGCTGGTGACGGTCACCGCGCGGTCCTGCGCCGCCAGGCCGGTCGACGGCCACGACAGGGAGGGGACGTGATGACCCAGTTGGACGACGCCCGCCGCTCCTTCGACCTGCGCACCCTCCTCACCAATGTGAACGGCTTCGCCGAACTGCTCGCCGACCCGACCCTCGAGATCCCCATGGAACGCCGGCTCGAATATGCCGAAATCATCCTGGCATCCGGTGAGCGCCTGTCCGAACAGGTGGCCGCCTGGGCGGCGAGGATCGCGCTCGACTGAAGTGCTTCACGCGGCATCCGTGCCAGACGCCCCGCCCCCGCGAAAGGCGGCGGTCCGCCTGCTGGAGGGGCGCCGGGTGTGAGGAGTGGCGCCGGGCGCGTGTCATGCGCCTAGGGCGTGTCCAGAGCGAGCAAGGCCCGCAGCGTCCGGTTCTCGCTCCCAAGCGCATGGATCTTCGCCATACGGGTCGTGCGGAACAGGGCGTAGTGCAGCGCCATCAGGAAGCCGACCACGCCGCGGCGGAACTGGCGGCGCCCGACATAGGCGCGCAGGAAGGCATAGGGGAACTCGACGCCAACCCGCAGGGACGACACCCGTCGCCCGCGCCGATGGGCATCGGCGGCCTGGAGCGAGGAATAGGCCGAGAGCTTTGCCGCGAACTGGTCGAGCGTGAGGATCGAGTGATGTTCGACGACGCCGCGCAATCGCGCGGTCACCGCGCCGTCCGCCATCTCGACGCGGTCATGCACGGGCGAGGGGTTGTAGCTGCCGCGCGACCGCCGGTAGAGACGAACCGCTGACAGGCCGTGGGCGCCTTCGGCCGGCGATCCCTCGCCCGGCAGGACCTCCACGATTTTGACTGCGTAGCCGTCGGCCTCGATGCGTGGCTGCGACAGCAGTGCCCGGATCTCCTGGCGCAAAGCCTGGCTGATCACCTCGTCCGCATCGACGTTCAACACCCAGTCGTGGCGGCAGGCGGCTTCCGCAAAGCGCTTCTGTTCGCCATAGCCGGGAAAGGGTGTGTTGACGATCACCCGCGCACCGAAGGCGCGGGCGATGGCGCAGGTCTCATCGGTCGAGCCCGAATCGACCACGACGATGTCGTCAGCGAGTGCCGCAACTGCTTCCAGCGTCCGCGACAGACGCCTCGCTTCGTTGCGGACGATCAGGAAAACCGAAAGCGGCAGCCTTGCTTCGGCGCCACGCTGGTCGGACCGGCCCGGTTGAGGGCGGTCCTTGACGGCCAAGACGGTACCCATGAATGACGTGCTTTTGGAAAAAAGGGGTCGTTGGAAAAAAGACGGATCAAAACGGGTCGGCCAAAACGGCCTCTATCAAACCGCGACATCATACAGGACTGCACCAAGAAAGTGCAAGGGCGCCGGCTCTCGGCTTCCTTCGGTCGGCGGCGATCGGCCGACCTGCCCGCCCGCGCCGCTCACCCGCCATCCGGGCGGACACGCGGAGCGGATTTGTTGGCGAAGGCTTCCAGACGTTCTCGCGCGGCGGGCTGGGTGTTGACGATACCGGCGATCGCCGCCTCGGCATAGGAGGCGTCGAGGGCGGACATGTTCTGGACATGCGAGATCGCCGAGCAGATCGCGAAATTGGTGAGCGGGAGGTTTTCGGCGGCCCGGCGCGCAAGGCCGAGCGCCATGTCGTCGGCCGTGCCCTCGGCGACATACTGGCAGAGGCCAACCTGCAGGGCCTCGGCGGCGGGATAGACGCGGCCGGTCAGCATCATGTCCACCATCCGCCCCTTGCCGATCAGGCCGGTGACCCGGATCGTGGCGCCGCCACCCGTGAAAAGCCCGCGCTGGCCTTCGGGCAGGGCGAAATAGCTGTCGCGTTCGGCGACACGGATATGGGCTGCCGACGCGAGTTCGAGCCCGCCGCCGACCACGGCCCCCTTCAGCGCGGCGATGACCGGCACGCCGCCATACTCCATCTTGTTGAAGGCCTCGTGCCAGCGCAGGCACAACTGCATGAAGGCGGCGGGCGACCGGTCGCTTTGGTGGTGCTCGACGAGGTCGAGCCCCGCGCAGAAATGCGGTCCCTCGGCCCGCAGCACGATGGCACGCACACCGACCCGCGGCGCGATCGAGAAGAGCTCGACGAGATCCTCGACCGCCCGGGCGTTGAGGGCATTGCGCTTGTCCGGCCGGTTGAGCGAGGCGACCAGCACGCCGCCGCCGGCGTCACGCAGCGCGACATGGGCAAGATTGAAGGGGGTCAGGTCGATTGTCATGATGGCCTCGATGGATGCGCGGCGGCGTGATCGCCTGTCAGCGACCGCGCCACGCCCAGGATCGTCGCGGCCGCGAGCCGTGTCGGCAAGGACGAAAACTCAAAACGATCCCACCGCCCTGTGCCTGCAGGCACGGCAATCGATTGCGATCGCGCAGGCCGACCGTAACGCCTGTATCGACCGCACCGTTTCGCCCCGCGGATGGAGCGCTTTCAAAAGTCGTCGTCACGTAACATATGTAATGCAACATCATTACATATGTAATGTACTATAAATCAGAGTTCCGGAGCCATGTCCTTGATCTCCGTCCAGTAATTGTGGAACAGGGTGTTGATCAATAGCTCGTTGAACTTTGCGTCAATGAAATTTCTTTCTTTGATTTTCACTTATTGGCCTTCAAAGCCGTCCTTGGAACTTTGCGTCATCGATTCCTTGTAAACACCGGACAAATCGGGCAGCGTTTTGTCAGGCCACGTTATGCAGGTGTCGTTTTGATCACTCCTGTCCTCGAATCGAGCCATGTCGCGCCCATGGGCACCACACGGGACGAATACTTTGTCATCGTCGGCTTCGAGCGGGCCGGCGGTGATCTGACGCCGGTCGAAGTGACGTTCCTCGCGGATGAGGACACGGCGTGCTGCATCATCGAGGATGATGCTGACGAACTGGCCGCGGTCTGCCTCTACCGCCTGACGGCGTCGAGCGGCCAACCCGGCAGCGAAGGGCCGGTCCTCGTTGAATCGCGGGGCGATGTGCCGGTGCGCTGGCGCAACGCCACCGTCGACGACATTTTCAGCGTCAGGCTGGACTGAGACCTCCGAGACGCAGACCTCGGTGACCGGACAAGGCATCCTGCCTGTTCCGGCATCGATGAACAGCGATCCCTTTCAACCGCCACGCCGGATCAGGGCTTCGACCGAGGCGAAGGCCTTCTGGTAGACGTTCTGTTCGGTGTTCGGCATCAGCGTCAGATCGTCCTGCGGCGAGGCCTGCCAGTCGCCGGTCCACACGCCGAACGTCTCGTTGGTGGCGGTCACCGGCCACAGGCGCGGTCCCGAGACATAGTTGATCCAGGGCAGTTCGCTCATGGTGATCCGATAACTGAACGAGCGCGTCAGATCGTCGAGGTGCAGAAGTTCCTCGTGCAGACGGCCTTCACCGAAATAGAAGTCGCGAACCCCTGACACCTTGTCGGACCGCACGCCGCCGATCATTGTCATGCGGGTGATCTCGTCATGCCACGCCGCCATGCCGGCGAAATCGCGCATCACGCCCCAGACCTTCTCGACCGGGGCCGCGATCACCGCCGAGGTCCAGACCTTGTTGGGGGATCCGCCCTTCCAGCGCACCGCATCGGCGGGCTTTTGTATAGCGTGGCGCGCGATGTAGTCGGCCAGCGCGGCGAGCCCGCCCGCAAAGACATCGTTGGAGATGATGCGCTCATAGACGCCCTTGTCCTCGGGCTTCTCGTCGAAGCTTGCTTCCCATTCGACGAAGGTGCGGTCGTCGCGCGTCACCGGCATCAGGCGCATCGTCGCGATATAGTTCTCGACCGGGAAGCACGGCGTCTGGAAGTCGTAGGTGAACTGGCGCCGTGCATCGTCGAGCATCAGGAGTTTTTCGCGCACCGGCGTGCCGTCCCTGAGGTGAAAGGCGCGGATGCAGCCGACCACGTCGGAGTCGAGGCCGCCCTCGATCAGGCTGTCGCGCACGCCCGGATTCCACACCGGCAAGGCATTGAAATCGCGCACGACGCTCCAGACGGCTTCGACCGGCGCGTCGATGATGCGGCTCGCATAGGCGCGTGACATGAGGGTTTCCTTTCGTCGGGTGGCGTCGGTACCGGTCAGGCCGGGACCGATCGGAAGGCCTCCACGACCGCCGCGGCGAAGGCGGGGTCGTTGATGGCGGCGTCGACCTCGATCAACTGGCGGTTCGGGCTCGCGATGATGGTGGCACGCAGCGCCTCGAAGAGCGCCGCATCCGCCTGCGGGTCATGAAATGGCATGCCCGGCGCATCGATGGCCGAGACCCCGCGCAGCGGCAGCAGGAACCGCACCGGTCCCTCCATCCGGTTCAGCCGCTCGCCGATAAAGCGACCGAAGGCGGCGTTCTCCTCCGGCGTGGTGCGCATCAGCGTCACCTGGGCGTTATGGACGTGAAATCGCCGGCCGGCAAAGCGCGCCGGCACGCTGTCGCGCGCGCCGAAATTGACCATGTCGAGCGCGCCGACCGAGCCGACATAAGGCTTCCCGGTGCGGATGAAGGCGCCGAACCGGTCCGCCGTGCAGGGAAAGACGCCACCGACGAGGAAATCCGCGACTTCCGTCGTGGTGATGTCGATCGCCGCGCCGACCAGGCCGGATTCGACGAGCTTTTCCAGCGATTGTCCGCCGGTGCCCGTCGCGTGGAACACGGTGCATTCGTAGGCCGGCTCGAGGGCCGCGCGGATCTGGGCCACGCAGGCCGTGGTCACGCCGAACATGGTCAGCGCCACACCCGGCTTGTCGTCGGCGGACGCGGCGATCTCGTGCCGGGCCATGCCGGCGACCGCGTGCGCGGCATTGGCGATGACGGTGCGCGAGATGCGGTTGAGACCGGCGATGTCGACCACCGAATACATCATCGCGATGTCGGTCGGCCCGACATAGGGCGCGGTGTTGCCGGATGCGACGGTCGAGAGCATCAGCTTCGGGACCCCGATCGGCAAAGAGCGCATGCCGGCCGTGACGATCGCCGTATTGCCGGACCCGCCGAGGCCCAGAACGCCACCGACATCCGTGCGGCTTGCGAGAAAACCGATGAGGGCCTCGCTCATCGCGGTGACGGCGAGGCCCCGGTCGCCCGCCTCGAAGACCGCCGAGACGCCGCCGGGATGATGGGCTGCGACCGCGCGCGCCGTGACGTCCGCACCCGACGCGGCCCCCGTGGTGCCGACATCGACCAGCACGGCCTCGACGCCCGCTTCCGACACGCAGGCCCTCGCATAGGCGAGTTCCGCCCCCTTGGTGTCGCAGGTGCCGATCACATAGACCCGCCGCATGTCTGTCCCCGCGTTCCCACCGCTGTTGCCGCGCCTGACGCAGGCACCATGCTAGCGCAAGGCGCAGGCCCGCGCCTAGCATCGCGCGAACGCTCAGATCTTGTGGGTGGCGAGGAAGTCCTCGATCAGCTGGCGGAAACGAACCGGCCCGAAGCTCGCGAAATGGCCGCCATGGACGATGCGTGGCGTGAGCGTCGCAAGCCGCTCCATGCTGCGGCGATAGACGGCGAGGTCGGCGCCGGCACAGTCGGTGACGAGGGGCCCGTCATAGACCACGTCCTGCGCGATCAAGGTCCCGGTCGCCTCCTCGAACAAGGAGACATGGCCCGGCGAATGGCCGGGCGTATGCAGCACATGGAGCCGACGGTCGCCGAGATCGATGACGTCGCCCTCCTCGACGAAGCCCGTCGCCGGTGCCGGCTCGATGCGGTAGCGCGCGGCATCCCAGCCGACGGGTCGCTCGACAAACATCTCGGCGTCCCCGCCATCCGCCGCATAGGGGGCAAACAGCGTCTCCTCATTGGTGGGGTTCGCCTGGCAGGCGGCCTCGAGCGGATGGACCAGTCGCTCCTCGAATTCATGCGTCGCGCCAATATGGTCGAAATGGGTGTGGCTCGACAGGCAGAGGATCGGACGGTCGCGCAGGAGCGGTACATAGGCGCGCAGCCCGAAGGCACCGAGGCCCGTATCGACGAGGAGATCGCGGTCGCGGCCGCGCACATGCCACATGTTGCAGCGGAAGAAGGGCGTCATCCAGGGTTCGTGGATCAGCGTGATCCCGTCCGCGAAGGGGATGGTCTCGTACCAGTCTTGGGCGTCGATCACGGTGAGGGTCTCTCTCTTGTCTCAGGCGACCAGAACGGCGCCATGATGCGCGAGGTGGACGGCGACCGCGCTGCCAGGCGCGGGAGCGAGCGCCGGTTCCGCCCGCGCCTGGATGACGACGTCGCCGATCCGGCCGCGCAGCCGCGCGAAGCTGCCCTGGAAGACGGTCTCCTCGACCAGCATCGTGCCGAGCGGCGTCGTTCCCTCGCCCGCGGCGAGCCTGACGCTTTCCGGCCGGATCGCGACGAAGGCGCCGCCCTCGCCAACCGTCGGCAGGCGCCCGAGCGCGGTCTCGGCAAGGCCCGAAGCCACGGCGGAGGCCGGCAGCAGCGTGCTCTCACCCATGAAGCCCGCCGAGAAACGGGTCTTTGGGCGCGCATAGACGCGGGCGGGCGGGCCGGCATCCTCGACCTTGCCCTGGTTCATGATCACCACCGTGTCGGCGATCGCCATCGCCTCCTCCTGGTCATGGGTGACATGCACGAAGGTGCGTCCCTCGCGGCGCTGCAGCCGGCGCAACTCGTCCTGCATCTGGCGGCGCAGATGGAGGTCGAGCGCGCCGAGCGGCTCGTCGAGAAGGAGGATCGCAGGCTCGATGACGAGGGCGCGGGCGAGCGCGATGCGCTGACGCTGTCCGCCGGAAGCGGCGGCGATGGCGCGCGGCCCGAAACCCGCGAGATCGACCATGGCGAGCGCCGCCTCGACCCGCATCGCGATCGTGGCGCGGTCGATGCCGCGCACCGAGAGGCCGAAGCCGACATTCTCGGCGATCGTCATGTGCGGGACCAGCGCATAGTCCTGGAACACCGTCGCCGTCGGACGCTTCGCGGGTGGCAGCATCGTCACGTCGGCGCCGCCGATCAGCACGCGGCCGGCGCTCGGCATGGTGAAGCCGCCGAGCATGGAGAGAAGCGTCGTCTTGCCGGATCCCGAGGGACCGAGCAGCACGACGTAGCTACCGGCCGGCATGGCGAGCGACACGGCGTCGACCGCGCGCTGGGCGCCATAGATCTTGCTGACGCCCTCGAGGGCGAGATCACAGGGTTGCGTCAACGGCACGTCTCCGGATGAGGACGAGTTCAATGATCACCGCCGCCACGATCGACACGAGGAAGACGAGCGTGCCCGCCGCATTGGTCTGCGGGTCGAGACCGGTGCGCAGCAGGCTCCAGATCACGAGCGGCAGCGTCGGGTCGAAGCCCGCGAGCAGGAAGGCGACGATGAATTCGTCCCAGGAAAAGGTGAAACAGAGCACGAAGGCCGCGATCAGCGCGATCCGCAGCGTCGGGATCGTGATCCGCCAGAAGACCTGCATCTCCGAGGCGCCGAGATCGCGGGCGGCCATTTCGAGCTTCGCCTGGTCGCGGTCGAACTGGACATAGATCACGGCGAAGGCGAGCGGCAGGTTGAGGACGACATGGCCGATGACGACGAGGGCGAGCGACTTGCCCATCAGCGTGCCGGCATAGGTGACCATGAGCCCGACGCCGACGACGAGATAGGAGACGGCGAGCGGCAGGAGGATCATCGCCTCGATCAGCCGACGTCCGGGGATCTTGTGCCGGGCGAGACCCCAACCGGCGAGCGTCGCCAGGGCGACGGCGATCGCCGAGGAGACGATGCCAACGAGGATCGAGTTCACCGTAGCGGCGGTGATGCGCGGATTGCCGAGGATCTTCACATACCAGTCGATCGTCGGGCCCTGGAAGGGCGGCACGGGCACGCGGCCGTCATGGAAGGAGAAGAGGACGAGGGTCGCAACCGGCAGATAGATGAAGATCAGCATCGCGCCGATCAGGCCGGCCGGCAGCAGGACGCGGCGGATGATCCCCCCGTTCATGCGAGCCGCGCCGTCAGCTTGCGGGCGAGCGCCAGATAGGCGAGCGCCACCACGACCATCATGATCATCGACAGGGCGGCAGCCATGGGCACGTCGGCGCGGCGCTGGATCTGCATGATGATCGTCTGCGGCAGGACGAGATTGTTGTTGCCGCCGAGAATCTGCGGCGTGACGTAGTCGCCGAGCACGACGACGATGGTGAGGAAGGCCCCCGCCGCGACGCCTGGAAGGGAGAGCGGAAAAATGATCCGCCAGAAAGTCTGCCATTCGCTCGCGCCAAGATCGCGCGCGGCGAGCGGCAGGCGCGGATTGAGGCGGGCGAGGCTCGCATAGATCGTCAGCGTCGACAGCATGGTGAAGAAGTGGACGAAGCCGACCACGGTCGCGCCGGTGTTGAAGGAGAGGACGAGCGGCGCCTCGATCAGCCCGAGGCCCAGAAGCGTCTGGTTCACCACGCCGTTGGGGGCCAGCACCAGCAGCCAGGCATAGGAGCGCACCACATAGGACGTCCAGAAGGGGAGGACCGCGAGCATCAGGCACAGGCGCTGCCAGCGGGCGGGAACCCGGAAGGCGATCATGTAGGCGAGCGGATAGCCAAGCATCAGCGACAGGAGGGTCACGAGGACCGTGACCTCCAGCGAGTTGATCAGCGACTGCCAGAAATAGTCCTGGGTAACAAACCTCTGGTAGTTCGCGAGCGTCGCCGTGTCGCTGAGGCTAGCGCCGGTCTTCTCGTAGAAACTCAGGCCGAGGATCGAGACGGTCGGCACGAGGAAGAAGGCGAGCGTCCACAGCGCCGCCGGCGCGACGAGGATCAGACCGCGGGTGCGGTCGGCGCGATCCTGCGCCTGTTCCGGCGAGCGCTGCGTCATCGGCGTGACCGGGTCTGTCCGGTTACTTCTGGATCACCTCGGCCCACAGGTCCTGCATCGCCTTGTCCATCGCCTCGGTCGGCGAGGGATAGGGATAGGACTTGGCGAGGAAGCCCGGCTGCTCGTCCCAGCGAAGAATCTTCTTCTGCGCGTCGGTCAGCGCCGCCTTGCTGTTGGCGGGCATGCCCCAATAGCAGGAGGAGGTGGCAAGCCGCGCCTGGCCCTCGGGCGAGAGGACATACTGCACGAACTTCGTCGCGGCTTCCTTCTTGGTTGAGGAGGCAAAGACGCCGATCGCCTGCTGCCAGCGGACGCCGCCGACATCCGGGAGCACCCAGTCGAGATTGGGCTTCTCGCCCTGCAGACCCGCGACCGCATATTCGCCGCCGCCGGCAAGCACCGCGACCTGACCGGTCGCCAGCGCCGTCTGGGAGGTGACGACGTCGCCGACCAGCGCGGCATTGGCGCGGATTGCCTCGAGCTTTTCCTTGATGGCCGGCAGATCGGCCTCGGTGATGTCCTGCGGCTTCTTGCCGAGCGCGATGGCGACCTGGCCGATCAGCGGCAGGTAATAGTCATAGATCGCGATCTTGCCCTTGTTCGCCGGATCCCAGAGGCTCGCCACATCGCGAGCCTTTTCGAGCGGCATCTGGGTATTGTCGAAGGCGATGGCGTTGTAGCCGAACTTCTCCGGCACCGCGTACATCTTGCCGTCGACGATGTGATAGTCGGGCAGCTTGATCGCGTCCGGCACGTCGGCGAGCGGGAAGGCGGCAGGATCCAGCGGCTCGAGGAGCCCGCGCGCGACCACGCGGCGGACATCGGTCGTATCGACGACGAAGACGTCCCAGTCGCCGGGCTTCGACTGCTCGAGCAGGGCGAGCGCGGTGCCGGTGCCCTCATAATCCTTCACATTGACCTTGATGCCGGTCGCCTGGGTGAAGGGGTCGAGGAAGGCCGCGTCGGTGTGGTCGCACCACACGAGCGCGTTGATCTCCTCGGCCTTCGCCGTCTGGCTCATGATCATCACGGCGACGCCGGCGGCGGCCGCCCATTGTCCGATTGCCTTCACGTTCGTCTCCCTCGTCTTTGGATTGATAGCCGTCTCAGACACCGATCCGCTTCAGCGGCATGGTCATGCAATGGACGCTGCCGCCGCCGGCGGAAAACCGCGACAGGTCGGGATCGAGCACCGTGAAGCCCTCCGCCCGAAGCGCGGCATTCACGCGGGCGCAATGGCGGGGCGACACGATCCGGTCGCGCCCGAGCGCCAGCACGTTGCAGGCCATGTCGTGCATGGTCTCGCGATAGCTCACGTCGATCACGCGGATCTTGTTCGCCGCGAGCCAGTCGAGAAAACCATCGTCGAGCACCTCGCGACAGGCGAGCGCGACACCGTCGCCGACCATCGAGAAGATCACGTCGAGATGAAGGAAATGCTCGGCGAAGCCGACGAGCCGGACGTCCCAGCCCTGACGCGCGAAGAGATCGCCGAACTGCCGGGCCCCCGCCTCGTCGGTGCGCTCACCGGAATGGCCGATCGCCAGAAGGCCGGGTCGGATGATGTGGATGTCACCGCCTTCCACCGTGCCCGCGGTCGAGTAGCCCCAGGGCCCGCCATCCGTCGCGTTGTAAAAGCGTAGGGCGGATGCGTATTCGCCGCGGCGCTGCGGGCGGAAGAGCTGGGTGACCACGGCGCCCCAGGGCGTCACCTGGCTCGAGTCGCGGGTATAGACCTGATAGGGCAGGTGCGGCTCTGGTTCGAGATAGTGCAGCCGGACGTCGGCCCCGCTCAACGCATCCTCGAGTTCGCGGTACTGAGCAAACAGCGCCTGATGGTCGAGATGGGCGCCGCCCGCGATCGTCGCCTTGGCGATCGTGTTGGTCGGGATATAGGCGTAATTGTCCGGCCGGCAGAGCAGGACGTCGGTCAACACGCCGGTCTCCGACGCGACCGTCCAGCGCTTGCCGGTCGCCTCGGTCGCGGTCGGATCGGTCGGAACGACGGGGCTCATGTCGGCACCACCAGGCTAAGCATTGATACGTAGACCACCGTGACAGGTTGCGCCGGGCGATCAAATCATGATCTGTCCACGTTCACTTTGAGGATTGCAAAAGTGAAGAGCACCTTCAGCCTCGATACGGTGGACCTTCGCCTGCTGCGCGTCTTCATCGCGGTGGTCGATCACGGCGGTTTTGCCCCGGCGCAGGAGCCGCTCGATCTGTCGCTGTCGACGATCTCGAACCACATGCTGGCGCTCGAAACGCGGCTCGGCACGGTGCTGTGCCAGCGCGGCCGCGCCGGTTTCCGCCTGACGCCCGACGGCGAGCTCGCCTATGCCGAGGCGCGTCGCCTGATGACGGCGATCGAGGGCTTCCAGTCGCGCATCGGGGCGCTGCGGACGAAACTGCGGGGCACGCTGCGCATCGGCCTCATCGACAACATCATCACCGATCCGCGCGCCCGGATCGACGCCGTCATCCGCCGCTTCGTCGAGGCGGCACCGCAGGTGTCGCTCAGCATCACCACGCGCCCCCCCAACGAGCTGCTGCGCGAGATCGCGAGCGGCGCGATCCAGGTCGCCTTCGGATCCTTCCCGCGCATCGTGCTCGGCTTCGACTACACCGATCTCTACGACGAGACCCATTTCTTCTATTGCGGCCGGCACCATCCGCTGTTTGATCGGCCGGATGTCGGCATCGACATCGAGACGCTGCGCCGCCACCGCATCATCGCCCGCGCCTATTGGGGCAGCCGCGACCTGAAGCCCTTCGCGCTCGCGGCCTCCCCCGCGACGGTCAACGACATGGAGGCGGAGGCGCATCTGATCCTGTCGGGTGCCTTCATCGGCTATCTGCCCGATCACTATGCCCGCCGCTTCGTCGAGGCGGGCACCATGCGCGCCATCCGGCCGGAGGAGTTCGTCTACAAGGCCCCGTTCCAGCTCGCCCATGGCCGCGAGACGCTCGCCGATCCGGTGGTGCGGCTGTTCGTCGGCCTGGTGAAGGCGGAGATCGCGGACGGCCGCGACGGGGCTACTTCGCCACCAGAACCTGCCGACAGGCCGCCGGCAGATCGCTCATGATCAATGGCGGTTTCGGCTTTTGCGGCGTGGTCGGTTTCTTCGGGTTGAGCACGGCGTCCGTGAACCAGCTACCGAGTTCCTTGCCGCAGCCATCGCCATCCGGCGGCGGATCCTGATCCTTGCAGTCGCCCGATCCCGCCGGGCAGCCGAGCCGGATGTGAAAGTGATAATTGTGCCCGCCAATCGGGCGGACCTTGGTCAGCCAGCCGCGATCCCCCGTCGCGTCCCGGCACAGCGCCTTCTTGATCGCCGGATTGACGAAGAGCCGATGCACGGCGGGATCGAGCGCGGCCGCGCGAATGACGGCGAGATGGTCGGGGGTCCAGCGCTGCGGGTCGACGTCGAGCCGGTCGGCGGCGACGAGATTGGTCGCCATCAGGGTCTCGCGCTCCTCGTTCGACAGGGTATGTTTCGGCATCGGCGTCAGCCAGATGTCGGCGTCGAGGCCGATCTGGTGCGAGGCATGACCCGTCAGCATCGGTCCGCCGCGCGGCTGAGACAGGTCACCGACCAGGATGCCGGGCCAGGACGAGACGGTCGGTACGGTCCGGGCGAAACGCTGCAGGAAGTCGACGAGGGTGGGGTGACCGAAGTTGCGGTTGCGCGAGAGGCGCATCACCTGCCAGGTGGCCCCGTCGACCGGGATCGCGACCGCGCCGGCAAGACAGCCCTTGGCATAGGAGCCGATCGCGCGGGCCTCGAGGGGAGCGGGGTCGGGCTTGCGTCCGAAGAGCTCCTTCGCCGGCGTCGCCTCGGTGACCGCTTTCAGCGGCTCGAGCTTGAAGCCCTTCGGCGTCACGTCCTGTGCGGCAGCGACGGTCGCGGCGACACACAGGAGCGCGGTGAGGAGGGCAAGGCGCATCGACAGTCTCCGGCGTCGCGAGGCGTGACAATCGCGATGTTTCGCGGGGAACGCTGAACGATCGCTTAACCATGCCACAAACCGCTTGACCTTACGGAAGCGGTGAGGCCCGATCATGACAATTTTCACGATCGTTTTCGAGCGATCGTCACGACGCGCGACTTAGGCTCATCGTGTCATCGCCAGTCGGTGTCGTCACCAAGACAAAGGAGCCGAGGCCATGCGTGCGGTCACCTGGGTCACAGCCTTCTTCCTTCTGATCGCCTCCGGCTTCGCCTCGGCGAAAGCCGACATCGTTGCCCGCATCAGCATCGCGGATCAGGAGATGACGGTCCTCGTCGACGGCGAGGTCGCGGCCGTCTGGCCGGTCTCGACGGCGCGCAAGGGCTATGTCACGCCGCGCGGGGTATTCCGGCCGCAGGCCCTGCGGCGGATGCATTATTCGCGAAAGTACGACAACGCGCCGATGCCCTTCTCGGTCTTCTTCCGCGGCGGCTACGCGATCCATGCGACCCATGAGGTGAAGCGGCTTGGTCGGCCCGCCTCGCATGGCTGTGTGCGGCTCGCGCGCCAGAACGCGGCGACGCTGTTTCGCTGGATCCGCGAGCACGGGCCGTCGCGGACGCGCATCATCATCAGTTGATCCGGGTCACGCCATCCCATCACGAGCCGTGATGACCCGTGATCACCATGTGAAATGCCCTCGACCCCGGCCTGCGCTACAAGGCTGCATCGCCAACCGGGGATGACCCAGATGACACGCCGAGAGGCACTCTCCGCCGGACTGATCGCCGGCACCGCCGCGACCGTTCTCAAGCTCTTCGGCCGGACCGAGGCCCATGCGGGCGCCTTCGAGATCGAGAAGCCGGAGGAGGAGTGGGCAAAGCTTCTCACGCCCGCCCAGTTCCAGGTGCTGCGCAAGCACGGCACGGAACGCCCGTTCACGAGCCCGCTCAACACCGAGAAGCGCGCCGGCACCTTCCACTGCGCCGGCTGCGACCTGCCGCTCTTCGCCTCCACCGCAAAGTATGACAGCGGCACGGGCTGGCCGAGTTTTTATGAGCCGCTCGCGAATGCGGTCGGAACGCGTGAGGACAACACGCTGTTCATGACGCGGACGGAGGTGCATTGCCGCCGCTGCGGTGGCCATCTCGGCCATGTCTTCGACGATGGACCGCAGCCGACGGGCCTGCGCTACTGCATGAACGGCGTCGCCCTCACCTTCAAGGCGGGTGAGGCATGAAACGGCTTCTTGCAGGACTGATGCTGGCGGCGGCGGCCTTCGCCGCGCCGGCCGCCGCCGAAACCCGCACGGCGATCTTCGCCGGTGGGTGCTTCTGGTGCATGGAGCCGCCCTTCGACAAGACGCCGGGCGTGCTCTCGACCACCTCCGGCTACATCGGGGGCACGGTCAATGAGCCGACCTACCGACAGGTTTCGTCCGGGTCCACCGGGCATGCCGAGGCCGTCAAGGTCGAATATGACAGCGACAAGGTGAGCTACGAGACCCTGCTGCAGGTGTTCTGGCGCAACGTCGATCCTTTCGACGCGGAAGGCCAGTTCTGTGACAAGGGCAGCCAGTACCGCAGCGCGATCTTCGTCGCCACGCCGCAGGAAAAGGCGGCAGCCGAGGCCTCGCTCGCGGCGGTCAAGAAGCGCTTCGGCAAGCCGGTCGCGACCGGCATAGAGCCGGCGGCGACCTTCTGGCCTGCCGAAGGCTATCACCAAGATTACTACAAGAAGAACACGAGCAAATATGAGTTCTACCGCCTCGGCTGCCGCCGTGACGCCCGGCTTGCGGCGGTCTGGGGTACGAACTGACGCTTGCCCAATGACACGGTGCGGAGGCCGACCACTCGGCCTCCGTGCGCCGGCTGACGCTCCGCCGATGATCAGGCGGCGCGGACTTCCTGCACGCCCGGCACGAAATGGCGCATCAGGTTCTGGATGCCGTTCTTGAGCGTCGCGGTCGAGGAAGGGCAGCCCGAGCAGGAACCCTTCATCGTCAGATAGACGACACCGTCGCGATAGCCGCGGAAGGTGATGTCACCGCCATCGGCGGCAACCGCCGGCCGCACGCGCGTGTCGAGCAGCTCCTTGATCGCCTGCACCGTCTTGACGTCGGTCTCGGCGAAGAACTCGCCATCCGTGTCGTCATGGGTCGCGGTGTCCGGTGCGAGGATCGGCAGTCCGGACATGTAGTGTTCCATGATCGCGCCGAGGATCGCGGGCTTCAGATGCGCCCAGTCGACGTCGCCGCGCGTGATGGTGATGAAGTCCGAGCCGAAGAACACGCCCTCGACGCCGGCAATCGCGAAGAGGCGCTGGGCGAGCGGCGACTTCACCGCGTCCGCCGCGGTCGGCATGTGCAGCGTGCCCTCGTCGAGCACGACGCGGCCGGGAATGAATTTCAGCGTCGCCGGGTTCGGCGTGGCCTCGGTCTGGATGAACACGGCACGGTCTCCTCTGGCCGGGTCAAGGCCGGCGGATGAGCGGTAGAACGATTCTAGAGTGAGCCTTTCGGGGCCGCAAATCAAGCCATCTCAGCCGCGCGCCCGCATCACCGTCCCTAGGCCAGTTTGCGTGGCGCCGCTGTCGCCAGATCGCCGGTGTTGGGCGTGCCGGTCGGCTCGATCAGCAGAAGATGAACCTCCTCGCGGGCGACGGGCCGGTGCTCCACACCCTTGGGCACGATAAACATCTCGCCGGGGCCGAGGGTGATTGTCCGATCCCGCAGCTCGATGTCGAGAATGCCCTTCAGCACGAGAAAGAAGTCGTCCGTGTCATCATGCTTGTGCCAGACAAAGGCGTCCTTCACTTTCACGACCATCACGTCGTGCCCGTTGAACTGCGCGACGGTCCGCGGCGACCAGTATTCGTCGAAGGTCGCCAGCTTGTCGGACAGAGTGATCGTGTCGCGTGTCATGGCTTCGGATCCCGAAAGTCTGGTTCATAGCTATGGACGTCAGCGCCGCGGCGCAACTGTGTGCCCAGTGCTCACGCCCGATCCGTCCCGATCATCCGCTCGATCGCATCGACGAGACGGTCGAGGTCCTGTGGCCGCGACAGGCGGTGGTCGCCGTCCTTGATGAGGGTCAGGGTGACGTCCTCGCGCGGCAGGCGCTCGACGAGGCGCATGGCGTGCTGCCAGGGCACGTCCTCGTCGGCCATTCCCTGCAGGATGTGCACGGGCGCCGCGATGTGGAGCGGACCGTCGAGCAGCAGATGGCGTCGGCCGTCCTCGATCAGGGCGCGGGTGATCGGCACGGGCTCGCCATACTGGGATGGTCGATGCCAGGCGCCCTCTGTCATGATCCGCGCCCGGATCGCCTCCGGAAAGGCGTCCCACATCAGCCGCTCGGTGAAGTCGGGCGCAGGGGCGATGAGCACGAGGCCCGCGACCGGCTGGCCCGCCGCGGCAAGGCGACGGGCGAGAAGGAGCGACAGCCAGCCGCCCATCGAGGATCCGATGAGAAGCGGCCTGTGGCCTACGACGCCCGTGATCACGGCGTCCGCATCGGACAGCCAGCGCGAGATCGTGCCATCCTCGAAGCGGCCGCCGGATTCGCCGTGTCCCGAATAGTCGAACCGCGTGAAGGCGCGGCCCGAGCGCCGCGCCCAGTCGGCGAGATGGCTCGCCTTGGTTGCCACCATGTCGGAGCGGAAACCGCCGAGCCAGACGATTTCGGGGCCCTCGCCCGCCTCGCGCCGGTAGGCGATCCGGGTCGGCGGATCGCCGGCTTCGATAAACAGGGGATCGGACATCGGGCGGGTTTCCCTCGGCTTGCGCTCGCGCCTATAACGGGTCGATGTCCGATCGCCAATCACCCGCCCGAACCCGCATGCAGGCGCCGCCGATCCGCGCCCAGGCCGCTGTCGGCACGCTGCAGGGGCGAACCATCCTGCAGATCATCCCGGCGCTCGATGCGGGCGGCGCCGAGCGCACCACCATCGACATCGCCGCAGCCCTCGCCGATGCCGGCGCGCGGGCGCTGGTCGCGACCGAAGGTGGTCGGCTGGTCGGCGAACTCCAGGCACGAGGCGGCATCTGGGTGCCGTTCCACGCCGCCACCAAAAATCCGTTCCGCATCTGGGGCAATGGCCACCGCCTCGCCCGGCTGATCGTCGAGGAGAAGGTCGACATCGTCCATGCCCGCTCGCGCGCACCCGCCTGGTCGGCGCTGTTGGCGGCGCGAAAGACCGTAAAACCCTTCGTGACCACATACCACGGCGCCTATTCGGCGACGAACGACTGGAAGAAGCGCTATAATTCCGTGATGGCGCGCGGCGACGTCGTCATCGCCAATTCGCATTTCACGGCGGCGCGGATCATCGAAGCCTGGCCCGACGCGATCACGCGGGTGCGGGTCGTGCATCGCGGCACCGATCTCTCGGCCTTCATGCCGCTCTCGGTGCCGGTGGAACGGGTGCTGGCGCTGCGTCAGGCCTGGGGCGTGCAGCCGCATCAGCGCATCGTGCTCCTGGCCGGCCGCCTGACGCCCTGGAAGGGCCAGCGCGTCCAGATCGAGGCGGCCGCCATCCTGCGCGACCGGGGCGTGCAGGACGTCGTCCACATCCTCGCCGGTGACCCCCAGGGCCGCGACGGCTACGTGCACACGCTCGACACCATGATCGAGGACCGTGATCTTGCCGGCATCGTCCGGCGCGTCGGCCATTGCACCGACATGCCGGCGGCCTTCCTCGCGGCCGCCTGTGCCACCGTCGCCTCGACCGAGCCGGAAGCCTTCGGGCGCATCGCGGTCGAGGCGCAGGCGATGGGCTGCCCGGCGATCGTCTCCGACATCGGCGCGGCGCCGGAGACCGTGCTGGCGCCGCCGGAGGTGGCGGAGGGCGCGCGCACCGGCTGGCGCGTGCCCGCCAACGACCCGGCGGCCCTCGCCGACGCCTTGGAGCAGGCCCTCGCCCTCGGCGCCTCGGCCCGCGACGCACTCGCGGCCCGCGCCCGCAACCATGTTGAGAACAGTTTTTCGCTCACCGCGATGACGCGGGCGACGCTCGCGATCTACAAGGACCTGCTGCGGCCCGCCCGCTGACGGGCAAAGGCGGTTCCGGTCGCTTTGCGCCATCCGGAAACGTCCGAAACTGCCCAAAAAATGTTGTCGAAAAAACCCGACAGCTTTGCTAGGGGATCGGTCGACGCGGTCCGCGTCACCAAGCCGCCACGAAGGCGCGCAATGGTCCTATCCACCGGCAAGCCGTTGGATTCGTCGCACGGGGCATCTGGCAGGGAGCATCTGGATGTCGGCTGCGATGGAGCATCTCTACGACACCATCCTCGACCACCGGCTGCGTGAGGTCGACGGCTCGCGCACGGCAAAGCTGTTTCGCGACGGCATGGGCAAGATGGCAAAAAAGCTCGCCGAGGAAGCCGTCGAGGTCGCGCTCGACGCGGTGCAGGGCAATCGCGACGCGGTGATCCGCGAGAGCGCCGATCTCTTGTACAATCTCAGCGTGCTGTGGGTTCAGGCCGACATCCGGCCCGAAGATGTCTGGGCGGAACTGCGCCGGCGTGAAGACATGATGGGCATCGCCGAAAAACTGCCGAAGTCGCAACCGCTTCTGAGTGAGCCGGGCGAGCCTGCTGCCTAGCCCGACAATAAAGTTCAAACGTCGATTGCCTCCGGCGAACTTCGCTCTATATTGCACCGCAAAATAAAGGGCGATCCGCGCCTCCGGACCTTCCGCCGCCGGAGGCTTTTTGTTTTGGAACCATCATGAACCTTCGCAACATCGCGATCATCGCGCATGTCGACCACGGCAAGACGACCCTGGTCGATCGGCTCCTGCAGCAGTCCGGTGCCTTCCGTGACAATCAGCGCGTCGCCGAGCGCGTGATGGATTCGAACGACCTCGAAAAGGAACGCGGCATCACCATCCTCGCCAAGGCGACTTCGGTCGTCTGGAAGGACACCCGCATCAACATTGTCGACACCCCCGGCCACGCCGATTTCGGTGGCGAGGTCGAGCGCATCCTCAACATGGTCGATGGCGCCATCGTGCTCGTCGATGCGGCCGAAGGGCCGATGCCGCAGACGAAGTTCGTGGTCTCCAAGGCGCTGAAGATCGGCCTCAAGCCGATCGTCGCGATCAACAAGGTCGACCGTCCCGACGCACGCGCGACCGAGGTGATCAACGAGGTGTTCGACCTCTTCGCGGCCCTTGACGCGACCGACGAGCAGCTCGACTTCCCGATCCTCTACGGATCGTCGAAGCAGGGCTGGATGGGCACCTCGCCCGACGGTCCGCAGGACCAGGGCATGGCGCCGCTCTTCGATCTCGTGCTCAAGCACGTCGCTCCGCCGACCGTCGAGCCCGGCCCGTTCCGCATGATCGGCACGATCCTGGAGGCGAACCCCTTCCTCGGCCGCATCGTGACCGGGCGCATCAGCTCGGGCGTCCTCAAGCCCAACATGCCGATCAAGGCGATCGCCGGTGACGGCACGCTGATCGAGCAGGGCCGTGTGTCGAAGATCCTCGCCTTCCGTGGCATCGAGCGCCAGCCGGTCGAAGAGGGTGTCGCCGGCGACATCGTCGCCATCGCCGGTCTGACGCAGGGCACGGTCGCCGACACCTTCTGCGCGCTCGAGGTGACGCAGCCGATCAAGGCCCAGCCGATCGATCCGCCAACGGTCTCCATGACCTTCCTCGTCAATGACAGCCCGCTCGCCGGCACCGAGGGCGACAAGGTGACGAGCCGCGTCATCCGCGACCGCCTGTTCAAGGAGGCCGAGGGCAATGTCGCGCTGAGAATCGAGGAATCGGCCGACAAGGATTCCTTCATCGTTTCCGGCCGCGGGGAACTGCAGCTCGCCATCCTGATCGAGCAGATGCGCCGTGAGGGCTTTGAGCTCGGCGTGTCGCGCCCCCGCGTCGTCTTCAAGAAGGACCCGGTGACCGGCGAGATGCTCGAGCCGATCGAGGAGGTCGTCATCGACGTCGACGAGGAGCATTCCGGCGTCGTCGTGCAGAAGATGTCGGAGCGCAAGGCCGACATGGTCGAGATGCGCCCCTCCGGCGGCAACCGCCAGCGCCTCGTCTTCTACGCCCCGACCCGTGGCCTCATCGGCTATCAGGGCGAGTTGATGACCGACACGCGCGGCACCGCGATCATGAACCGGCTGTTCCACAACTATGCGCCCTTCAAGGGCGAGGTTGCCGGGCGTCGCAACGGTGTGCTGATCTCGACGGATTCGGGCGAAGCGGTCGCCTATGCGCTGTGGAACCTCGAGGATCGCGGCCCGATGATGATCGAGCCCGGCTGGAAGGTCTATCAGGGCATGATCGTCGGCGAGCACACCCGCGAGAACGACCTCGAGGTGAATGTCCTCAAGGGCAAGAAGCTCACCAACATCCGTGCCTCCGGCAAGGACGAGGCTGTGCGCCTCACCCCGCCGATCCGCATGACGCTGGAAAAGTCGATCGCCTGGATCCAGGACGACGAGCTTCTCGAGGTCACGCCGAAGTCGATCCGCCTGCGCAAGGCGATCCTCGATCCGAACGAGCGCAAGAAGGCCGACCGGGCCAAGGACGCCGCGGCCTGAGGCACGCGGTCGAGCCGGGCGACGGTGGAGCGAAACCCCGTCGTCGCCCTGTCGCGCTGGCGGTGCGACAGGATGCTGCGTTGCAGCAGGCGTCCGATACTCTATTTTCAGAAATGTCTGAAAATAGAAAAGCCGATGAACCTGCCTCCTCTCCTCCAGTCCTTCGTGCTGCATTTCGGCGAAATGGGCAGCCGTTGGGGCATCAACCGCACCTTCGGGCAGATCTATGCCGTGCTGTTCACGGCCGAGCGCCCGCTCTGCGCCGACGACATCGTCGAGCGGCTGGGCGTGTCGCGCTCGAACGTCTCCATGGGCCTCAAGGAACTGCAGTCCTGGAATCTGGTGCGTCTACGCCATCAGCCGGATGATCGGCGCGAGTTCTTCACCACCCCCGACGACATCTGGGCGATCGTGCGCACCCTCGTCGAGGAGCGCAAGAAGCGCGAGGTCGATCCGACCCTCTCGGTCCTGCGCGAACTCCTCATGCAGCCGCCGGCCAATCCGGCCGAGGCGCATGCGCAGGCCCGGATGCGCGAGATGCACACCGTCATCGAGACGCTGACGCATTGGTACACAGACATCGGCAAGCTCGAGACCGAACGGCTGCTGCAATTGCTGCGGCTCGGCTCGCGCGTCGTCAAAGTTCTGGAATTCAAGGATAGGTTCCTGCTCGCGGGCGGACGTTCGGGCCAGCGCGACGGAAATGAAGACATCGGAGCCGCATGATGGAGACCCTCGACGCCGTCGTTCTGGCGCGGATCCAGTTCGCCGCCAACATCTCCTTCCACATTCTTTTCCCGACGATCACGATCGCGCTCGGCTGGGTGCTCCTGTTCTTCAAGGTCCGCTTCTCGATGACACAGGACGAGAAGTGGATGGAGGCCTACCGGCTCTTCGTGAAGATCTTCGCGCTGTCCTTCGCGCTCGGCGTCGTCTCGGGCGTGACCATGAGTTTCCAGTTCGGCACCAACTGGCCGGGCTTCATGAACAGCGTCGGCAACATCGCCGGCCCGCTTCTCGCCTATGAGGTCCTGACGGCCTTCTTCCTCGAGGCGACCTTCCTCGGCGTGATGCTGTTCGGCTTCCGCCGCGTGCCCAACTGGGTGCACACGCTCGCGACCGTGCTCGTCGCCGTCGGCACCACGCTTTCGGCCTTCTGGATTCTCGTGCTCAATTCCTGGATGCACACGCCGGCGGGCTTCGAGATCCGCGATGGCGTGGCGCATGCGACCGACTGGGGCGCGATCGTCTTCAACCCGTCCATGCCCTATCGGCTCGCGCACATGCTGCTCGCCTCGGGGCTTACGGCGGCCTTTCTGGTGGCGGGCGTGTCGGCCTATCAGTGGCTGCGCCGCGACCGTCGTCCCGCCGTGCTCGCCGCCATGCGCACCGGCGTCACCATGGCCGCCGTCCTGATCCCGGTTCAGATCCTCGTGGGCGACCTGCACGGCCTCAACACGCTCGAGCACCAGCCCGCCAAGGTCGCGGCGATGGAGGCGAACTGGGAGACCCGTCCCGGCGTGCCCCTCGTGCTGTTCGCCGTCCCGAACGAGGCCGAGCGGCGCAACGACTTCGAGATCGCCATCCCCTATGGCGCAAGCATTATCCTCAAGCATGACCCGCAGGGCGTCGTGCCTGGACTCAACGATTTCGTCGGCAAGCATCCGCCCGTGGCCCCCGTCTTCTACGCCTTCCGCGTCATGGTCGGTCTCGGCATGCTGATGCTCCTCGTCTCCTGGGTCGCGTCGTTCGCGCTCTGGCGGCAGGGCGCGCCCGCGCCCTGGCTCGCGCGGGTCCTGATGGCGATGACGTTTTCGGGTTGGATCGCGACGCTCGCCGGCTGGTACGTCACCGAGATCGGCCGCCAGCCCTGGCTCGTCACCGGCGTGCTGACGACGGCGCAGGCGGCCTCCGCCGTGCCCTCGACCATGATCGCGACGACGCTCGCCCTCTATCTCGCGACCTATGCCGTGTTGCTCGGCGCCTATGTGACGGTGCTGTTCCATCTGGCGCGGCGCGCGGGCGATCCGCTGCCTGTCGGCTATGGCGGGGCGCCGGTCTTTCCCCGCCCGGCCGTCGCCGGCAAGGCCGATCGATAGGGAGGGCGGAACCATGGACCTCTTTGGCATCGCGCCCGACGTCTGGCTGCCCGTCGCCTTCGCCGTCCTGATGGGCGTGTCGATCGCGCTCTACGTCATCCTCGACGGCTATGATCTCGGCGTCGGCATCCTGATGGCGGTGGCGACGCCGGCGGAGAAGGACCGCATGGTCGCCTCGATCGGCCCGTTCTGGGACGCCAACCAGACCTGGCTGGTGCTCGGCATCGGCCTTCTGCTCGTTGCCTTCCCGGCGGCGCACGAGATCGTGCTCGGCGCGCTGTATCTGCCCGTCTTCGCGCTGCTGCTCGGCCTCGTCCTGCGCGGCGTCGCCTTCGAGTTTCGCGCCAAGGTCGACCCGATCAACAAGCGCTGGTGGAACGCGACCTTCATCGCGGGCTCGCTGCTCGCGGCCTTCTCGCAGGGCTACATGCTCGGTCTGTACATCGTGGGGTTCGAGCGCACCTGGCCGCATATCGGTTTCGCCGTGCTCGTCGGCATCTGCCTGTCCGCCGCCTATGCCTTCATCGGCGCGACCTGGCTGATCCTCAAGACCGATGGAACGCTGCAGCTGCGTGCCATCGCCTGGGCGCGGCGCATGCTCTGGCTCGCGGGTCTCGGCATGGTGCTGGTGTCGGTTGCGACGCCGCTCATCTCGGAGCGCATCTTTGCCAAATGGTTCTCGCTACCGACCTTCTTCGCGCTGGCGCCCATCCCGGTGATCACCGGCGCACTGTTCGTCGGCCTGTTCGTGCTGTTGAACCGGATGCCCTTCACGCAGGATCGCTATGCCTGGGCGCCCTTCGCCGGCGCCATCGGCATCTTCCTGCTCGGCTTCCACGGCCTTGCCTATTCCTTCTACCCCTTCGTCGTCCCGGATCGGCTGACGGTTTGGCAGGCGGCGAGCGCGCCGGAGAGCCTCTTCATCATCTTCGTCGGGGCGATCTTCGTGCTGCCGGTGATCCTCGGCTATTCGGTCGTCGCCTACTGGATCTTCAAGGGCAAGGCGACCGACCTGAAATACTACTGAGGCTGCGCTGACGCCTCAGGCGGCTGCCGCCTGGGGCGTGTCGTCGCCCTCGATGCGGCCCGAGCGAATGCGGATCATCCGGTCGCAGCGCCGCGCGAGGCCCATATCGTGGGTCACGAGCACCAGTGTCGCGCCGCGCTCGGTCTTCAGGCGGAAGATCAGGTCGACGATCGAGGTGCCGGTCGTCTCGTCGAGATTGCCGGTCGGCTCGTCCGCGACGAGGATCCGCGGGTCGGGCGCAAGCGCCCGCGCCAGTGCCACGCGCTGCTGCTCGCCGCCCGACAGCTGTGCCGGATAATGATGCAGGCGCTGCGACAGCCCGACGCCCGCGAGCTCTTCGGCAGCGCGCGCAAAGGCGTCACGCCGGCCGGCGAGTTCCAGCGGAACGGCGACGTTCTCGAGCGCCGTCATGGTCGGGACGAGGTGGAAGGACTGAAAGACGATACCGACATTGCGGCCGCGAAAGCGTGCGAGACCGTCCTCGTCGAGCTGCCCGAGATCCTGACCGGCCACCCGGATCAGGCCGGTATCCGGCCGCTCCAGCCCTGCGAGCGTCATCAGCAGCGTCGATTTGCCCGATCCCGACGGGCCGACCAAACCAATCGCCTCGCCGCGCCCTATATGAAGCGAAACATCCTTGAGGATGTGGACACGCGCCGCCCCGCGACCGAGGCTGAGATTGATCTTGTCGAGTTCGATGGCGCGTTCGCTCATGCTGTTCCAGTGGAGTGCTTGATGACCAACTTTCCCTCATATGGGCGTCGCGCGGCGCTGATCCAGATGGCGACGGGTTTTCTTGGTGTCGCAGGAGCGCTGTCGATGTCGGCATCGGCCCGGGCCGCCGACCCGCTGCGGCTCGTCGCGCTCGGTGACAGCCTGACTGCCGGCTATCAGTTGCCGCCGGCGGCGGCGTTTCCCGCGCAACTCGAAAAGGCGCTGACGGCGCGCGGCCTGGCGGTCACCGTCGAGAATGCCGGCGTCTCCGGCGACACGGCGAGCGGTGGACTGGCGCGGCTCGACTGGGCGATCGGCGAGGGGGTCAAGGGCGTCCTCCTCGAACTCGGCGCCAACGACGCGCTGCGCGGCGTACCGCCGGCCGAGACACGCGCAGCGCTGGACGCCATCATCACGCGGCTGAAGGAACGCGGCATAGGCGTCCTCCTGATCGGCATGCGGGCACCGCCCAACATGGGCGCGGACTACCAGACGGCCTTCGACGCGATCTATCCCGATCTTGCCGCCAAGCACGGCGTGCCGCTCTATCCCTTCTTCCTCGACGGGGTCGTCGCGGATCCTTCGCTCAATCTGCCCGACGGCATGCACCCGACGGAGAAGGGCGTGGCGGTGATCGTCGAGCGCATCCTGCCATCGGTCGAAAAATTCATCGCTTCGCTCTAACCAGTCATGGGGAGAGGGCGGAGCCTTCGCTTCGCCACGAGCCCGGGGCTACCATGGCGTCGACCAGCGATCCGTCCTCCCGCGACCATCCCGGTGCGACGCCCCGGCGCGCCGTCCTCACCGCGGGCGTCGCCAGCCTCGCGACGCTCGCCACGCCGGCACCGGCTCTGGCGCTTGAGCCCGACAGTCCCGCCGATCAGTCGGCGGCGTTCTCCCGCGCCTTGCGCCGGGCGACCGAGGCCGGCGAGACGCTGCGTCTGCCGGCCGGGCGCTTCGTCGTCGGCGGGGTCGAGCTTCCGGCGGGCTGTCGTATCAGCGGCGAGGCCGGCGCGACGATCCTGTCGGCGCCGGGTCCGGTATCGATCCTCACCGGCAGCGGCGGATCGATGCGGCTCGAAGGGCTGACCTTCTCGGGGCAGGGCGCGACGCTGCCGCGCGACACCGCTCTGCTCGCGCTCGCCGACGTCCCGGATCTGGCGGTGCACGACTGCCGCTTCACCGACGCCCCCTGTCTCGGCCTGCAGCTTGACCGCTGCGGTGGACGGATCACCGCCTGCCGCTTCGATGCACTGGATACGGCCGTCCTCGCCCGCGATTCCGTCGGCCTCACGCTCTCCGGCAACCGCGTCGCCGACTGCGCCAATAACGGGATCCTCGTCTTCCGCGGCGAGAAGGGGTTCGACGGCACCCGTGTCAGCGACACCCTCATCGAGCGGATCGGTGCGCGTGACGGCGGCCTCGGCTGGAACGGCAATGCGATCAACGTGTTTCGGGCCGCAAACGTCATCGTCAGCGGCAATGTGATGCGCGACTGCGCCTTTTCCTTCATCCGGGCCAATGCGGCAGACGGCATCGTGATCAATGCCAATGTCGGGCGGGGCGCCGCCGAAACCGGGATCTATGTCGAGTTCGGCTTTCTCGGGGCGACCGTCACGGCAAACGTCCTCGAAGAGGCGGCGGCCGGCATTTCGGTGGTGAACTTCAACGAGGGTGGCAGGCTTGCGAGCGTCACCGGCAATCTCTGTCGCGCGATGAAGCGGCGGCCCCATCTCGAGCACGGCACGCCCTGGTACGGCACGGGGATCGCAGTGGAGGCGGATGCGACGGTGAGCGGCAACACGGTCGAGGGTTGCGAGGCCTTCGGCCTGTCGCTCGGCTATGGCAGCTATCTGCGCGACGTCGCCTGCACCGGCAATCTGGTGCGCGACTGCGGCATCGGCATCGGCGTCACGCTCGCGGAGGCCGCGCGCGGGGTCCTGATCGCCGACAATCTACTCTCGCGCACGCCCGAAGGCGGCATTGTCGGCTTCGCCTGGGACAAACGCGTCAGCGGCGATCTCACCGCGCCCGGTGCGGCCATACCGGACGGCTTCACCATTCATGGCAACCGCGTCGGCTGAACGGGCGGCGGTCGCTCCACGCAAACGAAAACGCCGACCGTTTCCGGTCGGCGTGATGATCGTGAAACGGCTGGGTGGCCGGCTCAGTTCAGCTTGGCGCTGATCTCGCGGATCGCCGCGCCGGTGATGGCGGCGCCACCGCCGGCCTTCACCGTATCGGTGAGGATGGTGCGGGCGGCCGACACCGCGACGTCAGCGGCGGTGCTGCGAACCTCGGCGATGGCCTGCGCCTCCGCTTGGGCAATTTTCTCTTCGGCGAGACGGCTGCGACGGGCGACGAAGTCGTTCATCTTCGCCACAGCCTCGGTCCGCAGACGCTCGGCCTCGGTCTTGGCGGCGGCAACGATCTGCTCGGCCTCGGCCTGGGCGTCCTTCTGCTTGCGCTGATACTCGGCCAGAAGGCGCTGGGCCTCCTCGCGCAGCGACTTCGCTTCAGCGAGTTCCTTCGTCACCTTCTCGGCGCGCGAATCGAGCGCCGACAGAAGCTGCTTGTGGCCCCCGACGCGGAAGACGATGCCGAGGAAGATGACGAGGGCGACGGCAACCCAGAAGGTCGGATCGGCAAACATCGTCAGGCTCCCTGCTTTGCGGCGGCGTCGACGGCGGCGGTGACGGCCGCCGGGGACGGAGCCTTGCCCGTCAGCGCCTCGACGATCGTCGAAGCGGTGTCGGCGGCGATGGTGCGCACGTTCTCCATGGCCTTCGACTTGGTCGCGGCGATCTGGGCTTCGGCGTCCGCAAGCTTGCGGGCAAGATCGGCCTCGATGCCCTTGCGGGTCGCTTCCGTCTCGGCATTGACCGCGTCGCGCGTGTCGCCGGCGATCTTCTGCGCGGAAGCGCGCGCTTCCGCGAGCGACTTCTCGTAGGCGGCGACGGCGGCATCGCTCTCCGCCTTCATGCGCTGCGCCGCCTCGAGATCGGTGGCGATCGTGGTGCGGCGCTGTTCGAGAATCGCTGCAACCCGCGGCAGGGCGACCCGCGACATCAGGATGTAGAGCAGACCGAAGGCGAGCGCGAACCAAAGAAGCTGCGACGCGAAGGTCTCGCTGGCGAAAGGCGGAAAGGCGCCCTTGCCCTCGTGCCCGCCGGCCGGCACTTCCGTCCCGGTTGTGTGCTGCTGTTCAGCCATTCTTCCACTCCGCTGAGCGCGTGCGTGTCCGCTACGGTTCCCCGTTCATGGCCGGCACCCCGAGGCGCCGGCCCGACACGGTGATGAGGTCCGAGATCAGACCGCGAAGAGGAGGAGCAGCGCTATCAGCAGCGAGAAGATGCCGAGCGCTTCCGTGAGGGCGAAGCCGAGGAGCAGCGTGCCGCGCTGGCCGTCGGCCGCCGACGGGTTGCGCAGCGCGCCCGCGAGGAACTGGCCGAAGAGGTTGCCGAGGCCGATGCCCGCACCCGCCATGCCGAGGCAGGCGAGGCCGGCGCCGATGAACTTGCCCATGAGCGCGAGTTCCATGATGTCACTCCTTGTCGATTTCCGGTTTGAGGAAGGGGTTGATCAGCCTCGGATCAATGGCTCGGGTGGAGCGCATCGTTGAGGTAGATGCAGGTCAACGTCGCGAACACATAGGCCTGTAGAACGGCGACGAGGAATTCGAGAGCGGTCAGCGCCACGGTCAGCAGCAGCGGCAGTGGCGACAGGACGGCGAAGATGCCGGCGCCGGCGAGCGAGACGACGAAGCCCGCAAAAATCTTGAGCGCGATGTGGCCGGCCAGCATGTTGGCGAAGAGACGAACCGACAGGCTGATCGGGCGCGACACGAAGGAGATGACCTCGATCACCACGAGAAGGGGGAGAAGCCAGCCCGGCACGCCCGACGGCACGAAGAGATGCAGGAAATGCAGCCCGTGCTTGGCGAAACCGTAGATCAGCACGGTGAGGATCACGAGGGCCGCCATCGCGAAGGTGACGATGATGTGGCTCGTGACCGTGAAGGAGCCCGGGATCATGCCGATCAGGTTGCAGAACAGGATGAAGATGAACAGCGAGAACACGAAGGGGAAGAACTTCATCCCCTCATTGCCCGCCGATTGCCGCACCGTATTGGCGACGAATTCGTAGAGCGTTTCCGCCACCGATTGCCAGCGCGTCGGCACGAGCGCGCGACCCGAGGTCGCACCGATCATCAGGAGGGCGACGGCGCCGACCGCGATGAACATGAACAGCGCGGAATTGGTGAAGGCGATCTCATGCCCGCTGATCGAACCCAGCGGCACAAGCGTCTTGATCTCGAACTGATGAATCGGATCGGCCATCGCCGGTCGGGCCCTTCATGCATGCTGCGGCTGGACGCCGCGGAGAAATCTCAGCCGGGGTCGGAGCGACGCCCGATCATGCCGGAGGCCCGCATCAGGTTCGTGAGACCGGCGCCGAAGCCGAGCATCACGAAAATGATCATCCCCCACGGCGAGGTGGCGAGGAAATGATCGAAAGCATAGCCCAAAAGCCCGCCGGCGATCACACCCGCCATGAATTCGCTCGACAATCGCATGGCCTTGCCCAGCCCGGACGGATCACCATCCGACGGGCCCTCGGCTTTCCCGGCACGCTCCTCGGGTCGAAGGGATCCGAGTTTGTCGCCGAGATGGCGCAATCGTTCCGCCAACTCCCTTTCCGAGGGATCCCTGTCGTCCGTGCCGGATCCGTCCACCCCGTCGCCCTCGTATGACGACGCCAGGTATCGGGCGCCGATCGGTCGCCAACCACCCCTTGGAAAAGCGCCGGGAACCTATCGGCGGGTCTTGCGAAAGTCAAGGACACGCGGCAACGCGGTAAGTGCTTGAATCGCATGTACAATCGCGGGAACTGCCGCGGTCGGGCCGCCGTCGGCGGATTTTCCCGTCTCGGCAAATCGTCGAAGCACGGGGCCTCGCCGCCGCACAGGGGCGCGGCAATGCGTGTCCGGAAATAAATTTGCACCAGAGGAAAGTTGCGCTATGGAGGGTGGGCCGATGCTGAAGGCCCGCCATGCCCCTTGCCCTCCTGAAATATGGTCTGCGACGCGAGCATCCCGACGATCCGCATTTCCGTTGGGAGCCCGAGCTCAAGAAGTCCTATGACGTCGTGATCATCGGCGCCGGCGGCCATGGCCTCGCCACGGCCTATTATCTCGCGGCCCGTCACGGCATCACCAACGTCGCGGTTCTCGACAAGGGCTGGCTCGCCGGCGGCAACACGGCGCGCAACACCACGATCGTGCGCGCGAACTATCTCACGCCGGAGGGCGTGGCCTTCTATAAGGAATCGGTCGAGCTGTTCCGGACGCTCTCCGAGGAACTCGACATCAACATCATGTATTCGGAGCGCGGCCATTTCACCCTGGCCCACACCGACGCAGCGCTGCGCACCGCGCGCTGGCGCGCCGAGGTCAACAAGCATATGGGCGTCGATTCCGAGCTGATTGGCCCGGATGACATCGCGCGCCTGTGCCCGACCATGAACATGTCGGACGATGTGCGCTATCCGATCCTCGGCGCGCTCTACCACCCGCCAGGCGCCATCGCCCGGCACGACGCCGTCGCCTGGGGCTATGCCAAGGAAGCGATGCGGCGCGGTGTCGCGGTCCACACCAAGACCGAGGTCACCGGCCTGATCATCGAGAACGGACGGGTGAAGGGCGTGCGGACGAATCGCGGCGACATCGCCGCCGGCAAGGTCGTCCAGGCTGTTGCGGGCGCCTCGAGCCATGTCGCCGCCATGGCGGGTCTCAAGCTGCCGATCCGCACCATCCCGCTGCAGGCCTGCGTGTCGGAGCCGGTGAAGCCGATCCTCGACCAGATCGTCGTGTCGGGCTCGCTGCATGTCTACATCTCGCAGTCCGCGCGCGGCGAGATGGTGATGGGTGGCGCGACGGACCCGTACGGCCTCTACTCGACCCGCTCGACGCTCGACTTCAAGGAAGGCCTGATGGCGCACATGCTCGAGCTCTTCCCGTTCATGGCCGATCTGCGGATCCTGCGGCAATGGGCGGGCATGGCCGACATGACGCCGGACTTCTCGCCGATGATGGGGCTGACGCCGGTCGAGAACTACTACATCGACTCAGGCTGGGGCACCTGGGGCTTCAAGGCGACGCCCGTCTGCGGCTTCCGAATGGCCGAATGCGTCGCGACCGGTCAGCAGCCCGATCTCCTGAAGCCCTTTGCCCTGTCGCGCTTCGAGACCTTCGATCTCGTTGGCGAAAAGGGCGCGGCCTCGGTCGGCCATTGAGGAGGGCGCGATGAAGATCCTGACCTGTCCCCTCAACGGGCCGCGCAACATCTCCGAATTCGTCTGGGGCGGCGAGGTGAAGGCGATGCCGGATCCAGCCACCTGCTCCGATGCGGCCTGGACCGAGCATCTGTTCCTCGAAAACAACATCGCCGGCGAAATCCATGAATGGTGGCTGCACGCGCCGACGAACTACTGGTTCATCGCTCGCCGCAACACTCTCACTGACGTCGTGATCGAGACCATGACCGTCGATGCCTATTTCAGCCGCGGCAAGGGAGAGAGCGCATGAGACTGCCTGCTCCCGAATTCGGCCGCCTGATCAACCGCGACAAGCCGCTGCGATTCTCCTTCGACGGGGTGACCATCGACGGCTTCGAGGGCGACGTCATCGCCTCCGCGCTGATCGGCGAGGGCCGGCATCTTCTATCGCGCTCCTTCAAGTATCACCGGCCGCGCGGCGCGCTGACCATGGCGGGCCACGACGTCAACGCGCTGTTTCAGGTCGGCGCGGAACCCAATGTGCGCGGCGACCGCTACCGGGTCAGCAATGGCCTCGACGTCCGCTCGATCAACCATTCCGGTTCGCTCGACCGCGACTGGCTGTCGGTTCTGGGGCTCTTCTCGCGCTTCCTGCCGGTCGGCTTCTATTACAAGACCTTTTTCCGGCCGAACGGGGCGTGGCGCTTCTTCGAACGCCCGATCCGTGCCCTCGCCGGCCTCGGCTGGCTTGATCCGAAGGCGCCGCACGGCTCCTTCGACAAGGCCTATGTGTTTTGCGACGTGCTCGTGGTCGGGGGCGGTCCGGCCGGGCTCGAGGCGGCGATCGCGGCGGCGGAAACGGGTGTCGACGTGCTGCTCGTCGATGAATGGCCCGAGGCCGGCGGTTCGCTGCTCTACGGGCGCGGCGGCGCTGAGCGTCGCGAGGCGCTGCTTGCGCGAGCCCGCGCCCTGCCGACGCTCACCATCCGCACCGACTGCACGGTCACCGGGCTCTTTTCCGACAACTGGGCCTCGGCCATCACCGGCAACCGGCTGTTGAAGATCCGCGCCGGCGAGATCGTGCTCGCGACGGGCGGGTTCGACCAGCCGCTCGTCTTCGCCAACAATGACCGTCCCGGGATCCTGTTTGCCGATGCCGCCCAGCGCCTGATGCGGCTCTATGGTGTTGCCCCCGGCAGAACCGTCGTCGTGGCAACGGCGAACCATCTCGGCTACGAGGCCGCGCTCGACTGCCTCGATGCGGGGCTCGCGGTCGCTGCCATCGTCGATCTCGGCACCGGCCGCGATCACCCCGCTGTTGCCGCAGCCCGGGCGCGCGGCGTGCGGATCATCGAGGGCTCGACGCTCGCCGACAGCCGGGGCTCGAAACGGGTCGAGGCGGTCGCCGTCGCGCGCATCACCGGCGAGGGCAAGACCGGGGGTGCCGCGGAATGGATCTCCTGCGATGCCGCGCTGATGAGCGTCGGCTACACGCCGGCACTCAACCTCGCGAGCCATGCCGGCGCCAAGATCGTCTATGACGCCGCCATGGCGATGCACCGCGCCACCGCTTTGCCTGAGGGCATCGCGCTCGCCGGCGCCGTCAACGGCGTGTGGACCGACGCGTCGGTCGCCGAGGATGGACGGCAGGCCGGTGTCGCGGCGGCGGCCCGTGTCGCCGGGCGACCCGCGGCCGAACGGTCGGCCCAGGCCGATCCGCTTGCCGCCACGATCACCCATCCCTATCCGATCTTCGCGGACGGCCCCGGGAAGGTCTTCATCGACTTCGACGAGGATCTCTCGGTCAAGGACATCGAAAACGCGGTCAAGGACGGCTATGACGACATCCAGCTCGTCAAGCGCTACTCGACCGTCGGCATCGGTCCGAGCCAGGGTCGCCATTCGAACCTCAACACCATCCGCGTCGTCGCCAAGGCGACCAAGAAGGCCCCCGAGATCGTCGGGACGACGACCTTCCGCCCGCCGCTGGTGCCGGAGAAGTTCGGCCACATGGCCGGGCGCGCCTTCGAGCCGGTGCGCCACACCGCCATGCACCGCCGCCATCTCGAGGCCGGCGCGAAGATGATGGTGGCGGGCCTCTGGCTGCGACCGGCGCATTATGGCGGCGCGGGCAGCGCGGCCGAGGCGATCGAGGCCGAGGTGCGGGCGGTGCGTCGCGGGGTCGGCATGATCGACGTCTCGACACTGGGCGGCCTCGACATTCGCGGCCCGGACGCGGCCGCCTTCATCGAGCGCATGTATACCTTCGCCTATGCCAAGCAGCCGGTCGGACGGGCGCGTTATGCGCTGATGACCGACAATGCCGGCGTCATCATCGATGACGGCGTCGCGGCGCGCCTGCATGAGCGGCATTTCTACGTCACCGCCACCACGAGCGGCGTCGATCAGGTCTATCGCCAGATGACCTGGTGGAACAGCCAGTGGAAAATGGATGTCGACGTCGCCAACGTCACCGCCGCCTGGGCCGGCATCAACCTCGCGGGGCCGAAGGCGCGCGCGGTGATCCAGGCGATCGAGAGCGACATCGACTTCTCGGCCGAGGCCTTCCCCTATATGGGCGTGCGCCAGGGCATGCTCGGCGGCATCCCGGTGCGGGTTCTGCGCGTCGGCTTCGTCGGCGAGCTCGGCTATGAGATCCATTGTCCGTCGGGCCATGGCGAGGCGCTGTGGGACATGCTGGCGGCCGCCGGGGCCCCCCATGGCCTGAAGCCCTTCGGCGTCGAGGCGCAGCGCGTCATGCGGCTCGAGAAGGGCCACATCATCATCGGACAGGACACGGACGGCCTCACCCATCCGGGCGAGGCGGCGATGGAATGGGCCTTGTCGATGAAGAAGCCCTTCTTCGTCGGCCAGCGCTCGATCGCCATGCAGATGAAGAAGGGCATGAGCCGTCGCCTGATCGGCTTCACGCTCGCCGACCCGACCGCGCCGGCGCCGAAGGAGTGCCACCTCGTCATCCAAGGCGAGACGATCGTCGGACGCGTCACCTCGGCCGTCCTCTCGCCGTCGCTCGGCATGGTCGTCGGCCTCGCCTATGTGCCGCCGGACCTCGCCGAGACCGGCTCGCGCTTCTTCATCCGGATCGAGGGCGGGCGCATGATCGAGGCGATCGTGACGCCCGCGCCCTTCTATGATCCCGACAACCGGCGCCAGGAGCTCTGACCATGGTCGCGACGCCGCTCCGCCGCTCGCCGCTCCATGCCCGGCTGGAGGGCCTGGGCGCGCACTTTTCGACGACTGCCGACGCGCTGGTGGCCGAAGGCCTCGGCACGGCCGATCCATTGCGGCTCGCCATCGCGGATCTGTCGGCGCTGCCACGCCTCGGCTTCAAGGGGCGCGGCACCATTCCCGCCATGCAGGCACGCGGCGTCGTCGTCGAGGGCGAGCCCAACCGCGCCTTCCGGCAGGCCGATGGGGGCCTCTGCCTCGTGCTCGCACCCGGCGAGGTGATCCTGCTCGGGCCGCTCTCGGGTGAGGGAGCCCGTCTCGACGCGCTTCTCGCCGGCTGGCGCATCGAGGACGAGGAGCGCACCTATCCGCTGCTGCGCCGCGACAGCCATGCCTGGTTCGCGATCACGGGCGGCGAGGCACCGGCCATGTTCGCCAAGATCTGCGGCATCGACCTGCGCCTGCACAAGTTCGCTGATCTTTCGATCGCGCAGACCTCGGTCGCCAAGCTCACCGGCATCGTCACCCGTGCCGAGATCGGCGCCACTCCGGTGTTCCACCTCTTGGCCGACAGCGCCAGCGCGGATTACTGTCTCACCTGCCTTCTCGATGCCGCCGACGAATTCGGTGGCGGTCTTGTCGGTATCGACGCGGTGCGAAGCCTGGCGGGGACATGATGGCCGACGAAGGAGCTGCGGGCGCGCGAGAGGACGGCGGACAGGACCCCCACGCGCTCGGCGGTGCCCGCGACAATGTCCTCGAGGTCGCCATCGGCCGCGAGGTCCGGTCCTTCCGCACCAAGCTCGGCATGACGGTCGCCGATCTCGCCCAGGCCGCGGGCCTGTCGCTCGGCATGCTGTCCAAGATCGAGAACGGCGTCACCTCGCCCTCGCTGACGACATTGCAGGCGCTGTCGCGGGCGCTGGGCGTACCGGTCACGGCCTTCTTCCGCCGCTTCGAGGAACGGCGCGAGGCGGTCTTCGTCAAGGCCGGCCAGGGGCTGGAGATCGAGCGGCGCGGCACGAGGGCCGGCCATCAGTACCACCTCCTCGGCCACACCACGAGCCGTGGCGGGCGGGTGGTCGTCGAGCCCTACATGATCACACTGACGGAGGCCTCCGACGTCTTCCCGCTGTTCCAGCACTCGGGCCTCGAGTTCCTCTACATGCTCGAAGGCGAGGTCGTGTACCGCCACGCCGACCGGCTCTACACGATGAAGCCGGGCGACAGCCTGTTCTTCGATGCCGATGCGCCGCACGGGCCGGACGAATTGCGGCAATTGCCGATCCGGTTTCTCTCCGTGATCAGCTATGCCCGCGACGACGAGTAAGCGGGCGGCGCGTCAGTCGCGGCGGAAGATCACCGTGGCGAGCCAGCCGAGGGCAACCGCCATGAAGCAGGTCGCGAGCGCATAGATGAAGGATTGCTGCCGCGCGAGCTCGGCGACCGCCTCCTCGAAGCCGGTCTTGTAGACCTCCAGGCGGTTGCGCTGCGCGGCGATCATCTCGCCCTTCCCGAACAGCCGCGTCTCGACCTCGAACCCGCCCAGCGGCACGTTGGGTGGCAGCGGGATCGTGGTGCGGAACAGCGTGTCCGACAGGAAGACGACGCCGTTCGGCGCTTCCTGATAGAGGCCCTGCTCGCGCTTGAGGCGCACCAGCGTGTCGCGGAAGGGATCCGGCGCGCGCGCCTGCGCCGGGGGGCCGACGTCGACGCCGAGCGGCAGGCTCATCCGGTACTCCTCGATCATCTCCGGCGTCGCGAAGACGTCGACCGCGCGCGTCGACTGGATCGCGAGGAAGGTCGGCGCATCGGCGAAGCGGCGCCGGTCGGTGTTGACCCAGATGCCGGCCATCCGTCCCTTCTCGCGCACGTCGATCGCCGCGCGGGGGCCGCGCACGATGATGACGACGTCGTAGGGGCCCTGCGTCGGCGCCAGCGAATCCGCCTTCTGGATCGAGCCGAAGACGACGATCTCGGCGCCGGCGAAGTTCGACTTGATCGCCACGCGCGGCGTCGAGACGGAGGTCACCAGCGCTTCGGCGCCGGCGGCGACCGGCACGAGCAAGAGCGACAGGGCAAGAAACAGGCGGCCGATCACGGGGCCGTCTCCCGGATCGTCAGCGAGAACAGTTCCTCCGGCTGCACCGCGAGTTCAATCGCGAACCGAAGGCCCACGCCGAGCACGATCAGGGCGAGGAGGAAGCGGAAGGTCTCACCATTGATGTTGCGGCCCGCGCGCGCCCCGAACTGCGCGCCAATAACCCCGCCGATGATCAAGAGAAGCGCCAGGACGAGATCGACCGACTGGTTCGTCGTGGCGTGCAGGACGGTCGCCGCGAGCATGGTGAAGAGGATCTGGAACAGCGACGTGCCGACCACGACCGCCGTCGGCACGCGGAAGAGGTAGATCAGCGCCGGCACCAGCATGAAGCCGCCGCCGACACCGAGCACGGCGCCGACAAAGCCGATGAAAATGCTGAGCGCCAGAAGCGGGATGATGCTGACGTAAAGGCCCGAGGTCTCGAAGCGCATCTTCCACGGCAGGCCATGGAACCACAGATGCTGACCGGCCTTGCGCCGCGGCGCCGGTTTGCCGGCACGGGACCGCAGGATCGAGCGGATGCTCTCGATGAACATCAGCATGCCGACCGAGCCGAGCAGCGTGACGTAGGAGATCTGGATGATGAAATCGAGCTGACCGATCGTGCGCATCCGGTTGAAGAACCAGACGCCGAGCACTGTGCCGATGAAGCCGCCGACGAGGAGTAGCGTACCGAGCTTCACGTCGAGCGCGCGCCGCCGCCAATAGGCGATGGCGCCGGTGGTGGAGGAGGCCGCGATCTGGCTCGCTTCGGTCGCGACGGCAACCGCCGGCGGAATACCCGAGAAGATCAGGAGCGGCGTCATCAGAAATCCGCCGCCGACGCCGAACAGGCCCGAGATGAAACCGACCGCGGCGCCCATGCCGAGGATCATGAACATGTTCACCGGAATCTCGGCGATCGGCAGATAGATCAGCACGCGACCACTCTCGGCTCGAACAATGCAAAAACCCCAGCCACGCGATTTCGCGGGCCGGGTCGCGACGCAGGGAACGCCCTCGACGCCCCTGTGTCAACGCGTTCAGCGACAATTTCGAGACGGTTCTGCGCCGGTTTCGTGCCGTTCGCAGTGCCCGGCGATACAGGACGCTGGCTGGGGCGCGCTCAGCCCTCGATGCGGGAGAAGTCGGCGACGGCGCGGGTCGCCTCGCGGATCGAATCGAGGAGCTTCAGCCGGTTGCGGCGCAGCGCCGGATCCTCGGCATTGACGAGGATCGCCTCGAAGAAGGCGTCGACCGGTCCGCGCAGCGCCGCGAGCGCCGCCATGGCGCCCTCGAAATCTTCACGCGCGATCGCGGCGCCGGCAGCCTGCCGCGCCCGCTCGACCGCCGCACCCAACGCCTGTTCGGCCGGCTCCACGAAAAGGCCCGGATCGGCCCCGCCGGCGAAGGCGCCGGCTCCGTCCTTCTTTTCTTCCGCGCGCAGGATGTTGGCGGCGCGGCGCATGCCGGCGAGCAGCGTGGCGCCGTCCTCCGTATCGAGGAAGCGCCCGAGCGCCTCGACGCGGCGGACGACCATCAGAAGATCGTCCTGATCCGCGAGCGCGAAGACCGCCGTCACGAGATCATGCCGCGCGCCCTTGTCACGCAGATAGACCTTCAGGCGGTCGGCGAAGAAGGCGAGGAGGTCTGAAGCGATCGGCTCGCTCAGCGTCATGGCGTCGGCCGTCGCCGCGCGATGACCCTCGAGCGTGGCGCGGAACCGCGCGAGGAGCGGCAAGCGGATGCCATTCTCCAGCACGATCCGGATCACGCCGAGCGCGGCGCGGCGCAGCGCGTAGGGATCCTTCGAGCCCGTGGGCTTCTCGTCGATCGCCCAGAAGCCCGCCAGCGTGTCGAGCTTGTCGGCGAGCGCCACGGCGATGGCGACGGGGTCGGTCGGTACACGGTCGGTCGGGCCCTGCGGCTTGTAATGCTCCTCGCAGGCGGTGGCGATCGACGTGTCCTCGCCCTGCGCCAGGGCATAGTACTTGCCCATCAGACCCTGCAGTTCTGGAAACTCGCCGACCACCTCGGTCACGAGATCGGCCTTGCACAGCAGGGCTGCGCGCGCGGCCTTGTCCGCATCGGCGCCGACGATGGGGGCAAGCGTGCGGGCGAGCGCCTGCAGGCGCTCGACGCGCTCGGCCTGCGTCCCAAGCTGCGCGTGGAAGACGATGTCGCCGAGCTTGGGGAGGCGGTCCTCGAGCCGCTTCGCAAGATCGGTCTCGTAGAAGAACTGCGCGTCCGACAGCCGCGCCCGGATGACGCGCGCATTGCCGGCGATGATCTTTTCCCCGCCATCGTCAGCCAAGAGGTTGGAGACGAGCACGAAACGGTTGGTCAGCGCCCCGGTCGCCTGATCGCGGACGACGAAGCATTTTTGGTTCGCCCGGATCGTCGTCTGGATGACTTCCGGCGGGATCTTGAGGAAGCGTTCCTCAAAACGGCCCATCAGCACGACCGGCCATTCGACGAGCCCGGCGGCCTCGTTGAGGACCGCGTCGTCCTCGACCAGGTCGAGGCCCTGCGCGAAGCACAGGTTGCGCGCCTCGTGCAGGATGACGTCGCGGCGACGCGCCGCGTCGAGGATGACCCTCGCCTGCTCCAGCTTGTGGACATAGTCGTCGAAGCGGCGCACCGAGAACCGTGCTGGTGCCAGAAAACGATGGCCGGCCGTGCTGTCGCCCGCGACGATCCCGTCAACCTCGAAGGGGACCACCATCTGCTCCTCCTGATCCGAGCCGAACAGGCACAGGATCGACTGGAGCGGGCGCACCCAGCGCAGCGTGCCCGAGCCCCAGCGCATCGACTTAGGCCAGGGGAAGCTGCGGATGATGGCGGGGATGATCTCGGCGATGACCGCCGGCGTCTCGCGGCCGGGTCGCTCGATGATCGCGACGTAGGAGGCGCCCTTCTTGTCCTCGACGACCGTCGCCTGATCGATCGAGGCAAGCCCCGCGGCCTTGAGGAAGCCCTGGATCGCGGCATCGGGCGCGCCGACGCGAGGGCCCTTGCGCTCCTCCTTCACGTCGGGCTGGCGGGCCGGCAGGCCGACGACACGCAACGTCAGACGCCGTGGCGTCGCATAGGCGACGGCGCCCTCATACAGGATGCCGCGCTCGACCAGCGCGTCGGTGACGAGTTTCTTCAGATCCTCCGCGCCGCGCGCCTGCATCCGGGCGGGGATTTCCTCGGAGAAGAGTTCGAGAAGAAGTTCGGGCATCGGGGGCGGACCTGGGTCTGACGGCGCGCGACGTTTCAACCGGCGGCGCGGTTTCGTCAACCGTTTCATGCCGGGGACGACCACCGGAACGGACCGCGCGTCTCGTTCGTGCGCCGGAAAAGTCCTTCCTTGACAAGCCTTCGCCCCGGGTCGTCACATGGCGAGGCGAGGGGACGCGCGGTTGGACGCGCGCGCGACAGTCATACAGGGGAGCACGGCCGTGACGGGATTCAGGAGACGCGACATACTCAAGGGGCTCGCGGCGGGTGCCGCGGCGACGACGCTTCCGGCCGGCCTCCTGTCGGCGCCGGCGCTGGCGGCGGGTGAGCCGATCGCCATCGGCGCGGTCCTGCCCTTCTCGGGCGGCCTCGAACTCTATGGCAACCAGGCCAAGCTCGGCCTCGACCTCGCCATGGAGGAGATCAACGCCGCCGGCGGGATCCTCGGCTCCAAGGTCGAGGTGAAGTATGAGGACGACAAGACCGACCCCAAGACCGCGGTCGAGAAGACGAACCGCCTGATCCGCGGCGACAAGGTCCTGGCCCTGACCGGGCCGATCACCTCCTCGAACCGCGACGCGATGGCGCCGGTCGTCGAGAAGCTCAAGACGCCGCTCCTCTATGCCACCAATTACGAGGGCGGCGCCTGCGGCCGCTACATGTTCTGCTTCAACACAGTCCCGAACCAGGAACTCGAGAAGCTCGTTCCCGCGCTGAACAAGAGCGCCGGCACCAGCTACTACGCCTTCGGCGCCGACTACGTCTGGCCGCAGAAGATGTTCCAGGCGGCCGACAAGATCGTCGCCGGTCTCGGCGGCACCATGGTCGGCACGGAATTCACGCCCTGGGCGGTGAAGGACTTCACGCCGACCATCCGCAAGATCAAGGATTCCGGCGCGAAGGTGCTGCTCTTCGCCCTGCCGGGCGCGGACGCGATCACCTTCATCAAGCAGGCGGAGGATTTCGGCCTGCTCAAGGACGTGACGGTCGGGTTCCTGGGCTTTGCCGAGACCTATCTCGGCGCTTTCGGCGAGGGCAAGGGCCAGAACATGTGGGTCACCGTGCCCTTCGCCGCCTCCGGCACCGATCCGGGCGTGAAGGATTTCGTCGCCCGCATCCGCGCCAAGGCCGGCAATGACGTGCCGATCTCCCACTACGCCATGACCCATTACAACGCGCTCATGTCGGTCAAGGCGGCGCTGGAGAAGGCCGGCAAGATCGACAGCGAGGCGCTCGTCGATGGGCTTCAGGGCCTGACGATCGAGACGCCGACCGGTCCGATGTCGATCGGCGCGACCGACCATCACGTCACGCTCAATATGTTCCTCGCCAAGACCGAGGGCGCGGGCCTGTCGATCGTGGAAGCGCTCGGACCGATCGCGCCGCAGGCCGGCTGCGCGTGAGCGACGACGACCGCGCGCTGCTCGAGGTTCGCGGCCTGACGAAGAGCTTCGGCGGCGTGCGCGCCGTCGACGCCGTCGACCTGACGCTTGCGGCTGGGGAACTCCTGGCCGTGATCGGCCCGAACGGCTGCGGCAAGACGACCCTGTTCAACCTCCTGACCGGCCAGTTGCGGCCAGACACCGGGAGCGTGCGGATCGGCGGTCTCGAGGTCGCGGGTCTGGCGCCCGACAGGATCGCGCGGCAGGGCGTTGGCCGGAAATTCCAGGTGCCGAGCGTCTATGACGAACTGACCGTCGCGGAAAATCTTGCGATCGCGCGCCTTGCCGCGCCAAAGACCCGGCGCAGTGCCGCCGATGGTCTTCTCGAGCGCGTCGGCCTCGCGGATCGGACGGACTGGTCGGCCGGGTCGCTGTCGCATGGCCAGAAGCAATGGCTCGAGATCGCCATGGTGCTGGCGACGCGGCCGCGTCTCGTCCTCCTCGACGAGCCGACCGCCGGCATGACCCGGGCGGAGACCTTGGCGACGATCGATCTCGTGCGGCGCCTGCGCGACGAGGAGGGCGTCGCGACCATCGTCATCGAACACGACATGGCGGCGGTGGCAGCCCTCGGCGGGCGTGTCGCGGCCATGATCAGCGGGCGCGTCGTCGTCGAGGGATCCTTCGACACGGTGCGCGCCCATCCCGCCGTGATCGAGGCCTATCTGGGCACGACGGCCACGGGGACGCCCCATGCTTGAGGTTTCGGGCCTCGTCAGCGGCCATGGCGAGGGCACCGTGCTCGACGGTGTCTCGCTGTCCGTCGCCGCGGGCGAGACACTCGCCGTGCTGGGCCACAACGGGGCCGGCAAGACGACGCTCCTGCGCACGCTGATGGGCCTGATCAGGCCGCGCGCCGGGTCGATCCGGCTCGACGGCGTCGACATGACCGGGCGCGAGACCTTCGAGATCGCGCGCGCCGGCCTCGCCTATGTGCCGCAGGGGCGAGAAATCTTCGCGGCCTTTACCGTGGAGGAGAATCTGCGGCTCGCCGATCGCGGCAATACCGGCATCGCGGAGGCCTATGCGCTGTTTCCGGTCCTGCGCGACATGCGCGCGCGACGGGCCGGGAACCTCTCCGGCGGCCAGCAGCAGCAGCTCGCCATCGCCCGCGCCCTGATGGCACGCCCGCGCGTGCTGCTTCTCGATGAGCCGTCGGAAGGAGTGCAGCCCAACATCGTCGCCGGTATCGGTGACACGGTCGCACGTGTCGCGCGCGAGCGGCGGCTCGCGGTCATACTCGTCGAACAGGACATCGATCTGGTGCGCCGCATGGCGCAGCGCGTCGCCTTCCTGCAGGACGGCGTGATCGCGGCGACCCATCCGGTCGCAGCCCTCGCCGATCCCGCGATCATCGAGCGCCATCTCGGCCTGTGAGGCGGGAGAGGTGGCGCGAAAACCTTACTTCGGCAGCTTGTCGAGCTCGGCCGCCAGTTCCGGCATGGCGGTGTAGAGATCGGCGACGAGGCCGTAATCGGCGACCTGGAAGATCGGGGCTTCCTCGTCCTTGTTGATCGCGACGATGACCTTGGAGTCCTTCATGCCGGCGAGGTGCTGGATCGCGCCCGAGATGCCGACCGCGACGTAGAGGTCCGGAGCGACGACCTTGCCGGTCTGGCCGACCTGCCAGTCGTTCGGCGCATAGCCGGCATCGACCGCCGCGCGCGAGGCGCCCACGGCCGCACCGAGCTTGTCGGCGACGGGCTCGATGTAGAGGCGGAAATTCTCGCGGCTCTGCATGGCGCGACCGCCCGAGACGACGATCTTGGCGGAGGCGAGTTCCGGACGGTCGGATTTGGCGACGGCCTCGCCCTTGAAGGTCGAGAGGCCCGGATCGGCGGCGGCGGCGACGGCCTCGACCGGCGCCGACCCGCCCTCGCCGGCGGCGGCGAAGGAGGCGGTGCGCACCGTGATCACCTTCTTGGCGTCGCGCGAGGTGACGGTCTGGATGGCGTTGCCGGCATAGATCGGCCGATCGAACGTGTCGTCGGAATGCACCTTCACGACGTCCGACACCTGCATGACGTCGAGCAGCGCCGCGACGCGCGGCATGACGTTCTTCCAGGTCGTGGTCGAGGGCGCGATCACGGCCGAATGGGCGCCGGCGAGGCCCGCGACGAGCGCCGCCGTCGGTTCGGCCATGCGCTGCGCATAAAGGGCGTCATCGGCGACGAGGACTTTCGCGACGCCCGCGAGCTTGGCGGCTTCGGCGGCGACCCCGCCGCAGCCCTGGCCGATGACGAGGATGGTGACCGGCGCGCCGAGGCCGGTCGCGGCGGTGAGGGCCTTGTGGGTGCCGTCCTTGAGGACCGCATTGTCATGTTCGGCGAGAAGCAGCGTGCTCATGGCGGAGTGTCCGGGCGCGAATGGGAAAGGGTGGCGGCGTCAGAGGACGCCGGCCTCGGTCTTGAGCTTCGACACCAGTTCGGCGACGGAAGCGACCTTCTTGCCGGCCTGGCGCGCCGGCGGCTCGACGGTCTTGACCACCGCGAGGCGGGGCGTGATGTCGATGCCGAGCGCCTCGGGCGAGGTCTCGTCGATCGGCTTCTTCTTCGCCTTCATGATGTTCGGCAGCGAGGCGTAACGCGGCTCGTTGAGGCGGAGATCGGTGGTGATGATCGCGGGCAGTTTCAGCGTCACGGTCTGCAGGCCGCCATCGACCTCGCGCGTCACGTCGACCGAGCCGTCGCCGATCTCGACCTTGCTGGCGAAGGTGCCCTGCGGCCAGCCGGTGAGCGCGCCGAGCATCTGGCCGGTCGCGTTCATGTCGTCGTCGATCGCCTGCTTGCCGAGAATGACGAGGCCCGGCGCTTCCGTCTCGATGACCTTCCTGAGAATCTTGGCGACGGCGAGCGGCTCGACCACCGCGTCGGTCTTCACATGGATGCCGCGATCGGCGCCCATGGCGAGGCCGGTGCGGATCGTCTCGGCCGAACCGGCAGGGCCGATCGAGACGACGACGACCTCGGTCGCCTTGCCGGCTTCCTTGAGGCGCAGCGCTTCCTCGACGCCGATCTCGTCGAAGGGGTTCATCGACATCTTGACGTTGGTCAGTTCGACGCCTGAGCCGTCGGGCTTGACGCGGATCTTGACGTTGTAGTCGACCACCCGCTTGACGGGCACGAGAACTTTCATGAGAACGACCTCCGGATGGCGGGCGAGCGCTAGTCGCAAACGCCTAGCGGGCCGGACCACATTTTTCTGTCAAGAAAGCGACAAGCAGCGTCGCGGCGTGGCACGGCCCGGCAAAACGCGGCCGGACCGTAGAGAAGGTCGGCTGTCGCTGTCAATCAGAGCGGATCGCAAGGGAGTGGCGGGATGAAACTCTTCATCGCCCAGACGCTGGACGGCTTCATTGCCGGGCGGGACGATTCGCTCGACCACCTCGATGCCTTCGCCGGCAATGATTACGGTTATGACGCCTTCATCGCGAGCGTCGACGCCGTCGTCATCGGGCGGCGCACCTTCGACCGCATCGTGCCGCAGCACGGCTGGACCTATCCCGCCCATGTCGCGGGCCACGTGCTCACGCGGCGGCCGTTGCCGGATGGGTTGCCGCCGAGGGTCAGCGCAGTGACGAGCCTCGAGGCGGTCGCTGCCCTCGCCCCCGACGCCTTTCTCGACGGCGGCGCCGATACGATCCGGCAGGCGCTCGAGCGCGGTCTCGTGCGCTCGGCGCGGATCTTCACGCTGCCGATCCGGATCGGGGCGGGCATTCGGCTTTTCGAGGAGGCGCAGCCCTGCCGCGACCGCTGGACGCTCGAGAGCGTGCGGTCGTTCGCCTGCGGCACCACCGAGGCTTCCTATCGCATCGGTGGGTGACGCGAGGCGTGTGACGTCAGGCCGGCGGCGGGCAGCAGGGGTCGGGCTCGGCGGCACTCGCGGAAAACTGGCCGGAATGGAGAATGCCGACATGCCGCGGCGGCATCGGCACCTGCGCATGGCGGTCGACCGTCGGCAGCGCGTCGCGTGCCGCGATCGAGGAGATGGTCGGCACGAGATCGCGCAGCAGGCCGTCCTGGATGCCGTAGATCCAGCCGTGCAGATGAAGGCCCTGCCCGCGTTTCCAGGCTCCCTCGACGATCGGCGTCGAGGCGACGCGCCGCACCTGCATCTCGACATTGAGTTCGCACAGCCTGTCGAGCACCGCGGCCTCGTCCGGCAGCGCGTCGAAGCTCGTCTGGTGCTTGCGGTACAGCATGGTGAGCGGCTGCAGCCAGTGATCGACGAGATCGGAGCGATCCTCGACGATCGAGCGCCGCACCCCGCCGCAGCCATAATGCCCGCAGACGATGATGTGCTCGACCCTCAGTGTCCCGACCGCATATTCGAGGACCGCGAGCAGGTTCATGTCCGAGGTGTGGACGAAATTGGCGATGTTGCGGTGGACAAACACCTCGCCCGGATCGAGATCGAGGACCGAATTCGCGGTGATGCGGCTGTCGGAACAGCCGATCCACAGATAGCGTGGCGACTGCTGGCCGACGAGCCTCGCAAAGAAGGTCGGGTCCTGCTGGACCTTGCGCTGCGCCCATTGCCGGTTGCGCGTGAACAGCGCGTCGAGGCTCGCCTCCGGCATGCCGTCGACGGCCATGCTGGTGCGGGGGCCCGTCTCGCCCGGATCTTCGGCCATGCGCCTGTCGCCTCGCAGCCTCGGTGGCGTGGATCCGGACCGATGTCACCGGCCGGCCGCCACGCCGAAACGTTGCCACCGGCGCGCGGCCTTGACAACCGCGCCGGGCGCATGCGGCGGATACCTTGCAAGAGGCGGCGGATTCGCCTATATGCGCGTCATCCGATGAGGATATCTCATAGACGACCGTAGGGTCGCTTTATCGAGAGTGGGCCCCGGCCGGGACCCGCTCTTTTTTATTGCCAGAGGCACTGTTGACGGAAACCGCCGCCGCCGATCCGCTGCACGAGCCGCGTCTCCTCACCGAGAGCGGCGTTGCCGCGCGCGTCGCGATCCTCGCCGAGCGCACCATGCTGCCGATGGGCTACCGTCTGGTGCGCGTGCGCGTCACCGGCACCAATGGCTGCACGGTCCAGATCATGGCCGAGCGACCGGACGGCACCATGACGGTCGATGATTGCGAAGCGATCAGCCGGGCGCTGTCGCCCGTGCTTGACGTCGAGGATCCGGTCGGGCGCGCCTATCATCTCGAGCTCTCCTCTCCCGGCATCGACCGTCCGCTCGTGCGCGCCGGCGACTTCGCGCGCTGGGCCGGTCACGAGGCGAAGATCGAGATGGGCCTGATCGTCGCCGGGCGTCGCCGGTTCCGCTGCATCCTGCTCGGGGCCGAGGGCACCAAGGCCATGATCCGCCGTCTCGACGCCCAGCCGGGCGAGGCGACGGACGTCACGCTGCGCATCGAGGACATGACGGAGGCCCATCTCGTCCTGACCGATGCGCTGATCACCGAATCGCTGCGCCGGGCCAAGCAGGCCTCGAAGGCGCTCGCCGCCGAACTCGACGCGGCCGATGGCGCGCCGTCGCTCGAGGCCACCGAGGATGAACAGCCGTCCGAACCGCCAGCGCGCGGCCGGGCGGCCAAGAAGACGAAGAACTGACCAGACCGACACCCGACCCCTGACCGAACGAAGGTTCAACCGGAGGACGCCGCCATGGCCGTCAGCGCCAACCGACTGGAACTCCTGCAGATCGCCGATGCCGTCGCGCGCGAGAAGTCGATCGACCGCCAGATCGTGATCGAGGCGATGGAAGACGCCATCGCCAAGGCGGCGCGCTCGCGCTACGGCATGGAGACCGACGTCCACGCCAACATCGATCCCAAGACCGGTGAGCTGCGCCTGTCGCGCCATCTTCTGGTCGTCGAGCAGGTCGAGAATGATCCGCGCGAGATTTCACTCGTGGATGCGCGCCGTCGCAACCCGGCAGCCCAGGTCGGCGACGCCATCGCCGAAACCCTCCCGCCCTTCGATTTCGGACGCATCGCCGCCCAGTCGGCGAAGCAGGTCATCGTCCAGAAGGTGCGCGAGGCCGAACGCGACCGGCAGTATGACGAGTTCAAGGACCGTGTCGGTCAGATCGTCAACGGCCTCGTCAAGCGCGTCGAGTACGGCAACGTGGTGGTCGATCTCGGCCGCGGCGAAGCGGTGGTACGCCGCGACGAGCTGCTGCCGCGCGAAGTGTTCCGGCCGGGCGACCGGCTGCGCGCCTATCTCTTCGATGTCCGTCGCGAGCAGCGCGGGCCGCAGGTGTTCCTGTCGCGCACCCATCCCCAGTTCATGGCGAAGCTCTTCGCCCAGGAAGTGCCGGAGATCTATGACGGCATCATCGAGGTGAAGGCCGTCGCCCGCGATCCGGGCTCGCGCGCCAAGATCGCGGTGATCAGCCGCGATTCCTCGATCGACCCCGTCGGTGCCTGCGTCGGCATGCGCGGCTCGCGCGTCCAGGCCGTCGTCGGCGAACTGCAGGGCGAGAAGATCGACATCATTCCCTGGTCGCCCGACGTCGCGACCTTCGTCGTCAACGCGCTGCAGCCGGCGGAAGTGTCGAAGGTGGTGCTCGACGAGGATTCCGAGAAGATCGAGGTCGTCGTGCCCGAGGCGCAGCTCTCGCTCGCCATCGGCCGGCGCGGTCAGAATGTGCGCCTTGCTTCCCAGCTCACCGGCTGGGATATCGATATTCTCACCGAGGCCGAGGAGAGCGAGCGGCGCCAGAAGGAATTCGTCGCCCGCACCCAGATCTTCATGAATGCGCTCAACGTCGACGAGGTCGTCGGCCAGCTTCTCGCCTCGGAAGGGTTCCGCACGGTCGAGGAGGTCGCCTATGTCGATCTCGGCGACATCGCCTCGATCGAGGGGTTTGACGAGGACACGGCCGACGAAATCCAGACGCGCGCCAGAAATCATCTCGAGGCGGTCGAGGCGGAGCTTGACGCCAAGCGCGTCGCGCTCGGTGTCGCCGACGATCTCAAGGGCCTCGACGGCCTGACGACCTCCATGCTCGTCGCGCTCGGTGAGAACGACGTGAAGTCGGTCGAGGACCTCGCCGGCTGTGCCACCGACGATCTCGTCGGCTGGACCGAGAAGAAGGACGGCGAGACGACCCGCCATGCGGGCTATCTCGACTCCTTCGGTCTCACCCGCGAGGAAGCCGAGGCGATCATCATGGCGGCGCGCGTACGCGCCGGCTGGATCGAGGCGCCGGTCGAGGCCGAGCCCGCGGAAACGGCGGAGGCCTGATCGATTGGCACGACCGCGACGCAGCGAAGAGGACGGGGATGACGGGGACGACCGCCGCGCGCGCGAGCGGACCTGCGTCGCGACGCGGCTGGTCCGGCCGGTCGACCGCCTCATCCGCTTCGTCGTGGCGCCCGACGGGACGCTGACGCCCGATCTCAAGCGCCGCCTGCCGGGGCGCGGCGTCCATGTCAGCGCGAGCCGCGCGGCCTTCGACCAGGCCGTCCGCAAGAAGGCGTTCTCCCGCGGGCTGAAGGAGGCCGTGACCGTGCCGCCGGATCTCGGCGACCGGGTCGACCTGCTCCTCGAGCGCCAGGCGCTCGACATGCTGTCGCTCGCGAACAAGGCCGGCCTCGTCGTACCCGGCACGGCGAAGGTATTCCGGGCGATCGAAAGCGGGAAAGTCCGTGTGCTGCTGCACGCGCAGGGCGCATCGGCGGAGAGCGAAGCCGATTTCGCGCGGGCCGTGCGCCGTGTCGGGCTCGATCACGGGCCTGCGATCGTCAGAATCTTCACATCGGCCCAAATGGATTTGGCATTGGGCCGGTCAAATGTGATACATGCAGCGCTCGTTGCGGGCCCGGCCTGCGACGGTTTCCTCGACCGCGTGGCCGCCCTCGAAACCTGGCGGCATGGCGGCCTTCCCGAAGCGGCCATGGCGGCCGTTGCGGGAAGGCCGACCGGTGACGGGGCCCCGACCGACGAAGGCGATGTCCGACCAACGGGCGCCGCCATTGACCTTGATAAAGACAAGCCGGCGTGACCGGCAGGATCCGAGACGGAATGACCGACACGAAGAACCCGGGCGATACCTTGAGCGTCTCCAACCCGAACCAGGGCTCGAAGACGCTGACACTGAAGCGGCCATCGAGCGCGCCCGACACCGTGCGCCAGAGCTTCTCGCATGGCCGCACGAAGACGGTTGTCGTCGAGACCGTGAAGCGCCGCCCGACGGGAGCGCCGCCCGCACCGCAGGCCGCCCCGGCTGCGCCCGTGCGCCCGGCCGCCCCCCCGGCGCCCGTCGCGCCGACGCCGGTGGCCCCCGTGGCCGCGGCACCGGCACAGCCGGTCGCTCCGGCCGCCCCCGTCGTGCGCCCGCCCGCACCGGCCGC